>JAJYSP010000024.1 GCA_021793515.1 Actinomycetes bacterium | reverse complement strand
TCTCAGCGCGTACGCGCTCGATGGGGGATACTCGTCTTGGCACGGGTGTGGGTTCTCCTTCTGAGTTTGGAATCTCTAGAAGGAACCTACGCCCGTCGCTCTTTTACACCGGAGATCGGACGCCACCATCCTCGCGATGGGGCTGAACATCCAGTACGGCGAAACCGGAATCCTCAACTTCGCCTACATCGGCTTCGTCGCCGTGGGCGCCTACATCACCGGCGTGACCAGCCTCCCGGCTTCGGCCGGCACAGGACAGCAGTACATCCTCGGCTGGGGTCTGCCGTTCCCGATCAACTTGATCCTCGGCGGTCTCGCGGCGTCGGCCCTCGCGTTGGTGGTCGCGTTGATCGCGCTGCGACGGTTGCGCACGGACTACCTCGCGGTGGTGCTCATCTCGCTGTCACTCGTGCTCTATGACGTGATTAACAACTACGTCCCGCTCTTCAATGGTGCTGACGGTCTCTACAACGTCCCCGAGCCGCTGGCGGGCTTCTTCAAGCTCACGACCAACGCGTTCGTGCCGTTCTTCGCAATGGTCACCGGAGTGGTCGCGCTCATCATGTGGTGGGTGATGAGCCGCATCACGAACGCGCCGCTCGGTCGAACGCTGCGGGCCATTCGCGACGACGACGGCGTGGCGGCGACCCTCGGCAAGGGCGTCTTCCGCTACCAGCTGACCTCGATGCTCATCGGGTCGTTCTACGCCGGCGTCGGCGGTGGACTCATCATCCAGTTCGGTGGCTCGTTCAACCCGACGGCGTGGCTGCCCGGTGAGACCTTCGTCGTCTTCGCGGTCATCCTCGTCGGCGGCGTCGGCAACAACGTGGGACTGCTCGTCGGCGCGTTGCTCGTCGAGACCCTGCTGATCCACCTGCCTGCATTCCTGCCCAGCATCCCGGGCCACCCGGGGCTGATTGAGTACATCGACACGATGGTCGTGGGCGTGTTGCTCATGGTCATGCTCTGGTTCCGCCCACAGGGTGTGGTGCCCGAGCGGGTCCGGCGCAGTCCCTTCACCCTCGTTAAGCGGTCGACCCAGACACTCGACGACAGCGCCGTCGTCGTGCCCGCAGCCCCCGTCGAGGCCGCAATCGGACAGGAGACCACCAATGGCTGAGCGAAACGACACCGCGACCGAGGGCGTCTTCGCCCTGCGTTGCCAGGAGATCAAGAAGTCCTTCCAGGGCGTCATGGCCGTCACGGGAGCGACCTTCGACGTGCCCCAGGGCATGATCACCGCCCTGATCGGTCCCAACGGCGCCGGCAAGACGACGGTCGTCAACATCCTCTCGGGGATGATGAAGAGCGACAGCGGCGCCATGCAGATCGGCTCGACCGATGTCACCAACTGGGAGAGCTACAAGATCGCGCGCATGGGCCTCATGCGCACCTTCCAGCTCTCACGCGAGCTCGGAGGGCTGACCGTGCTCGAGAACCTGCTCGTCGCCCCCCAACACCAGGCGGGCGAGTCGCTGTTCAACATCTTCTTCCGACCCGGGCGCACCAAGCGCGAGGAGCGGGAGAACACCGAGCGCGCCCTCGAGATCCTCAACACCTACGGGCTGTACGACCTGCGTGACAACCGATCCCGCGAGCTCTCCGGCGGACAGAAGAAGCTGCTCGAGATCGCCCGCGGTGTTATGGCCTCGCCGCAGATCCTGTTGCTCGACGAGCCGATGGCCGGCGTCAACCCGGCGCTGATCGACCGAATCGGCGGGTACATCTTGGACCTGAAGGCGAGCGGCATGACCATCCTCATGGTCGAGCACAACCTGAACGTGGTCGAGAAGATCTGTGACCACGTCATCGTCCTGGCCGAAGGCCGAACCCTCGCGACGGGCCGCCTCAGCGACCTGCGCGCCAATGAAGAAGTTGTCCACGCGTACTTAGGTGAGGTAATCAATGCCAGCACTACTCGCTGAGAACGTGACGGCCGGATACGGCCGCACGCCCATCATCACCGACATCTCGTTGTCGGTCGAGCAGGGGACGGTGACCACGATCATCGGACCCAACGGCGCCGGGAAGTCCACGTTCGCTAAGACCGTCGTCGGGATCCTGCGCGCGAGCACGGGACGAATCATGGTCGGCGACCTGGACATCACCCGGATGCCGGGACACCAGATCCCGCGTCACGGACTCGTCTACGTGCCCCAGAACGACAACGTGTTCAAGAACCTGACGGTGCGCGAGAACCTCGAAGTCGGCGGGTTCGCCGCCAAGGGCAACACCGACGCGCGCATGGAGGAGATCCTCTCGATCTTCACGGACCTCAACAAAGCCCGCGAGAAGAAGGCCGGGTTCCTGTCGGGTGGTCAGCAGAACCTGCTCGCGATCGCGCGGTCCCTGATGGTCGAGCCATCGGTCATCGTGCTCGACGAGCCGACCGCCGGGTTGTCGCCCGCCTACACCGACGTCGTGTGGAACCAGATCGAGCGCATCGCGGCGTCGGGCACCGGTGTCCTCGTCGTCGAGCAGAACGTCGAGCGCGCCCTAAAGCACGCCCACTTCGTCCACATCTTCGTCGCCGGCTCCAACCACGTGCACGGACTCGCGTCCGAGATCGTGGCGTTGGACCTCGCAGCAATCTTCCTCGGCCGGGCCGAGGCGAACAGGTCGTAGAAGCGGGAAATGCCCGCTGCCACGAGACAGAAACAACAAGGGGGAGAATTCCAATGAAAGTAAGTAGGCGGTACTCGCGAGGGCGGGGCAGCGTCAAAGTTGGCCTCGTGCTCGCGACCATGGCGTCGATGGTTGGCGCCGGACTCATGAGCGTGCCCGCGAGCGCGGGCACGAAGAAGTTGCCACCACTGGTCGTCGGTGGGATTCTGCCCTTCACCGGGTCCAAGTCCCTGCTCTCGGCGTGGGGCGTGCACGGTGTGAAGGTTGGCCTCTACGAGGTGAACCACAACGGTGGGGTCCTCGGTCACCAGTTGACGAGCTCCTTTGTTGACGACGCGGCGGACTCGGTGGACACCCTGCCGGCCTTCCGTAACCTCATGACACACCACCCGACGTTCGTCGTGGGCCCGTTCTCACCGACGATCGAGGCCGTGATCAACCAGTTCAAGCCGAACAACGTGGTGGACTTCATGGTCGGCGGGTTGAGCAACCTCGACACGATGCACTACCAGTACGTGTTCCGCACGACTGCGTCGGACTCGACCGAGGCGATCGCGATGGCGTACTACGCCATCAGTCACGGATGGAAGACGGCGTCGTTGATGTTCGACAACTCGGCGAACTCACAGGGCTTCGTGCCACCGCTCATGAAGGCATTCAAGGCGCTCGGTGGGACCATCCAGCAGAACATCACCCTGACCCCTGGTCAGTCCTCGTACAGCTCTGAGCTGACGCAGGCCTTCGCGGGCAACCCCAAGGTGATCTTCGACTCGATGGACTCCCAGACCTACGCGACCCTGATGTCAGACGCCCAGCAGCTGAGCTACACGACGGCCGCCCAATGGGTCGGTGACGACCTGCAGTCCGCACCCCAGGGTGTCTACGCCAAGTCCTTCGGGTCAGCGGCGTCGACGAACTTGACCGCGGCCTTGCCGGCGACCCCGACGACGGCTGACAGCGCGTACAACCACTTCCTCGCGGACTACCAGAGCGTGTGGCGCACCACGTCGATCCTGCCCACGTCCTTCAACTTCTACGACTCGATCATCATCGCCTCACTCGCGATGACGATGGCGAACTCGACGAACCCGAAGGTCTGGGTCAACGACGTGATGAAGGTCTCTGACCCGCCGGGGGTCCAGTGCTTCACATACGCCTCGTGTGTGGCGCTGATCAAGCACCACAAGAAGATCAACTACCAGGGAGCCGGCGGCAACGACGACTTCAACAAGTACCACAACGTCTTCAGTGGTTTCCAGATGGTCGGATTCGACTCGAACCTCAACAACGTGGTTCGCACGTACATCACACCTCAGGATCTCGCGAAGGTCGTAGCCAAGGAGGGGTAGTCAGGCTGCGGTAGTCGTTCGTTCGCCGTGGCGGGAAACCGCCACGGCGAACGAACCCCCCCGTTCGATTTCGCGAGAGTCGATATTGGAACGGGATTAAGCACGAGGCGCCGTTCGGCGCCGGTAAGGATTGATCCATGGTTGGGTTGCTCGAAGGCGTGCGCGTCCTCGACGTGACGACGGTGCTCGCCGGGCCGTTCGCGGCGTATCAGTTGGGTCTGCTCGGCGCCGACGTCGTCAAGGTCGAGATCCCCGGGGCCGGGGACCTCGCGCGAGACATGGGCGACGACGAGTACCTGAAGTCCCACTCGATGGGGGCGGCCTTCGTCGCCCAGAACAGCGGCAAGCGATCGGTAACCATCGACTTAAAGAGCGCGGGCGGCCGGGAGGTCTTCGCCCGACTCGTTGACCACGCTGACGTCTTGGTTGAGAATATGCGTCCCGGCGTGCTCGACCGACTCGGTTTCTCCTGGACGGTGCTCCACGAGCGCAACCCCGCCCTCATCTACTGCGCGGTGTCCGGGTTCGGTCAGACGGGACCACTGGCCGACCGCGCCGCCTACGACCAGATCATTCAGGGACTCGCTGGCATGGCCGCGATCACCGGTGAGCCCGACGGTGGACCATTGCGGGTGGGTTTCCCGATCTGTGACACGCTCGGCGGCTACGCCGCCGCGATGGCGATCTCGGCCGCACTCGTTCGCCGGGGCCGTGACGGCGTCGGCACCTTCCTTGACGTCTCGATGCTCGAGACGGCCGTGACCGCGATGGGCTGGGCGGTGTCCGAGCAACTGATCACGGGCAAGGACGCTCGTCGCCACGGCAACCACAACGCGGCGTCGTCCCCGTCGGGAACGTTCCGCACCGGTGACGGCCTGCTCAATATCGCGGCGAATACCCAGGTCCAGTTCGAGTCCGTGTGCCGGGTCGTGGGTCGTCTCGACCTGGTCGACGATCCGCGGTTCGCTACCCGTATGGATCGCAAACGTAACCGCGCGGCGCTGACGGCCGAACTTGAATCGGCCCTCGCCGCGAAGGGTTCGACCGAGTGGGAGGCCGAACTCGCGACGGTGAGCGTCCCGGCTGGGCTGGTCTTGAGTCTCGCCGACGCACTCGACCAGGAACAGATTCGAACGCGCGAGCTCATCCACGAGGTCGAACTCGGTCTCGCGGATCGCGCGACGGTGTCGGTCGTCGGTAGTGGTGTCCACGTCGACGGTGTGAGCCTCGTCCCGCGCTCGGGGCCACCAACCCTCGGGCACGACACCGAGGCCGTACTCTACGAGATCGGGTTCTCCGCCGACGAGATCGAGAGGCTTCGTGACGAACGTGCGATCTGAGTTCAAAACCGGTGCGCCGTGGGGACCCGTTAGCGGACTGCCCCGCGTGGAGATTGTCGAAGAGGGCATGCGCGAGGGGATGCAGATCGAGCGCGCGGACATCGCCGTGGACCAGAAGCTCCGACTCCTGGACGCGCTCTCGCGCACGGGACTGCGCACGATCGTCGTCGGTTCCTTCGTGAGTCCCGCCTGGACGCCTCAGATGGCCGACATCGACGAACTCGTCGCCCGATTCACGCCGGTGGCGGGGGTGACCTACACCGCCCTCGCGCTCAACGAGCGGGGGCGAGAGCGGATGGCCCACTACGCCGCTCGCCTCAGCGACCCCGACGAGGTCCCGCGCACCCTCGTGCACCTCTGTGACGTCTTCGTGCGCCGCAACACCAATCGTTCCCAGCAGGCGGAGATTGAGGAGTGGCCGAAGGTCATCGCACGCGCGCTCGAGCGTGGTGACCGGCACGCGGGGATCGGTATCAACGCGGCGTGGGGGTCCAACTGGCTGGGTCCCTTCGACGAGGCGACGCGCATGGCGATGCTCGCGCGCCAGCACGAGCTCTGGACCGCGGCGGGCGTCGAGGTCGACCGGGTGTGGATCGGCGACCCCATGGGCTGGAACCTGCCCCACCACGTCGAGTCCCAACTGCGTGCCATCCGCGACCGCTGGCCCGCGATCACCCGGTTCCACCTCCACCTCCATGACGCGCGCGGCATGGCGCTGCTCTCGGCATACGTGGCGCTGCGAACCCTCGGGCCCGAGTGCACGCTGGTGCTCGACAGTTCGATCGGGGGGATGGGCGGCTGCCCCTATGGCGGTCACGGCCGAATGACGCGCATGATCGCGACCGAGGACCTAGTGGACCTGCTCGAGGAATTGGGCGTGGACACCGGCGTCGATCTCGACCGGTTGATCGAGGCGGCGGCGCTCGCCGAGGAGGTCGTCGGCCATTCGCTCTGGGGTCACGTCGCCAAGGCCGGGCCGCGACCGCGACCGGGCCGCCTCTTCCCGATGGATCTGCCATTCATCGAGACCGAGACCGAGGCGCAGCATTTCCGCCTTGGTCCGCCGGTCTACACTGACGCCCGCGCTCCGTGGAAGTCCGCCATCACCTCACCGGTGCGCGAGGCCATCGATGCGGCACTCGAGCGCGGATCGGGACCGGGTGAGTGGCGGGAGCCGTAGCGGTGGCCAAATCGAGAGCCGAGGGTCGAGTAGATGGCGACGCGGGAGCGCCAATGACGAATTCGGTGGCCCGTGGGTCGGTCGACGGCGACGGTGACGACGGCCAGCTCAGCTCGGTCCGGTCGCTCGACCGCCCCTTCGTTATCTTGCGGGTGCTACGCGAGCACCGTGGCCCGATGCGTCTGACCGAGATCGCGACCGCCGCGCAACTGCACTTGGCGACGACCCAGCGCATCATGAACCTGCTGATCAAGTACGGCTACGCCGAACGTGAGGGACTCGACTACCGACTCGGGGTCGCCTCGCTGCTCAACGGCAACGCGTATCTCATGACCAACGGTCTCGTCTCGGCCGCCGAACCGGTCCTCATCGAGTTGACCGCGTCGACGGGGCTGACGTCGTCGCTCACGGTGCGCTACGAGTTCAGCGCCGTGTTGCTGCTTCGCGTGTCGAGCACGCCGCCCCTGCGTTTCCAATTGCCGATCGGCGAGCAGATGCCGCTCGTGGTGGGCGGCGCACGTGTACTTGCCGCAGCGCTGGACGACGACGACCTCGACCAGCTCCTCGAGGGCGTGACCACGATCCCACTCGCGAGCGGCGTCGAGCTCGCGCGTAGCGAGTTCGTCGAGGGGCTGAAGCTCATTCGCGATCGCGGCTACGCCTTCGGTCAGGGCCAACGCGAGGCGGGTGCGCTGTCGGTCGCGGTACCGGTGCACGATCGCGAACAGCGAACAGTCGCGGCGATCCAGCTCTCCTCGATGATCGAGGACATCCCCGTGGACATCGACTCACTCGTCATCGAGCTCAAGCGCGCGAGTTCGGCCATCTCTCGGAGGCTCCCGTGATCGACTACGTCGTTCGTTCGTACCGAAGCGACGAGGCACTCGCAACGTCACACCAACTGGCGTGGCGACTCGCCGAGCTCGCAGCCGATCCGACGCCGATCGACGACGACGTGCTCGACATGGTGGTCAACCGTGTCATCGATGACGCGGCCGTCGCGGTTGCCTCGCTCGGCCGCGGTGCGGTCGTAGCCGCGCGCGACCAGGCCATGCGCCACCCCTACGGGCCGGGAGCGACCGTCTTCGGCCTCGCGCCGAGTGAACGGTTCTCACCCGAATGGGTAGCGTGGGCCAACGCCGTGGCGGTGCGCGAACTCGACTTCCACGACACCTTCCTCGGGGCCGAGTACGCCCACCCCGGTGACGCGATCGCGCCCATCGTGGCCGTCGCTCAGCACATGGCCAGCGAACGCGCGATCGGTGGCGGCGACGTCGCACGCGCAATCGCGACCGCCTACGAGGTCCAGATCGACCTAAGCCGCGCCATCAGCCTGCACCAGCACCAGATCGACCACGTCGCCCACCTGGGCCCGGCGGTCGCCGCGGGCCTGGGCACGCTGCTCAGACTCGAGCCGGCGATCACCGCGCACGCGATCGGCCAGGCGCTGCACACGACGACCGCGACGCGTCAGTCGCGCAAGGGCGAGATCTCGACCTGGAAGGCCTACGCGCCGGCCTTCGCCGGCAAGGTCGCGATCGAGGCGGTCGACCGCGCGATGCGCGGCCAGACCTCGCCGACGCCGATCTACGAAGGCGAGGACGGGGTGATCGCACGACTGCTCGACGGCCCCGACGCACGCTACGTGGTGTCCCTGCCGGGGCCCGGCGAAGCCAAGCGGGCCATCCTCGACTCTTTCACCAAGGAGCACTCGGCCGAGTACCAGGCCCAGGCCTGGATCGACCTCGCTCGCCGGCTCCACGACCGGTATCCATCGTGGCGTGATGGCGCAGCGATCGAGTCGATCGTCCTGTCCACCTCGCACCACACCCACCACGTGATCGGCTCTGGTTCCGGTGACCCCCAGAAGTACGACCCGAACGCGTCGCGCGAGACCCTCGACCACTCCGTCGCCTACATCCTTGCGGTCGCCCTCCAAGACGGCGAGTGGCACCACGAGCGCTCCTACCAGCGGGACCGGGCGACCCGCGCCGACACAGTCGCGCTCTGGCGGAAGATCCGCACCGTCGAGGATCCCGAGTGGACCCGTCGCTACCACGCGAGCGACCCGAGCGAGCGAGCCTACGGTGGGCGCATCGAGGTGCGCCTCATCGACGGCACCACGGTCGTCGACGAGATCGCGGTACCCGACGCCCACCCACTCGGGGCGCGTCCGTTCGCGCGAGCCAACTACGAGACGAAGTTCCGCACGCTCGCCGCCGGCGTGCTCGACGACACCGAACGCGAGCGTTTCCTCGCCGTGGCCGAACGACTCGGGACGTTAGGTCCCGACGAACTCGGTAGTCTCACGGTGAGTGCTCGCGGCGTGCTCGCGGCGGGCGTGACGACCAAGGGGATCTTCTGATGCTGCACGCGGCCCCCAGCGCATCGGCCAAGCGCGCTCGGCTACGGTCCCGCCTGACCGCGGGCCCGATCCTTGCGCTGCCCGGCGCCTTTAACCCGCTCTCGGCGATGCTCATCGAGCGCCACGGCTTCGAGGGCGTCTACCTCTCGGGCGCGGTCCTCGCGGCCGACCTCGGGTTGCCCGACATCGGGCTCACGACGCTCTCCGAAGTTGCGGCACGCAGCGCTCAGGTGGCGCGGGTGACCGGGATCGCCACCATCGTCGACGCCGACACCGGGTTCGGCGAGCCGATGAACGTCGCGCGCACCGTGCAACTACTCGAAGACGCCGGTGTCGCGGGTCTGCATCTCGAGGACCAAGTCAACCCCAAGCGATGTGGTCACCTCGACGGCAAGCAGGTCGTCGAACTCGACATGGCGCTTCGGCGAATCAACGCCGCGGCCTCGGCCCGCCGTGACCCGGAACTGCTTATCATCGCGCGCACCGACGCCCGGGCGGTCGAGGGGTTGGACAGCGCGATCGAGCGGGCCCGCGCGTACGTCGATGCCGGGGCCGACGCCGTCTTCCCCGAGGCGTTGCTCGACGAGCGCGAGTTCGAAGCGATGCGCGCCGCGGTCTCGGTGCCGATCCTCGCCAACATGACCGAGTTCGGCAAGGGGCCCTCGCTCAGCGTCGCCCAACTCGCTGAACTCGGGGTGGACATGGTCATCTTTCCCGTCTCGCTGCTTCGTCTCGCGATGGGTGCGGCCGACCGCGCGCTCGACTTGCTCGATCGCGAGGGCACGCTCTCGGCGATGCTCGGCGAGATGCAGACGCGCGCCGAGCTCTACGACCTGCTCGACTACGAGTCCTTCAACGCCTTTGACCGATCGGTGTTCGACTTCACGATCGGCACGTGAGGGGGGACAATGGAAACCGATCGAACGAGGTACCTGGCTGAGCGCGGCTTTGCCAACGGCTCGCTCTACGACGAGGTGCGCCCGGACTACCCCGAGGCGTCGATCGCGACGATCGTGGCGACCTTCGGGCTGGACCGGTACTCGCGGGTACTGGATCTCGGCGCGGGAACGGGGATCTTCACCCGACAGCTCCAATCCCACGTGGGCGAGGTCGTCGCCGTCGAGCCGTCACCGTCGATGCGCGAGACGTTGCTCGCCACGACCGCCGGGGTTACCGTGCTCGATGGCCGCGACGACGCGATCCCCCTCGAGGACGCTTCCGTGGACGCCGTCGTGGTCGCCCAGGCGTTCCACTGGTTCGATGCGCCCCGTGCGCTCGCCGAGATCCATCGGGTGCTCGTGCCGGGTGGCGGACTAGCACTCATCTGGAACGAGCGAGACGAGTCCATCGACTGGATGGCGGCGCTCACCGTTGCCATGCGCTGGGACGTGCACCGGCCCTACTCGAGCAACGACGACGTCGCCCGGGTCGTGGGCGAAGGTCCTTTCGAGGACGTCGAGCGCCACCAGTTCGACCACCGCCAGTTCCTCACGCGCGACCAGGTCTACCGCCGAGTGCTCACCACGAGCTACATCTCGATCATGGGCGAGGACGACCAGCGCACGCTGTTAGCGGACGTGCGCCGCGTGATCGAGCCCCTCGGCGAGCCGATCGACTTCGCCTACCGAACTGACCTCTACCTCGCGCGCGCGTCGGGCCCCGCGTCATGACCGACCGCTACACCCACGGGCACCACGAGTCGGTACTGCGCAGCCACCGGTGGCGCACGGCCGAGAACTCGGCGGGCTTCGTGCTCGCCCACCTCACGCCGGGGACCTCGCTGCTCGACGTGGGCTGCGGGCCGGGCACGATCACCGTCGATCTCGCGCGGCGCGTCGAGCCCGGTCTGGTCGTCGGGATCGACCGTGAGCCCGCGGTGATCGAGGTCGCGGCCACCTCGTACCCCACGGCGGCACACCCCAACCTGCGCTTCGTCACCGCCGACGTCTACGGACTCGAGTTCGACGACGAGTCATTCGACGTGGTCTTCGCCCACCAGGTCCTCCAACACCTCACCGACCCGGTCGCCGCGCTACGCGAGATGCGCCGCGTGGTGCGAGACGGCGGGCTGCTGGCGGTGCGCGACGCGGACTACGGGGCCTTCACCTGGTTCCCGGCCGACCCCGCGCTCGACGAGTGGCTCGACGTCTACCACCGGCTGACCCGAATGAACCGGGCCGAGGCCGACGGCGGCCGTCACCTGGCGCACTGGGTGCGCCGCGCTGGTTTCATCGACCTCGATGTCACCTCGTCCAACTGGACCTACGCGACGGCCGACGAGCGTGCCTGGTGGGGTGGGCTGTGGGCCGATAGGGTGACCGCGAGTGACTTCGCGACCCAGGCCCTCGAAACGGGCGTCGCGTCGAGGGCGCAACTGGCCCGGTTCGCAGACGCCTTCCGTCGATGGGCGAACGAACCCGACGGACTCTTCCTCGTGCCGAGCGTCGAGGTGCTCGCGCGGCGCTACGCGAGTTCTTCGACGCGCACCGGACGGCCGAAGTAGTAGCCCTGCCCGAGGTCCACGCCGAGTGAGCGCAGCGTTTCGGCTTCGGCGCCGGTCTCGATCCCCTCGCCGAGCAGACGGGTCCCGGTGAGGTTCGCGAAGTGACGCATCCCCGACACCAGCGCCTGGCGCGCCGGGTCGTGGTCGATGTCACGGACGAGCGAGATGTCGAGCTTGACGACGTCGGGGTGCAGTTCGAGGATGTGGTGCAACCCCGCGTAGCCCGCGCCCGCGTCGTCGACGAAGAGCTGACAACCCGTCACCGAGGCGACGGCGTGGCGGATCTCGCCAAAGTTGTCGATCCGCGCGTGCTCGGTGATCTCGATGGCGACGGCACGATCGGCGCCGACGATGATCCCGTGGACCTGCTCGCCGGCGGCGACCGTGGGCGAGAAGTTGAGGCTGAGCCACGAACCGGTGGGCAGTCGCGTCGCGTCGTGGACAGCGGCTCTCGCGCACGCGACCTCGAGTTCGACGCCCATGTCAACCGACGTGGCGATGGCGAAGTGCTCGTCGGGTCTCTGACCGTCCTCGAAACGAGTGAGGGCTTCGTAGCCGACGACCGAACCGTCATCGAGCGCAACGACGGGTTGGAAGACGGGGTGGAAGAGCTTCTTCTCGATGATGAGCCGGATCGTCGCCTTGGTCGCATCGAGGTAGCGCGCCGTCTCGGCCTGAGAGCCGACGAGCCCGCCCGCGAACGAGCCCAATTCCTCGTAGAGTGGGAGACGCGAGGGCGTAAAGGGCACACTCGCGCGATCGCGCGAACCGGTCGCGAGCAGACCGACGATTTCGCCATCCCAACGCACCGGTGCGATCGTCACCGACTCGATCCCGGCGGCTCGGATGGCGTGTACGAGGGGCTCGTTCACGAAGCCGCCCGGCTCGGCGAGGTCGACCCACCACGCGCCCTCGACGCTGCGGGCGAGGAACATCGTCGGATCGAGGACCTCGATAGTTCGTCCGGGCTCGAGCTCGGCCAGTGACACGCCTGCGGACCCGCCAACGACGAAAACCTCGTCGCTTCGCCGGACGAAGAGCGCCGCCGCGTCGATGAAGTTGAGACGCAGCAGCGCTTGACAGAAGGCCGCCGCCGTCGACTCGAGCGAGTCCGACGGCCGCACCTCGCGCATCAGGTTCGCCAGGTCCTGGGCGTCGCGGTTGCCTCGGTCGACGTGGGCCTCAAGCTGACGTTCGACGCTCAGGTCTCGCTTCACCGCCACGTAGGCCATCACCTCGTTGGCGTCGCCGAAGACCGGGGAGATCGTCGTCTCCTCGTCGTAGAGTTCGCCGTTCTTGCGGCGGTTGGTGATCACGCCGTGCCACGACTGACCTCGATTGAGGCTGTCCCAGAGTTCTCGGTAGAAGTCCGGTCCGTGGAGGTCGCTCGCGAATATCGACGGGTTCGCACCAATTAACTCTGCGGCGGCGTACCCGCTGGTCGCGGTGGTCGCGGGGTTGGCGTAGAGGATACGACCCGTTGCGTCGGTGACGATCACGGCTTCGGCTGCCTGACCGATCGCGGTGTTGAGCAGGTTGCTCTCGTGGAGTGCCCGCGCGAGTCGCTCTTGCTCGCGCAACCGCTGCAGGCCGATCCCGACTTGCAGGGCGAGTTCTTCGAGCGTGGTGATCGTCGCGACGTCAAAGGCGTTGACCTCGGCCGCGTAGACGCTGAAGGAGCCGTCGAGGAAGCCGTCCACGAAGACGGGGATGCCGATGGAGGAGCGGAATCCGCGCTCCGTTGCCTCGTTGGACCACGGCAGGTAATTGGTCGAGGCGGTCAGGTCGTTCACGAAGAAGGTCTCACCGATTCGCAGCGAGCGACCGGCGGGACCTTGGCCGAACTCGTTGTCGCCCCAGGACAGTGCGATCGAGTCGAGATAGTCCCGGTGTTCGCGCGACGAGGCGACGACGTCGATAGTCTGGGCGCTGTCGTGCACTTGGCGGCCGTACCAGGCGAGCAGGTAGCCGCCCTCGTCCACCAGATTCTGGCAGAGCTGATTCAAGAGGTCGTGGTCGTTCACCGCGCGCACAAGGATTGCGTTACCGATGGCGAGCGCATTAAACGCACGGCGGCGCTGCACGAGCGCCTCGATGTCGTGCAGACTGGCGACCACACCGCGGAACTCGCCCGTCTCGTCAAAGATGCCGCGCAGCTCGGTGCGCATCCAGCGCCGTGCACCCGACGACATTCGATACTGACACTCGAATGGGGGCACCGCCGACCCCTTGGCCGCAGCCCTGCGCGCCTCGTTACGGGCGACGGCGGTGTCGTCGTCACACAGGAGGTCAGACACGGCGCGTCCGATAAGTGACTCGGGCGACCAGCCCAGGGTCTGGGTGACTGACGGTGAGACCCACTCGATCCGTCCGCTCACGTCCGTTCGCCAGATGACGTCTGACGCGTTCTCGGCGAGGAGCCGATACTGCGCCTCTGACGTGGCCATCGCCGCACGCTGGGCGACCTGTGCCTCGGCGTCACGCCACGAGACGATCCGCGTCACTGCCGTGCCCGTCCGGTCAGGGACGTCGCGGCCCGAGACGGAGAGCCATCGGTAGGTCCCGTCAGCTCGACGCAGCCGAATCTCGGTGGTGATGCGAGCGCCGTCGAGCATCGCCACGCGGTTCGTCTTTGCGCGCACGAGATCGTCGGGGTGGAGGAACTCATCGGTGTAGTGCCCGATCATCTCATCGGGGCGCCAACCGAGGAGCTGGTACACCGTGTCAAAGATCCACACGATCCTGCCGTCGGGGTCGCCCACCACGACGACGTCGAGTGAGTTCTCGGCGATGAGCTGGTAGCGCTCACTGAGTAGTTGCGCGGATTGGCGCTGGGCGACTTCGGCGTCGATGTTGTGCATGCTGCCGATCAGTTCGATCGTGCCATCATCGGTCGTCACCTCGCGCACCGTGATGGCGAAGTAGGAGTACGTTCCCGACTGCCGTCGTAGGCGGGCCTCGAAGCTTGTCACGTGAAGTCGCTCGAGGTGACTCAACCACTGGGGCATGTTGCGGGCATCGTCGGGGTGCAGCAGGTCGATCGCGTTGACACCCTGCAGCTCGTCGGGGGTCCAACCGAGCACCGCGTGACTCGATGGTGACGCCCACAAGATCTTCGTGTCGACGTCGGTCTGGAATACGGCCTCCGAGGCGTTCTCCGCCAGGAGTCGGTAGCGCTCCAGCAGGTGGGTCTGCTCGGTGACGTCGCGCCAGGAGACCGAGAGCACACTGCCGACGCGCCCCACCCGCAGATCCAGCACCACGGACTCGTTACGGAGCGAGTCCCGGTGCGGGTGGGCTCGGAGTTCGAGGGCGTCACCGGTCTCGGCGACGGCGACCAAGTGACCCCAGAGGGCGTGCTCGGTCGCGTGGGGGTCCACGTCACGGTACCGCCGGCCAATGAGGTCGTCCGCGTCAAAGCCCAGGTCGTACGCGGCCGCAGCGTTCACCGCCGCGAACTCGAAGTCCTCGGGCGAACCGTCACGTCCGTGGACGATCGCCACGATGACGCGCGGGTCGAACTCCGTGTCGAGCGCCGCGCGTGCCACCGCGCCCTTGTCTCGCACGACCCTCGTCATGGGGGTCCCACTATCGACCAGGTATGTCGCGATAGTTGGGAAGAGTCACACAAGTAATGGCTACTACAACAACTGGTGAGTTGGGCGAGAGTTGTCTGTGAGTTCCGTGAGAGCGACGAGCCACCTAGATCAGTTCCGGGATCATCTCGATCGCCCCGCACGGGCACTCGCGTACACAGATCCCACAGCCCTTGCAGAAGTCGTAGTTGAACTCGTATTTCACCTCGCCGCCCAACTTGATCACCGCGTTGTCGGGACAGACGCCGAAGCAGTTGTCGCACTCGAAGCAGTTGCCGCACGAGAGGCAGCGACGCGCCTCGAAGAGTGCGTTCTCCTCGGTGAGCCCACCGATGACCTCTTCGAAGTTGGTCTGGCGGCGGATGCGTTCGAGTTCGGGCCGTTCGGTTCGGGGCGCGTCGGCGTAGTACCACGTGTTGAGGTGGTCGGCCGTGGCGAGGTCGTGGCGGTCGCCACTGACGAAGTCGACGTTGCGCAGGTACGCGTCGATACCGCGCGCCGCACGCTTGCCGTGTCCGACGGCGACCGTCGCGGTCCGGTCCGAGGGAGCGGCGTCGCCACCGGCGAAGACGCCACCCTCGTTGGTCATCATGGTGGTTGCCACTTGGACGACACCGTCTCGCACCTCGACGTTGTCGTTGCCCTCGAGCAATGACAGGTCAGTGTCCTGTCCGAGGGCGAGCACCAGGGAGTCCGCGTCGAGTTCCTCGTACTCGCCGGTGGGCTCGGGGAAGCCGTCGGCGTTGAGGCGCATCTTCTCCAAGACGAGCCGTTCGTGTTCGAAGCGCTCGACCGTCGAGAGCCAGCGTACGGTGACCCCCTCGCCGAGCGCCTGCTCCACCTCTTCGGCGTGGGCGGGCATCTTGTCGCGATTGCGTCGGTAGACGATCACGGCGTCGGTCGCGCCGAGACGCCGAGCGGTACGCGCGGCGTCGAGTGCGGTGTCGCCACCGCCGTAGACGACGACCCGTCGTCCGAGCATGGGCGGATCCTCGTCGGCGACCTGGTGGAGGAAGGACACGGCGTCGATCACCTTGGAGGAGTCACCGGCCGGGATGTTCACGCGCTTGCCGAGCTGGGCACCGACGGCGAGGAACACGGCGTCGAATCCACCTTCGTGGCGCTCGACGTCGATGTCGTGGACCGTGTGATTGACGATGACCTCGACGCCCATGTCAGTGATGCGCGCAATCTCGGCGTCGAGAATCGCGCGGGGAAGCCGGTAGGCGGGGATGCCGTAGCGGAGCATCCCACCGAGTTTGGGCGAGGAGTCGACGAGTCGTACCTGGTGTCCGAGCAGTCGCAGGTGGTAGGCGGCGCCCAGTCCGGCCGGTCCGGCTCCGACGACGAGCACGCGTTTGCCGGTGTCGGGACCCGCCGGGGGCAGTGACCAGCCGTGCTCGATGGCCGTGTCGCCGAGGAACCGCTCGACGGCGTTGATGCCGACCGCCTCATCGACCTGGACCCGGTTGCAGGCACTCTCACAGGGGTGGAAGCAGACGCGGCCCATGATGGCCGGCAGGGGGTTGTTCTCAACGAGCTTTCGCCACGCGGCCTCGTAGCCGCCCGACTCCGCCTCGTAGAGCCAGCCCTGAATGTTCTCACCGGCGGGGCAGGCGTCGTTGCACGGGGGGAGCCGATCGACGTAGACGGGTCGTTCGACGCGCCAGGAGCCGGTGTGGTTCGCGCGGCTGGTGCCGACGTCGAGGGTGATCGCGAAGGGCCGTTCCATTAGGCGTCCTCTCGGTTGTCGAGTTCGTCGCGCTCGGGCGCCAAGCCGTAGCGCGCGATGTTGGCGTCGGCGATGGCCTGGAGACGCGCGACGATGTCGGGGCGACCCTTGGCTCCGAACAGGTGGGCGTAGCGACGCTGGAGTTTGAGGTACTCCTCGACCGGCGCGAGTCGGCGGATGCGCGAGACATTGGTGACGACACCGTGCTCGGCCTCAAAGACAGGGAACAGGCCTGTCTCCTTGGCGAGTCGCGCGAGATGGATGGTCTCGTTAGTCGCCGAGCCCCACCCGAGTGGGCAGGGCACAAAGACGTGCAGGTATCGGGCCCCGCGGAAGCTCATGGCCCGCTCGACCTTGCGCTCGAGATCGTGCAGGTCGGCGACCGTCGCAGTCGCGACGTAGGGGATGTCGTGGGCCATCGCGATGCGCGGTAGGTCCTTGCCCTGGCCGAAGCTGTTACCGGGTTCGGCACCTACGACGTCGGTGGTCGCGGTGCGCGCGGCCGGCGGTGTTGCGGCTGAGCGCTGGACGCCGGTGTTCATGTAGCCCTCGTTGTCGTAGCAGATGAAGAGCACGTCATCGTTACGCTCGAACATGCCCGACAGCGTCCCAAAACCGATGTCGACGGTCCCACCGTCACCGGCCTGACCGACGACGCGCACGTCGCTGCGCCCCTTCACGCGCATCGCTGCGGCGACCCCCGTCGCGACGGCGGGTGCGTTGCCGAAGAGCGAGTGCAACCACGGGATGCGCCAGGACGTCTCGGGGTACGGGGTGGAGAAGACCTCGAGGCACCCCGTCGCGTTGACAGCGAGCAGCTGACCGTTGGTTGCACGCATCGCCGCGTCGAGCGCGTAGCGCGCACCGAGCGCCTCGCCGCACCCCTGGCACGCGCGGTGTCCGGAGTCGATCGAGTTTGTCCGGTGCGGGCTCGACTGGACGGTGCGGTCGTCGGCACTGAGCAGTCGGTTCCCGACGGCGAAGCTGCCGACCTGGTAGAAGTGGACGCGCTGTTCGCTCACGATCGGTCCTCTCGGTTCTGGCGGAGGTCACGCAGCACGTTCTCGGCGAACGGCCCGGATCGACGGGTGCGAGCCATGCGCGCGCGTTCGCGCTCGATGATGCCCTCGTCGAGGTCGAGGAAGGTGAGCGACTCGAGCTCACCGCGGATCGCCCGAGCGATCATCGCCTCGATCGAGTGTTGGGCGATCGGCCGACCGCCGAGTCCCGCGATGACGGTGTTGAGCACCGCCGACGAGCCGAGCGTGGCCATCGAGACGTCGGTTGCGAGGACCCCACCCATGCCGAGGCTGAAGGCCTTCTCGACGACGATGACGCGCGAGGCGTTCGCGAGTGCGCTGCGCACCGCCTCGATCGGGAACGGCCGGAACGACGTGATGCCGAGCACGCCAACGCGTTCGCCATTGTCTCGCAGGTGGTCGACGGCGTCCTTGATCGTGCCCAGCACCGATCCCAGGGCCACCACGATCGTGTCGGCGTCTTCGGTGCGGTACGGGTGGATGAGTCCACCGCTCGGCCGCCCGGTCAGTGCCGTGAACTCCTCGGCGATCACTGGGATGTAGTCGAGTGCGTCGAGTTGGCGCAGGTGGGCGAGGTAGCGCACCTCCTCGAAGGCTTCGGGGCCCACCATGGCGCCGATGGAGACCGGGTCCTCGGGGTCGAGCACCTGGCGCGGCTCGTAGGCCGGTAAGAAGCGGTCGACGGTGGCCTGATCCATGAGGTCGACCCCTTCGACCGCGTGGGTCAAGATGAACCCGTCCATGCAGACCATGACGGGTACCGAGAGCTCTTCGGCCAGACGGAACGCCTGGACGTGCAGGTCAGCCGCCTCCTGATTCGTCTCGGCGAAGAGCTGGATCCAGCCCGAGTCGCGTACGGCCATGGCGTCACTGTGATCGTTCCAGATGTTGATCGGTGCCCCGATCGCCCGGTTGGCGAGTGTCATCACGATGGGCAGTCCCAGGCCGGCCGCGTTGTAGACCGCCTCGATCATGAACAACAGACCTTGGCTGGCGGTCGCCGTGTAGGCCCGCGCCCCCGCGGCCGACGCGCCAATCGACACCGACATCGCGGCGAACTCCGATTCGACGTTGATGTACTCACAGGGCGCGAGCGAGCCCTCTTTCACCTTGACGCCGATGGCCTCGATGATGTGGGTCTGGGGCGAGATCGGGTAGGCGCAGACGACCTCGGGCCGACACAGCGCGACCGTCTCGGCGATGGCCTTCGACCCTTCAAGTTGACGAAGCACGGGCGGCCGCCTCCATTTCTCGTGTCACGTGGTCGAAGGCGGCACTCGCGGCGGCGACGTTGCGCTCGCCGACCGGCCCGTGGAACCGTTCGCGGATCGCGACACCGATCGCCGGGAGGGGGACCTGGCCGGTCAGTGCCGCGAACGCCCCGAGCAAGGCGGCGTTGGGCACGGCGCGCCCGACGTGCTCGATAGCCAGCTCCGTGGCGGGGCATGTCATCAGGTGCTCGGCGCGGAACCGGTCACCGAGGTCATCCAGTCCAAGCTCCTCGAAGGTCCGTGACGTATTTATCAGCACGTAGCCGTCCTCGACGAGTCCGCCGAAGAGGTCGACCTGGTGGATCAAGGTGACGTCTTGGACGATGACGGCGTCAGGGGCCATGATGGGTTCGCGCGTTCGAATCTCGCGGTCGTCCAGGCGGCAGTAGGAGACGACGGGCGCACCGGTCCGCTCGGAGCCGAAACTCGGGAAGGCCTGTGCGTGGCGACCCTCGTTGAAGGCGGCGACGGAGAGCAACTCCGCGGCGGTGACCACCCCCTGGCCGCCACGACCATGGATACGTACCTGAAACATGCCACCACCAGCTCACTCGTTCGTCGCTGCGCCGGCGCGGTACGCGACAACGCCGTCGAAGCACTCGGTCAGACGGTATCGCAGGTTCTTTGCGGTGGTGGAGGGCCTTTCGTCACTGTTGGACCCGTAGTGAGGCGTCGTTGGCCCCGGCGACTGTGCGAGAACGTCAGCCGAGTTGGATCGGGCGATTGTCCATGCCAGCGTTGAATCCAACGCCGTTCAATGTGTGATAGCGGTTGTCGCGCAGGTTGTAGAGCTCAATGGTCACCGAGGTCTTCTTGAAGGTTCCTGCCGCACACGTGGGCGTGCAGTCGTTCACGTACTTGATCCCGTGGCCGTAGGTCACGGGGTTGCCCCACTGCTCCCACGCGAGGTTCGTGAATCCGTAGTTCGCGTCGGCGCAGCTGACGACGATCGAACGCGGCGTCGACGAGGTCTGTCCGCAGAACGTGGCGGTGACCTGGCGGTTCGGTTGGGTCTCGCTCAATGACAGCACGAGTCCGCCGAGTGCCAGCACCGAGAGCATCGCTAGTAAGAGCAGGGGGATCTTGTTACGCACGACGAATCTCCTTCCGAGACGCGATGACAGGGGTGGCGATGGCAAAGGCGGTGTCGGCAACGCGCCGTCCGGACGGTCCACGCGTTCCGCCTCGACCTAGTCCCACGGGCGCATGGGCTTACTCGCCACAGGGTCACTGCCACCGCCTCTGTCACGGTATCGAGACTACCGACCTGCGCGAGGGCCTTTTGGCCCTGGCGGTGGCTCGCCGCACCGTGACGCGGTACCACGGGCGCGGCGTCGGGTCTAGGGTTGCGACGTGGGGGCACGTGACCGCGACCAAGGCAGTGAATTGTCAGCCGAGGTACGCCGTCGTTACGACGACGAGGCCGACGATCTCGGGGGCGACCCCGTGTGCTGGGTCCAGTACGTCTGTTCGCGCTGCGGCTCGATCATCGAGGGTCCGGACCACGAGTTGACCTGCCGCGAGCGCTAGGCGACGCGCTGGTGCAGACGTCCCCGAAGGGTTGAACACGAACGGCGTCGCGGCGTCTGGGAGTCCACACGATGCGACCGAGCCACGTGGCCGGCCGGCGTTACTACTGCTAGCCCTTCAGCCCTCTGATCCCCGTCGAAGAGATGGAGCGAGGCCCGCGCACCCGACGGTCCAACCCACCCACCGCGAACCGGTGTTGTCGCCAGCGATTTGTGTGTGTATCCGTAAGTACGTACAATTGGGGCGTGACACCGTTGGACTTCGTCGTCTCGCTCGCCCTGATCTCGGTGGCGGCCGGTGTCCTCGGGTCGCTCGTCGGCCTCGGCGGTGGGGTCGTGATCGTGCCGGTCCTGACCATCTTCTACGGCGTGAACATCCGACTCGCCATCGGCGCCAGCATCGTGTCGGTCATCGCCACCTCCAGTGGCGCCGCCGCCGCGTACGTGCGCGAACGCATGACCAACCTGCGCGCGGGGATGTTCCTCGAGGTCGCGACCACCACTGGGGCGCTGAGCGGTGCCTACCTCGCCACCTTGCTGCCCGAGCGCTTCCTGTTCGCCTTCTTCGGCGTGGTACTCGCCTACTCCTCGGTGATCACCTACCGCAAGCGTCACGAGGACCAGGTGCTGGCGGTCTCGAACGACCGCATCGCTAACTACTTCAATCTCCACGGCTCGTACTACGACGAAGCCGAGGGCCGCGAGATCACCTACAAGGTCTCGGGGACCAAGCTCGGGCTGGTCCTCATGTACATCGCGGGCTTGGTGAGCGCGCTCCTTGGCATCGGCTCGGGCGCCCTCAAGGTGCCGGCGATGGACGCCGCCATGCACCTACCCATGAAGGTCTCCACCGCCACCAGCAACTTCATGATCGGCGTCACCGCGGCGGCCAGTGCGGGCGTCTACTTCATCCGTGGTCAGATCGACCCGATCATCGCCGCCCCGGTCGCCGCGGGGGTGTTGCTCGGTGCCACGTTCGGCGCCCGCGTCCTCGGTCGGATCACGAGCCGCACGATTCGGCTGCTCTTCGTTGGGGTGCTCGTGGTGATCTCACTCGAGATGTTGCAAAAGGGGCTGTTCCCGTGATGACGCGACAGAGTCCGGGCCCGGACCCACAGAAGAACGTGACGCCCGAGGGCGATCTACAGGTGTCGGGTCGTCGGCGCAACCTGAGTGCCGCGCAGGTCGCCGCGATGGAAGAGAAGATTCGCAAGATCGAGTTCGCGATCAGTCTCGTGCTGCGCGTCGGCGTAATTCTGAGCGTCAGCGTGATCGCTGTCGGACTGGGCGTGATGTTCTACCACCACGGTGACTACGCCTCGATCACCGGCCATACGTCCTACAAGACACTCACCTCGCGAACGACACCGTTCCCGCACTCACTGGGTCAGCTTCGACATTCGCTGGTCCACGGTGACGGGCGAGGGATCGTCGTGCTCGGCGTCTTCCTGCTCATCTTGACGCCAATCCTGCGCGTCGCGGTAGGCGTCGTCTCCTTCTTTTACGAGAAGGACATCCCCATGGCCCTCGTCACGCTCTTCGTACTCTTCGTACTGATCGCGTCGTTCTTCCTCGCGGGGCTCTGACGTGGTCGCCGTACCCGATCGGTCGAGTCCGCTACCGCTGTGGGCCCAGATCGCCGATGATCTGCGCCGCCGTCTCGTGGGTGGTGAGTTCGAGGAACGCTTCCCGACCGACGAGGAGCTCACTCGCGACTACGACGTCAGTCGGCACACCGTGCGTGAGGCGGTACGCCGCCTCACGAGTGACGGGCTGCTCGTGCGACAGCGCGGCCGAGGCACGTCGCTCACCAATCCCATCCTCGAACAGCCGCTTCACTCCCTCTACAGCCTGGCGTCGTCGATGCGCTCCCAGGGGATCGAGGAACGGAGCGAGGTGCGTGAAGCGACCCACACCACCGCCCCCGCGGAGGTGGTTCGTGAGCTGGGGATCTCTGCGGACAGCACGGTGGTCTACCTCGAACGATTGCGTTTCGCGGGTGCCGAACCGATCGCCTGGGATCGATCGTGGCTGCCCACACCCCTCGCCGACGCGCTGCTCACGGAAGATCTCACGCACGGCAGTGTCTATGACGTGCTCGCGACCCACGGTGCGGTGCGCATCACCGGCGGCTGGGAGCGGATCCGTCCGCTGGTCCCCTCGGCGCAGGAGCGTGACTTGCTCGGTCTGAGCGAGGGTGTCGCCGCCTTCTCCATCGAACGACTGGTGCTAGCCGGTGAGACCCCCGTCGAGTGGCGCCGCAGCCTTATCCGTGGGGACCGCTATAGCCTGCTCGCACAGTGGCCCGCCGGCACGACGACGCCCATCGCCACGGAGGTGAGCCCACGGACCACGGCCTAGCTCCGCAGCGTCGCCGCGACGTCCACGTGGCGCGAGGAACTTCGTCGTCGACGCAGGCCGACGACCTCGATGAGCGCGGTCGCTCGCGTCGTTTGCCACCCCTTCGCCCACACGGTTTGTCGAAGGCGTTACGTTGTTTCAGGTCTGACGCACCCGCGGCTCGGGTGCAGCGGATCGACGCGAAGAGAGGACGGTGACATGTACACCTTGCCCAGTTTCAAACTCGACGACGACGATGCGTGGTCGATGGTCAATGAGGCGGGCGCGGGGTTCTACGTGCGCCCGAGCACGGCGGGGCTGCTCAGCGTGTTCGCACCCATCGTGGTCGACGAGGGGCGCCGCACCATCTCCACGCACGTCGCGCGAGCGAATGACTGGTGGCGAGACGCGGATGGCGCCGAGGTCCTGCTCCTCGTACTCGCCGCGAGTACGTATGTCTCGCCGCGCCACTACCCGAGTCGCTTGACGTCGCCGGGTGTCGTGCCGACGTGGAACTACGTCGCCGCCGAGATCCGCGGCACGGTGCACGTGCACGATGACCCCACCTGGACTCGATCGCAGGCCGAGGGCCAGACGGAGCACTTCGAGTCGTCGGCCGAGACGCCGTGGCGCGTGAGTGATGCTCCCGACGAGTTCATCGACCGCCAGGTGCGCGCAATCGTGGGGATCTCGATGGCGGTGACCTCGATCGAAGGCAAGTCGAAGCTCTCCCAGAATCGACCCGAGGTCGATCACGACGAGGTTCGTCGCGCGTTGGCCGAAGGGACCCTCGCCGAACGTGAGGTCGCGCGGTGGATGGGCGATGCCTGAGGCGTTGCTCGTGCGACGGTGTGCGGCGCGCGACGCCGCGCTCTTGCGGGCGCTGCGTCTCGAGGCGCTGCGTGACACGCCCGACGCGTTCGGCGCGACCTTCGATGACGCGAGCACGTGGCCGGACGATCGTTGGGTCGCGATGGCCACCGACTGGAACTTCTACCTCGGTTACCACGACGGCGAACCGGCCGGTATCGCTTCGGGCGGGTGGAACCAGCGCTACCCGGCCACGCACTGGCTCTACGGGATGTTCGTGAAGCCTGTCGCGCGCGGCACCGGTCTGGCCGGCGCGTTGGTGGACGCCGTGGCCGCCTGGGCGCGCGCCCAGGGTGGTGACGCCCTCTACCTACACGTCACCTCGACGGTGGTGCGCGCGCGGCGCTTCTACGAGAAGATCGGCTTCGTCGCCACGGGTGAGTTGATTACCATGGACCGAGACCCCTCCCTGCAGCTGATCACCATGGTGAAACATCTTGAGTCCTGAAGCCCCCCAGTTCCGTGTCGAGCGTGTGAGCCCGACCGCCTTGCACGCGGTGCGTCGTCGCGTGCTCCGCGGTGACGACCCGGCCATCTCCGTGGTCGACCCCCGTGACGATGACGAGACGGCCCTGCACGTAGCGGGTCTGCTCGGCGAGCGGCTCGTCGTGACGTCGTCGTACTACCCGTCGACCTCGCCGGTGCACCCCGAGCGCGTGACCTACCAGCTGCGCTACATGGCGACCGACTTCGACGTCCAGGGTCGCGGCTACGGCGCGCGCGTCGCCGAGGCGGCCGAGGCGATCCTGCGCGAACGAGGCGTCGAGGAGATCTGGGCCAACGGCCGTGACACGGCGCTCGGCTTCTACCGCGCGACCGGGTGGCGCACGGTCCCGGGCTCGGAACACCTGAGTCCCGAGACCCAACTACCGCACACGGTGATCTACAAGAGTCTGCTCGACGACGCGGACCTGTCCTAGCCGTGCGCCGCTCCCTTATCGCGCTCGTCGTCATCGCCGTGCTCGCCGTGACCGTGCTCGCCTACCGGCACCATTCGGCCACCGGCGGCGGGTCGACACCGCCGACCTCGGCGCCCGTGACGACGACCACGGCCCCGCCCGACATCGCGCCCCTGACTGGTCTCGCCGACCCCTCGGGACAGGCGGCCCACCGGCCGGCCCTGATCGTCAAGATCGAGAACACCCCCGAGGCGATGCCCCAGTGGGGCCTCGACCAGGCCGACGTGGTCTACGAGGAGATCGTGAACGGTGGCATCACACGACTCGCCGCGGTCTTCAACTCCCACGCGCCCGCCAAGATCGGCCCGGTCCGTTCGGTGCGCCCGACCGATGAGCAGATCGCCTTCCCGCTCGGTGGGATCTTCGCCTTCTCCGGTGGCGCGCCCTACGCGCTCGCGGCGATCGCGAAGGCGCCCGTCACGCTCGTCCAGGAGTCCAACGCCGGCGCCGCGATGTTCCGTGACCCCAACCGGCTCGCCCCGCACAACCTCTACGCCGTCGGGCCATCGCTGTTCACCTTCAAGGGCACGCCCGTGCCGCCGCGGCCTCTCTTCACCTACCGCGCGCCATCCACCAGCGTCCACGGGCCCGCGGTCGCGTCGGTCACCGTGCCGTTCCCGAGCATCTACGCCGTGACGTGGAGCTGGGACGCGAAAACCGCCTCGTGGGACCGCACCCTCTTCGGTCAGCCGGTGATCACCGGGACCGGGGTTCGCGTTTCGCCAGTCAACGTGCTCGTGATGTGGGTCGACTACGTCAACGGTGTCGGGACGTTCACCTCGTACGCGAACCTGCTCGGTTCGGGTCCCGTCACGCTGTTCAGTGCGGGCAAGGAGGTCCAGGGCACGTGGTCGCGGGGTCCGTCCCTGAGCGACCCGATCGTCTACAAGAGCGCGTCGGGTCAGCCGCTGGCGCTCACCCCCGGCCAGACCTGGGTCGAGCTGCTGAACACGGGGACCGTCTTGAGCGTGCAGCACTGACCGGACTCGGTTTGGGCTCCGCAACGACGTAAGGTGAGTCTCGCTATGTCCAACCACCATGACGGCTTCATCGAACGGGTGATCGATGGACCCGACGGTCGACGGCTTGGTGTCGCCTCGATCGGGCCGGTCACGGGTCGAACGGTCGTCTTGCACCACGGCACGCCGGGCACGGCGTCGCTGGTGCGGTTCTTTTCCGACGTGGCCGAAGCGTTCAACCTGTTCGTTGTCGGTGTCAGTCGCCCCGGGTACGGCGCGTCCACGCGCCGAGCGGGTCGGGTAGTGGGCTCGGTCGTCGAGGACGTCCACGTTGCCCTCGACGCCCTCGGGCGAGACCGCTACCTCGCCGTCGGCTGGTCCGGTGGGGGACCGCACGCGCTCGCCTGCGCGGCGCTCGGCGCCCCGCGCTGTCTTGCGGCGTGGTCGCTCGCCGGTGTGGCGCCGGTGGACGCCGGCTTCGACTGGACCGAGGGGATGGGACCAGAGAACCTCGAGGAGTTCGCCCTCGCCCGCGAGGCCGGACCGGCCTACGAGGCCTTCATGGCCGAGACCGCGGCGGCCTTCGCGGCGGCGACGCCGGCGAGCGTGATCCCCCTCTTCGGCGGGTTGTTGTCGCCGGTCGACCGCGCGGCGCTCGACGGTGAGGACGTGCGCACGCTCATGGCCGCTTCGATGCGCGAGGCCTTTACCACGGGGTGGCGCGGCTTCTACGACGACGACCGCGCGATGCTCGAGCCGTGGGGCTTTGACCTGGCGGCGATCTCGGTGCCCGTCGCGATCTGGTACGGCGAACACGACCTGATGGTCCCGCCGACCCACGGTCGCTGGCTGGGTGGCGCCATCCCCGGCGCGACCACCTCTTACTTCGCCGACGACGGACACGTCTCGCTCGTGCTCGCGCACGGTCGCGACCTCGCGACCGCACTCAGTGACCCCGCGTACGCCGGGGCCGACCCCTACCAGTAAGGACCGCCATGCGCATCGGAAATCTCTACGGACCAGACGCCACCTTCCTCGGGGTGCCGGCCGCCGACCCCGACGACCGCTCGACGTGGGGCGACGCCCACGCCGCGATCATCGGCGCCCCCTTCGACGGGGGAACTTCGCACCGATCGGGCTGTCGCTTCGGTCCCCAGGCGATCCGCATCACCGACTACCTGCCCCACGACGGATCGCGACCGAGCCTCGCGCTCGGCGTCGACCCGCTCGTCGAACTGCGAGTGGTGGACCTCGGCGACGTCGAGATGCCCTCGGGGGACACCGAGACGTCGTTGCAGCGACTCGAGGACCGGGTCGCCGCGGTCGCGGCCGCGGGCGTGCTACCGGTGGTGCTCGGCGGTGACCACACCATCGCGCTGCCCGACGTGACCGCGCTCGCCCGCCACGTTGGCTGGGGTCGGGTCTCGGTCATCCACTTCGACGCGCACGCCGACACCGGTGACACCCAGATGGGCTCGCTCTACGGCCACGGCACCCCGATGCGTCGACTGATCGAGTCCGGCGCCTGCCGCGGCGACCGGTTCATCCAGATCGGGCTGCGCGGGTACTGGCCCGAGCCCGAGACGCTGGACTGGATGGCCGAGCAGCAGATGCGCAGCTTCGAGATGGGCGAGATCGTGGCCCGCGGCCTAGACGCCGTGCTCGACGAGGCCCTCGAACTGGCGCGCACCGACTGCGACGCGATCTTCTTGTCCGTGGACGTCGACGTCGTGGACCCCGGCTCGGCGCCGGGCACCGGCACACCCGAGCCGGGCGGGCTGTCGAGCCGACAGCTGCTCGACGCCGTGCGTCGTATCGCCATGGAGGGACCCCTCGGCGGGCTCGACGTCGTCGAGGTCTCGCCGCCCTACGATCACGCGGAGATCACCGCGTACCTCGGCAACCGCGTCGTGCTCGAAGCGCTCGGGGGCGTCGCCTGGGCCGCGGCCCAGCGCCGCGGCGCAACCGTGCGCGATCCGAGCGACCCCCTGTTAAAGGACCGTTAGTCGAGCATCGTCTCGAGGACCCGGCGCACCAGGGCCTCGTCGGTGTCGGGGTGGAGGAACGCGAAGCGCGCGATCGTCTCACCCTCCCACTTGGTTGGGGTGACGAAGGCGATCTGGTCGCGCAGCAACTGCAGGCTCCACTCGTTGTAGCGCTCGTCGCTCCACCCGGGCCGACGGAACATCACGATCGACAGGCTGCTCGGGCGGACCATCTCGACGTGGTCGTACTCGCCGATGATCGTCTCGGCGCGTCGCGCGAGGTCGATCGACGCCTGGATCGCGGACTCGAAGGCGGCCGTGCCGTAGGTGACCAGCGAGTACCAGAACGGCAGACCGCGCGCGCGACGCGAGAGGTGGATTGCGAAGTCCGAGGGGTTCCACTCGTAGTGCTCATCGTCGGTGTTGTGCAAGATGTCGAGGTAGCTCGCCTGCTGGGCGAGCACCTTGCGCGCGACCGTGGGGTTGCGGTAGATCAGGGCCGCGCAGTCGAGCGGCGCGAAGAGCCACTTGTGGGGGTCCACGACGAAGCTGTCGGCGTGGCGTAGTCCCGAAAAGAGGTGGCCGTCGGTGGCCGACATCATGGCCGCACCGCCGTAGGCGCCGTCCACGTGGAACCAGAGGTTGTGCTCACGCGCGTAGGTGCCAAGTCCCTCGAGGTCGTCGACGATGCCGGCGTTCGTCGTCCCCGACGTCGCCACGACGCCGATCACGGTCTCGGGGTGCGGGTCGGCCGCGAGCGCCTCGATCAGCGCCTCCCTGGTAAAGCGGTGGTCGTCGGTCTTCACGAGCAGCGCGTCCACGCCGATCACGTGCAGCGCCTTGCCGACACTCGAGTGGGCGTCGGCCGAGATGGCGTAGCGCACCGTGCGCGGGTCGAGCTCGGGGTGAAGCGTCCGGCCGACGTCACGTCCGACGGTGAGACCCGCGAGGTTGCCCATCGAGCCGCCCGAGACGAAGGCGCCGCCGGACCCCTCGGGCATGCCCGCGCGACTGGCCAGGTACGCAAGTGCCTGGTTCTCGGCGACGACGACCCCGGCCGACTCGAGCCAGCTCGTGCCGTTCAGCCCCGAACAAGCGACCACCATGTCAAAGAGCAGCGAGTTCTTGGTCGGCGCGTTGGGGATGAAGGCGAGGTAGGTGGGCACGTCGCTGGAGACGACGGCCGGGGCGAGGGTCCGCTTGAAGAAGTCGAGCACCTCGAGGGGCGCGCGACCCTCGGCGGTGATCATCGTGGCGAGCTCGTCGAGGGGCAGGGGGGCGAGTCCGCCGAAGTCGAGCGGCACGGGATCCATGGCGAGCCGGTCCCGGCAGTAGTCCAAGATGGCGTTGGTCGCCTCAGCGTCGTATTCAAACATCGGATGTCCCATAACTCGTTACCTTTCGAATGAGGCCCTTGCCATCGTAGACACCCGGGCCGACCCGTCGAGGTGGGCCGGTCGAACCGGTCGGTAGCATATGGCATGAACACCACGACGATCGGCTTCCTCGGCCCGGAGGGATCGTTCTCGCACGAGGCCGTCACCACGCTCGACAGCGGTCGGGCGGTCGCGGTCACGACGATCGGCGACCTGCTCGCCGACGTCGCGGGTGGTCGCCTCGACCGGGCCCTCGTGCCCATCGAGAACGGGATCGAGGGCACCGTCTCGGCGACGATCGACGGACTGGTCTTTGACTACGACCTCTACATCGAGCGCGAGGTCGTGCGTCCCATCCACCTGCACCTGCTGGCGCGACCGGGCGTCTCGCTCGCGTCGGTCACTACGGTGTACAGCTACGTCCACGCGCTCGCCCAGGTTCGTGGCTTCCTCGCGGGTATGCCGCGCGCCGCCGTCGTCCAGTCCACGTCGACCTCGGAGGCGGCGCGGCTCGTCTCGCAGTCCGACGAGCCGTGGGCCGCTGTTGGCTCGGCGATGGCCGGTGAGCTGTTCGGTCTCGAATCGCTCGCTCCGGACATTGAGGACCACCCGGGCAACGCGACGCGCTTCGTCGTTGTGGGCCGCGACGCGATCGCCGCGCCCACCGGGCACGACCGTACGACGATCGTGTGTTTCCAGGACAACGACCGGCCAGGATCGCTCTACGGGATCCTCGGGCGCTTCGCCGCGCGAGACATCAACCTCACGAAGCTCGAGAGCCGACCGACCAAGCTCGGCCTCGGTGACTACTGCTTCGTGATCGAGTTCGAGGGTCACGTCGACGACGACATCGTCGCCGACTGCCTGGTCGACCTCCAGGTCCACCTGGCGCGCGTGAAGTTCCTCGGCTCCTACCCGGTGACCGGGGAGGCCGCGTCGAACAAGCGTGCCGAGATCGACGACGCCCGTCGCGCGGCGCGCGACTGGATGGAATCGCTGCGCGCCCGGGTGCAGCCCAACGACTGAAGCCAGGCTGGCCGGCGCGGCGTCGCGGTCGAGCATCACCGGCTCGACGAGTCGCGGCGCAACTCGCGGGTCGAACCTGGCCACACGGGGTTGACGCGCCACGAGATGAGCCACGCTCGCGATCAGGTGGAACCGTGCGTGAGCGCAGGGCACCGCACCGCTGACGCGCCCGGCGTCGCGGTAACCCCGTGAAACCACTGACGTGTTGCAAACGGTGATGTACTCTTCGGTCGATAGGTTCAAAGGGGGGGGCATGATGCACTCGCTCACAACGCTCTGTTCCACGAAGCGTGCGGTCTTGCGCGGGATCGGTCCCACGATCGCCACGATCATCATCCTAGGAGCGGGCGTTTTCGTGCCCCTCTCTAAGTCGCCGGCGGGGGCGTCAACCGGTGGCGCGATCACGGTGGTCTGTGGCAAGCAGCCACGGGCCGTCGGCAATTTCTTCGTGTCCTGTGACGGATCGGCGAGCAAACTGGTGACGGTTTCGGCGTCACTTCAGCCGTGCGCCACGGTCGCGACGTGCACGGTCAGGGAACTCCAGTCCGTCGTGGCCCTGAAGGGTCCCGCTACGACCGGTGAGTACATATTCACGGGCGGATCCGTTGCCCAGTTGGGGCTGCAGAGTACGGCGGTCTCTGTCGGGACGACGAGTCCTAGCGGGTCAACGGGTGCGGCCGGATCGACGGGCGTCAGCACGGCGACGCCACCGGCGTCGTCGCCACCGGGGCACGGTTCGTCCACCACTGCGACGCCGACGTTCAGGTCGATTGACTTCCGCTACAGCCTGTCAGCTCCGGGCAAGCCGACGGTGGTCCTCGCCGTCACGTTCTCGACGGCCGCCCACTTCGGGCTCTCGAATCCCGTCTTGTCTATTCAAGACGACAAGAACGCCGCCGATGGAGCCGCCAAGAGCCAACCGGTTGAGTGATCCCCCTCGACCATGCCGCGGAGGACTCAACCGAGTGGTTCGCCACGCGCTGGCACTGTCCGAGACCGGGGCTGGCGTCGCGCAACTGGACTGCCATACGGGTGGTGGCACGAACGGGGTCGAGGCTACTTGGCGGAGGGAGTGGGATTCGAACCCACGGTGGGCAAGCCCACGCCGGTTTTCAAGACCGGTACATTCGTCCGCTCTGTCATCCCTCCGGGGACGACTCTAGTTGGGCGCTAGCCCTTCTTACTGCGGAGCCGTGCGCGCTGGGAGTGATCAAGGACCGTCTTTCGCAGTCGGACCGACTTCGGCGTGACCTCGACCGCCTCGTCGTCGGCGATGAACTCGAGCGCCTGCTCCAGGGAGAAAATGGTCGGCGGTGAGATCTTCTCGAAGTTGTCACTGCCCGAGGCGCGCATGTTGGTGAGCTTCTTCTCCTTGGTCGGATTGACGTTCATCTCGTCGGACCGGGCGTTCTCGCCGACGATCATGCCCTCGTAGACCTCGACGCCGGGGCCGACGAAGAGCACGCCGCGCTGCTCGAGGTCGATCAGCGCGTTACCCGTCGTGTCACCGCGACGGTCGGCGACGAGCACGCCGTTACGCCGTGTGCGGATCTCGCCATACCAGGGCGCGTAGCCGTCGAAGTTCGAGTGCATCATGCCCGAGCCGCGGGTCTCGGTCATGAACTCGGTGCGGATGCCCACGAGCCCGCGAGCGGGGATGCGCCACTCGAGGCGCACCCAGCCGGTGCCGTGGTTGACCATGTCCAAGACAGTGCCCTTGCGGGTGGCGAGCAACGTCGTCACCGCGCCGACGAACTCCTCGGGGACGTCGATGGTGACGCGCTCCATGGGCTCGTTGACGTGGCCGTCGATGACCTTGGTGACGACCTGGGGCTTGCCGACGGTGAGCTCGAAGCCCTCGCGGCGCATCGTCTCGATCAGGATCGCGAGCTGCAGCTCGCCACGTCCCTGGACTTCCCAGGCGTCGGGCCGCTCGGTGGGCAGTACGCGCAGCGAGACGTTGCCGACCAGTTCGCGGTCGAGGCGGTCTTTCACCATGCGCGCGGTGAGCAACTTGCCCTCGGTGCCGGCGAGTGGTGACGTGTTGATGCCGATGGTCATCGAGAGACTCGGCTCGTCGACGTGCAGGGGTTCGAGAGCAATCGGGTTCTCGGGGTCGGCGAGCGTCTCGCCGATCGTGATGTCGTCGAAACCGGCGACCGCCACGATGTCGCCGGGTCCGGCGCTCTGGGCGGGCACCCGGTCGAGGGCCTCGGTGATGAAGAGCTCGGTGATCTTGGCGTGCTCGATGGTCCCGTCGATGCGACACCACGCGATGCGCTGGCCTCGCTCCAGGGTGCCGTTGATGACGCGGCAGAGCGCGAGTCGACCGAGGTAGGGCGACGCGTCGAGGTTGCACACGAGCGCCTGGAGCCCGTGGTCGGGGTCGTACTCGGGGGCGGGCACGTAGTCGGCAATCGTCTGGAAGAGTGGGGTCAGGTCCCCGCCGGTGTCTGAGGGGTCGTGTGACGCCCATCCCTGGCGCGCGCTCGCGTAGAGGATCGGGAAGGCGATCTGGTGTTCGTCGGCGTCGAGGTCAAGGAAGAGGTTCTCGACCTCGGTGACGACGTCGGCCACGCGGGCGTCGGCCCGGTCTACCTTGTTGATCAGCAGCACCACCGGGAGGCGGCGCTCGAGGGTCTTGCGCAGCACGAATCGGGTCTGGGGCAGGGGGCCTTCGGCCGCGTCCACGAGCAGGATAACCGCGTCGACCATGGCCAGTCCGCGCTCGACCTCACCGCCGAAGTCGGCGTGACCGGGCGTGTCGATGATGTTGATCGTGAGGTCGTGCCACTTGACCGCGGTGTTCTTGGCGAGGATCGTGATGCCCTTCTCGCGCTCGAGGTCACCGGAGTCCATGACTCGGTCGGTGAGCTCCTCGTGCGCGGTGAACGCCCCGGTTTGACGCAGCATCGCATCGACCAGGGTCGTCTTTCCGTGGTCGACGTGGGCGATGATGGCGATGTTTCGTAACGAGGTGCGTAGTGACATGACTGAACCACGCTAGTAGGCGGCGCCCTGTCGTCATGCTAGGCGGCCAGGCGGTCTCCGGGACAACTGACGACGATAGCGGCGCGCACCAGGTCGCGGGCACCGGCACGGACGTTGGCGTCGGTGCCGTCGACGGCGAGGATCACCCCCGCATCGGGCCATACCCCGACGTATCGACGAGGCGCACGTCCCTCGGGGTCGGCGAAGGTCGCGGCCGCGAGGTCGGCGCGCAGACCGGGCCCGGCGCTTGAGCGCGGTACGCCGCCGCGCACGCGCACGACGGCGTCACCGCGTCCGATGACGAGGTCTCGACGGGCGCGCAAGGTGGTTCGCGCCCGTTCGACGTCGTAGTACGCATCGGCGCTGGCGACCGTCCAGTCGGCGGCGAGGCTCGCGGCGACGTCGGCGAGGGAGCCGGCCCAATCGACGGCGCCGGCGTGGACCAGGGCGAGCTCGGCGGGGTGGCGGTTCGCCAGCCACGCGCCGAGTGAACCCGCGCGCTGGTGACCGGTGGCCGCGCGGCTGAGCAGGTCGTCGATCTCGTCGCGCGCCGCGTCGCGCAGTGTCACGGCGCGCGAGCGCGCCAGTCGACGGAGCGCGCCGTTGCCGAGGATGCGTCGCGCGGCCGTCGGCGACCACGAGAAGGGGGTCGCGGGTCGCCCACCGCGTTCGACCAGCCAGGCGTCGATCCGCCGATGGCGGTCGGTCGCGACGGCGCCCAGCCGCTCGCTAAGGCTTCGTCGGTTCGCGTCGGTGACGGTGAACGTGTCGTGTGGTGCGTCGCCGATGACGCGCGCGAGTGCGTCGGGGGCCACCGCACGGACCGTGAGTTCCTCGTGGCTCATCGACGCGCCACCGCCAACACGTCGTCCACGGCGGCCCCGAGCAGCGTCACGTCCACGTCGTCGCTCACCAGTTCACCCGTGGCCGTGGAGAACATCGCGACCCGCCACGGCGCCACCGACGTGCGCAGCGTGTGCACCAGCGCGTGGAAGCGCAGCAGTCGCTCGGCGCTCGAACCGATGGGCGAGGTCGTGACGTCCACGAGGACCGTCGACGCGGTGGACTCGGTGCTACTGCCGATGACCAGGTCGACCACGTCGCTCAACACGATTGCACCACCCGTGAGGGGTAGCCGTGATCGCAGCGCGGTGCGCACCGACCACGTGGCGGGCACGGTGGCGAGCGCCCGGGTCAGCGTCGCGGCGTGTGCGCTGACCTCGGTGGCGAGCCGGGCTCGCCCGTCGGCGTCGAGGTCGTCGAGGATGCCGCGCAGTTCCAACGACGATTGGTCGACGCACCAGGCGCGCAGCGCGTCACCGAAGGCGTTGTCGCTGCGATGGCCGACCGCGATGAGGCGCACGAACTGGGCGACCAACGCGCCGCGGAGCCGGCCGATCGGGGCGCGGGCGATGTCGATCGCGTCGGCGTGGCGCACAACGTTCGCGGCGGTGATGACGAGCGGCGACGTGCGCGTGAAGCGGTTGCTCACTTCGCCGAGCCCGTCCTCGAGGATCGCGCGTAGGCCGGTGGCGGATTCGCTATCGCGCGGCGGACGCGCCGCGCGCTCGCCGCGCAACACCTCGAGGATTGAACCGGCGGGGGTGGTCGTCGTCAGGGTCACGAACCACTCTTGCGCGCAGCTGTGACATCCGTTTAACGTGACGCCGTGTTCGTCGCCGTCTTCACGTTCTTCGTTGTCTGCGTCATCGTGCTCAGCGTGCTCGTTGTGCGTTTCGCGATCCGTCGGGACCGTGAGCGACGGGGCTAATGGTCGAGGCGCGCCTCGAGGTCCTTGATCGCCCGATCGAGGTCGGCGATGGCCCGTTCGATCACGGCCAGGCGGGCGTTCACGATGGCCTCGACGCGCTCGTCGACGCGGTGGTCGACCTGTTCGCGCAGGCGCGAATCGAGTGAGTCTACGAGCGGCTGGGCGAGCTGCTTGAGGCGGTCGCGTAGCTCGTGGGACTTGGGATTCGGCTCGTCACTCACGCGGCCAGATTATGTCGGCGCGGGCGGGCAGTAGACACCGGCGTTGAACTGCAGGGTGTTGAACTCACCCGACCACGGCGGGTTCAACAGGGTCGACTCTTCGCTCGCGAGCGTCGAGCGCGGCGAACAGACCGCACTGAAGGCGATGTAGCCGCGGATGTTGCTGCCCGGTGTGCCGAGGACCGGTACCGGACCACCACCACCGAAGGCGAGCGCGACGAAGACCGGCATTGGCGCGTTCGCCAGGTGGTAGTTGCGATATTCGGACTGCGAGGCGTACACGCCCGCGTTGAGCGAGGGGTCCACCGAGGCGATGCCGGTCGACCAGCCCCGCAGCATCGCCGCCCAGTAGCCGGTGTACTGGGCCATCGTGGCGTTAGACGCACCCCCCGGGGCGTCGAGGCCCGAGTGAGAGTCGGGGTAGCCCTCGGGGTCGAGGATCACCCAGTCGGGCTTGAGGCCGACCCCGAGACTCCGGTACTGGTCGATCTGGGTCGCCACCCACGCCCCGGCCGTGAAGCCGTGTTTGTAGTAGGTCGCCGCCGCCACCGTCTCACCGGGCAGGGGTCCACTAATGGTCCAGAACGAGAGCCAGGTCACCCGCTTGTGGGCGTTGTAGATGCTCTGGCCCATGAGGAAGTCCGGCGAGTTGGCGACGCTCGTGGTACTGGTGAAGCCGACCCACGGCGTCGCGGTCGTGCCGAGTCCGCCGGTCTCGCTGACGATCGGCCACCCGTCGAGGACCGACTGGGTCCACTTGCTGAAGGGTATGGCGTAGACGCCCACCCCCTGGGGCGGTGGCGAGCTCACGCCCGCGGCGTACAGACTGAGCGATCCATTTAGCACGAGGCCGGTCACGACCGCGCCCACGGTGCGCGCCGAGCTGCCCGCGGTCACCGACACGTCCGTCGAGGTCCACGGCGCGAAGCCACTCGGACTGGTCAAGACGAAGAGGTCGCCCCAGTTGGCGGCCTGTCCCGCAACGGTCACCTGGGTCGGCGTGACGCTCAAGAACAGCGCCCCGCTGAGCGGTGGCGATCCCGACGCGACCGCGGTGACGTTGAGCACGGTCCACGGGAACGTCGGGGTCGGATTGGCGGTCGTCGTCGTGGTCGTGGGCGCGGTCGTCGTGGTGGTGGTCGAGGTAGTCGTGGCAGCGGCCGGGGCGAAGGCGATGCTCTGGTTGAAGGTCGTCAAGGGTGCACTGAAGAGTTCGACCGAGCCGAGCGGGTTGAGCGCCGCGACGAAGACGCTCGTGGAAGACGCCGCCGCCGCGAGCGGTCCGTGCAGTCGGGGTCCCCCGGTCATGCGCGTCACGTCTTGGACCAGCCAGGTCGAGGGATTGGCCGGGTTGACCGAGAACACCTGGAGGTCACCGTTGGCGGCAGTGGCGGCGACCGCCGGGATCGGTCCGGGGATGACGACCGGGTCGCTCGAGGACGTGGCGGCGTGCGCGACCTGGGTGAGGTTGACCGGGGGCCCCGCGACGTAGGGGACAGGGTCAGCGCTGCTCCAAGCCAGTGTGATGACCTCGATGGTGTTCTGCGCGGTGCGTGCGGCGACCATCGCGCTCTGTCCACTGACCACGACGTTGGCCAGGCCAGTCGCGAACGTGCTTCCCGTGACCGCGCTCAGATCGGTGGCCACCGTCGCGTGCCAGGCCTGGCCGGGGTGGGTGTGCACCCAGATCCAGGAGGCCGGATCGTTCGGGCTCAGCATGATGAGGTGGCCGTTGGTGTCGACGTAGAGCACGTCGACAGTGCCCGACGGGTCGATGAATGGTATCGGGTCCGCGGCCGGGAGCGGGGCGTTGAGGCCGAGTGAGCGGTCGGCCCACTGACTCGTGCCCGACGTCGACTGCGTCAGCACCGCGACGTCATTGCTCGCCGTTCGATACGCGATGGCTCCGATCGTGCCGTTGCTGGTGCCGTGCGGCCCCCCCAACATCGTCGAGTTGTTCACCGCCGCACTCATCGACTGCGCGTTCCAGGGCAGCGGGCCCGTCCCGTTGTTGAGGAACTCATAGAGCGGCAGGCCCGCGGGACCGGCGTTCGTCGAGGGTCCCGTCGCCCCCTCGACGTGGGTGGCGATGCTGACGAGCCCCGCGCCGAGCATCGCGCCAACGAGGGCGAGTCGTGTCAGGCGCGCGCGACTACGTGAAGCGGGGGTCGTCCGTCGTCTTGTGATACCCCTGAGTCTACGGGCGAGGCCTCGGCGGATTCCGGCGCCACCGCTCGTGCGTGCATCATCGATTGGACCCACGGTCCCGGTAACCGGTACGCCAGTTAGCGAATCCGAGGGTCACGGTTCCAATGAGCGGCGACTGTTCGGCCTAGGCAGCGACGCGTGCGGCGACCGTCGCCACCCTCGACGCGGGGCTTCGTCGATTGGCGACGACGTAACGGACGACGACGTGGTAGACCACGCCCGCACGGAGTCGTGTGATGATGAGCGACGCGCCGCGTCGTGACGCCAGTGCCCAGGTCCGTCCGCCGGTGAGCGAGTACTGGAACGAGTTGACCGAGATCCCGGCGGGCACCGCGGTGAACAGCTGCGCGCCGCCGTTCAGCGCCACCACTCGCGTGATCGTTGGCGCGTCCAGTGACGCGATCGACGGTGTGACGGTGATCAGTGTGTTGAGCAGCGTCGCGTTCTCGTACGTGACGGTCACCGTGAGGGGGCCGGGGAGCGAGTTGGAGACGAGTACGGAACCCGTGCCACTCGCGTCGGTGGTGACCGCGTAGGTCGCGCTGCCCGTTCCGGTCTCACTCGAGGGGTCGGCGTTGAAGCGCACCGACCCGCCCGGCGCGCTCGCGGTGACGGTCACCGAGGCGTTGGCGACGGGTCCGCCGTCGAGATTTCGCAACGCGAACGAGACGGTCGCCGCTGAGTTCGCGCGAACTCGGGTCGACGACACGCTCGCCGTGCTCGCGTTCGCGTCAAAGGCGATGGGACAAAGTCCGGCGAGGAAGGTGGTGGCGTTCGGGCTGCCTAGTCCCGACGCCATGTCGTAGCCCGGACCAGCGTTGTAGACGCCGACGCCGAAGATGTCGTTGTTACCTCGCGTCACGTCGTTGAAGCCGGTGGTGGCCATGGCGTAGAGCGACGGGTTGATCAGCCCGAGGCGACTGACCCCGCACTGTTGGGCGCCGACCGCGACGAGGGCGCTCACGAGCGGTGCGCCGATCGACGTGCCGCCGATGCTCGACCATCCCGAACCGCAGTTCGTGCCGCAGTCGACTACCCCAGTACCGGTGAAGTACTGGATGAACCCCGTCGAGGGGTCGCCCATGACCGAGAGGTCCGGCACGAGACGCATGGGCTCGCCCGGGGCGATCCCCGGGGCGTTCTGCCACGAGGGTCGCGACCAGATCGTGGACACCCCACCGCCACTGGCACCGCCACCACTGCCGACTCCCGAGTTCCACACGGTCTCATTGAGCGGCGCGATGCTGTTCACGCTCAGTCCACCGACGCCGGTGACCAGGGGTTGCGAGGCCGGGTCATCGACCGCGGGCGCGTTGTTCGTGATGCCGCTGCAGTCCGAGGAGCCGTTGTCACCCGACGCGGCCACGACGGTCTGGCCCTGGGCGGCCATCTGCTCGAAGATCGCCTGTTCGGCGTTGACCGCGCCGTTCGGGTCCTGCTCGCAGGTACCCCACGACGTCGTGACAACCGATGCCGTGTTGTCGTCGGCGATCCGCTGGTACGCGTCGACGGGACCGGCAGAGTTGTTCGGTGCCGAGTAGACCGCGATGGTCGCACCGGGGGCGAGCGCTGTCGCCTCTTCGACGTCGAGGGTCGCCTCGTCGCTGAAGGCCCCGGTGGCGCCGCCATCGACATTGACGTTGTCGATCGTGGGCGCAAGCCCGTAGCACGCGTCGTAGGTCGCGAGGTCGCTCGGGCTGTAGCTGCCGAGCTCGTAGACCGCAATCGTCTCACCCGCGCCGGTGAAGCCGTTCGCCCACGCCGAGCTCAGTCCGTAGAGTCGGGCCTGCTGCTGGACGCTGTAGCCGCCGAGCCCGTTCGGAGTTGTCGCCGAGGGGGACTGGCCGCCCGTTGCGCTCGCGCACGTCGTGGGCGTGGCCACGTGGTTCGTGACGCGAGTGGACAGGGCGAGGGCGTGCGGGGTCACCACGGTCGAGAGACCGGCCACGGCGCGCACGTCGTGGGCGATTGGTGCGGGGAGCGTGGCGGGGGTGACGAACTGGGCGGCGAGATGCGTGGGGGTGCGCACGGTCGCCACCGTCGCCGAGAAGGCTCGAGCGATGTCGGCCGTCGACCCGCTCACGGGCAGGATGATCCGTCCGCGGCTCAGTGCGCCCACGCGCAGATGAAAGGACGTGAAGTAGTGACGTACCGCGTCGACCACGTCGGCGCGCGCACCGAAGCGGGCCGCGAACTGGGCGGTGGTGAGGAAGTGCCGGTACTGCGGTGACGCGGGGTTCGTTAGTCCCGCGAGGAACGCGGTCAAGGCCGCGTGGTCGGGTTCGGCGAGCGCGACGTCAAAAGAGGTGGTGATCGGGCCGGCAACGCTCGAGTACGTGGCGGGTATCGCGACGGGTTGCGCGACGACGACGCGCGCCTGGGCGCCCCCGGCACTCGCGAGTGGCGCGAGTCCGGCGATGACCGCCACTGCGAACGCGACGGCCGAGGCGAGGCGAGAGGATCGGTAGTTCACGGAGCCAGCCTAGAAAACACGCAGCGCGCGTGGCGCGCAGCTGTTCAACTTTCGTCGGTGACGACGAACCCCGCCGCGGCGTAGCGTTTGCGCAGGTCCCCGCACTCGGCACAGATCGATGGTGGGACCACACCGAAACGCATCAATTGCCCAAAAATCGCACAACCAACGCAGTAGCCGAAGAATCCCTCGAGTGACGCGGCGCCGATCAACGGCACCAGGATCCAGCGCGCGACGGACCAACCAGCGCTCAGCCACACCACGCTCGTGGCGATCGTGAGTACGGCACCGATGCCCTGAGCGAAGCGCTTGGGTGGGCCGGGCACCTCCCGTCGCCACGATGACAGCCGCGGAGCCGCGACGCGCGTCGCGAACTGACCCAGCGGTGAGAGCGTCGGACCCGTGAGCACGCGCGCGATGAAGCCGTAGGTGAGGGGAACCATCATCCACCGCACGTCGCCGACCACGGCGATGAGCGCCATGGCGACTACGCCGAGCGCGACGGTGCGCGCCGCTGCGTCGTTGACGGGGTTGGGGAACGAGAGCAGCCTCTTCATCCCACAAATCCTAGTGGAATAGTCAACAATTCGCTACTCACGCACCGAGCGCGAGGTGCACCGTCGTCGCCGCTCCGATCGCGACGATCAGCCAACGCACGGTGGCGGGTTGGAGCCGACGGATGACCACGGTGCCCAGCCACCCGCCGACCAGGGTGCCCACCAGGATCATGTAGATGGCCTCCTGAGCGAGGTGACCTCGTACGAGGAAGACGACGGCGGCCACCACGTTGATGATCAGCGACAGCAGGTTGCGCAGTCCCTGCAGCTCGCCGAGCTCGAGTGGCAGGGCGACGGCCATGATGGCGAGCAACACGATGCCGAGACCCGCGCCGAAGTAGCCCCCGTAGATGGAGGCGAAGAAGACCCCGATGAAGAGGACCCGGCGACGTGATGGGTGGTGGTGGTCGAGGTGGGCGAGTCGTGCGGTGATCCGTGGCGAGAGGGCGTAGACGACGGTGGCGACGCCGATCAGCCACGGGACGACGGCCTCGAAGGCCTTGGGCGAGCCGAGCAGCAACAGGGCCGTGCCGACCAGTGTGCCCGCGAGGCAGATCGGCGCTAAGGCGGCGACGATCGTCGAGTGACGGCGGATCTCGTGACGAAATCCCCGGATGCCGCCGAAGTAGCTCGGCACCACGCCGACGGTCGACGAGACGTTCGCCTGGAGGGCACCCACGCCCATGGCGAGCATGGTCGGGAAGGTGATGAAGGTGCCGCCGCCGGCGATGCCGTTCGCCATTCCCGCGGCCACGCCGGCGATGAGATAGATCACGAGTCGCCACGGCAGCGCGAGGGAGACCGAGACCATTGTCACTACTCTACGAAGGTGCTCCACGTGCGACTTCAGACCGTGCCATCGAATACCGTGGTTGGCATCGTGCGTGCCCTACCGTTAGCGACGTGTACCTCATGACTGGCGAACTGATCATCCCGCGCGACGCGCCGAGCGACTTGATTCGTGCGGCCGGCGGCATCATCATGCGCGTCAACGCGGCCGGTCGCACCGAGATCGCCTGCATCTACCGCGAGTCGCGCGGCGACTGGACGTTTCCCAAGGGCAAACTGGACGCCGGGGAGACCTTCGAGCGGGCCGCGCTGCGCGAGGTGCTCGAGGAGACCGCGATGCGGTGTCGGGTGGTGCGCTTCATCGGCACGACCAACTACACCCACCGCAAGGGCCGACCCAAGATCGTCGCGTACTACCTCATGGTGGTCGACGACGGGGACTTCGAGCCCAACGACGAGGTCGACGACCTGGTCTGGCTGCCGATGGACCGCGTGCGCGAGCACCTCACGTGGGACCGCGACCAAGAGTTGTTCGACATCGCGGTCACCCTGCCCGAGATCCACTCGCTCGCGTCGTGACCGTCTCGAGCCGCGTCGGGCTCGTTACGGGATGATCGTGGGAACTTCGAGGTAGGCGCCGAGCCAGCGTTTGGTGAGTGAGGCCATCGTGCCGTTGGCGCGCAGCGTCGCCAGGGCCAGGTCGACACAGCCCACGAGGGGGTTGCCCTTTTGGAACACCAGCGCGTAGTGGTCGCCGGTCGAGGGGAACTGGCCGACCACGGTGGCGAAGGGGTTGCCGTTCGAGTCAAGAAGTTGGGACGTGGTCATGTAGTTGCCCGTCGGCGTGTCGATCACGAGCGCGTCGATCACGCCGTTCTCGAGTGCCGTCACGAGCGCCGCCATCGTCGAGTACGACTGGGTCTTGGTGTGCGGATGGATGTAGCGCGTGATGTAGGCCAGTCCCGGGGTGCCGACCAGGTCGCCGTAGCGGTAGGTGCGCAGTGCGCGAGGGGTGTGGTTCGAGACGATCGGGTTGTCCTTCAACGCGACGATCGCCTGATGGACGTCGTAGTAGGAAGTCGAGAAGCTCACGGCCTTGGAGCGCGTCGGGTCGTAGGCGATCTCGTTCGCGTCGAAGTCGAAGGGTTTCTTGCCCGCGAGGTAGCTCTTCGCGTAGGGCTGGACGACCCAGGTGACGTCGCGCCGCGCGACGCCCAGCTGATTGGCGATCGCGTAGACCACGCCGGCCTCGTAGCCCTGGCCGTTGGCGGGGTGGTTCTGGACGTACCACGGCGAGGACACCGGGTTGTCGGTGGCTACGGTGAGGTGTCCGCGCACGTGCTCGAGCGAGGGCATCTCGGTGCGACACGTGGCCAGCCTCGACGCGAAGGAGGTGGCCGCACCCGTCGGCGTCGCGAGAGCCCCACTGAGGGCGACGACCATCGCGGCAGCCACCAGCCGAGGCGCGATTCGTCCGTAAAACGACGAATTGCGTTGACGGTGCATGGTTAGTCGATTGTACTTCGCGTTGGTATTTGCGGACCGTCACCGACGCGGGTTCACGCGGGCTCGCTCGCTGCGTCCCGTCGGGACGCACGTTGTAGGATGGAAGGACTTGGAGAGGTGGGTGAGTTCGGTTTAAACCACATTCCTGCTAAGAATGCGGCCTGTTAACGCGGGCCCGAGGGTTCAAATCCCTCCCTCTCCGCCACCGACACCGAGCGCCTAGCGCTCGGTGTCGCTATGTGAGGAGACAGGGTGCGGTACTTCATCGAGACGCTGGGGTGCCCGAAGAATCACGTCGACTCCGAGAAGCTGGCGGGACTGCTCGTCACCCAGGGTTACGAGCCCACGACGCAGATCGACGAGGCGGATCTCGTGGTCGCGAACACCTGCGCCTTCATCGAGGCGGCCCGTGAGGAGTCCGTCGAGACCGTGCTCGAGCTGGCCGAGCGCAAGCGCGACTCGGCGCGACTCGTCGTGACGGGTTGCATGGCCGAGCGCTACGGCGCCGAGTTGGCGGCCGCACTGCCTGAGGTCGACCTGGTCGCCGGTTTCGGCCAGAATCTGATCGCGACCCCGGCGTCGACGCCGGTCACCCTCCAGCGACGTCCGACCTCGGACTTCGACCTACTCAACCTGCCCCGTCCGCGCTCGAGCGCACCGTGGGCCTACGTGAAGATCGCCGAGGGCTGTGACCGGCGATGTGGCTTCTGTGCCATCCCGACCTTCCGCGGCGACCAACGCTCGCGCTCGACCGAGGAGATCCTCGCGGAGGCCCGTGACCTCGTCGCGGGTGGCGTGCGCGAACTCGTGCTCATCGCCCAGGACCTCGCCAGTTGGGGCCACGACCGCCGTCGCGCCGGTCGTGGCGAACCCGTCGAGGCCCTCGACGGTGGCGACCCGCAGCCCCTCATCGCGCTGACCCGAGCCCTGTCGGCTGAGGTCGAGCGGGTGCGACTGCTCTACCTCTACCCCTCGGGTCTCACGCCGGGTCTCATCGAGGCCATCGTCGACACGGGTGTGCCGTACTTCGATCTGTCCCTGCAGCACTCGTCGCGGCCGCTGCTGCGCGCAATGCGCCGCTGGGGCGACGGTTCGAGGTTCCTCGACCGGATCGCCGCGATCCGCGCCCTCGCACCCGAGGCGACCTTCCGCTCGTCGTTCATCCTGGGGTACCCCGGTGAGACCGAGGACGACCAGCGCAATCTCGTGGCCTTCATCGAGGCGGCTCAACTGGACTGGGCGGGCTTCTTCACCTTCTCGCCCGAAGAGGGCACGGTCGCGGGGACCCTCGGCGACCAGGTCCCCCACGAGCTGGCCCTCGAGCGGTTGCGTGAGGTGAGTGAGATTCAAGACGCCATCACGGCCCGACGGCGCGACGCGCTGGTCGGCACGCGACAGCGCCTGCTCGTCGATTCGCCCGGCGTCGCGCGCAGTGCGCACGAGTGCCCCGAGATTGATGGCATTGTGATAGTCGACCCATCAATCGCGGTGGGTACGTTGTTCGACGGCGTGGTCGTCGCGAGCCGCGGGACGGACTTGGAGGCGGTGCCGGCATGACCACCGGGCAACGAACGTACGGCGAGACCGCGCTGCTGACACCGGCGAACATGATGACGGCGTTCCGACTCCTCGTGGCGCCGGTCTTCATCTACCTGATCGTCGTGCACCGGATCTCGTGGTGGACGACGGTCGTTGGCTTTCTCGCCGCGGCCTCGGACTACTTCGACGGCATCGTCGCGCGTCGACACGGCACGACGCGCTCGGGGGCGTTCCTTGACCCGCTGGCCGACAAGGTGCTCGTACTCGGCGCGCTGTACGCGCTGATCCTCGCGCGACCCCACGGCCTGACCTCGTTCCTCGCGCCCGCGGTCATCATCACGGTGCGTGAGGTGTGGATGAGTTTCTATCGCTCGCGCGCCGCGCGGCGAGGCATCTCGATCCCGGCGAGCAAGCTCGCCAAGTGGAAGACCTTCGTCCAAGACTGGGCGATCGCCCTCTGCGTCATTCCCGTGACCGCCCACTACCCGATGATTGGCGAGGTGACGATCTGGGTGGCGGCCGCCATGACGATCTACACCGGGTGGCAGTACTACGTCGACGGTCGGCGACTGGGGAACCGTGCGCGTTGAGGTCGTCGCCGTCGGCACCGAGCTGTTGCTCGGCCAGATCGCCGACACGAACTCGCAGTGGCTCGGTGAGCAGCTGGCCGCAAACGGGATCGCCTCGCACTTCCACCAGCACGTCGGCGACAACCACGAGCGCATCGTGCTCGCGCTTCGCACCGCGCTGACGCGCAGCGACGCCGTGATCGTGAGCGGTGGCCTCGGGCCGACCCAGGACGACATCACCCGCGCCGCCATCGCCGAGGTGATGAACGTCCCACTCGAGCGGGACCCGGCACTGGTGACGACGATCCGGGGATTCTTCGAGGCTCGCGGGCGCACAATGCCCGACAACAACCTCCTGCAGGCCGACGTACCCGCGGGGGCGACCATCATCGCCCAGTCCCGCGGCACGGCGCCGGGCTTGATCTGCCCCGTCGGCCAGAAGGTCATCTACGCCGTGCCCGGCGTCCCCTACGAGATGACCGACATGTTCGAGCGCGCCATCCTGCCCGACTTGCTCGCGCGCCAGTCGGCCACGGGTGAACGGTCCACGATCGCGAGTCGCGTGCTTCGCACCTGGGGCGCGAGCGAGTCGGCCCTCGCCGAGGCGGTGGCCTCGCGCTTTAGCGCACTCGTCGACGATGACCGCGTGACGATCGCCTTCCTCGCGTCGGGTATCGAGGGCATCAAGGTTCGCATCACCGCGCGCGGCGTGGACGGCGCGCACGCCACGTCCCTGCTCAACGACGAGGAAGCGCGGGTCCGTGCGCTGATCACGGCGACCCTGGGCGACATCGTCTTTGGCGTCGACGACGAGACGATGGAGGACGCCGTCGCGACGCGGCTCCTCACGCGCGGGTCCACTCTCGCGGTCGCCGAGTCGGTCACCGGCGGACTCATCGCGAGCCGGCTCGTCAACGTGGCTGGTGCGTCGTCGTGGTTCCGGGGCGGTGTGGTGAGCTACGCCTCCGAGGTCAAGTTCGACCTGCTCGGCGTGGCGCGCGGCCCAGTCGTGAGCCCCGAAGCCGCGGTCACCATGGCCCGAGGCGTCGCGGACCTGCTCGGCGCGGACGTCGGGTTGAGTGTCACGGGGGTGGCCGGTCCCGAGGAGCAAGACGGCCAACCAGCCGGCACGGTCTTCGTTGGGCTCTCGATTGACGGCCACGTTCAGCACGTCGCCCTGCGACTGCCCGGGGACCGACCGCGGGTGCGCGCCTACGGCGCGATCAGCGCGCTCGACGCGCTTCGTCGCGAGCTCGATCGGTTGGCCGTCACGTAGTCTCGGGGAGAACCCGGGAGGCACTGATGTCATCGTTGGAGATTCGAAGCGAACCGTCCGCCATGGGCATGGACGGTACGCGACTCGAGCGCATCCGCGACCACTTCGACCGCTACGTCGCCGACGGCCGTCTGAGCGGCTGGCTCGTCAGCGTGGCGCGGGCCGGTGAGCTCGTCTGGACGGGTTCGGGTGGCTATCGCGACCGCGAAGCCCAGTTGGCGGTCACCGACGACACTCTCTGGCGGATCTACTCGATGACCAAGCCCCTGACGACACTCGGGGCGATGATGCTCTACGAGGAGGGTCGCTTCGACCTGAACGACGACGTCGGACGGTGGATCGACTCGCTCGCCGAACCCCAGGTCTACGTCTCGGGCACGGCGGCCGCGCCCGTGACGGTGCCCGCGACCAGCCCGGTTCGAGTTCACCACCTCCTCAGTCACACGAGCGGGCTGACTTACGGGTTCAACTACCTGCACCCGGTCGACGCCATCTATCGGGCCAAGGGGTACGACTTCGGCTGGGCTAAGGGTGCCGACCTCGCTCGGGCAGTGGACGACTGGTGCACGAGTCCACTGCTCTTCCAGCCGGGGAGCCGGTGGAACTACTCGGTCGCTACCGACGTGCTCGGCCGACTCATTGAGATCTGGAGCGGTCAGACCCTCGACGCGTTCTTTCGCGAACGTATCATCGAGCCCCTCGGGCTGGTGGACACGGACTGGCACTGCCCCGAGGAGAAGCGTGACCGACTGGCGATGCTCTACGTGCCCGCTGGGGGGAGCTTCGCACCCGTCGCGGACCTCGCACGCGCGGCGACGCACCCACCACAGTTCTATAGCGGTGGCGGTGGGCTGGTGTCGAGTGCGGCGGACTACCAGCGCTTCATGGCCATGATCTTGCGCGGCGGTGAGCTCGACGGCGTGCGGCTTCTCTCGAACCGCACGGTGTCGCTCATGACCGAGAATCACCTGCCCGACGACGTCGATCTCGCGACCTTCGCCACGGACTCGTTCTCCGAGACGGACTACGCGGGGGTCGGCTTCGGCCTCGGCTTCTCAGTGATGCTCGACCGGCGGGCGAACAAGAGCCTGGTCTCAGAGGGCACCGTCGCCTGGGGCGGCGCGGCGTCGACCGCCTTCTGGATCGATCCGCTCGAGGAGTTGACCGTCGGGTTCTACACCCAGTTGCTGCCGAGTGGGACCTACCCGATCCGTCGCGAGCTCCAGCGGTTGGTGTACCAATCATTGGTCGACTGACCAATTGGGCCTAAATTTCGACTCGAGTGAGTCGCCCTCGCTGTTGACGCCAACGGAAGTCAATACGGAGTCAATCGCCTTGACGGCCGGTGTTGTCATAGGCCCGCGAGAGTGCGATGGGGGAGCACAGGTCGTAATCCTGCGCCGCAATCTACGCCTCGGTCTCGGGTTCCTCGGGCTCCTCATTGACGACGTCCACGCCACCCTCGACCCCGGGGTCGCTGATGACGTCCGGCAGTTCCTCGCCGGCGCCATCCCCGACGGGGAGTTTCTCTTTAGCCTCGATCCACCGCGCGGGTGAAGTAGTTGGCGAATTCGAAGCCAAGACGTCAAGTTCAGTCGTGGTTTCCCGAGCCCCGGGTGTTGGTCCATCGAGCGGACGTGATGAGTCACGATCTCGGTCA
>JAJYSP010000023.1 GCA_021793515.1 Actinomycetes bacterium | reverse complement strand
GGTCCTCTTGGTCATGGCCCAAGACTTCCAGCCCGCCGGGTCAGCGGCGAACCTCACCGATGCTGGATGCCAAGTGGGGCCAAATCAAGTAATCACGGTGGGGCCAGAACAGGTAATCACACTCATTTGCAACCTAATGGGACTAGACGTAAGTGCGTCGTGAGTGGTGTCAGAGGCAGGACTCCTCCTTCTGCTCAGTGGGATGATTCCCACTGTGGCTTCTGGCCATGGTGGGTCATCCTATGTTGATGTGCGCTGCACGTTGCCCGAACACAGTCACGCCAGAGACTGTTCAGTCCTTACGGCGCTCCAATTTCGCGGCGGAGCGGGTTCTCATCCGATATAAACTTGAGGTGGATAAACGCGAATGGTCTTGCAGTGCCTTTCGTGTAGAGGTCGGATCCGACGACCTGACCATCACCGCCTCGACCGAGACATGGAGTCACAGCCGCGGGGAACAACTTCCCCTTGGCGTGCGCCGAAGATTTTGGCGCTATCGCCTCCTCCACGGAGTTGCGGAGGTTCTCACCCTCAGGGGCTGTACCAAAGCTGACGCCTTCGAGTTGGCCGCGTGGATCCACTACTGGGAAATCCTCCCCCAGATTGAAGAGACCCTCCAATGGGCGACTCGCGCGAGGGAATTCCCCAGGAAGCGTCTCGACGCGCGCAGGTGGATCACGCTGGAAGACGTTGACGCGATACAGCCCGAGAGGAAGTCACGTGAACTGTTGGAGAGAAGTCGGGAGTCCAACTGCGTGCACCTGTTCTCTCCGGAGGAATTGTCTGCGGCAGAACTGGCGGTTGGCGGCCTGAGCGTGATCGTCAACGAGAGCAACGAGCAAATCACGTCATTTGAGCTCCAGGAGCGGAAGTCGTTCTTCGACAGCATCGAGAGAACACCTCTTAGCGAGGAGCAGGCCCGTGCGGTCATCTGCTTTGACAATCGAGTGCAAATCCTCGCGGCCGCCGGCTCGGGCAAGACGTCGACCATGGTGGCGAAGGCGGCCTACGCCGTTGCTCGTGGTCTGGTGTCGCCCGACCGCATCCTCCTGCTGGCGTTCAACAAGGCCGCCGCAGCAGAACTCCAAGAGCGCATCGAGGCTCGCTTCGCTGCGGCCGGAATCCCTTCCGAAGGAGTCAGAGCCGCCACGTTCCACTCATTCGGCCTAGAAGTCATCGGACGCGCCACCGAGCGTAAGCCCAGATTGGCCCGATGGCTCGAGCAGGACCAAGAGAAGGACATGGTCATGAAGATCGTGGATGAGCTGCGCGATCAATCTCCAACCTTCCGCTACGACTGGGATCTCTACCGACTTCTCTTCGCCAGTGCCTCAACTTCGCTCGACAACACACAACCCGACGGCTACGACTCGGCAACGGGCACCACTGGTTACCGATCTGCGTCCGGGGTGCTGGTCAGGAGCGAGGGCGAACGGCTCATTGCCGACTTCTTGTTCTTCAACGGCGTGGAGTTCGAGTACGAGCGCCCGTACGTTCACGACGTGGCCGACGCAACGCACTCCCAGTACCAACCGGACTTCTACTACCCCGGCATCGACACGTGGCATGAGCATTGGGCAATCGGTCGAGATGGCAACCCCCCCAAGGAGTTCGTCGGCTACCGGGCGGGCATGCTGTGGAAGAAGGAGTTGCATCGCAGGTACGGAACCTCGCTCATCGAGACCACCTGGACCGACGTGGTCTTCAAGGACGGTCTCCAGCGTCTCAGCGACGAGTTGACTCGTCGAGGTGAAACGCTCGACTGGAATCCGGACCGACCGCTCAAAGACTCCTGGTACCGGACGCTAAAGCACGAGGATCTGGCTCGCCTCGTGCGCACCTTCATGTGTCACGTGAAGTCCAACTCGTGGTCGTCGACTGACGTCGAGCAGAGATTGGCGAGTGAACTGAGCTCGGCAGACGGCTACCGGACCCGCCTGTTCCTGTCGCTCTACTGGCCTATCCATGAAGAGTGGGAGCGTCGACTGGCCGAGGACGGCAGCGTGGATTTCGAAGACATGCTTGTGCGGGCCGGTGAACTTCTGGAGTCCGGCGCCCTTGAACTCTCCTATGACCTCATCTTGGTCGACGAGTTCCAGGACTCCAGCCAAGCAAGAGCACGGTTGGTACGTGGCCTCGTTAAAGGGACCGGTCGTCACCTCGTCGTCGTCGGTGACGACTGGCAGTCGATCAATCGCTTTGCGGGAGCGGACCTCTCGGTCATGACGCGCTTCGAGGACTGGTTCGGCCGCGGCCCGCAACTAGCACTTTCGACAACGTTCCGCTGTGCGCAGCCAATCTGCGATGTTGCCCGCTCATTCATCACGAAGAACACGCAGCAGTTCGACAAGCCGATGAGGTCATCACGTCCGGACGCTCAAGCGCCGATCACGGTCATCTTCAGCGATGACGAGCGTTCTTCCATTTCAGGCCTTGTGGCGAGGCTCAGTCATGAGGCACCCAACGTCACTCAGGGCGAGTCCGTATCCGTCGACGTCCTTGGCCGCTATGGGTTCCAGCGAGATTTGATCCCACGTTCGGTGCCAGATGGAGTCAATCTCACGTTCCGGACGATCCACAGTTCCAAAGGCCTAGAGGCCGACTACGTCATCATTCCCGGAATGACGACGGGAACCTACGGCTTCCCGTCAAACGTCGTGGATGATCCAGTCCTCGAGTTGGCTATGCCTCGTCCCGAGACGTTCCCGCACGCGGAAGAGCGTCGCCTGTTCTACGTTGCGCTCACGCGGTCTCGCCATGGGGTGTACCTACTGGCACCCGCGAATCTACCGTCCCCCTTTGTTGTCGAGTTGATGACTGACCCCAACGTAAACGTTGAGGGCAACGATGGCCAACCCGTGAGCGTTTGCCCGAAGTGTCGTCAGGGGACGCTCGCCAAGCGGGTCGGCCCCTACGGAGCGTTCTGGGGGTGCAGTCGCTTTCCTATCTGCGACTACAAGAAGAACGCGAAGTGTCCGGATTGCGGGACCGGGAAGCTCGTGACCCGCAAGGGCCGCTACGGCCAGTTCATTGGCTGTTCCAACTATCCCGAGTGCCGGCACACGGAGGAGGCGCGGCGCCCCCGTACTTGACTGAATCACTGGCCCGACGTGAACCCGCACTCGGATTGCAGCGATCCGCGCCAGAAAGACATTGACCAAGCCGTGAAGCTTGCGACGGCCCACCGCGCCTGATGCTGCGTTCCTAATCCGATCGTGTCGTGGGAGGCGAACGAAGGGTCTGCTAGCAGACGACCCATCGCAATATGTCTCAACGGATGTGTACGCCCGAGATGGCGCGCGAGATGATGAGACGTTGGATCTCGCTGGTCCCTTCAAAAATCGTGTAGATCTTCGCGTCGCGGTGCCACCGTTCCACCGGGTACTCACGAACGTAGCCGTAGCCCCCGAGGATCTGGATCGCCTCCTCGGTGATCTTGACGGCCGCCTCGCCGGCGAAGAGCTTGGACATCGAGCCCTCTCCCGCCGTGAACGGCGTGCGGGTGGCGGCCATCCACGCGGCGCGCCACACGAGCAGCCGCGCCGCATCGAGGCGCATCTTCATGTCAGCGAGCTTGAAGGCGATCCCCTGGTTCTCGATGATGGCGCGACCGAACTGCTTGCGCTCCTTGGCGTAATCGAGCGAGTACTCATACGCCGCGCGCGCAATCCCCACGGCCTGGGCACCGACGCCCGGACGGGTCGACTCGAAGGTCGCCATCGCCGCCTGGCTCGAGGACTTCTTGCCCTCGCGCACCCGCGCCAGGCGCTCGTCGAGCTTGTCCTTGCCACCGAGCAGGCAGCTGCCCGGGATCCGGCAGTCCTCGAGGACAACCTCGGCGGTGTGGCTGGCGCGGATGCCCATCTTCTGGAACTTCTGGCCCATCCGGATACCGGGGGTCCCCTCGGGGATCACGAAGGAGGCCTGGCCGCGGCCGGCGAGTGCCGGGTCCACCGAGGCGACCACCACGTGCAGGTTGGCGATGCCGCCGTTCGTGATCCAGGTCTTGGTTCCGTTGAGGACCCATTCGTCGGTCGCCTCGTCGTAGACCGCACGGGTGCGAAGCGACGAGACGTCACTGCCCGCGTCGGGCTCGGTCACGGCGAAGGCCGCGAGCTTCAAGTCCCCGGGAGTGCCGAAGCACTGGGGTATCCACTCCATCTGCTGGGCCGGGGTGCCATTGGCCATGATGCCCGCCACGGCGAGCGACGAACCCATGATCGACATGCACAGCCCCGCGTCGCCCCACGCGAGCTCCTCGAGGATCAGCATGAATGACAGTCCCGTCGGGTCCGCCACCGCGTTGGCGAGGAAGTCAACCGAGTAGATGCCGAGTTTCGCGGCCTCCTCGATAATGGGCCAGGGCGTCTCCTCGCGCTCGTCCCATTCGTGGGCGGCCGGGCGCAGCACATCGGCTGCGAAACCGTGCACCCAGTCGCGCAACGTCGTCTGGTCCTCGTTGAGGCTCATCGAAAAGTCAGTCACATCCCCACCTTGTCTCGTTGGTTACCGGCCGGTAACCCCCCGATAGCCTAGAACATTTCCACCAACGCAAACGGGCCGCCACCCGAAGGTGGCGGCCCGTTCACGACAAACGACCGGTGGTTAGCCGAGCTGCACTCGCTTGGCGAGCGGGCCGCGGTCACCGGGTTCGATGTCGAACCGGACCGTCTGACCCTCGACCAGGGTGCGGCGACCGTCGCCCTGGATCTCGGAGTAGTGCACGAAGACATCGGGCTGTCCTTCGACTGCGATGAACCCCCAACCCTTCTCGTCATTGAACCATTTCACGGTTCCTTCAGCCACAGTGGGCCTCCTTAACTTCTGTGGACCATTTCGTCCGGAGGGAACCACTACGGCAACCTCAACGCCTAACCATACCCGCTACGCGAAACGCTGCCAAGTCCCGATACTGAGATGGAGACTCAGGTCTCGAGTCAAGCAACGACGGGGATTGCGGGCGCTCATTAACCAAACTCGACGTAGTCACACGACCCGATTCTCTTGATCCGCGAACAGCCCGCCTCACCATCAACACCGAGCCAATTAGGTCACCAGCTCGTCAACGCGGCTGCGTCAACCTAGCGTCACGGTTACTGGTCCTCTGTCTCGTCGACATCGTCGTCGAGGCGATGAAGCACGAGGCCGGGTCCGTCGGGTTCCCAGCCACCGCTCGATCGGCGGTAGGGATACCAGCACCCATCACTCGCCAAGCGCAACTGGGTATCGCCACGTGTGACTCGGCCACGCCGGGCGACGGCCCCGTCACCGAGAAAGCTGACTGCCTCGGCCGTGCCGTCGCGCCCGGGGTCCAACTGGTGGTCGAGCGTCATGAGCGCCGCGGCACCACCCGCCCGCCACGCCAGCGCCTGGCGAACCAGCGTGCGCGACGTGACACCGGCGCGACGGGCCAGTACACCCACGTCGGGGCCGACACGGTGCCGATCAGGACCGAGTAGGTTCGCCGCCCAGCGCGCGAGGTCCTGCTCGCGTGTGAGCTCCAGACCGCTCGAGGTGGCCCCGAGGGCGAGCTCAAGTGCGCGCGCGGCAGCGTCACTCGCGAGTACGCGCAACGCCTCGACGTCGAGCACGTCGTGCGTAGCCGTATCAGCGAGGGGGATCGAAGGCCGTCCGGGCCGCTCGGGTGGCAGCGGCAGTTCGGGCAGCGCCGTGGGCGTACGCCGCCAAGTGTCGCGCGCGCGGACCCCACCGTCTTTCAGTCGCACGACGTCACGACCGGTGGTCCCAGTGCCAACCCGGCGCGAACGCAGCGCCGCGAGCACGTCCTCGCGACTCCGCCCTCGCAACAGCAGCAGCCCAAAGGGATCACGGTCGAGTTCATCGGCCACGAGATAGCAGACCGCGGCCGCGTGCTTGCACGGGTCGGCCCAGTCGGGACACGAGCAGCGTGGTTGGATCTCGCCGGCGCCCGGTAACAAGTCCAAACCGATTGACGCGACGCCTTGGGCGGTGTCCACGGGCAGTTCACCGTCGAGCAGGGCCGCGGTGTGGCCGATCTCGCCACTGAACACGTCCATAACCCGCTTCCACTCGTCGTCGTTGAAGGTGCGCACGCGCACGACGACCGAATAGGGCTTGGCGCGTGAGCCCTGCACCAACGCCGTGACCTGTCCGACGTCGAGTGTGAGTTCGCCCACGGCACCACTGCGAGCGTAGGAACGACCGCGCGGGAGGCGGTTCGTGTCCAGGCGCGCGCGCTGCTCGAGCGCCTCGATCCACGCTTGACCCCACCACGTCGAGCCAAAGGGTGAACGCCCGCGTGCACGAGGGGCGCTCGGTCCCGGCCGACGAGGCTTGGCCTTGGGGAACTGGCCCCACGGATTGGCACGTTGTGCGCTCACTCGCTCCTCCCGAGTGCAACCAGGTCCGCGAGTTCGGCGTTGGAGAGATGGCCGAGCCACGCCTCACCGCCGCCGACGACGGCCTCGGCGAGATCGCGCTTCTTCTCGATGAGCTCACTGATCCGGTCCTCGAGCGTGCCCTCAGCGATGAGGCGATGGATCTGGACCGGACGGTCTTGGCCGATGCGGTGCGCCCGGTCGGTGGCTTGGTCTTCGGTGGCCGGGTTCCACCACCGGTCGTAGTGGATGACGTGGGTGGCGCGCGTCAGATTGAGCCCCACCCCACCGGCCTTCAACGACAGCAGGAACACGGGGACTCGACCGGCCTGGAAGTCGTCGACCATCTCGTTGCGACGCTTGGCTGGCACCTTCCCGTGCAAGAACAACGTCGCCACACCGAGGTCCGCCAATCGCGCCTCGATGAGTGACAGGCACTGGACGAACTGGCTGAAGACGAGCACCGAGTCGCCCTCGTCGATGATGACCGGTACCAATTCCTCGAGCGCGGCGAGCTTGCCCGAACGCCCCGCCAACGGACCGGCCTGGTGCAGGTACTGAGCGGGGTGGTTGCAGATCTGCTTGAGCGCGGTCAACAGTCGCAGCACGAGCGCCTGGCGCTCGATGCCATCCTTCTCCTCGATCGTGTGCATCGCTTCGCGAACTTCTGCTTCGTAGAGCTGGACCTGCTCGGCGCTGAGCGCCACCGGGACGTCACTCAGCGTTCGCGCCGGCAGGTCGGGCGCGATCTCGGGGTCGGTCTTGCGCCGTCGCAGCAGGAACGGACGCACCGTGCGCGCCAACCGGTCGGTGACCACGGGATCGCGGTAACGCTCGATGGGCGTCGCGACGTGACGTACGAACCGGTCGAGTGGGCCCAGCAGCCCCGGCGTCGTCCAGTCGAGGATGGCCCACAGATCCGAGAGCCGATTCTCCACTGGCGTGCCGGTGAGCGCCAGTCGCGCGGGTGCCGTGATGCGACGGAGGGAACGCGCGGTTGCACTGGCGGGATTCTTCACGTGTTGGGCCTCGTCGGCGACGACGAGTGAGAACCTGACGCCGTCAAGCACCGCCGCCTCGCGGCGTGCGACGCCGTAACTCGTGATGACGATCTCGCCGGCTTCGAGGTCTTCCAGGCTGCGATCGGCGCCGTGGTAGCGCCGTACCGGCACACCAGGAGCAAAGCGACGGATCTCGCGCTCCCAGTTGCCGAGTAATGACGTTGGACAGATCACGAGCGTCATCGCACCGCTCGGGGCGTATCGCGCGACGTGCAGGGCGATCACCTGGAGGGTCTTTCCCAGTCCCATGTCGTCGGCGAGACAGCCACCGAGTCCGGTCGCGGTCATGTGGGCGAGCCACGCGACGCCACGACGCTGGTAGGGGCGCAGCTTCGCGTTGAGTCCGGCGAGGTCGAGGGCATCGTCACTCGCGCCGCCATCCATCGCTACCAGGCGCGCCGAGAGATCGGCGAGAGCCCCTTCGCTCACCACGTCGACGCGTTCCCCGGCGAGCTCGATCGAACCCGAGAGCGCCGCCGCGAGTGCCTCGATCGCCGAGAGTCGGTGCTCGCGGCGCGATCGCAGACGACTGAGAAGATTGGGGTCAGCGACGACGAACTTGCCGCGCAGTCGCACGAGCCCGCGCTTGGCTTCGGCGAGGAGGTTCACCTCCTGCTCCGTGAGCACCTCGCCGTCGAGTGTCGCGCGCCAGCGAAACGCGACCAGCGAATCCAGGTCGAATCCCGACTGGACGACTCGACCGGGGTCGGCGCCAATCGACGCCTCGAGTTTGATCCCGTCGTGCACGAGGCCCGCTGGCCACAACACCGCGATACCGGCGTCGACGAGCGTGCCGTGCGCGTCGCCGAGTAGCTCGACGAGCTCGTCCTCGTCAAGGTCGAGGGCGATCGGCACGCGCTCACGAAGCAGGCGTTCGAGCGGTGGCCACTGCCGCGCGCCGCGTCGAAGCGTTCGCAGAACGTCTGACTCGACGTCAGCGCCGAAGTGGGCTTTGAGCGACACCGATGCACCAAACACCGCGTCGATGTCCACGATGAGCGACGGGTCGATACGACTCGACACCTGGGGAACCGCTCGAGCCGCTGACTCACCGAGCTCGACGCGCAGGGCCACGTCAACACCACCGTCGAGCTCGCTCGACGCGTCCTCGAGCCAGCCTCGCACCGCGTCGATCGGTTGTGCCGACGTCGATGCGAAGAGCTCGTGGCCGGTGACGAGCGGCGCCGCCGGCGTTCGCACCAGCGAGTCGGCGAGGGCGTCCACCATCGCAGCGATCAGGAATCGCGGGGATGAGACCGTGACCGGCGACACGCCGGGTAGCACCGTGGCGTGGCCGGCGGCCGGGAGCGCCGCGGCGTACGCGTCGAGCAGCGTTCGCTCCGAGGGGGTGAGCGGTCCGACCGCCCACGCGTCGAATCCGTCCAGGCTCGCCGTTGGGTAGAGGCGCCCGCGCGCGATCAGCACGAGAGCGGCGCTGATCACCTGGGACCAGGCGATCGCGCTCGCGGACCCCCCATTGGTCTCGGCGTCGCGCAGCACCGTGATCGCGTCGATAACCCCTAGTCGGGTCGCGGGGACACGACGTCGCCGAATCGTCGCCGCGGTCGGTAACACGACGTCGATCGCGTCCTCGAGCACCAGCGACTCGGGAACCACACGTCCGTCGCCGCGCTCGTAGCAGTAGAAAGCGCCCCGTCGAGGCGGGTCGGCGGGGACGAAGACCACATCGAGCTCGCCGATTCCTCCGTGAACGGTACCGTCTCGCGCCGAGGTTGATAACCCGGCTTCGGGGGAGGTCTCGATCGACACGACTCGAAACTACCCGGCGCGACTGGAGCCGGTCGGCACGACCGTGCGTCGCGTAGGTCTTGTCAAGCGACCAGGATGGATCACGGGGGCGGACCGTATGCGCTGCAGCGAGTCAACAACGAGAAGAGGCGCCGAACAGCAATCGCCCGCAATGGGGACCGAGTCCCGAGAGTCGCGGCGGCAATGCCTCAGTTGGCGCCGTCCGATCGACTCCGACATCGTTCAATAAAGCACCGGTCGACAACCTTGGCGTGATGACGATTGGGCACTTCATCGAGTGCTCAGTCGCCACCGAAGGCGTCCGGTCTTCTCGCCACCAGACGCTGTCGTGCGATCCAGTACTCCTCGATCACCTCACGACGAACGGATGGGCCCGAGTCGTCGGCGACGCAAGGATCGCGCGGTACTACGGACCATCCAGGTGTCAGGCGCGACGCACCACGGTGCCTGACGCACCGTCCTCGACGATCCACCCGAGTGCGACGAGTTCGTCGCGGTAGCGGTCGGCGAGCGCCCAGTCGCGCGCGGTGCGCGCGGCGTCGCGGCGCGCCACAAGACCCGCCGTCTCGGCGTCGAGCGCTGAGGCGTCGGCCACGAGGCGAAGTCCGAGACCCGCGAAGCAGGCCCCGATCGCGGCGGCGAGGTCGCTCGCACGCTGCGTCGCACCCTCGTCGGCGAGGGAGTTGGCGCGCGTCAGGGCCTCGAAGAGCACCGCGACGGCGGCCGGGGTGTCGAGGTCGTCCTCCATCGCCGCCGCGACGACGTCGTAGAGCGCGCGACCCTCGTCGCGCCACTCGACGCTCGACGAACGCTCTAGGGTCGCCCCGGCGAGGGGCGCCAGGTTGAAGCGACGAGCCAGACCGTCGAGGCGCGCGAGGGCCCGCTCGGCGTCTTTGATCGTCGCGGGCGAGACCTCGATGGGGCTGCGGTAGTGCGAGCGCAGCACGAGCAGCCGGTAGGCGCGCGGGTCGGTCTGGGCGAGCAGGTCGGTGAGCGAGGTGAAGTTCCCAAGCGACTTGCTCATCTTCTCGTCCCCGACCATCACCCAGCCGTGGTGGACCCAGTGACGCGCGAAGTGACGCCCGAGCGCAACCGCCTGGGCTCGCTCGTTCTCGTGGTGGGGGAACTTGAGGTCCAGTCCGCCACCGTGGATGTCAAAGCCGTCCCCGAGCAACCCGAGGGACATCACCACGCACTCGGTGTGCCAGCCGGGACGGCCCGACCCGAAAGGTGAGGACCAGCTCGGCTCGCCGAACTTCGCGTTCTTCCAGAGCGCGAAGTCAAGCGGTGATCGCTTGAGCGGGTTCGCCTCGATGCGCGCGCCGCTGCGCAGGCTCTCGAGGGACTGGCCGGCGAGCAGGCCGTAGTCAGCGACCGTGCTGACGTCGAAGTAGACGCCGTCGTCGAGCTCGTAGGCGACGTCACGCTCGAGGAGTTCTTCGATCAACTCGACCATCGACTCGACGTAGGCGGTCGCGTGGGGCGTGGCGTCGGGCCGGGCGACCCCGAGGGCGTCCAGGGCGGCCCACCAGGCGGCCTCGTAGGTCTCGGTGAGCTCCTCCTCGGCCACGTGCTCGGCGTCGGCGCGCGCGATGATCTTGTCGTCGATGTCGGTGATGTTTGAGACGAAGCGGACCTCGAGGCCGGAAAAGACGAACCAGCGCCGCAGCACGTCCCAGACGAGTGCGTGGCGCCCGTGGCCGAGGTGGGGCAGGTCATAGACCGTGGGCCCGCAGAGGTAGATCGAGACCCGGCCCGGCTCGCGCAGTTCCAGGGGCGCCACGGTGGCGCGCGCGGAATCGTAGAGACGGATCACTGCTCCTGCTTCGGCCAACTCGTTGCTACTCGGCCGACGCGACGCGCGGCCTCAACCGATACTAACCGTCGCTCCATCCGTCGCGAGTAACGAACGAGCTCACGCCACCAGTCGACGGCACTGTTCGCAGCGCGCGGCGACCAAGTCGACCAGACGGGTCGCCACTGGTTTCGCCAGCGCCGCGACATCCTCAACCCGGGCCGCATCGGCGAAGGCGTCGGGCGCGCGATGTGCGAGCTCACGGACCCGAGCGACGAGGACGTCGGCGTCCAGTCCTAGTTCCCGCGCGGCCCCGGACCATCGGTTGCTCTCCGTCGCGACTCGGTAGTCGCCGCCGATGGTCATCGTCAAACGCAGTTCGCGTTCGTGGGTCTCGTACGGGAGCGCCGAGGCGATGTCGTAGAGCGGTGCGAGACGGACTTGGTCACCGGCGAGCAGCAACGAGTAGTTCTTCGCGTGCGCGTCGGTTCCCGCGATGAGCCAGTTCCAGATGAGGGCGTCGACAAACCTCGATATGGCGTCCTCGGCCACTCTGGGGGCCATGGCGCGGCGCAGGAGCGCCACGACGTCGCGAGGGGCAGGTCCACCCTCGTTCTGGTACTTGGCGAACGGCGAGTGGCCGAGCGCTTGGCAGAGGTCCTCCTGATGGATCCGGATGATCGTGTCTCCCAACACGCGCCGGTCATAGCGCTCGATGACGACGGCGGACTCGCCCGCGAACTGGTGGACCTTCGTTCGCACCGCGACCAGGCCGGCCCGACCGGCGGCGTCGAGACAGAGGTGCTCGTTGAGGTCATGGTCGTCGAGTCCGGCAACGGAGGGTTTCACGATGTGGGTGGTCGCGCGGTTGCCCGACGGCACACCCCAACGCCCGCCCTCGAAGAGCAGCGCGGTCTTGGCCTGAGCGCCGGCGAGACTGATCTGACCGGTGAAGGAGCGGCCGAGCCACGAGGTCGAGTCCTCGCGGAGGTCTTTCAGTCGCTGTGCGACCTCGTCCTCACTGAGCCAGGTGACGGCACCGGCGCGAGTTGAGGGGCTTGCCATCTCGGGGTCCACGAATCGAACAGCCCCCGCGCAATCTTCACCGATCGGGGTCGCGAGCAGCGAGAAGGGTGTCGCGCGAGAGACCTGGAAGTGGCGAGCCCACCGGGCCAACACCGCGTCGTTGTCCGGCAGTAGCCCCCAGAGCCAGGGTGTGACGGTTCGCTCCGTGTGCGATCGCACCGCGAGCGGCATCGAGAGCGAGAGGGGCGTTGCCTCGGGCTTCGCTCGGTACTCGTCGGCGTAGTCGAAGCACAGCCGCCCACCCGCGAGCCGGTGGAGGGTGCCGGCGACGGCGTCCTCCACGAGAACGAGCAGCGAGTCAGTCACCGGTCGCGGTACTCGTCGAGGATGGTGTCGAGGTCGACGGGCCTGTCCTTGAAAACGTCACCGAGGTTGCCCGGTCTCACGAGCTCGACGTGCAGGCCGAGCTCGTCGAAGAGTCGCAGCACCAGGTCGAACCCGACGCGAGGTTTCGCGGCCTCGACCGCGTTGATCCACGCTCGCGAGACACCCACGCGTCGCGCCAGGTCCCCTTGGCTGAGCCCGAGCTCTTCGCGGCGACCTCGCACGGCCGCCGCGACGTCGCCCATGGCATTGATTCGCATCGGGACCACCTTGTCGCCGAACGTTGACACTAACTGGTCGCGACCGCCACCCGCGGTTTCGATTTCACGGTTGACGTGCGACATCGCAACGGAGGTCCGGTATCGGCCAATCACGGCACGCGCAGTAAACTGCGCCAACAATGTCCAACGCACGCCCACTTCCGTCCGTCCCCGAACGCCCGAGCGTCGACGGGCTCGAAGCCGCCTGGCTGGCGCGCTGGGAGGACGAGGGCGTCTACCGCTTTAACCGCAGCGCCACGCGCGAGACCGTCTTCTCGATCGACACCCCCCCGCCCACGGTCTCGGGTTCCTTGCACATCGGCCACGTCTTCAGCTACACCCACACCGACCTCCTGGCGCGCTTTTGGCGCATGCGGGGCCGCGACGTGTTCTATCCGATGGGCTGGGATGACAACGGGTTACCGACCGAGCGGCGCGTGGAGAACTACTTCGGCGTGCGCTGTGACCCGAGCCTGCCCTACGACCCCGACTTCAGCGTGCCCGAGCCGGTCGCTGGCAAGGTCACCGAGAAGCGCTCGATCAGTCGACGCAACTTCGTCGAGCTCTGCCAGCACCTGACCACCACCGACGAGGAGGTCTTCAAGAACCTCTGGCGCCACCTCGGGGTCTCGATCGACTGGAGTCTCGAGTACGCGACGATCTCGCCGTCCACCCAGGCCATCTCCCAGCGGGGCTTCCTCGAGATGCTGCAGCGCGGCGAGGTCTACTCGAGCGTCGCCCCGACCCTCTGGGACGTCGACTTTCGAACCGCCGTCTCCCAGGCCGAGCTCGAGGACCGCGAGCGCCCCGGCTCGTACCACCACGTCGCCTTCGCCCTCGAGGGTGGCGGCACCATCGAGATCGAGACCACCCGACCCGAACTGATCCCGAGCTGCGTCGCGATCGTGACCCACCCCGACGATGAGCGCTACCGCCACCTCGTCGGCACGACGGCGATCACCCCGCTCTTCAGTGTCCCCGTGCCGATCGTCGCCCACGAGCTCGCCGACCCCGAGAAGGGGACCGGCGCGGCGATGGTCTGCACCTTCGGCGACCTGACCGACGTCACGTGGTGGCGCGAGCTCGAGCTCGCGACGCGCGCGCTAATCGGGCGCGACGGCCGGTTCCTGTCGGCGGACTTCGCGAGCGAGGACTTCCACTCGCTCGACCCCGAAACGGCCCAGACCCGCTACGACGAGCTCGCGGGCAAGACCGTCAACCAGGTGCGCGCGACGGTCGTTGACGCGCTGCGTGAGACCGGTGCGCTACTCGGCGAGCCCCGCGCCATCACCCACCCCGTCAAGTTCTACGAGAAGGGTGAACGGCCCCTCGAGATCGTGACCTCGCGCCAGTGGTTCGTCGCCACCCTCGAGCACCGTGCGGCCCTGCTCGCGCGCGGCGAGGAGCTGGCCTGGCACCCGGACTACATGAAGCACCGCTACGCGAGCTGGGTCGAGGGGCTCAACGTCGACTGGAACATCTCACGCCAGCGCTTCTTCGGGGTGCCCTTCCCGGTCTGGTACCCGCTCGACGCGAACGGCGTCGTCGACTACGACCACCCGATCACGCCCCGCGTCGAGGACCTGCCGATCGACCCCTCCTCGGACACCCCGCCGGGCTACCGCGCCGACCAGCGCGACCAGGAAAACGGCTTCGTCGGCGACCCGGACGTCATGGACACCTGGGCGACGAGCTCGCTCTCGCCCCAGATCGCCGGCCAGTGGGGCACCGACCTCTTCGATCGCGTCTTTCCCATGGACCTGCGCCCCCAGGGCCACGACATCATCCGCACCTGGCTCTTCTCGACGATCGTGCGCAGCCACTTCCAGCACCACTGCCTGCCCTGGGCCCACGCCGCGATCTCGGGGTGGATCCTCGACCCGGACCGCAAGAAGATGAGCAAGTCCGTCGGCAACGTCGTGACTCCGATGCCGCTCTTAGAGGCCCACGGCGCCGACGCGCTTCGCTACTGGGCGGCGAACGGCCGCCCCGGCGCCGACACCGCCATCGACGAGGCCCAGATGAAGATCGGGCGGCGCCTCGCGGTGAAGGTGCTCAACGTCACCAAGTTCGTCCTCGGGCGCCTCGAGGGGACGACCTCGACCGACGAGGTCGTCGAGCCCCTCGATAGAGACCTCCTCAGTCAGCTGGCCCAGCTCGTCGCCGAGGTGACGGCCTCCTTCGAGGCCTACGACGCCGCACGCGCCCTCGAGCGCACCGAGTCCTTCTTCTGGGCCTTCTGTGACGACTACGTCGAGCTCGTGAAGCTCCGCGCCTACGGCGAGCCCGATCTCGAAGCCACCCGCTCGGCGCGCGCCGCACTGGAGGCGGCCCTCTCGACACTCACGCGCCTGCTTGCCCCGTTCATCCCCTTCGCGACTGAAGAGGCCTGGCGCTGGTGGCACGAGGACTCCGTGCACGCCGCACCCTGGCCGAGCGGCCTCGAGTTCACCCACGAGCCGGTCGAAGAGCCCGGCTCGATCGTGACCCCGGTCGCAGCGGTCCTCGAGGCGATCCGTCGGGCCAAGTCCACGGCCAAGGTCTCCCAGCGTGCCGCGATCGCCACGGTCGCCATCACCGCCCCGTCGACCACCATCGCCGCGATCGCGGCGGCGAGCTGGGACCTCGCAGCCGCCGGATCGGTCGCTGCCTTCTCCTACCGAGAGGGTGACGAACTCGAGGTCGAGGTCGAGCTCGCCGAGGTCTAATCGAAGCGCCAACGTCTAGTCCGAGCTCACCTCGGACCGGCACCAAGTGATCACCGTCCGAAAATCCATCGGTCCGATCGCGCACTGGTACTGGTTTCCCGTGCTTACCGATGCAATTGGGCGCCATGTGTTACTGGCGCGTGACAATCAATCAGCCTCCGGAGCATCCCCATCTCGATGACGGGAGGATGACTCGTCATCGAGATGCCATAGGCAAGATCAGCCCGATGACGCCACCATCTCGAAACGTCACGACGCGAGATACCGCGCCCGACTCGGTTCAATTCGAACCGTCACCTCATCGCCCGGCCGCACACCCATACTGGCCGGGGTCTGCGCCTTCAACCTCACGCCTTGAACATCAAGGATGAATTCCAGTCGATCACCGAGATATTCGGACGCCGTTACTTTCCCGGTGATCTCGTTGAGTCCGTCGGCAGTACCCGCGCTCGACGTGCGAGCGCTGACCTCCACGTTCTCGGGACGCACGCATACGAAGCCGCCCGAGGTCGGGCCGGCCTGGTTCTCACTCGCACAGAGCAATGTGCCCGCATCGGTCTCGGCCAACAGGCCGTCGGATCGCATCGTGACCGAGCGAACCGGGATGAGGTTCGCGCCGCCGATGAAGTCGGCGGCGAAGGACGACTGGGGCTGTTCGTAGATCCGATTCGGCCGGTCGACCTGCTCGACGTGTCCCTCGTTCATGAGCACGACCGTGTCGGACAACGCCAACGCCTCGGACTGATCGTGCGTCACGTAGACCGTCGTGACTCCGAACCGTTCTTGAAACTCCCGGAGCTCGATGCGAAGTCTCGTTCGAAGTTTCGCGTCGAGGTTCGACAACGGCTCATCGAGCAAGAGTACCTCCGGCTCGGCGATGAGCGCCCGGGCGAGCGATAGCCGCTGCTGCTGGCCGCCGCTCAGCTGCGTCGCCCAGCGTTCGGCGTAGGCGGCGAGCCCGACCTGGTCGAGCATCGCGAGCGCCCGTTCGCGAATGTCATGCTGGCCCTTACGGTTCCGACCGTGACGGAGCGGGAACGCCACATTCTCGAGCACGGTCATGTGCGGCCAGATGCCGTAGGACTGGGGGACCATCGCGATCGGCCGATCCTCGGTCCGCACGGTCCGGCGTCCTGCGCCGTCGAAGACCACGCGACCCGCGATCGTGATGCGGCCCTCAGTGGGTTGCTCGAGTCCAGCGATGCAGCGCAACGTCGTCGTCTTGCCGCATCCGCTCGGTCCGACCAACGTGATGAACTGGCCCTTGGGGACCTCGAACGATACGCCATCGACGGCGTACGAGGGTTCGGTTGCCTGCGCGCCGCCGTATCGCTTCCGGAGCTGTTGCACGGTAATTGAGTTTTCATCGGTCACGGTGACTGCGATATCGCTCACGCCACACCCCCATTGGTTTCGCGCCGATTCACTACGAGGACGGCGACGGTTGAAATTGTCAGGATAAATACTGCGAGCGCACACGCGTGGGGGTAGTCGGCGCTCGTGGTGAAGAGGTTCCACAACTGCACCACGAGCGTATTGTTGTGCGCGCTCGTCAACAGCAGCGCGATGGGGAGTTCGCCGAGCGCATGCGCGAAGATCCACAACCAGGTCTTCAGCATTGCCGGTCGCAGTAGTGGCAACAGGACCGTTCGTGTCACGGTGAACGGTGACGCGCCCGTCACCTGCGCTGCTTCCATTAAGCCATCGTCCAACTGGAGCAATGCGGCCTGAAGAAGCCTTGATCCTCGCGGGAGGAACCTCGTGACGAGGGCGACGATGATGATCCAGGGAGTGTCAAATATCGGTAGGGGGAGGAATAGGTACAGAAACAGCACGGCCGCGCCGAGCACCACGCTCGGAATGCCGAGGACGAGCGACGTAGATTCCATCAACAGTCCACTGCCGCGAAAGCTCCGCCGCGACGCCGACAGCGCGATCCAGAGCGACAGTGCAGTGGTCACCGTTGCGGTCACCAGCACGACTTGAGCGGTGTTGCTGAGGATCTGACTCATACCCGGCGCCGTGAAGATATCGGTGTAGTTATTGACCGTCATGGTCCCCAGACCACTCCACGTGATCGGACGGTTGTACGGCGAGAGGCTGGTCCAGATCAGCGCAAAGATCGGCAGGAGCACACTGAAGATCATGTACAGCCACACGACGATCGCGATCGGGGCACGCCAGCGACCGAGCGACGTCCGCGAACGACGGTACCCTTTGCCGGTGACGACACGGTACCGTTCGGCGTGGCGCGTCCGACGCCGGTAAACGATGGTCAGCGCCATAGTGATGATGAGGATGAGGATGCCATAGGTACTGGCCTGCCCGTAGTTCGCGACGCCGGTTGGATTTTGTAAGTAGTACTGGATAAGGCTGCTGAATACGAAGATCTGCTTGGGCAGACCGAGGATCGCAGGGATCGCGAAGCCCTCGAGGATTATCACGACGAGGAGAAGCGACGCCGCCGACACCGCCGGTCCGATTAGCGGCAACACGATGAGGCGGAGCCGGCGGCGGAGCGGAGCGCCGAGCGTTGCTGCGGCCTCCTCAAACTCCGGGCCAATCGACGCCAGCGCCGGCGCGATCATCAGGTACATGCTCGGGACACCGAAGAGGCCCATGACGAGAATCATCCCGGGCATGGTGTAGATGTCGATATTTACGCCGAAGAACTGCCTCACGAGAATCGCAATTGGTCCGTTTGCCGGGTTCGCCACGAGTGCCCACGCGATGGCCATGACCGTCACTGGGACTGCCATCGGCGCTAACGCCAGCGGCTCCAACACCCTGCGACCCGGGATGTCGGTCCGCTCGAAGAGGTAGGCGAGGCCCACACTGCAGACGAGTGAAACGAGTAACGCGCCAACGACGTAGACGAAGGTGTTGAACGACACCGACGCGAGCCGAGACGACGTAAATATCGATGAGTAGTTCGCAATGGAAAAGCCCGGCACCTGGAACGGCAGACTCGTCCCGGAGTTCTTGAAGCTGCTGAACAGCAAGATCACGAGTGGGACAAGGACGAGGTAGGCCACGATTATGGCCAGCACCACATTGAACAAGGTATGTGGCCATGACCGCATCCCTCTTGGCGCGCTTGCTTTGCGGCCGGGGCCGGAGGAGGGGGCGCGTCGAACAGCCCCCTCCTCCGCGGTCAACCCCGGGACCGCATCCTTCATCGACATGTGGACTGCCTAACCGATGAACGTTCCCATGGCTATTTGAGCCTTCGGGAAGTAATTGTTGAGGGATTTGTACGCCGCGAGCGTCGGCGTCGAGTACCACTTGATCCCAGCGCCGCAGAGCGTTTTGAGGACCAAATTAGTGCCGGGATTCGAACAGTTCGTACTGCGTGGAATGCGCGAATTGTAATCCAGTTCGAGCGCGGCCTGCGCCGCGGGCGAGGAGAGGAACGATGACAATAACACCGCTGCGGCAAGATGCGGGGCGCCCTTGGGCACGTAGATAAAGGTCTCATTCGTACTCGTGTTCGGAATGGGCGCGATGGCCACGGGAGCCCCAGCCTTCTCGTCCTTGAGGACGAGGTTCATGAGGCTCGTGCCGAAGGCGGCCTGACCGGATGCAACGAGTGCCTCGGACTGCGTAGTGTTCGACGTCCAGTGAGGCCTGAGAGTCGTGAGTTGCTGCGCCCACGCCAAGCCATTGGTCTTGCCCATCGTCGGGTCGTCGGCCCAAACGGACATGAACGACGCGCGCGACTCGATTGCAATTTGGCTGCCCGGCACACTGAGGTGCAGGATGTCATTCCACGTCTTGGGTACGTTCGCCGCTTGGAGCAACTTGGTGTTGTAGACCCAGACCTTGGGTGACGCCCAGATGTAGATCATCTTGTTGCCAAAGACTGAGTCAATTTGCTTGACGCCGTAATTCGTCCATTTAACGTAATTGGCCATCTTGAGAGACGGTATGACGGTCAGCCCGCCCGCGGCCGCGACGTCGACGGAGACTTTATTGGCGGCCTCCTCGATCTGGAGCTGGTTGACCTGGGTAGGGGCATTGGTGTCGCTGTAATTCACCGTGATGCCCGGGTACTTCTTCTCGAAGAGATCGATCGCGCCCTGCATCTGCTTTTGGAGCTTCGGGGCCGACCAGTTGACCTGGCCTTCCTTCTTGGCTTGCTTGACCAGCGCCTTCATCGTGGTGGGCAGCTTGCTCGCCGAATACGCCGTACCGCCAGTGGTCAGGGTGAGCGCCACGACCGCGAGCACTGCGACGGACGTCACAGGACCGCGTGACCTCGTCGTCAGGGCACCTCTGATTCGATGTTTCATGATTTCTCCTTTACCTTAAGCCTGCACCCGGGTTGGTGTAGGGCAGGGGTGTTGCCACGCGGTTGCGCGTGTAGATCCGAGTCGCGTTGCCACCAAGGATCGCTGCGAGGCTCTCCGGATCGAGTGCGGGCAGATACCCTTCGATGGACGCGAGCAGCGCCGACAGTGAGCCCGCGGAGGCCGGGAAGTTGGACCCCCACGTAAAACGCTCTGCGCCGAAGATCTCGATCAAGCCGGCGAGGACTTTGGTGACGTCCGCGTCCGGCTGTTCGGACAGGCGCTTGATCGCGGGCGGTGTGATCTTCAGATGGACACCCGCGAACTGAGCCAACTGCCCGAGCTCGACGAGGTTTTGGTAGGGCGCTCCGCCGGAGGCATCGGGCCGACCGAGGTGGTCGAGCAGTACCGTCATCGTTGGGTGCGCGGTAAGGATCTCAGCGAGTTTCGGCGCGTCCTTCGAGTGCATTTGGATGCACACGGGGACGTTGTTATCAGTGACGTAGTCCCAAACGTCGCGCATCCGCTCGTCGGTCAGGCCCGACCCTGGTGTCGGCACCTTGGTGCTGCCGTCGGAGACTCGGATCCTGACGCCGCTGAATCCGGCTTGCTCGATGAGTCGACGGAGGTCGTCCACGGCCGACGGGGCTAGGAAGTCAACCGAGCCGACCCCGACGAACCGGTCGGGGTGCTGCGCCAGCACTGCCGCGGCGTAGCGGTTATCGAAGCCGTAGACCGTGGAGGCCTGCACGAGCACCGCTCGTTCGACCTGCGCGTCATCGAGGCTTCGGATCAGGCCATCGACGTCAACCGCGCGGGTCTGAGACCACTCCGATCGAGTACCGCCGAGCGGCTTCGGCGGATACGTGGTCGTGTCCGCCGACACCGCGTGTGTGTGAGTATCGAAATACTGCATTAGTCCCCCTCTGGATGGTGATGGAACGTACGGGCGGTCCGATCACCGACCGCTATTCCCCCACGAACTCGCCAAACGGTGCGAAGATCTCCGCTGCGGTGATGGTCGTGTGGATCACGTTCTGCTCGCGAGCGTAACGAAGCGCGGTTTCGAACGTCGACAGGAGTGTCTCGGTGACGCCGTATCGCACAACGAGCTCTCGCGTCGAATCCGTCGGCGTCTCGGGACACGCCAGGTCGATGCCTCGCTGCAGTGCAAGGTACACGGCCCGAACACCATCGGGGTTCGACTCGACCAGTTCACGTCGCACGACTGCCACGTGGTTGATTGGCACCCAGCCGTGCTCGGCGTAATACTGCTCTTGACGTTCCTTCCAGTCCGAAAGCAGTGGGGTGAGATTCTCGACGTGGTCGGCGGAGCGCGCCCCTATCACGACCGCCGCGAGTTCCTCGGCGGTGAGGAGATCGACGAGCTTGGCGTCGGTCCGCTCGACGTTGTCGGGCTCGACCGCCGAGGTCACGTGCGGGCCTTCCGTGGTCACCCAGGTCACATCCTGAGCCCGGACGCCATAACCGTCACTGAGAATCCCACGCACCCAGAGTCCCGTCGTCTGGCTATAGGCACGCACCCCGACGCGGCGCCCGGCGAGGTCCTCGGGACGTACGCGGGTTTGCCCGTCGAGCACGGATATCGAGCGGTGATGAAAGTTACCGTGGAGCACGACTGGAAGCGCGACGATCGGCCGTTGCGCATCGACCGCTTGGAACAGCGTGGCGATCGCGAGCTCGGAAATGTCGTAGGCGCTATCGCGCACCATCGGTGCGAACGCCCGATGGATCGGCTCGACGTCCACAAAGTTGAGCTCCACGCCCTCTGGCACGACCGTGCCATCCTTGAGTGGAATGGTGTGGGCATAATCGCGCAATGCGATGGTCCATGGACCAGTCATGCAACTCCGATCTAAAATACGACTTTGTTTTACAATTCTGGGTAATTCTACATGAAACTACGGATAATACAAGTATATGTGAGAAGAATGTCAAACAATCCTGACTCTTCAGGCACCCAGGCGGGTCGCCGTGACGCCCAGCGCCGATGTGGTGCGCTCGACTAGTTCGTCGTAGGTGACGCGACGCGGAAGCAGTTCCTGTTCCCACGCGTACTGCGCCGCCGCAGACACCGCGGGACGCAGGGCCGCAAAACCGAACGGTTCCGTGACGGGACCACTCGTGTCGGCCTGACGCGCGCGCAGGCTACCCGCGATCGCGTCGTACACCCCACAGATCGCGTCACCCAACTCTCGTGCGACCGCCTCACGAACACCGAACACGTGATTGACAGGGATGAACCCGACCTGTTCCGCCCACGCCGCCGCGACCTTCTTCGCCTCGGGGATGACGTCGCGCACGTTCGGCGCGTCGGGGCGATCGTTACCCATGATCGCGTAGTCCACGCGACCACTCAGCAGATCTTTCGCCAGGCTGGCGCCCTCTTCCGCGTGCTCGACCCACGTCGGGTCCGCTTGCTCGTCGAGGTGTCCGCCCTCATAGGTGCGCCACTGCACTGAGTGCAAGTCGACGTCGTACTGGTGCATGAGGATGCCTCGCACCCACATCCCGGTGGTCTGGCTCCACGAACGCACACCCACGGTACGCCCGGGCAGGTCCGCGACCTGGCGTTGTTCGGTGCTGATCAGCGTCTGGTGCTGGTAGCGCCCGAGTGCCGTCAGTGGCAGGAACAGTACGGGTCGATCGTGCGCGATGGCCTGGAGGATCGTCACGATAGCCACTTCGCTCACGTCAAAGCCGTCCCCGCGCGCGAAGGCCTTGAAGCCGTTGTGCACGGGTCGGATTACGGATGCGGTGACCGACGTGATGGCCGGCTGCGCCTCAAGTGCGCTCTGCGCGGCGCCGGCCAGTTGAGTGTCGTTGATCAAATACTGGATTTCGGTGATCGACATCTGAAAAGCCTTTCTGTTTGCGACTGGGATCTGGGGCGTCCGACGGTTTCGATGATCGGGCTGTTAGTGGCTCACACGTCTTCGGCGCGTAGTAGTCGGCGAAACGGCACGCTGAGAACCTCACGGGTGATGCGCACGTCGATGACGGTCGGCGACGGATCGGCGACGTACTGGCGCACGGCGGTCTCGAGCTCGGCGATGGAGCGGACCAGGGCACCTCGACCACCGAGCGCTACGGCCGCGGCACCGAGATCGGGCGACGGCACGGCCGCGAGCTCCGGCCGCAGTCCGTGCGCGCCCGCCTTGTGGTACTCGGCGCCCAGCGCCTCATCGTTCATGACCACGATGAGCACCGGCCAGCCATAGCGAACGGCCGTATCGAACTCGGCGAGGTGCATGATGAAACTCGCGTCGCCCTCGACGACGAACGTCGGACGGTCACCGCGGCCCGCGCTCCAACCCATCGTGAGCATCGGTGCCTGTCCGATCGCGCCGAAAAGGCCGTAGTTCGTCACAATCTCACGGGGGCGGGTGAACAGCATCGTCCCGAAGTCGGTCTGGTGGCCGCTGCCCGTGACGAGGGGGATTTCGCCTGGAATCAGCTCGTCGAGTGCCAGAATGACCTCGCGCGGATCGAGCCGATCGCTCTCGTGCACGAATGGCTCGCCGACCGCGTCCGCGTCGCGGAGCCGGTCCGCGACCTCGGTGGTGTGATATCCGACCGAAGAGGTCGGGCTATCGGGGAGTGCGCGAAGGAGGTCCTCGAGGGATTCGTTCGCGTCACCTCGCAGGTAGCAGTCCACGGGCACCCCGGTACCGGTGACCACCTGGTCGGCGCGGTCGATATGGATGAACCGCGCCTCGGGGTAGAGGTAGCCGTGCTCGGTGGTGAAGCGGTTGAGGCTCGCACCGATCGCGACGACGCAGTCGGCCTCCTGGAGCAACTCGTGAGCGGTCGAGGTGCCATACAGGCCGGAGATGCCCGCGAAGTACGGCGTCCGATCGCGGAGCCAGTTCTTCGCCTGCAGCGTGGTCGTGATCAGTGCGTGCGTGCGCTCCTGCAAGTCCAGGACGGCGCTGGCCGCGTCAGCGACGCGAGCGCCCCGACCGACGAGGATCACCACGCGTTCGCTCCGTGCGAGGATGTCCGCGGCGGTAGAAACGCGCTGCGCGTCGGGTCGTCGAGGCGCCGTGTCGATGAGGTCGGTGGAGGGGACGTAGGACTCGGGTCCGTCGAACTCCACCTGCTGCACGTCACTCGGCGCACTGACCATCATCGGGCGTGACTCGGTGCGCGCCAAGAAGAACGCCCGCTGCACGGCCTCTTGTGCCCGGGCGGGTGAGGATACCTGAACAAATCCGCACTCGACGCCGTCGGCGAACCGTGCCTGGTCGAGATATTGGACGGCACCGAGGTCCCCGAGCGCGACTTCACCACAGAACACGACCAGCGGTGTGCCGGCGCGCCGGGCGCACACGAGACTCGTGGCGAGTTGGGTGACCCCGGGACCGCTCGTGGTGCTCGCGACCCCGGGCCGTGCGGCGCCCCGCGCCCACCCGTCCGCCATCGCCAGGCCAGAACCCTCGTGGCGAGCCTCGTAGAGCATCGCCCCACGATCGGCCATCGCGGTCATCCAGTGCATGTTGGCGTCGCCCATCATGCCAAAGACGGCCGTCGTGCCCTCGGCGATGAAGGCGTCGGCAAGTGCTTCGTAGACTTTAGGCATTGGTCGTCCTCGTCACAGTGGGTTCGTGGTGGTTACAACCGGAGTTCCGGTCGCGGCGGTGAAGCGTTCGCGTTCCTCGAGCCACTTGCGCAGGCGCGGGAATACCTCGAGCGCGTTCGCTGAGGCGATCGCCTGAAGGTCAGACGTTCCGAGCGACTCGAGCGACTCGAGCAGGAACCGGGTGTCGTCGAACCGGTGGCCGGTGTCGGGGTCGACCCCGCGTACGGCACCGATAATCTCTGATGCGAAGAGGATGTTGTCTATCGGGACGACGTCGACCAGCAACTGGAGTCCCCGAGCGTGGTAGACGCAGGTGTCGAAGTACACGTTGTGACCAATGATGTCGACCAGCTCGCCGCGCCCTTGGTCGTGCATGACACCCCGATAGCGGCCCCAGTGGTACGGGACGGCCCCGCCGCCGTGAGGCAGGATGATCTTCAGGTCTGGAAAGTCCTTGAACAGGTCGGACTGACACAGCTGCATGAACGCCGTCGTGTCACCGTTGAGGTAGTGCGCGCACGTGCCGTGGACCGCGGGATTCGCCGACATCGACGTGTGCACCATCGCGGGCACGCCGAGCTCCACCATCGCCTCGTAGAGCGGGTAGTAGGAGCGGTCTGTGATGGGCAGTGCCTGCCAGTACCCGTCCGAGTGGTCGGGGTTGAGGTTGCACCCGACGAAGCCGAGCTCCTCGACGCAACGCCGCAACTCCTCCACCGAGAACCGGATGTCCCCGTTCGGTGACTGGGGTAGCTGGCAGACGTTGACGAAGCGATCCGGGAAGAGCACGGACGCGCGGTGCACCGTGTCGTTGCTGAGTCGACTCCACGTCAGACTCGTCTCCTGGTCGCCGTAGTGGTGCGCCATCTTGCCGGCGATCGGCGAGAGCAACGTCACGTCGATTCCGTGCCGGTCCTGCACGGCCAGCTGGCCCTGGACCAGGGCCTCGGCGATCTCGTCATCGGCGATCTCGAGGCCGTCGGGCGACAGGTGCCGGCCGTGCTGCTCGATCGCTTCGATCTGCCGGTCGCGCCAATCCTTGAGCGCACTCGGCACGGTCGTGAAATGCGCGTGCGCATCGATGTACATCAGGTCCTCCGAATTCCCCGTAATCGGTTCGCTGAACGCCTCAGACACGGCGGACCGCGTCCCGACCGCGCACCAGACCCGGGTAGGTAGTCACTGGGGCCGTCATGAGGAATTGGTAACCGCGCTCGAGAACCTCGTCCGCGTTCTTCTCGGTCACGTGGGGATGCCCCACCGCGACGCCTCGAGCGCGACAGATCTCGACGATGCGGTCGCGGTACGCCTGGACGGTGGGGTGCTCGAATTGACGCGGGAGGCCGAGTTCTTGGCTGAGGTCACCCTCACCGACGAGCACGAGGCCGACGCCGGGAACCTGCTCGAGTATGGCGTCGAGATTCTCGATCGCACGGACGCTTTCGATCATGAGCCCGACGAGCAATTCCCCGTCCGGCGCCAGTGGCCACACGTCCGCGCACTTGTAGTACTCGCCGACGTCCACGCCCCAATACCGTGCCGCCCACGCGGGGCTGTCGCCGCGCAGTCCGAGCGGCTCACGGTCTCCGTCTTGGTCAATTCCCGGGTATCGACACGCCGCCACGGCGTTGCGTGCATCCTCGACGGTGTCGATATGCGGCCATACGACACCGTAGGCCCCGAGGTCAAGCACCTGCTTGGCGTGCCATTGCGCTCGCTCGCCGCCGTTGGGCGGGATGCGCACCAGTGGCGTGATCGTTGGCGTCAAGGTCTCGGACTCGAAGACCTGGCGTCGATCGAGTAGGTATTGCATCGCGTCTCGCAGCTCGGGGACGTCCCACGGCTTGTGCTCCGCCTCGAAGACGAGCGCGTCGTAGCCCGTGCCGTGCAACGCGATCGCCGCTGCCCGATCGGGTGACGCGAAGGTCGCAAAGACGCGTTCACCGCGCACGAACCGGTCGATGATCCCGTTAAGCCTCATCACTCGCCTCTCTTTTGGGCAGGATCGAACTCGGCGCACGCCGCGATCAGCCGCGTGGTGAACGATTTGGCCATGCGATCGACGACGTGCGACGCGCCGGTGGTCACGAGACCGGCGAGCGTCCCCTTCACTTCCCCGCTCCCGTTGAGCGTCACGACCGAGCCGCCGGCGTCGGGGACGATGGTGAAGTCGGCGGCGCCCTGGACGCGCGTCGATCCACGACCATCGCCACCCCGGCCGTCGATCCGTCCCGTCAAGGCCGCTTCGTCGAGTGCGAGAGTGAAGATTGCCTTGAAGGTGACCTTGATACCGGCGAATCGTACGGTCAGATCGGTGTCGAAACTGCCGTCCTCGTGACGATCGCCGATGCGAGAACCCTCGATGCAGGCGATGACCCGCTCGGGATCCGATAGCACGCTCCAGACGACCGACGGAGGATGCGGGACGAGGATACGCTCTGCGATGTTGATCACTACGAACTCCGATTCGATCAATGACTTTGACTGGCCGTGGCGCCCGCTCCCTGAGCGTGGCCACCAGCACTGGCGGTACAGCAGGTATTTAAGTTGTCAGACAATTCTGATCGTACACCTGGAAGTTGTCTAACGCAAGCCCTGTATTTAGGACACCGTGTTCAGGTAGTTCGTGCTATATTGATATTATTGTTCAACAATCATGTTCGGAGGAACCTATGGCCCGGCTGACCGTTGCGCTCGGCGACTACCCCCACGTGGCGGCCCTCCTCGACGGCCGGGTCCCAGTACCGGGCTACTCGGTCGAACCGATCGAGGTCCGACCGATCATCGCCGGCTACCGGCGGATGATTCGTGACCTCGAGTTCGACGTCTGTGAACTCGCACCCGTGTCGTACCTTATGGCGAGAGAAGCTGGCGTTCCCATCACCGCGATCCCCGTGTTCCTCAACCGTCGGTTCCATCACAGCGACATCCAGTGCGCACCAGGTTCGGGCGTAGCGGTACCGACCGACCTCGAGGGCCTACGCGTTGGCGTACGCGCGTACTCGGTGAGCACCGGTGTGTGGGGACGCGGCGTCCTCGGCGAGGACTACGGCGTCGATCTCAGCACGATCACGTGGGTTGTCGACGACGACGATCACGTCGAAGGACACGTTCCCCCGAATGTCGAGCGCGTGACCGATGGTCGCTCGCTCGGGACGCTGCTCGAGGCCGGAGAGATCGCCGCCGCCTTCACGGGTAACGCCGGCACGGGCCGTGCGGGTAAGCCGACCGACGGGTGGGAGGCACCCGCAACGCCGCCCGGCGAGACGTACCCGCTCTTCCCCGACAGCGAGGTCATCGAACGTGACTGGTACCTTCGCACGGGGATCTACCCCCTGCACTCGGTGATCGTCGTGCGCAACGAACTCATCACCGAGGACCCCGCCCTGGCGACGACGCTGTACGACGCCTTCGCGACGAGCAAACGGATTCACGTGCACGAGGACCCCGACTGGGACCGTCTCGCGCGCCTTCGTGTTCAACGGCGAAAGATCGGGTCGGACCCCATCCCCTACGGGGTAGCGAGCAACCGTGCGAGCATCGACGCCCTGCAGCGCTTCAGCAAGGACCAGGGGCTCATCGACGGGCGATACGGTGACGCGCTATTCGCCGACGGCACCTACGCCGACTGTTGAACTGGAAAGATAGGAGAACCACCATGAACATCGTCGACAGCCACTGCCACGTCCTGGCGCGCGACACCGGCGCCTACCCACGTGCACCTCTCGGCGGGAAGCAGTCCGTCTGGGCGAATGAGCGCCCGGTGAGCGCGGACGAGCTACTCGAGCGGATGAACAGCGTCGGGATCGCCCAGGCCGTGCTCGTCCAGGCGACAACCGCCTACGGTTACGACAACAGCTACGTTATCGACTCCGCTATGCGCCACCCAGACCGCTTCATCGCCGTCGGCACGTTCGACCCGCTCAGGGACGATGCCGGACGCCACCTCGAGGTGGTCGCCGACGCCGGGCTGTCCGGCGTGCGGCTCTTCACCACCGGGAGCACGGTATCCGAACAGGGCATGTGGTTCGCCGACGCCGCGACCGATGACTTCTGGGCGGCCGCCAGTCGCACCCGGATCCCCGTCTGCCTGCAGCTGAAGCTCGGCGACGACACCGCACCGGTACTCGCTGATCTGCTCAACCGGTTCCCCGACGCGGTCGTGTTGCTCGACCACTGCGGCTACCCCGATGTGCGCGCTTCGTTGAGCGGTGCCGCCGAGGGACTCGCGGCGTTCTCGAGGTACCCGGGCCTGCACCTCAAACTGACCCACCGAACACTGGAGGGGCTCGACGAGGTGGGCAGCTCGGCCACCGAGTTCCTCGACCCGCTGGTCGCTGCGTTCGGGTCGGAGCGCATCGCCTGGGGATCGAACTGTCCCGCCGCCGAGCAACCACTCGCTGAGCTCTACGCACTCGCCGAGCGCGTGCTCGGCGCATTGACACGCGACGCGCGTGACGACATTATGGGAAACACCGCACGTCGCCTATACTCCGCGCTCAGCAATGGGTAACGCGGGGTTCTAAACAGCACGACAGGAAAGAATCATGAGCGAGAAAACTTCGGTGGTCGTCGATGTCTCGTCTTCGCGATTCTTGCAGGCGTACCAAGATCTCCGTGACCTCATCGTCTCTGGCGAATTACGCTCGAACGTCCGGCTCACGGAAGCGGAGCTGACGAAGTTACTCGACGTCTCGCGGGGTACTGTTCGATCGGTCACCGCGCGCCTCGCCCAAGAGGGCTACCTCACGAGCGAGCCCAACCGCGGCGTGCGGACCCGTTCCTTCACCATCGACGAAGCGGCCGAGATCCTCGAAGCCCGCGAGGTACTCGAACCCGCCTTGGCGGCAAAGGCCGCCGAGTGCGCGACGGACGAGGAACTCGAAAAACTCACGGTCATCCTCGAGAAGATGGCGGTAGCGGACCGCCAGCACATCGAGGCGGAGTACTCGGGTCTCAACCGGCGATTCCACCAGACCATTCGAGACGCGGCCCGCCAGGCCACGATGTCGAGCTTCGTCGACTCCCTGCACTACCCACTCGTCATGCGTCAGTACCGCGACCTCACGACGGCGCATCCGCGCAAGAGTTCCCTCAACGAACACCGGGCGATCCTCTATGCGCTGTTGACTCGAAACGCGGACGCCGCGAGAGCTGCCATGAAACATCACGTCGCATCGGCGCGCCAAGCACTGCTCTTCAATTCAGAGAACGTCGTTGCCCTACACCTCGAATCCAGCAACGAACATGGGCCAGCCGCCAACGATGGCGCTGCTGTTACGGACCGAGGAGTGCGGCGGGAATGACGGCGATGCCGTCGGAACGCCGATACGCATTCGGTCCGGTCGTGATCACCGCCGCATCCAGGACCTGATCGCCAAGCTTCCCTTTCAGCCAGTGCAGATGCTTGACGTCTTCTGGCGAAACCTCGCCCGATAGTTTGACCTCGAACGCCACAACCCGGCGATCGCGACGCTCGACGATGAGGTCGACTTCGTGTTCTCCTCGATGGACTCGGAGGTGGCCAACGCTCGCTCGCTTGGTTGGCTTGTGCGAAGACTCGCACGCCAAGGGTCACGAGCGATTCGAAGAGGTTGCCGAGCAACGTCCCATCACGAATGACCTCGATCCCGCCCTCCTCACCAGCGAGGAGGGCGGCCGGCTCAAGCCCCAGTAGTGAGACTGCAAGCGCAGGATCGACGAGATGGTGCTTCGGTGTCGAAGCGAGCTCTGCGATGTGGTTGCGTGTAGGTACCCACGCCGGTATCGGGTCCAGGATGTAGAGCGCTTCGAGTGCATCACGATACGGGATCGTGGTCGCTCGGTTTGGCCTTTCCATGTGTCCGCCAGTCGCCGCGTCTCGAATCGTTTCGTACGAGGCGACCGTGGCCGTTGCGGCCGCGTACGCCGCCATCCAACGCCGAAGGGCGACCGCGGTTCTCAGGCGTCGTCCGGTGAGATGCGTGATGTCGTAGTCGACGACGCGATTGACATAGCCACTGAGCAAGGCCTGACGCGCGTGACTCCCCAAGCGGCGTACGTCGGGAAACCCCGACCGCGCGATCTCATCGACGTAGTCGCTCAGTCGCACAGCTGATGAACCAGTGATCGCGGGCCGCTCGCCGGTGAGAAGTTGGCCGAGTGAAACGGTCGGACTGCCAACGCCGCGTTCGGCGAGGGTCATCGGTCGAAGGCGTACACTCACGATTCGTCCCGCACCACTGTGGGTGTCCCGGTGATGGGTAGACGCCGATCCGGTAAGGAAGAACTGTCCCGGATTAGCGCCGGCGTTGACAGCTCCTCGTATGACCCCCCAGGTTGCCGGAACGTGCTGCCACTCGTCGACGAGGACCGCATCGCCCGTCCGCAGTTGGTTGGGATCAGCCTCGAGCAACTGCCGCGCGACGGGTTGCTCGAGGAGGAAGGTTTTGGCAACTCGTTGGGTGGCGGTAAAGCTCTTGCCAACTGCCTTGGCCCCCTCGAGTGCGATAGCGGCAATCCCGCCACTGACGAGGTTGTCCAGTTCGGCGTCCACGACGCGGCGCTGGTACTCCACCATCGCCACTCCCCACCACCACTAAACTCAACAATCTCGGGTTTAGCAACCATACAATATCGGGACGTCTAACCATACAATTTCGGATTAACGTACTGAACAACATCGGCACTAGTCGCGTTTCACCAGGAACTCGACGGTGATGCGGCGTACCTACCAAGGCCGGGTGAGGACTCCTGTACCGCGTGTCAGCGTGAATCCCGTTAGCGAACGGATCAAGGAGATTGTCCACGCCAAGCGTCGAAACGACACGAATGACACCGCGCGTGCGCGGTTCATTACACGACCGATCGATGAGGGATCAACCTCCGGGCCCACCACGACCTCGAGCTCGAGCTCGAGCGTGATCGACGTGGTTCATCGCTCGACACCATCACACCACTCGTAAGGGCGTGACCTCGATGACCCAACGCCTCGCACGTTGCGAGTACCGGGCACTTCGCAAGCCCGAGCGCGAATCGTTGAACCGTGTAACGGCGCGCGCGCCTAGCGACGCGCGCCGTCGCGCGCGTCGAGCACCGCGACACCGGACTCGGTGACCTCGTAGATCGCCAGTTGGCCGTAACGACGGGCGAAGCCCAACGCGAGGGACCGGTCAGTGACCACGTAGCCCAGTTCATCGGGGTGCATCCCGCGCGGGTTTCTCGCGCGCGTTAGCGTCACCACGAGCCCGAAGCCGGCGAGCCGGGCTGCGAAGTCAGCTCGGTCCGCCTCGTTCAGCGCGCGAGATCGCACCACCGAGCCGGGGTTGTCGCTCGTGACGACGAAGAACGATCCGACGGTCGAGGCGTACGTGTTGGCGTCAAACTCGCCCTCACCCGAGATGACGACGAGCTCGGTCGGGGGTACGCGATAGACGTCGAGCCAGGTCTCGAGGGGCGGTCGCGGCGCGGTCACCGACTCAGCGAAGGTGATTGCGGCGCGCGTCGTCGCCGAGGTGCGCGGACTCGCCGTGAGGTCAAAGGCGTGCTGGGTGAGGGGGAGTTCCACGTAGTAGATCGGGGCCGGGCAATGCGCGCGAAACGTGGCAACGAAGTTGCGCGCCACCTGGACGTCCACCAGCGTGTCGGTGACTCCCTGGACGACGAAGAAGGGTGGCGCTCCGGCGTGAAGCCGGTGCAGGGGGCTCAGTGACTGATAGAGGGCCTCGTTGCCCGTAAAGGGCATCTGGACGACCCGGTGCTCGAGCAGGCGACGCAGCCCCAACCCGAGACCCCGCCAGTGGTCCTCGTCACCGGTCATCTCGAGCACGCCGTAGAAAGAGAGACAGCCGCGCACCGAGAGGTCCAGGTCACGCGTGTCCGGGGTGCGCCAGGTCACGTCGTCACCGGCGAGCGCGGCGAGGGCGGCGAGGTGTCCCCCGGCCGACCCACCCGCGACGACGACCCGGTCGGGGTCCCCGCCGTAGGCGGCGATCTCGCGCTTCACCCAAGCGATCGTGCGCAGCACGTCCTCGATCTGGGCCGGCCACGGGTCACGCGGGGCGAGCCGGTAGTTGGCGGCGACCACGATCCAGCCGCGCGCGGCGAACTCGTGCAGCATCGGCCGGCCCTGCTCGCGCTTGTCGCCGAAGGTCCACGCCCCACCGTGCAGGTAGAAGATCACCGGGGCCCCCGCGAGGTCCTCGCGGATACGCCAGACGTCGAGGCGGTGTCGCGGCTCGGGGCCGTAGGGGACGTTCTTCGTGACGATGAGTCCCCGGGGGTGGATGGGTAATTTCAGCGCGGTTCGCCACCAGCGCCCGTAGACGTCCTCACCGGGGCCACCGATGATCAGTGGTCGGTCGGGCGCCGCGGCCATGGCGGTCGCGACGATGCGGCGCGCTCGCAACGACGCCGTAAAGAGCGCGAGGTTGCCCGCGATGACGATAAGCGCGAGCGCGAGCACGACCGGGTCGATCCAACCGACCGGCCAGCCCCACCACGCGAGCAGTCCCAGTAGGGCCAGCTCCACCGTGACCGCCTGGGTCGGCAGCTCGCCCGCGACCCATCCGACGGGGTAGCTGAGGGCGGCCAGCACCCCGCGACGCCGGGGTCGAAGCGCGGTCAGCGCGACGAGGGCGAGCCACGCGCTCACCAGCGCGACGACGTAGGCCATGACCCATTGTGACCGTGGACGCACCCCACTGGCAAACCGTACGATGGGCCTATGACGACCCCCACCCTTGACTCGCTACGCGGCACCACCGGACTGTGGACGATGACCCTGGACGCGCAACCGGTCGCGAGCCTGCGCGCGATCGTCGCCGAACTCGACGAACTGGGCTTTCCCGCCCTGTGGCTGCCCGAGTCGTGGGGCCGCGAGGCACTCGTGAACGCGAGTCTGGCGCTGCAGGCGAGCACGAGAATGACCATCGCCACGGGCATCGCTTCAATCTGGGCGCGCGACGCCGTCGCGTCGGTGAACGGGGGACGTACGCTCAGCGCCGCGAGTGGTGAGCGCTTCGTACTCGGGCTCGGCGTCAGTCACCGACCCCTCGTCGAGCGCCTGCGCGGGCACCACTACGAGAGCCCCCTCGCCGCGATGCGCGCGTACTTAGAGGCCATGGACGCGGCCCCGATGCACGCCGCCGACGCCGAGGAACGCACCCCGCGGGTGATCGCCGCGCTCGGACCCAAGATGCTCGAGCTCGCGGCCAGCCACGCCGACGGCGCGCACACCTATCTCGTCACCCCCGAGCACACCGCCTCGGCCCGCGACCACCTCGGCTCGGCCTTCCTCGCCGTCGAGCAGGCTGTCGTGCTCGGAGCGACCCGCGAGGAGTTCCTCCAGCGCGCCCACACCCACCTCGACTTCTACACCGGCCTCGAGAACTACCGCAACAACTGGAAGCGCCTGGGCTTCACCGAGGAGGACTTCGTGCGCGGTGGGTCCGAGCGGCTCTGTGACGCCATGGTCGTCCACGGCGACGAGGACGCGATCCGCGAACGCGTCGCCGAGCACCTCGCGCTCGGCGCCGACCACGTCTGTCTCCAGGTGCTCGGGGCCGACGTGGCCCAGCCACCGCTCGCCGACTGGCGCGCGCTCGCGTGACGACGATCCGAGTCCACGCGCACTACCCCGAGACACCGGCAATCGTCTGGAACGAGTTACGCGTCATCGAGCGACACGTGACCTGGATGGCCGACGCCCGATCGATCACCTTCGAGACCGACCAGCGCGAGGGCGTTGGCACCGCGTTCTTCGTGCGCACCAAGGTGGGGCCCCTCGCCACGACCGACCGGATGACGATCACCCGCTGGGTCCCCAACCGGGTGATGGGCGTCGAGCACCGCGGACTCGTGCGCGGCACCGGCCAGTTCACCCTCGCGCCCGACCCCGCGGGCACCGAGGTCACCTGGGAGGAGACGCTGCACTTCCCGTGGTGGTTCGCCGGGCCCATCGGGGCGGCCTTCGCCGCGCCAGTACTGCGCACGATCTGGCGAGCGAACCTCGCGCGCCTCGGCGAGTTGATCTAGCGCGTCGGCCCCTCACCGGGTCCAAAGATCGTGACCTCGGGTCCCGAGCCACCACGCAGACGCGCGACGAGCGAGGCGACGAAGGCGAGTTCGAGCAGTTCGAGTCCGCCGATGACGAACCACCCGAGGGTGACCGTCACGAACCCGATGACGAGCCCGGCAAAGAACCCGTGGCGCACCATCGAGGCGATGAGCAGCGGGAACCACGCGACGAGCCAGCTGAAGAACGGCGCGATCACGACGAGACCTGTGCGACGACGCCAGCCGAGCACGGCCCCGAAGAGCGCGGTAACGACCACACCCACCGCGACGACCCCACCACGACCGTGTCGGGTCACCTCGTAGCTGACGAGCACCACCGCCATCACGAGCGACCAGAGGAACATCGGCGCGGACGCACCGCCACGGGCACGCTGACGGAACTGGATCACGATCTGGCTCATAGTGCGATCGTAAACGACGAGACCCCGGTGCCGACACGTCGGCACCGGGGTCTCGCGCGTGTATTAGAGCGTGATCACCCGAACGAACTTCGAAGCACCCGACGCACCGCCGACGCTCACCGCGCGCACGCGCACGATGTAAGCGTGGTGGCGAAGCAACCCGCGCAACACGATGAAGAGCTTGCCCTTCACCGGCTGGACGGTCCAGCGACCGTTGATCAAGTACTGGTAGTACGCCACGGGCGCACCATTGGTCTGGGCAGGGGCCCGGAAGTACACGATGATCACACCGGCGCCGCGCGCACTGTGGTAGATCACCGGTGGCGACGGACGTCCTGCTGGCGCGACCAAAACGGGAACGACCGTCGACGTGTTGCCCGACGAACTCTGTGCGATGACGGTCACTCGGTAGCTAACCCCGTTGGTGAGCCCGGTCACGACACACGACGTGCTCGACGTCGTGCACGTGCGGGTCATCCCACCACCGGTCGCGCTGACCACGTAGCCGGTCACGACCGCTCCGTTCGCGACACCCGGCGCCCACCGGACGGCGAGGGCCTGGTTGGCGCGCTTCACGAAGACGTTGATTGGTGCCGAGGGCGCATTCACCTTTGGCACGACCGCCGTTGAGGCCAACGAGGCTGGGCCAACGCCAACCACATTTCGAGCGGTCACCGTGAAGGTGTAGGCCGTACCGTTGGTGAGTCCACTCACCGCGCAACTCGTTGTCGAGGTCGTACACGTGAACCCACCAGGGTAGGCGGTCACCACGTACTGGCTCACCAGCGCTCCGTTGCTCACCGCGGCGGTCCAGCTCACGGTCGCGGACTGGTCACCTGCGACAGCGGTCACTGCCGTCGGTGCCGCCGGGTAGGACTCACTCGGCATGACCGCGTTCGAGACCGTCGACGCGGGACTCGTGCCGTAGCTGTTGGTGGCGGTGACCGTGAAGGTGTAGGTCGTGCCGTACAGCAACCCGGTCACAACACACGACGTGGTCGTCGCGGTGCACGTGGAGCCGTTCGAAGCGAGCACTCGATATGACGTAACGGCGTAGCCCGACGTCGGTGCGATCCACGAAACCGTCACTTGACCCACTCCCGCGACCGCAGTCACGGAGGTCGGCGCACTGGGTGCGCTGGTCGTGACTAACGGCGTCGATGCGGCGACCAGTGTCGCCGTCGCGCCACTCCCCGAGACCGTTTCCGCAACCGTGAGGTAATAGGAGACCTGGGTCGCTGTCGGTACATAGGTGTAGCCCGTTGCGCCAACGATGGCGTAGCAGGTCGCTGGCACCGACACGCTCACCGCGTTCGTACCCGTGCACTGATACCACTGATAGGCGGTCGTGTACGTCGACTGCGAGTACACGGAACTCACCGCTGTCAGGGTCGTTCCGACCGACGCAACACCACTGATTGAGAGTGATGTGACCGAAAGCGTCGCTACCAACGGGGCCGCAGTCGATGCCGAGTAGACACTCAGATTTCCACCAGACACCCCGTTACTACCGGTGACGACGGCAACAAAGTACTTACCGACGTAGGCGCCGTTCGGCACGTACGTCGAGGAGGTTGCCCCGGCGATCGAAGCGCACGTGTTCGGCAGACTACTGAGGACGCCGGGACTGGACACCACTGACGAACAGGCGTACCACTGGTAGCTGAACGTTGGGGCGGGAACACCCTGCCAGACCCCGTTCGACGTCGACAGCATCGACGCCGTAGTGACCGACGACGGCGTCGGCGTCACGGTTATGGACGGATACGTCGTCACGGCGAGGCTCACCGGCGTGAGCAGCGAGCCGCTTGAATACTGCGTGTCGGTTCCGACCTGCACACCTGCCGCCGTGTAGTTCGTTGCCGTCGCGACCACCACGGCGTAGGGGTAGGACGCGTTATACGTGGTCGGCGCGAACGTGGGTCCCGTCGCGACTATCGCTCCAGACGTTGAACCACAGCCCGACACCGATGTCCGGTTGGAGACGACCGATGAACACATGTACCACTGATAACTGATGGTCGGTGCGGGCTCGGCGGTCCACGTGGCCGTGGCGGTGAAGGGTGCCGCGAGCGATCCGGTCCCACTCACCGTCAGACTCCCGTTAGTCGGCGCACTGTAACTGAGTGGCGCAGTCGACGTCGCTGAATTGACCCAGACGGTCCCCGCCAGTGTCGTCACCTCGACGACACTGATCAATCCGCCGTTGGCGGAATTCGCGACATCACTCGCGGTGATCGAGTGGGTCGCCGAGTTCACACTCGTCGTCGAAAGATGGCAACTGGAACTCAGATTTAGTGACGCCAAGTTCGACCCCGGTGCCGAACTCGCAGCCTGGGTGGCCGAGCAGTCATACCAGGAATATGCGTACGACGACGTCGTTGGTGCGGGTGTTCCATTGAAGTTCGTTGGTGAGGCGGTCGCCACACCGTTGTTGCCAACGCTGACCGACACCGACCCAGTGGTCGGTACGGTTGGGCCCGTCACGGCCGCAGTCGTCGTTGTCACGTAACTCGAGGAACTGATGCCATTGCTCGCCGTCACGACTGCCAGGATGTACGTGCCCGCAAGGAGCGTGCCATTGGGCGCCTTGACCGGCACTGTGTAGGTACCACTCGTCGCCTGAAGCGTGGTGCAGTCACTGTAGCCACTACCCAAGGTCGCCGATGACTGCGCGGTACCCGTGGCGTGCTGTGCGGTGCAGAAGTACCACGCGTACTGAAAACTCGTCGGCAGCGGAGCGCCAGACCACGTTCCCGTATTAGCCGTGAGTACGCTGCCGACGGCCGCCGTTCCACTTACGGTCGGTGCGACGGCGACACTCGGAGCGCTACCGGTGAAGACGCTGCTCGCCGCCGAATAGGCGACGTACGTCGTGGCGACGCCGTTATTCGCCTTGACGCCGATCAACACGCTGTCGTTCTCATCTGCCGCAGTGAAGGTGTAGGACGGCATCGGAGACGGCGACAGACTGGTGTAGGTCGTCGGGCCGGCGATCACCGTCGTGCATGATGATGTCTGGGTTGACGAGCCGGCGTTCGGACCAACACCTGCGCATCGGTACCACGTCACCGTGTAAGACGTCGGAGGTGGTGAACCATTCCACGTGCCCAAACTCCCTACGGTCACCTGCGTGGGCGTCGCTGCCGAGAGCGACGGATACGTATTGGCAGTCGGGGACTGAGTCAAGATCGGGCCGACGGAAGTAGCGAAGAGAGCGGCTGAACCAGCCGCGTTGGTGACGGTCACAAATACCGACACGTTCTGCCCACCGTCACTCGCCGTAAACGTGTACTGCGAGCCCGTGCCATTTGTCGAAATGGGGTAGCAGCCGGCGGGGATGGTCGCAGCGTCAGCGGTGACCGCACTGCTGCAGTCGTACCACTGATAAGTGGCGGTGTAGTTATAGAGATTGGAGAACCCGTTTGACAGCGTCAGCGGATTGGTCTGCGTTCCGGCGTTGTTATTGGATGTGGTCACGGCCAACGTCGGGCTCGACGCCACAGTTGGTGCCGGCTCGCTCACAAGCGGACTCGAGGCCGCTACGGCGGCGGTCGTCGCCGGCGAAAGTATTGCGGTCACGGTGACGTAGTAGCCATAGTCCGTCGCAGCCAACGTGTACGTACTCGCAGTCTCAGAGGGAATAGCGGTGCAACCCGTGGGCGCGCCCGAAGCGACATATCCCGCCGAGACCGGCGAGGTGCAGTCATACCACTGGTACGCCGGCGTCCCACTGCCCGGTGTCGCAGTCAGCTGTTGACCCACTGATGCGTGTCCGGTAAGGCTGACCGTCTCATTGGTCACGATGGCCGAATCTGCCGCTGCCGTTCCAGCCGTTGGCGTAGACGAGTCCGTTACACCCACGGTGATGTAGGGACCGGGCGCGCTCGCGTCCGCAGCCTGGACTGTGTAGGTCGTCGAGGTCGCGCCGGTTATTGCCGTACAACTCGTGGGCGGCAGTGTCATCACACCGCCAGTCACTGCGCTCGTGCAGTTGTACCACTGCAACGTATAGGGCGAGTTACCACCGCTAGCGCTCGCGGTGAGCGTTTGGCCGGTTGCCGGTATCCCCGAGAACGTGACCGCCAACGTTCCGGTCGCCGAAGCCACGCCGGCCAACCCCACCACCGAGATCGTGCCTGCGACTACTACCGAAAGTGATTTTGCGCCAACACGCCTAAGTAGGGAACGGAACGACATGGGTGACCTCCACTAAATGGCTAGTACTACGTGTCTAGCACCGGGGGTGCGCCTGACCACGTCGTATCGGTCTTTCACAGCGTTTAGAAATGAGTTTCTCAGGACTTTCTAAGACGCGTTGTCCGCTCGTGATCGCTCTCACGCCTCGCTTACAGCGTGTGTTCTGTTTCTGATGTGGAATACCTGCGCTACGAGTGTGTGTTACACGGGGTAAGTACCGTGGGACATGAATTCGCGTTGCTTCGGTGACACGAATTCTGCACCGTGAAGCACACGGGAAGAGCCGTTCGTCACCCGTACAAGCCTCGAACGAGGTAGGGCTCTGGGACGTGAACCGGGTACTGCCAGGGAATCCTGGCCATCCGGACGGTGAGCACGTGCCGAACTCGTTCAGTCGGCCAAGGCAAACCGGTGTGTTCGAATTAGGACACGCTGTTAGGGAACGCCCGCTAACCGATACGCTCGTGGAGTGCACACGGGCGTCATCGCACTCCTCGGTTCCGGAGAAACCGCGCCTGGGATGACGAAAGTCCACCGCGCGCTTCTCGCGAGGAATCCGTCGGGTGTTGCCATCAACCTCGACACGCCGTATGGATTCCAAGAGAACGTCCCTCAGATGACTCAGAAACTCGTCGACTACTTCGACGTTTCCCTTCATCGACCCCTTCAGCCCGTCAGCTTTCGAAACTTCGACGCCGCGAGCCCCATCGAGCGGACAATCGCGAAACAGCGTGTACGCGAAGCCGATTACGTGTTCTCCGGTCCTGGTAGCCCGACGTACGCGCTGAAACAATGGGGGCCACTCAACCTCATCGATGATCTCGCCGAGGTCCTCGACCACGACGGGGTCCTCTGCTTTAGCTCCGCGGCAACGCTCACACTTGGCGCCTTCACGGCGCCGATCTACGAGATCTACAAGGTCGGTGATGATCCGCACTGGCTCGAAGGGCTCAACCTCACCGGCCGAATCGGTCTCGACTGCGTCATCATCCCCCACTTCGACAACCACGAAGGTTCGAACTACGACACCCGCTTCTGCTACCTCGGCGAACGACGTCTCGAGCTCCTCGAAGCACAGCTCCCCGACGCTGTGGCCACGCTCGGCGTTGACGAACACACCGCCCTACTTCTTGACCTCGTCAACGACGAGGCACGAGTGGTTGGACGAGGCAATGCCTACTGGCGCCACCACGGAACAGTAGTTACCCTCTCGCCCAGTGCACCGACACCGCTCGCAACGTTGCGATCATTCGTGCCCAGTCGATCCTCAGAACCGCTGTCCAAGAATTTACCTTCGTCGGATTCCCTACCATTCGACGATCTTGTCGCGCTCGCCGGTAGCGGCAGCACTGAGGCAATCGCACGACTCGCACGCCTCGCCGAAGGGGCTTCAAGCAACGGCGTGGATGTCGCCCAACTCATCGCTAACGTTTTGGCGACCCGTGATGTCGCTCGCACCACAAAGCAGTTCGAACTCGCTGACCGCCTGCGAGATGCGCTCACGTCCGCTGGCGTCGTCATCGCAGACGCTCCCTCTGGAACCAGTTGGGTCATCGCAACGTCGTAAGTGAGCATGAATAACACTCCGTATCGTGGTACGACGTGCCGAGGACTGGATCGGCCAGAGCGTCTCGTCGAACCAGCGCTCGCCCATAATCGCAAAGCCGATTGGAATTGACAAAGCAAGAGGCCCCCTCCCGAAGGAGGGGGCCTCTTGTCTAGGGACTGCTGAGGTTACTTCTGGTTGTAGTTAACCGTCGCCGACTTGCCGTTGGCAAGCGTGACGGTGAAGGTGTGGACGCCGCGTGGCGACGTCGGGGACGCCGTCACTCGAACAGTCAACACTGAACCAGTGTCACCCGAAACGACCGCCTTGACGCCGGCGACGTTGCTGGTAATGCGCGGCTGACCGTAGAAGGCGCTGCCGGAAATCTTGATGGTGACCGTCTTACCGACATACGCCACACCGAAGACTCGGAACACCTTGAACACTGCCGGCGGCTTGACAACCGGTGCCGATCCGCCGTTGAGGGCGAAGGTCACCGTGCTGCCGTCAGGGTTGGTCAACGTGACGTTACTGCTGGTGCCGGTTGTCGCGGCGGCCGTGGTCGTCACGAGGAGAACCGCTGAGGTTCCCGTCGTTCCATTGACGTACGCAACGGTCACGTTGAAGGCCGAGTTGGAACTCGTCGCCGTCATGCCGGACTCGAAGCCCGTGCCAGCGATCGCCACTTCGTAGTTCGTGCTGAACGTCGGCACGTAGTACGTCCCAGTGACGGTCGGCGGCGGGTTGATCGAGAAGGACACCGACGTTGTACCACCGTCGACGTTCGTCAGGATCAGCGACAAACCAACCGGTGAAGTACCCGTGATTGCGGGCGCTGTGACCGTGAAGGACAACGTGCCAAACAGGCTGTTGTAGGTCGCGGTACCCAAGGTCAGCAACGGTGAGCTTGACTTCACCGTCGTTGTCGATGACAGACCGGTGCCATACAGGGTGATGGTTGACGCAGTCGCTCCAGCCAGAACAGAAGCGGCAGGCGACACCTTGGTCACTACCGGTGCTGCGCCGACATTAAATCCGACCGAGGCTCCGTTCCCATACGTGAACGTGCCGCCACTGGTGTTGGTCACGGTGAGGTAGTAGTAGCCAGTGACTGCGCTGCTTGACACCGAAACCGTTGCCGTAATCGCCGTGGGCGAAATTGACGTCACCGTGGCCTGCACCGAACTCGTCGGGAGGTCGTAACCGCTACCAGTACCAGGCGTGTTGAACGACAACGTCGCGCCAGGCTGGAATCCAGTTCCAACGATCACGACGGGCTGTGCCGAGGCGCCAACGCCGACGTCCGTCGTCGTACCACTGTACGAGATCGACGAGACGCTGATCGGTGCGACCTCAGGAACTGCAACGGCCCACGTGTACGCGCCCTGTGTGAAGGTCACAATCAGGTTCTTACCCGCAGTCGTTCCCGTGTTACCGGTGATGGACACTGACATCGAAGTCGAACTCGCGACTGTCGCGGTGCCCGAAGCAATGGTCACGCTCGAACCAGCCGTACCGTCCGAAGCCGTCGCACTGACCGCAGCGGAGGTGGGGAATCCGACACCCGTGAAGGTGAGGCTTCCCACGTAGCCGGCCGGAATGGTTGCCGGCGACACTGACGAAACGGTCGGACCAGCAATGGTCAACGCGTTAGCGAAGGCCGTCGAAGCGTTGCCGCTTCCGCTGGTCACCACCACTGAGTCAACGCCTGACAACGCACCAGCGTTGATGTTGACGATGCAAGTCAGTTGGGTGTCACTCAGAACATTCACCGTCGGGCACGTGACATGACTGTCCGCGACACCGTCAGATGCGTTGAAGGCGACCGTGGTTGCCGTGTTACCAGCAATCCCGAAGCCGGAACCGTTGATGGTCAACTGAACGGTGTTCGCCGGCGAACCAGAGGCTGGCACCGACATCGTCGGCGTAGCGGACACGCTCGTAACAGTCGGCGTGATCGTTCCACTCGCCTCGTTGATGCCGAGGCCCTTCAACAGAGTCCCAGTGCTGCCATCAGGCAGGTGAACGACAATGTCATCCTGGAAACCAGCAACGGTCGTCGCGACGGCGTTCACCGTCACGGGAACCGTCAGTGACGTAGCACTGACGAACGTCGTAGGACCAGCAGTGACAGCCGTCGTGGCAGTTTGCCCAGCGTTGGTGTTCAGGGTCACGTAGGCGCCACTGACAAAGTTCGTGCCAGTCACCGTCACCGTAGTCGTCGTGTTAGTCGCGGTCGTGCCCGTAGGTACCGGAAGCGATGACGGCGAAACTGACGTGATCGTCGGTCCCGTCACAGCGATTCCAACCGTCGAGGACGTCACGCTGCCACCATCGGCATTCGTAACGGTCACGTAGTACGTGCCCGCAGTCGCACCAGAAGCGCTAACAGACGTTTGAATCGCCGTTCCGCTCACCGTTGAAACGGTGTTGGACAGCGTGGCGCCAGTTGCTGAGTTCATGAACGTGACAGTGGGCGATGCCTCAAAGCCAGTTCCTGTGACCGTGACAGCAACACCAGTCGCGCCCGCAGGAATCGAAGCCGGAGTAACAGCCGTAACCGTCGGCGCCGCACTCACGTACAACGCGTTCGCGATCGTTACCGAGCCGCTCGCGTCAGTGACCGTGACCGGGTAGAAACCCGTCGGTGTCGAGGCGGAAACGCTCAATGTTCCTTCAACGTAGTAGCCCGCAAACGCTAGCGTTCCTCCACCGCTCGGGTGTTCCGAAACGGACGTGAAAGAGACACCCGTCGCTGTTGTCGTTATGGCAGCAGGGATAGCGGTCGAGCTGAGGTTGCTCGCGTCAGTTGAGCTAAGCACGACGTCAGCCGTGAGGCCGGAAGCACCTTGGCCAACCTGGGCAGCCTGTCCCGGAGCTCCATTTGTTCCTCCGACGAGGAGATAGCTGATGCCCGGTTGGGCTACAGCGGCTCCCGCCGATGTGGCCGCCGCGAGGGGCAGCGCTGCCGCGATAACGACGGCGCCGGCTGAAGCAGCCTTTACCAACGCTCGCGGTATCCGTTGAATTATTCTCATGGTTTCCTTCCATTCGTTCGGGCCCGTATTTACCGACCCGTTGTTGGCACAGCGAAACTGCTTATCCAGCACGAGGCGACCTATCGTGAACCGTCTCAGCAGTCCCCTCGCTACGTCAAGTATAGAGATGACCTGTTGACGGGTCGAATACGGGGTCGAAGCTCCGCCGTCAACGCGGCTCGACCGGAATTCCGATTCTGAGTAGCGTTCTACCTGATACAGGGCGGTAACATCCCCAGCAAGTATTAGGGCACTCGTCGGCTCAGACTTTTGTCACTTAGTTGTAAAGGTGAACTTGACGTCGTTCGATGGGTTTCATCATTGCCGGTTGGTCCAAGCGAGGGCCCCGAGTTGGCCCAGCCATGACACAACACCGGCGATTCTCAGCACGAGGTGCACGTTTCGGCAGCCTGCCGAAAGGGGTTGACCTCAACGTTCAACGACTTCGTAGTTCCACGCGGATGCGATCGTTCGTGGGACGATCAAGCAAAAATGACCACTTCACCAATATTTTTCACACTCGGACCTCCTCATTTGTCGACGAGGACGCCAAGTTAAGACGTAGCGTTCAGCCCAGCTGCCGATGGTTACGTCACGAGCGATAGATTTCATTCGCCAACGGTTGAGAGGAACACCATGGACGTCCCGTCGGTCTCCGTCGCCGAAGCGGTCTCGCTCATTGCATCGGGTGCCGCAGTGCTCGATGTTCGCGAACTCGACGAGTGGCGCCTCGGCCGGATCGAGGGCGCCCTCCATGTCCCCCTCGGGGACCTCCCCGATCGATTGGAAGTAGTCCCAGTAACACCCGTCATCTGTGTCTGTCGCACCGGGGCGCGTTCGCTCGTCGCGGCGACGTTCCTGATCCAGGCCGGACACGAGGCCGTCAACCTAGACGGTGGCCTCGTCGCCTGGTTTCTCGACGGCCATCCGCTCGTCGCCGACCACGACCACCCGAGCGTCGGCTGATGCGCTCTGGACCGATCACCCGGATCACCGAGGCCGTCCGCAGCGGCGAACGCAGTGCTACTCAAGTCGTTGTCGCGTCAATTGATCGCCTGACCGCGGTGAACCCCGAGCTCACGGTGCTCGCCGAAGCGGCCTTTGACGACGCGCTCGACGCCGCTCAGCGCCTGGACGCGAGTGGCCGCTGCGAGGGGGCGTTGCTCGGCGCCCCGACGCTCGTGAAGGATCTCGAGGACTGGGCGGGGCACCCGACTCACATGGGGTCGCTCCTCTTCGCAAACGCCGCGCCGGCCACCACGAATGGTGTCACCCCCCAGCGCCTCCTCGACGCCGGGGCGGTTGTCGTCGGTAAATCGACACTCCCGGAGTTCGCCATCGAGGGCTACACCGCGAACGAGCTCACCGGCGTGACGAGAAACCCGTGGAATCGAGACCTGTCGACTGGTGGATCGAGTGGCGGTTCGGCGGCGGCGCTGTCGGCCGGACTGGTCGCCATCGCGACCGCGACCGACGGCGGCGGCTCGGTGCGAATTCCCGCGTCACTCTGTGGGTTGGTTGGGCTGAAGCCTACGAACGGTGCCGTCGGGCGCCACCCCGAACCCGACTGGATCGACTACTCGACCGATGGACCCTTCGCGACGTCCAGTGATGACCTTGACCTCTTATATAGCGTCATGACCGGTCCGGTCCCCGGAGACCCGACCGCACTGCCCGCCGACGCCTTCGGTTCGCTCGCGCGCTGGCGAGACGAGCCGGTCGCTCTCATCGCCGCGGCCCGAACCTCCCCGTGGGGACCGCTCCCGATCGACGTCGAGCGAGCGCTCACCGCCGCAGTCGAGGCGGTGGGTGACCTCCTGGGCCGCCCCGTCACCTGGATGGATCCCGAGGACTTTTTCAGTGACGGGGACCCCGACCTCGACTGGTACGTCACGTGCGCAGCCGAACACGTCCACCGGCTCGGGCGCGAACTGGTCGAGCTTCACTGGGACCAGCTCCACGTCGCGACCCGGGAGTTCTTCACGACGGGGCTGTCGGTCACGACCGAGCAGTACCTGGCGGCGCGCCGGCGGCGCTTTAGTTACGTCCGGGTGCTCGACGAGCTGCTGGGCTCGAACGGACTGCTCCTCACCCCGGTCACCACGAGCAGTGGCTGGCCCGCCGACGGGATGACCGAAGACGGCGCCGTGCACGGGCTCGCGCCGGAGAACCTGGCGACGGTCATCCAGAACATCACGGGGCTACCCGCCCTTTCGGTACCCATGGGCCACGTGGAGACGGGCCTACCCTTCGGCCTCCAGGTGACCGCCCCCCGCTACCACGACCGGCGCCTGATCGACCTCGCGGGACTCATCGAATCGATCCACCCCTGGGCGCGCAGCGCCCCGGGCTACCCCACGCTCACTGAGACGCTGGGTCTCGACTGACCGTCGGGGCTGCGAAGCGCACCGTAGGCGTTCAGTCCGCGGTCAGTGATGACGGGTCCCCTTCGTGCTTTTCGCTGAGCCGCTTGTCGGTGTCCGAAACGGGCCGACTTCGGGCTCGCCAGTATCATCGCCGACGACACGATTTGAGCCACCAGACTCAGGGGAGTTCGTCGCCATCCAAGAGTTGGTCCCGCAGGTCGATGATCTCGCGGCGTCGTCGCGACACCAGGAGGTCGAGGTCGGCGAGGTTGATCACTCCGGGTGCGTCATAGCGCACGTACCCCGCGGCTCGAATCAGGGTTTCCGCGCGCTGGGATACACCACCCTGGGCGATGCCGAAGTACGCCGTGAGGTCCATCACGCGCATGCCCCCGGTGCTAAAGAGCTCATTCACCTTGCCGATGGTCCAGCAGATGGCTGCCGCCGCGGTGTTCGCCCGACCGTTTCGGCGAAAGACCGAGGTGTCGTGGCGCGCCACGCGACCTAGGAAGACCCGACACGCACTTCGGTACTCGACGTCCAGTCGCTCATCACAGAACCGGTCGCAGAGCGTCAGCACTTCGCCGACCCGCTCACGGATGTCGGTGGCGATCCCCGACCACGAGAACGCCCGGTCGGGCAGCGGCTCGTCGTCGAGTGCGCTGAGTGCCGTCGGACCCCCGACCGCGTCACAGAGCCACCCGAGCAGAACGGCGACGTAAGAGCCGTAGTCGAGCACGTCCTCGAGGTCCTCCTCGTCGAGGTCGTCGAACGCGTCACTACCCAGGATCCGCGCGGCCAACACGGCCGCCGGTCCGTTTCGGTGCGGCGAGGCGACGGCGTCGAGGAATTCGGGCTCGTAGCGGTCCACCGCCTCGAGGGTCTCCGCCGTCAAGGACGCGGTGATTCCCCGCTCGGCGTGACAGAACCCGATGTAGGCACGCAGCAGATCAGGCGCCAGTGCGAGGAAGTCCGGATCGGCGATGATCGCGCTCGGGAGCCAACTCAGTAGAAGGATCTCCACCGCGACCGTGCTCCAGCGCAAGGGATCGCCCGGCCCGTACTCGGTCGCGAACTCGATGATGGCCTCGAGCAGGTCACGGTGATCGTCGTCATCAAGCCCAGCGCCAAAAGGGCTGGCGAAGAAGCGGCCCACGAGCGCCGTCGTCGCCCGTTCGTCCCAGTCGGGGCGAACGTACCCCGTTCCGCCCTCGGGCAACAAACTCGTCACCCACTCGACCAGTGGCCGACAGGCGGGCCAGGAGTCGGTCTCGGGCGCCAGATAGGTCATCGCGCCCGCCGCGATCGCCTCGGTGATGCGTTCGCGCGCGTCGGCCGCCGCGATCTCCTCGACGGTGAGGTCGGCGTCTTCGATCGCCGACGTCATCAGCGAGACCAGCTCCTCGACCGAGCCGGGCACGACGAAGGCGTCCTTCACCACGGTGCCGAGGTTGTGGTCAATGTAGACGACGACACTCAACTCGTCACCGGTTGGTAGTGAGACCCCGACCATCACGTTGTCCCCGTCACCGAGGACGTGGCTCATTTGCACCGTCGCCTCGACCGTTACTCCACCCAGCTGGGCGAGCCACGCCGGGAGCGGATGGGCTCGCCGGACAACCTCTCGGCGGGCTCGGGCCCGTAGCAACTCATCGTCAGCCAACTGGGCGAAGGCCGCGAGCATCGCGGAGGTCTCGACGCGATCAGTGTGGATGAAGGAGTCTATGAACGCCGCGAGCGAGACCCGCGGCTTGGACTGGTCGTACTCGAGGGTTGGGTCGTCACGACGTGCGTCGAGCGCCGCGAGGAGGCTGCTCGCGAGCGAGAGGAGTTCTAATGGCTCGTCAGAGGCCAATGACTCGCGAATCGTGGCGAGAAGAGGCGGCTCGTCGTGGGGCTCCAGGCGGTCCGCATTCTTCGTGAACGCCCTCGGTCGCGTCGACTTTGGCGTCACCCGTCCGCCGCCGCTGTGTCTCCCTCGTTTCGTCACCGCCCAACTCTAGGACAGGGCATCAACCGACCACCTGTCGAGGATCACGCGTGATTCCACCACCACCGGGGATCGCTGCACGCTAGAAGACCGTCCCGTACAGGAAACCGCTCAAGACGGGTGAGCCACGCAACGAAACCTGCCGAGCACGTTGGTTCGGTTCGCTCACCCACATGGCCAAAAGCGCCGAAATCTGGGTCTTCGGAAATGAGCGGGGTGCAGTATTCACAGAAGCAAGCATTCCGCACCGGGCGGGTCGCCAAGAACCCCACCAACCCGTCAACCGAGGGCAGTTAATAGTCGGGGGCGTCGAGCCCCTTTCTTGTCGTCGTTGGGTGGTGCAGCGTATGACAATCTTGGGGCATGTCTTCTGTCCTCGCCCGCCGGCTACTTGAGACGTGCCAGTTACAAGGTCAGTTCGTTCTGCGCTCAGGCGTGACCAGCACGGAGTACTTCGACAAGTACCTGTTTGAGTCCGACCCGGCGCTCTTGTTTGACGTGGCCAACGCCATGGTCGACTTGCTCGAGCCCTGTGACGTCCTGGCCGGCATGGAGATGGGCGGTATACCGCTCGTCACCGTCCTATCGCAGATCAGCGGTCTGCCTGCCGTCTTCGTGCGCAAAGCCCCGAAGGACTACGGCACCCGCAAGGCGGTTGAGGGCATCTCGGTGCAGGGTCTGCGAGTCGTCGCCGTAGAGGATGTCGTGACCACCGCCGGAGCACTCGTAGCTGGTTGCCAGGAACTCAGGGCGGCCGGGGCAACAGTCGGGGTGGCACTATGTGCAATCGACCGGGGCCAGGGTGGGGGCGTCTCGCTCGCCGCGCACGGCGTCACGCTGCGATCGGCGGTCGAGCGATCCGAACTTGACGAGATCCTCAAGCAAACCCAGAAGAAGGTTGAGTAGGGCGGCCACACCGGGCATGCACGTCTGTCCCAATACGTACACGCCGAATGGGTATCCGGGAGTCTCCGAAGTGCCGGGGTGGTGGAAGCAGCGATCGCGGGTACGGGCAGGCAAAAGTCCACCAGTCGAGTAGCCGAGGGGAATCGCACCCCTCGGCTCTCACAGAACCGTACGTGAATCTCTCAACTCATCCGGCTCTTGCGGGCCGGTTGGCAGTGGATGGAATGAGACGCCAATGAGCGAAGAGA
>JAJYSP010000022.1 GCA_021793515.1 Actinomycetes bacterium | reverse complement strand
CCGACCACCACGCCGACGTACACCGCACCGACCACGACTACCGCACCGACTAGCACCACGACCGCGGTCCAGAACATATGGTTGCCGATCGTCGCGGTCGTTAACCGCGCGCACGCGGTGGTCGTGAATCCCAACATAACGATCCGCGTGCTACTGGTCCCGTTGACTCAGGTCGCCGCGACGCCCCCGACCCTGGTGACGACCAACCCGACCACGGGCGCCACGACGCCCGGATGCACCCCGACCGAGAACGCACAGGGTTCGTACACTCTGCCGAACTGCTCGATCTCCGGTGGCGTCGGCGACAGTGTGATCTTCAACTTCCAGAGCAACACCGGACTGGCGGTCAACTCCGCCTCGTTCACGATACCGGCCACCACGTCGACCACAACGTCCGGCTACACCTGCCCGAACGGCGGGCACTTGGACACGACCGGGACGTCGTGTGTTACGAGCAGTAGTTACGCGGCGTCACACGTGCAGACGGGTTCGACACCGATCTACGCCAACGGCTACACCTGCCCGAGCGGCGGACATCTGGACGCGAGTGGCACGAATTGTGTCACCACCAGCAGCACCCCAGCGACGTACGCGAAAACGGGTTCGACGCCGATCTATACCTACGAGCAGACGGGTTCGACACCAATCTACGCCAACGTGCAGACGGGCAGCTATCCGATCTACACCTACGAGCAGACAGGTTCGAGACCGATCTACGGCATCGTCGGCGGCGGCGGCTGGTACGCCATCCGCGGGTGTGTTGCGCACAATCGTTGGGGCAACTGCATTTGGGGCACTGTCGGTTATGGCCAGAATCCCTACGTCTACGGGGTCACGCGCTATTCCCCGACGTACGGCGAGGTGCGGACGGGCACAGGCTACACGTACACGTACGAGCAGACGGGCGCGACGCCCATCTACGGGTATGTGCAAACCGGTTCGACGCCGATCTACGGCTACACGTGCCCGAGCGGCGGAAACCTAGACGCGAGCGGCGTCACGTGTGTCGCGACCAGCAGCACCCCAGCGTCGCACGTGCAGACGGGTTCGACACCGATCTACGCCAACGGCTACACCTGCCCGAACGGCGGGACTCTGAGTGGCACGTCGTGTGTCACGACGACGACCGCAACGGCGACGTACGCGACGGTGTTCAAGGCCATGGTCTGGAACTCGGGGATTGGTCCCAACTTCCACGTCGATGGCTGAACGGTCGACTAGAGACGGCATTCCGGATTCAAGAGATAACGCGGCGTCCTCTGAGTAGTGCACTACTCAGAGGACGCCGCGACAACTTTCTAACCCTCGGGGCACAGACCGGGCATGAGCACCGACAACGCCACGCCAACCGCCCGAGCCCTCGCCGCCGCCATCCGCGCCAACGTGCCCGTCTTACTTTGGGGAAATCCTGGCTTAGGTAAAACCAGTGTCGTGAATGCTTGGGGCACCTCGTGGGGATTCCACGTCGAGTCGATCGTGGGTTCGAACCGTGAGCCGAGCGACTTCATGGGCTTTCCCATCGAGGTCGAAGGCCAGACCGTCTACTCGGACCTCGCGTGGGCTCGCCGTCTCGCGGCTGCCGACAAAGGACTGCTGTTCCTCGATGAGTTGACCACGTGCAGCCCGAGCGTGCAACGTGTGATGCTGCGCATCCTCCAAGAGCGCATCGTGGGCGAACTGAAACTGCCCGACTCGGTGTCCATCGTCGCCGCCGCGAACCCGCCTAGCATCGCCGTTGACGGCTGGGACCTCGCTGCACCGGTCGCGAACCGGCTGATGCACCTCGACTGGGTCTTCGACTCCGACGCATGGCTCGAAGGCTTCATCACCGACTTCGCGTTCTCGTCCACACCGTCGATGGAGTCAATGCTGAACGACGGCGACGTGTCACACACGATTCGCGCCCGGTCAATGGTGCTGGCCTTCCTGAAGGCGCGCCCTGACCTGCGCTTCTCGCTGCCCAGCGATCCAGCCACCGCTGGACGTGGCTGGGCGAGCCCGCGCTCGTGGACCAACGCCGCTGCCGTCCTGTCCGAACTGCGGGCCGATGACACCGAGGCCATGCTGCTCTGCGTCGCCGGCTGTGTTGGCGAGGCCATCGCCACCGAGTTCATCGCGTGGGTGATCTCGTCAGACCTCTACGACCCCGAAGAAGTGCTCACGAACCCCGACATCGTGGACTGGACCAACCGCCCCGACCGCATCTTCGCACTGATAGCCTCAGTGACCGCGATAGCGCGGATGCGGGGCGACAAGAAGACCTGGGAGTCCGTGATGGCGGTCATCGTCAAGTGCGCCGAGTCGGGCCGACCCGACCTCGGTTACCCCGGCGCGCGCTCGCTGCTCCAAGACCCGCCCAAGGGCGCCACAGTGCCCCCTGGCGCAGTGGAAGCATTCGCGGACCTGTTTGCCAAGACGGGACGCTGGCAGGCCGATGCGGCGGCGTAGCGACGATTTTTTGCCAGGAGTTGCCGCATGGTTTATAGCATGAGCATCTCTTCAGACACCGAACCGCCCGCAGCCACGACTTCATCCGAACCGACCACGGCCACCCCGCCCGAACCTACCCGCTCACCTGCCCGCCACCGAGCCAAGAAGCCGTCCAGCGGGATACGCCACAGCGTCGAGCTAACGCTACGGATCTCAGCGATGAACGATTCGACTCGAGCGTTGCTCGCGACGGCGATCGGCTGCAACTCGAACGCGGTCGTCGACCTAGCGGTCGACACGCTGCTCAACGAATCCGAAGCCCGAGCGGTGCTGACGTCGGTGAACGACATCTGTCGCGCTGATCCAATGGAGTCCGGCATCCTCGCCACGGTGTTAGCCAGCGAGAACAAGAGTCTCTTCAAGTCGGCGTGGAAGATCCTCGTACTCCTCTCGAACCTCACCGCGACGGCGCCCGCCGGGTCGGCCAACGCCGGCCTGGCCTTCGCCAAGGCCGCGCAGTTACTCGACGAGCCGTCGCGCAAGGCCGTCGCGCGACTGCTCAAGGATCTGAGCGAATAACGATGCCACTTCGAAAGAACGCACTAGGTCGTTGCCGATCGTGGCGAAGGTCCGCGAAGCCCCACGACCCGCTGCACCGCCCCGGCGAGTGTCACCGATGCTGGCGACCGTGTCGCCAGCGCGTCGAGAACCTCGGCGACGTGCGCTGCGCGGCGTGTAGTGACGAATTGGCGCACGCCCCCGAGACGTGGGTGCGGCTCGGACTTGTCAGCGAGCCGAACCCGCCGGCGTCCGTGCTCGACGTACTGGTTGGCGACGGTGACTTCACGGTCAACTACACCGCCCGCTGGCAGCGCGCCCATCAAGGGGCTGGGTCTGGTAGGTCGCTGGTTCCCACACCAACATTGCGCGACACCCTGGTCGAATCCGCTCGACGTGAACCAGAACTCGCGACCGACGAGCCCGTGGTCCCGCAGCACGACTCCAACGAAAGCGATTGGTAGACGAAATGGTCAAGAGGAACACGAACGCGAAGACCGCACGAGCCAGGAAGGATCAGACCTCGACGTTCACGTGGGATTACAGCGACGACCTCGTGCCGCGCGTCGGCCTGCCCGATGCCGACCGGATGGCCAAACGCCAGAAGTGGATGCGCCGCTACGTCAAATCCTCGGTCTACCTCCTGCCGATTACTCTGGTGCTGACGATGCTCGTGGCCCTCTCGAACGTCCATCCGCGCATCACCGGCTCGGCGTCGAACGGCTCGGCGTCGTCCAGCCCCGGTCGCGCGGTAGCGACGCTGGCTTTGGAACAGTGGCTCGCCGAAACCCCGTCCCCGCTCCCCCACGCGACCATCCAGTCGTGGGACGGGGCCCGCGACATCGCGCCGGCTCCGGTAACGGCCAGCCCCGGCCAGAGCGCCCCCGTGACGTGGACCGCCGAGCTCGACACGTTCACGCTGGTCGTCGGTAGACCGTCCAAACCGACGGTCTACTCCGCGGTGCTCGAGGTCGCCCTGAAGCCCGGCGGCGGTGCCGTGGCGCTCGGTGGTCCGAGCCTGAGCATCGTGAGTCCGACTAACACGATGAGCGGCTGGGACGCCGGCGCCCCGTGGTCGGGCATCGCCTCGACCGGCACCGTGACGTCCGCCGTACAGTCAGCGATCGACGGATGGACTGCGGCGTTCACTTCGGGTAGCAGTTCACGACTTCGTTTGGCCGTCGGCGACACGCGCGGCTCGGTTCACTACGTGGCACTGTCGGGCATTGTGTCAGCGACGGACACCGTCGTCGCGGCCGCGACCCGCGTCGCACCGAACCTCACCCCCACCGCGACGAGCACGAACCCCTCCGCGAAGATCGTCGAAATAACGCTCAACCTGCTCTGGAAGGGCGAGAAGATTCCAGCGACCGGTTCATCGTCCTCGGGGCCCCAGACGACAATGGACCTCCTGCTCGAACGGGCCAACACCGCGGCGCCGGTCGTGGTCGCGTGGGGTCCGCCGGGCTCGGGGCCTGGTCTCGTGCCCTATCAGAACGCGGTCAAGTACTGATGGGGCTCCTTACCCGCAAAGAGCCGGACACCGAGCCATGGTGGCCGACTGCCGTGCGCGGTCGCAAGCGTGACGGACGCATCCTCGGGACCGACGGCTCGGTGTGGCTCTACGCCAAGGTCCCGCTGTCGCCGGTACCCGACGCCCGCTCGCCCGAGGAAGCCCTAGTCGCAGGCGAGCAGATACGAATCGTGCTCGAGGAGATCGCGGCGACCACGCACGTACGGGTCGCTCGACGGGCGATGGCCAAGTCGTCCTACCGCAACGTCCATCTGCTGCTGGTGAACGTGCCGACCGCGTTCGTGCCACCAGTCGGCTCGCAGCTCGCTGCCCATCTCTCGTCCACCTTCACCGACACCGACGTCCTCCGTCGACTGCTCCTGGTCGGGGTGCGCCTCCACGACAGGGTCGGTGGTTCGGGTGGTCTGCGTGACACCATCGACTCGATCGCCGAAACGCTCGCCGCCGGCACGATTCCCCTCGAAGACTTCGACGAGGACTTCGCCACCATAAGCGCGATCATGGCCCGCGTGGGGCTGCACTCGATCACCAACCAGGACTTCGCCCTAGCGAACGCCTGGTGGAACGAGGGCCAGGCCCCCGATACGCCAATGCTGGTCCACGACGATCACCTACACGTCTTCTCGTCGACCGCTTCGATGCAGGCCGCCGCGAGGCTGGTCCGACGCGACGGCGACGAGAACTGCGAGTCGTGGGAGCTCGCCAAGCACCACACGCTCTGCTTCGCGTGCGTGCGCGACTTCGAGATCGGCTACCCCGACGCCGCTTCCCGCAAGGCCCAGTGGGCCAGCTCACTCGTCGAGTCGGGCGCCGTCTGCGTGTCGATCCGCGGCAAGCTCGAACCCGCCTCGGTGACCCGCTCCGAACTGCGACGGGGCAAGAAGAAGTTCACCGACGACGTCAACGAGCGCTACCAGCAGAACAAGATGGCCCGCGGCGAACAGGAAGAGTTGCTGGCACAGATGGACGAGCTCGAGCGCTACTACTCCACCGGCGGTCCAGCCACGCTCATGGAATGCTCCACGGTCGTCGTGTCGTCGGGCGTGCAGGGTCGCAACGGCTACGACATGTCCGAATTCGCCCCCGACTCCAGCCTCGTGCTCAGCACCATGGTCTCGCGCCAGAACTCGGCGCTCGCCGAAACGTGGCTCGCTTCGCCGGTACGGGCGAATCCCTACCTCCACGACCTGCCGACGATCACGCTGGCCGCCAGCGGACTCGCCGGACTCTCCACCGTGGGCGACCGCGACGGTGCGCTGCTCGGCTTCACCGAGACCGACCGCCAGCCGGCGTACATTTCCGCCACCGCCGCTGCGGAGGGTGACGAGTTGCCCTTGCTGCTGGTAGCGGGTGCCACAGGGTCGGGCAAGAGCTTGACCATGCTGTACCTGGCCGACCAGTTCGCGCGAGAGAGAAATTCATTGGGCGAAAAGAGGGCTTGCATAATCGTCGATCCAAAGTCGGGGAGCCAACACGACGACGTCGTTCTCGCTGCCGGAGGGATCGTGCGCAGCCTCGACGAACTCACTGCAGCCGATGGGGTGTTCGATCCGCTGCGCTTCACTTCAAACAACGAAAGTGGCGTTGAGCTCGCCGCGAGCATGTTGATGTCGATCAACCCATGGGGCCACAACGTCGGCGACTACGAGGCGCCTGTCCATCGCGCAATTGCCTACGGCGTCGAGCACGGTGCGGACTGCATCGGCGTGGCGCTCACCATTGCCCGCGACGACGGCATTGCGTCACCAGCAATGGTGGATGCCGTGCTCGACCACGCAGGTTCGTCGGCGATGTTTCGGGCCTGCGTTGGCATGATCGCCGGTGGGGAGAAGCTGCGTATGTCGGGCGGCATCACCCTCATCAAGGTGGGCGACTCGCATCTGGACATTCCCGAGCCCGGTGCCCTGCACGAAGCAAACCTCAACCAGCGCACGGCACTCGCGCTCGTTCGCATGATGGTCTTCGGCTCTGCGTACGCCCTCCAGGGGCGAGAAGGCGTACTGATGCTCGACGAGTCGTGGATCTTCATGAGCGCTGGACGAAGCTCGATGGAACGCCTCGGTCGTCTTGCTCGAAGTCAGGGCGTCTTGCCAATGCTCTTCACACAGCGTGTGACCGACGCTACCGATGCAGGTCTCGCAGGCTATATCTCCCGAGGCCTCATCTTGCCAATTCAGGATGCCACTGAAGCCGCGGCCGCGTGCGAACTCTTCCGTCTCGAGCCAACTCCGGAACGCATGAGTCGCATTACGGCAAAGGCCACGTTGGGCTCGTCCGCCAACGAGGTCGGCACGGCACCGAACTGGAACTCGCTACGGGCACTGCGCGACCCGGTTACCGGTCAGGTCCTGCGCGGCGCGGTCGGCATCTACGTCGACCTGGCGGGTCGAGCGGTCCCCGTCGAGGTGCGATTGCCCGACGAGTTCTTGAAACTATCCTCAACCAACCCCGAGGACATCCGTCGCCGTCTGGCCGCGCGAGCCGCAGAGAGGGAGGCGAGGTAGCGTCGATGTTCCTGCTCGTGTTCGTGATCACGTTTGTCGTGTCTCTCATCGTGATGCGCTTCGCGAAGCACCACTTCGTGCCGATCATCGTCTTCATCTTCGTGACGTGGGCGATGTACGGGCCGTGGCACATCGCCCACGTCATCCAGCGAACGTTCTAAGGAGTTTTGATGAAGCACATCTCAGAACCGATGATTGCCGTAGCGACCGTGGCGCTTCTCGTCGTGGCGTTCTTTGGAAAGGCCATCTTCCGGCTCATCTCACTGGCGTTCCTGATCGGCTTGATCGTCGTGGCGTACTACATCTATGTGCACGACCACAATCTGGCGGGCCAGGTGCACCAACTCATCACGACCCATCTCCCGACCACCACCAAGTAGCGCCCACCCCGGAGGGGGGCGGTGCACACGTCGTCCCACGAGCCCGCGAATCGGTCGCCGTTCGCCTCGAAGAGTCGCCCCGCGCGAGCCGTCAGACATGAGAACCGCGGTAATCAACAGGCTCTACGGCCAACCCCCGACTGATTCGAGCCTCGGTACATAGATACCCGTATGCCGGAATTTGTCCACCTCCACACGCACTCGTCGCACAGTGTGCGCGACTCGATCGCGCGTCCCGACGACCTCTTCGCCGCGGCGGCCCGAGACGGGCAGTCGGCACTCGCCATTACCGACCACGGCAACCTGAGCGGCCTCTACGTCGCCCACAAGGCCGCCACGGCACACGGGGTGCGCCTGCTCGCCGGCCTGGAGGCCTACATGGCCATCGAGACCGGCGAGCCGTCGGCCCGGCTACGCCATGAGTCGATCGCCAAACCAATCCTCGCGGACGACGGCGTCGGCGGCGAAGCGAGGTACACCCACCTCACGTTGCTGGCCGAATCATCCGAAGGTCTCGAGAATCTGATGCGCCTGTCGGCACTCGCTAACGACGGCGAGGCCTTCTGGTCGCACCCCCGCATGGACCTCACGGTGCTCGCCGAGCACTCCAAGGGCATCATCGCCCTCTCGGGCTGTCTCGGCGGTGCGATCAAGAGCCGGCTCGCCGCGGGCGACGTCGAGGGGGCTCGCGCGGCCGCCGGGGCGATGGTCGAGATATTCGGCGCCGACAACTTCTTTATCGAGGTCATGTCCCACGGCATCGCCGTCGAAGACAAGCTCAACGCCGACCTGCTCGCCATCGCGAAGAAGTTCGGGTTGCGCGTGGTAGCCACCAACGACTCGCACTTCACCCACGAAGGTGACGAACGCGCTCACGAGGCGTGGCTGTGCGGCGCGTCGAACACGACCCTCTCAGACCCCAACCACTGGCGCTTCACCGGACGGGGCTACCACCTACGCACCGCGCACGAGATGCGCGCGCTGTTCGACGACGAACCCGGTTTCGAGAGGGCGTGTGATGCCACGCTGCTGCTCGCCGAGCGCGCGACCGGCTTCGAGATGTTCCCCACGCACGGTCTGCGCATACCGACCTTTGACCCCACGAACGAGCAAACGTCCGACGAGTTGCTCTACGCCAAGGCCCGCGCGGGCGCCATCTGGCGTTACGGCAGTCCCCTGCCCGCGCCGGTGAAGGAACGTCTGCGCCACGAGCTCGACGTCGTCTCTCACGCTGGACTTTCGGACTACTTCCTCATCGTCGCCGACATGATCGACTGGGCTAAGTCCCAGGGCATCCGGGTCGGTCCCGGTCGTGGTTCGGCCGCCGGTTCGTGCATCTCGTACTGCCTGGGCATCATCGCGGTCGACCCGCTCGCCCACGGACTGCTCTTCGAACGATTCCTCAACCCCACCCGCAACAAGATGCCCGACATCGACACCGACTTCGAACAGGGCCGGCGCCAGGAGGTCGTCCACTACCTCGTCGAGCGATGGGGCAAGGACTCGGTGGCGCTCATCGGCACCCTCGGCTATTCGCTATCGAAGAACTCGCTTCGCGTTGCCGGCAAGGTGCTCGACCACGCCGCGCTCGGCGCTCGTCTAGCCGATCAGGTACCGACCATGGGCGGCGGCACGACCGCGACGCTTACGGACCTGACCAGTGCGAACTTCGCGCCCGGAGTGGGCTTTCGCGAGGTCGCCGGCCCCGACGCCGGGGAGATCGTCGCGATCGCGACTCGGTTCGAGAACGTGGTCAACATCGAGTCGATTCACCCTTGCGGCGTCGTGATTGGTGACACCTCCCTGGTCGGCCAGATTCCCCTGCGCAGTGACCGCCGCGCGCCCGACAAGGGCGGCACCGGCGGTTGGGTGAGCGAGTTTGACGGCAGCGCGCTCGAAGACCTGGGCTATCTCAAGATGGATGTGCTGGGATTGCTCACCCTCGACGTCGTCGAGGCGACGGTGCGCGAGATTGAACGCCGTCACGGACTGCGCATCGACGTCGACGTGCTCGTGGATGACAACGGAGAGCAAGCGAAGCGCGCCTTCGCGCTCATAAGTTCAGGTCAGACTGAAGGGGTTTTCCAGCTCGAATCGGGCGGGATGCAGGAACTCGCCCGGCGCCTACGTCCGGCGTCGGTCGACGAGCTGGCGGTATTGATAGCGCTCTACCGTCCGGGGCCACTTGGCATCGGGATGCACGACATGTACGCGAATCGCAAGGCTGGTATCGAGAAGGTCAGTTACGACATCTTCACCAGGAACGTCGACGAGGTGGCCGTCATCGAGAGCGTGTTCGCCGAGACGCAGGGGGTTCTGGTCTTCCAGGAGCAACTGCTGCGCATCGCTGAACTGGTGGCGGGCTTCAACCCACCCGAGCGCGATAACCTGCTGCGCGCCGTCAGCAAGAAGAACCGTGAGGCCATGGACCGGTCGGGCGAACTTTTCATCGCCGGCGCGCAGGCGGACGCGGATATGGCGGGCAACCCCAAGTTGGCCTTCTCCCAGCGCACCGCCGAGAACCTTTGGGAGGCTATGAAGTCTTCCGGCGAATACTCGTTCAACAAGTCACACTCGGTCGGCTACGCACGGCTGTCGTTCATCACCGCGTGGTTGAAGGCCAACTACCCCGCCGAGTTCGCCGCCGGGTGGCTGGCGCGCGCTGACAACCAAGAGAAGCGGCTCGCGTTCTTGGGCGCTCTCGCCGACGAGGGCGTCGTGCTGCGCCACCCCGACGTGAATGCGAGTTCGGTCGACCCATCGGTGGGCGACGACGGGGCTGTGTTGCTCGGACTCGGCAAGATCCGTGACGTCGGCTCGGTCGGTGAGGCAATCATCGCGGAACGCGACCGCAATGGTCCGTTTCGCTCGCTGCTGGAACTTGCCACACGAGTCAAGGTCTCCCAGCCCGCTCGACGCATCTCGATCACGGCGCTGCGGGCATTGATCGAGGCGGGGGCGTGTGACGCATTCGGCACCCGCAAGGGGATGTTCGAAGCAATCGAGGCGCTACGCAAGAACCCCCACACTCCAGTCTCGAACGACGAGTGGGGGCTGCTGGAAAAGACCGTGCGAGAACGCGCGCGGCTCGGCGTACTCGTGTCGGAGAACCCCCTCGTCGCCTTCGGTCCCCAAATCAAGACGTGGCGCTCGCCCCAAGCCCCCACTCAGCGCGCGACCCCAATTCATCGGCTACCTAACAATGGACCTGTGGCCACCATCGGGGTCGTCACCGCCTTTGAGATCAAGAAGCGCAAGACCCGCTTCGCCACGATGGCCCTGGCCGGCACCAAATCGACCATCAACTGCGTGCTGTGGAACTCGACACTCGAACGCATCGAGCGCGCGGGCACCCTGCCGTCACTCGGCGACATCGTAGGCGTCGACGCCATAGTCCAAGAGAAGACCTCGTACCGGCCCGACAATGACGATGGGAGCGAAATTGACGACGTGTCCGTGAAGGAACTCGTCGTCAACGCGCTCTGGTGCGAGCCGCTCGTCGACCCGAGCGTCGACGACGAGTCGAAGGGCTTCACGTCGCACTCGAACCAGGGCTCGTTGTGGGACCAACGCAGCGATACCCAGCCATCAGTAGGGCCATCGGTGCCGTCCGTTGTCTCGGCGGCGACGTCGACAATCGTCGCCGCGACCAACGACGTGGACATCTCATCAGACCCGGACTTCGGCGACGAAACGTCTCTCGACGACTTCGACGGCGACGACGGCTTCGACTACGCCCCCGCGCGGTCGCGCGGCAACGTCGCGGTGCTAATCGCCGACCGTCCGATTACGCAACCCGTGACGCACCCAGCGGCGCCAGTCGCGGTCACGCGAGACGCATCGACTCCGCGCCCCGCCACCCCGCAAATTTCCGGTGAAACAACGGGGTTTTGTCCGGGCGGCCGCCAAAGTGGCGACTGATTTTGGCCTCGATACATAGATAACCGAGAGGCACAACGCCTCCGATGTACAAGCGGCTCATTTGAGCAGAGAAGGAAAGAACACCATGAACAGCATTTCCTTTGTAGGAAACCTGACCGCCGACCCGAAGTTGATCTTCGGCAACAGCGGCAAGGCCCGCGCCACGTTCAGTGTGGCCGTCAACGAGGGGCAGGGTGAAGACGAGAAGACCCACTTCGTCAACGTCACCGCGTTCGGCTCCCTCGCCGAGAACATCGCCGACTCGCTGTCCAAGGGTCAGCGCGTGGTCGTGGTCGGACGGCTGAACACCTACGCAAAGGACGTCACGATCGACGGCGACGAGAAGAGCCTGACGATGGTCAACTTCACCGCGTCCGCCATCGGTCCCGACCTGCGCTGGGCCACCGCCAAGGTGACGAAGGTCGTGCGCGAGGGAAACGCCGCCGCCGACGTGGACTCTGGTTCCGCGCCGGCCAAGCCGTCCGCAAAGCCTTCGCCGGCCAAGCAGCCGGCCAAGCAGGCCGTCGCTGACGACGACGACTTTTAGTCGGTCAAAGACGTGATTGCCGACTCGCACCTCTCGTCTCCGCCACGGGTTTCGCCCGCGCTGCGAACAGACGAGAGGTGCGAGTCGGCGACACCAATCAAGTCTGCCGACCAACCGACCTCGAATCGAGATCGAGATGTCTAACACCGTCGCCCGCCGTCCAATCCGCGTGCGGCTGTACGTCACTGGCGTCTCGCCGCGAGTGCTCGCCGCGTATCGCGGCCTGCGTCAGTGCGGCTTCGCTCGTCAGGATGCGAATCTGATCGTCGTGGGCATCGTACTCGCGAGCGGCCAGGGGGTTGTCGATGTTCGAAAGCCTCCCGTCGCTGGTGGTGTGTGATGAGCACTGCCCTGATCGAATCCATTGATGAGCAGTTCCGATGGTTCGCTCAGGCCGCGTGTCGGGGCATGTCCCCTGACATCTTCTTCGTCGAGACGGGCCAGCCGACGAGTCAAGCCCAGGCAGTCTGCGAGAAATGTTCGGTCCAGGAGCAGTGCCTCGACTACGCCGTCGAGCGCAACGAACAGTACGGCGTCTGGGGCGGGTACACCCAGCGCGAACTGCGACTGCTGCGACACGACAGGCGCCGCGCAACGGGCGACCGGGCACTCTAGGGACTGATGTGTCAAGTCACACGTCTGACGACGGCAACCAGTTCGACGGGTTCGCACCGCGCGACCAAGGGTTCAGCCTGCTCCGCACGCCGCGCCAGACGGTCCTATGGTACCTGCGAGCTACGCCGTTTGACCGGCGACCGCGTGACGACCCGCGGTCTCGTAGACGCACGGCGAAGGCCGGACCAGCGACGATGCCACGCGCCCGCCAGCGCGACGGCACGACCTCGGTCATTCTGCGGGGGTTGCTGCCCGTAGGCGTCACGCTCGCCACAGTCGTAGGGTTCCTGGCGGGACTGGCGCTGCTTGGCCTCGCCGTGATCACGCTCGGTGTGGAACTGTCCTCGCTCACGAGCGGGCACGGTCTTGTGCGGCTTTCGACGTCGGGTTACATCGAGCCGTTCGTGCACAGTCACGCACCCGGCGTTGGTTGGCACCATTCCGTCGGGTCGTACCGGTGGTACTGGACGTGTCTTGTCGTCTCACTCCTGATACTGGTCTCGGTAGGCGCTCGAGTTGGGCGCGTCGTGACGACGCGACGTTACCGTCGTCGTCGCGCACGCGCGGCCCACTCGCTCTCGCGGACGGCAATGGTCAGTACCAGGGAAGCCGAGATCGAGCAAGCCAGGGCTCGCTTCGAGGAAGGCCTGTCGACTCCAAAACGAGGTGGGCCATGAGCCCGATCGATCTACTGCACGCCCTCGGCGTTGTCGGCGTCGCGATCCTGCTCGTACGCGCGGCGACCGGGCGCTCTACCACGCAGAAAGACCCCCAGCGTGACTTCACCCCGGCCCAGCGTGCCGAGGGGTTCGCCCGAGCCCGAAACCAGTGCGAGCACGTCACCGTCTTCGGTCGTCGTTGCACCAACGCGCCTACCCACGGCGACCATCACTACCCCCACTCCAAGGGCGGCGCCACAACCCTCTCGAATTTCGTCGCCCTGTGCGCGCGACACAACCTCACGAAAGGCAATCGCGTCCCGACCCACCTCGCCACCCGTCAACTCGAGCGACATCGCCGGACTTACTTCCCGCCGGGTGCCCGCGTGGACATCGTCTGGCGGGTCGGCGGTCGTCGCTGAACCCACCGCCCGCATTAACGCGCATGTCGTTTTGATTCCTTTGCAACGACTTAGCTTCTCCACGCAGCCCCCGAGTTCCTCCTAGTTTTAGACCCATTTTCACCCTCTCGACCAAGAAAGACCTCTAACGTATCGTCATCGACACGTCGCACGAAACGACGTGTCGGTAGACGTTGTGGTACACGTACACGTGGTGGAGCAACGTGCGTCGACGCGATCATCCAAGCGCCGTAAGCTGATCGGTTGGAAGTGTCCACGTACACGTACACATGGTGGTATCGGTACCGGTGTACGATCGACTCCCCATGAAGATTCTCGCGATCTGCAACAAAAAGGGCGGTGCCGGCAAAACCACCCTGGCCGTGGGTCTCGCGGCCTGTCTACCCGGTCGAGTCGGGCTCATCGACCTCGACGAGAACGGCTCGTCGGCACGTTGGATGGAGGGTTTGGACCTCTTCGACGTGGCGACCGGGACGTCCGACACCATCGCCGATGTTGTGCCCACCCTGGCCGACGAGTACGACTGGCTCGTGCTCGACACGCCGCCCAACGACGCGCGCGCGATCACGTTCTCGACGGCCATCGCAGACCTGGTTCTCATCCCACTCGCCCCTTCGCCGCTCGAGGCCGACCAACTTCCCGACACCCTCGCGCTACTGCCCGAGGACCGTCCCTACATCGTCGTGCCGTCGCGCGTGCGCATCTCGACGTCGGCTGGCAAGTCCATTCGTGACATGTGCGTCGTGGCCGGCCACCCAGTCACGACATCGGTGCTGCCACTCTCCGAGCGCATCGTGCAGTCGTTCGGGGCGACGCCGGTGCGCCTGCTCTTTCGTCCCCTCGCCGACGAGATCGTCCGGCATGCGGAAAGGACCATCCCATGACCAAGCCAGCCGGCAACAAACTTCAGGACCGCCTCAACGACGCGGGCAAGACTCGCCGTCCAGCGGCTGGACAACCAGCACCAGCGGCCGCACGCGAGACTCCATCCTCGCCCGCTGTCGCGTCAGTGAATCGACGTAGGAATCAGTGGGACAAGAAGATGCAGCGATGGACCTGTTACGTCGACAAGAACGTGCTCCGTCGGATGCACGCCTACGCCGAGGAAACTGGCGTACCGAGGTCCCAGATCGCTACTGAGGGGATTGCGATGTGGCTCCACCAGCACGGCGCGCAATAGCCACACCCTGTCGCTCCAGCGCCCGGTAGACGGTCCCTCGACCGACTCCAAAGAGTTCCATCAACTCCGCGATAGTGTGGTTGCCCTCGGTGTGCAGGGACGCCAGAAGTTCCTCTTGCTTGGGCTTCAACTTTGGTTGCTTGCCGCGCAGCCGTCCGCGCGACCTGGCCAGTTTCATGCCCTCTCGCGTACGCATCCGAATCAGGTCGGACTCGAACTCGGCCACCATCGCGAGCACGTTGAACAGCAGCCGACCGACTGGGTCGTTGGGATCGTGGACCGAACCACCGAGGTTGAGCTTCACCCCGCGATTCGTAAGCTCGTCGACAATGTCGCGGGCGTCGGGCAGCGACCGGGCGAGACGGTCGAGTTTGGCCACCACCAGCGTGTCGCCTTCGCGGCACGCGGCCAGCGCCTCACGAAGACCCGGACGATCCCGGTTGGTCCCGGTCAACCCGTGGTCAGAGTAGATCCGATCGGGTTCGACACCGAGTGAGATGAGAGCGTCGCGTTGGACAGTGAGGTCCTGCGTCTCAGTGGAGCAGCGCGCGTACCCGACAAGGATGCTCATGAAGCCAAGCGTACCGTTTACGATACCTTCAACGATGCCTATCCGGACTGCTCTTTCGGGACTGTCCATCTCCAACGTACGTAAACATCGAGCATCCCGCATCAAGAAGTCCCATTGACGATCCCCTTACGGACGCCGACTTCATGATCAATTTCAGAAGTTTGGTGATTCTCTCGCGCAACTCCCATCTATACAGGCATGAGCACGAACCAGAACCAGAAGCGCCAGCCCAAGGGACTCGAGACAGGCGGACAGTTCGCGCCGGACGTTCACGCGGAGTCCACGATACGACTGGCCGACGAGATCGGTGCGTTACCCGAGCCGGTACTCTCTCAGCGCGGTCGGTGGGACATCGAGCACGCCTCGAAGCCCAAGCCGGTTGATCGAGGTAACGGCGTAATGTCGACGACAATCTCGTTGTCCGGCGAGCCGTCGGCCAACACCGACATCGCGGCTCGTGTCGCGGCCTATCCAAAGCCGGGCGATCTCGACGATCGTATCCAGGCCGCCATCACAACTGGCCAGCCCATCACCATACTGACGGTCAGCGAGGGAATGTTCGGCGGCGGCCACCCACAGTTGATGCAGGGAAAGTTGTTCGATGGCCGTAGTGGTCGAATCGGTTTCTTGCCAACCGGTAAGCGGACGCAGGGCATCGTGCTCAAGAACCCACTCGACATCATCGACAACGTCAAACCGGCTGCAGTGACCGAACTGAACCGTCGCTGGTACGAAGAGACGCATCTTCCGCCCACTGAACCGCTGACTCTAGATGCGTTGCGCAACGCGAGCGAGGAGAACCCCATCGCGGTGCTCTACACCCACCCCGGCTTCGACGGCAGTGGTCCAACGCCCGGTTGCGTCTGGTACATCGACTACTACGAGGAGGAAGAGGGGGCTGAGCCGGGTACTGGCATCGCGGGTGGCTACCTCTGGTGCCCCGACGACTCCGGCCTTTACTCCGAACACGGATCGACGTACGCGAAGGACATCATGAAGGGTGGGGCGCTGGTCTCGACGAAGCCGAAAGTTGGCTTTGCGGGAATGACGGAGTTGCCCGGAGATCGACTCGGCGCCTACCAGCGGATCTTTGATTAAGGAGTTGCCGTCATGAACCAGAAGCGCCAGCCGAAGGGCACCAACACCGGCGGTCAGTTCGCGCCGGACGTGAATGCAGAGTCGACGGTTGTACTTGACGGTGTCATCATCGCGGTCCAGCGCCACGTAGAGATCAATTCCGAGGGTGAGTCGCTGGACGGCGACATCGGCGCCGCATATTTCGCCGATGGACGCAGTCGGCTGCAACGACTCACGGAGTGCGCGTACGCCGTCGACGAGGCGATCGATGTGCTGACGCGCTGGGACGGGGGGAGCGGTGCGGACCCGGCTGACATGCTCGCACACTTGGTTGAGGTCCGCGAAGAAATCTTCGCTGCGTCCGACCCCCAACTCGTCGAGCACTGGCGCGACACGGAAGCGAAGATTCGTGGTTTTGAAAACGACCCGGACTCCTCGCCGTTGGACGACGACGGGTACGAAGTCGCGCGCGACGAGCGCGAGGCATTGTTCAAGAAGATCTACGAGGAAGCGTGGGAACGATGAACCAGAAACGTCAGCCCAGGGGCATCACGACCGGCGGTCAGTTCGCACCAGACGTCAACCCCGAGTGTACGGTCGTGCTCGCGACCGTGAAGGACGAGACAGTACGAACGAAGAGTGATGACTATCTCGAGCAGTTCGCAGAGGATGCGATGAGCAACTTCGACAACTGGATCGACGACAAATCAGACGAAGGCGACGACTGGAACGAGTGGTCACACGCCGACATCGTGGAGTTTTACGACAACGTCGTGCGACTCATTCAGGACCGCAGAGCCTTCGTCGCCGACATGGTGCTGCGTATCGAGATAGGGAAGATGGCGAAATCATGAACCAGAGACGTCAGCCCAGGGGCACCAGCACCGGCGGTCAGTTCGCACCAGACGTCAATCCCGAGTGCACGGTCGTACTCGCGACCGAGCCCGCCACGCCCGATAACCCTCAAGACGCCATCTACGAGGCGCAGGAGAACGTCGACCTGATACTCCGTCGATACCACTCACGGGATGTGATCATGTCCCCCGATGCCATTGAAGCCTTCGACAGCATGAAGCTCATCGTGGCCAAGCAGCAGGAGATCATCGACGCGCAGCGTGAAGAGATCAATGCGCTGCGCAAGGACCGCGACGAGAACCCGTCGCTCGACGAGATCATTGTGAGGCGAGCGACGGGTCGCCTAAACGACGACGACGGGCCCACGGACGTTGACCTCACGGCGTTGGCCGCCGACTATCGGCGGTACAGCCAAGGGATGCACGATCGTGACTACGACGGGGCCTTCGAGGGCATCGACTACGTCGTCGAACAGTTCCTTGACTGGCGCGAAACGGAGGGGGCACGACCGACAGAACTGAAAGCCAAGAACGTCAGACACCAGCCACCGTTTCAGGTCGGCTCTGTGCTCGAGTATGACGTCGAGGTGGTTCCGTGGGTACCGGGCATCCACGAGGAGAACGTCGCGGTCCAAGTGTGGATGAAAGAGTGGGGCGACGCCGATACCGATTGCGCCGGCTGGGAGCCGCGCGCCATCGCCCAGATCGCGCGCGAACGCGGCATAACGAACGTGACCGTGAGCAACCTCCAGGACATCCTCGACGACCCTGACATCTCGAAGATCGCTTTTCGATCCGACACCTCGATCTCGAGACTCATCGAGCAGATTAACGACTGCAACTCGAAGCCGGCGAAATCATGAGCCAGAAGCGCCAGCCCAAGGGCATCACGACCGGCGGTCAGTTCGCACCAGACGTTCATCGAGAGTCCGCCGTCGTACTCAATGATGAGCCGACTGAACGACGCGGCACGGTGCGGAAGAAGGACGAAGCATCAGAGACGTGTCCTGGCTGTGGCGGCGCGAATGTCCGCGACCTGCCGGTGTACGACCCGACCGATCACAGCAACCCATTTCCCGGCCGCTCGATACGAACATGTATGGACTGCGGACACCAACTAGCCGCGAGTGGTGCTGCGGTTTCAGAGGCCGACAAGCAGCGCTATGTCGACAGCATCCACACGAACCTCGACGACAGCGGCCGATACGACCCCAACGACGAAGGCGTAAAGCTCATTGAGGAATCGTCGATAAAGATCACCGGCGAACTCGAAACCCACAACGGCATCGCGTGGACTGGCGAACTGACGATCGGCGACGAGGTCCTGCACGTCTCGAACAACGGAGACGGTGGGTCCAACCACTACCAGATCAAGGACGGTGGCTGGAGGCGAATCGAGGAGTTGAATGACCGCGTCTCTGAGGGCTTCCCCGGCCTCGCCGGTACTGAGGCCCTCGACGACTTCTGCCTGGTCGCCGAGGTGGTCCATGCCGACCGTCTCGGCGATGTCCGATGAAGAACTTTGGTGATTTTCGCGACTTTCTCCCATCTATGCAGGTATGAGCACAAACCAGAAGCGCCAGCCCAAGGGGCTTGAGACCGGCGGACAGTTCGCGCCAGACGTTCACGCCGAGTCGACCATCGTGCTCGGCGACGATGGAGACTCACCAGCCATCAACTACGGCGACGTCTCGAACGTACAAGTTGGCTCGCGGACCCCGTGGGGAACCGCCGACTACGTGAGTCACATGGCCCCCGGCATCGTCTCGGTAAGCACCCCTGGACATGGCGGTGTCAAACTCTCGCCCGAGCGAAACCGCAGGATTCCTCCAGCCCTACGTCAATCGTCGGGGTGGTACGAGGAGGACTGCGAGGTCTACATCCCCATGCTGTTTCACCCCGAGGCATTCGTTCGCGACGGGCAGACAGTTAAGGAGGTTCGACAGTTTGGCGAGCAAGGGGTCATCAACTGGTTCCCCGAGCAGTACGAGAACGCATGTAACACGACGCTTGCCCGTGGTCAGTCCCGGTCCAAGGACGAGCAGACGTGGCGGAAGATCCACGAGGACGACGAGGTCGCAGTTTCAGCAAGCTATGCCGAGAATGACATGGTGAAGGTCACCGTCTGTCGAGGCGGGCGCGATGACGCAGGTCGGTACATGAGCGAAGAGCGTGAGATTCTCGTGCCCAAGGCCGATTACGACGACCCGAAGTTCCGTCATCCACTCGGCTTGCATCACGGCTCGTTCGTGGTCGACCCGTCGAAGAACTACCCCGACGTGACGTCACCGCCCGCGCCGCCGAAGCCTCCGACGCCCAGGTTCCGCGAGATCAGCATGGCGAAACTGACCGTCCAGCAGCAGATTCGAGCCGAGCGCGATTTGGGTAAACGGTATCGCTTCGCCGATGGGTCGGTGCAGTCCGTCCGAGAAATCATTGAAAGTTGTGGCATCGCCGGCAAGTCTTCGAGAGAGACCAATGGTCGGCGCGCGTACTACCTGCGTCACGCTTCGGAAGCCGAGGGCCAGCCCGCCACCGACACCTTCTACGCGCTCGACGTCTCCAAGGCCCTCTGGGACGCAGTGAGCGCGCCGGCGTCGTAGCGAGGGATGAGGACACGCCATGAACCAGAAGCGCCAGCCTAAGGGCATCACGACCGGCGGCCAGTTCGCACCAGACGTCCACGCCGAGTCCACGATCGTGCTCGACGAGCCCACCGCGCCGACGGCTACCAAGTCCGACCGGGTGATGGCCGAACTGTCGGCGGGCGTGCGAGGTCTCACCGAGTCGGGTAAGTGGCAGGAGTACCTCGACACCCAGAGCAAGTTCCACTCGTACAGCTTCGGCAACGCCGTACTTATCGGCTTGCAGAAACCCGACGCCACCCGCGTTGCGGGTTTCAATAAGTGGAAGGAACTCGGACGCCAGGTCCGAAAGGGCGAGCACGGCGCATCCATTCTCGCGCCGATCATCCGCACCCAGAAGGATGAGAACGGCGACAAGGACAAGGACCGGAAGTACGTGGCGGGATTCACCTCAGCGACCGTCTTTGACATCAGTCAGACCGACGGCGAGCCGCTTCCTGAGATTGCCCCACTGCTGACTGGTGTGGCTCCCGAGGGACAGTTCCAGGGCCTCTCGGAGGTCGCCAGTGGCTTCGGGTTCCGGGTCGAGAGGCGCGAGCTGACTGGCGGCACGAACGGGTACTGCTCGCCGTCCGAGAGGTTGATCGTGGTCGAGTCGCGCAACGACGGAGTCCAGCAGGTCAAGACCCTCGCCCACGAACTAGGCCACGCGCTCCTGCACGACGAGGACAACGACCTACCCCGCGAGCACAAGGAGATCGAGGCGGAGTCGGTGGCCTACGTGGTCAGTCAGGCGCTCGGCATCGACAGCGGCGGCTACTCGTTCGGGTACCTCACGTCGTGGGGTCACGGCGACCCCGAGGCGGTCGAGAAGCAGCTCAAGAGCTCCGGCCAGCGCATCCAGAAGGCGTCACACCAGATCATCGAGCAATTCGGAAAGGTGCCAACTCATGTTTGAGCCAACGCAACGTCACGCAGCACCCGGTCACACGTTCGGCGACGGCAACGGTGTTCGAGATGCCATCGAGAGCGCCGGACTGACCTGTGCGGAGTTCCAGATCCTCGCGCTCGAGGACCTCGACACCAATGACGAGAACCGCGACGCGCTCATCGAGACGTGGCGAGTCCTTCAAGATCACTGAGGTTCTGACGAAATCTGGCGATTCCGGCCCGATTCCCCCATCTCTACAGGTATGACCTTGTTTCTAGCAAGCAAGCCTTTGAATGAGCGGGCGAAAGTACCGACTGATTTCGAGTCTGGCACATAGGTAAGTATGAGCATTCGCCAACGCCTCGACCCCGACAACATACCGTCGGGAACCTTGTTGAAGTCGGAGTGCCTCACCGCGCTACGGCTCATGCCCAACAACTCCGTCGATTCAATCGTCACCGACCCGCCCTACGAGCTTGGCTTCATGAATAGAACTTGGGACTCTTCGGGGATTGCCTACAACGTCGGATTTTGGGCCGAAGCGCTACGTGTCCTGAAGCCCGGTGGTCACCTTCTCGCCGCCGGCGGTACTCGCACCTATCACCGACTGGCCTGTGCGATCGAAGACGCGGGCTTTGAGATTCGCGATTCGATTATGTGGGTCTACGGCAGCGGCTTCCCCAAATCGCTCGACGTGAGCAAGGCGATCGACAAGGCGGCAGGAGTGGAGCGCGAAGTGCTGTCCAGCGGTCGACCGGTGAAGAGAATGATCCCCGGCTCTGACCAGAACAGAACCGGCTCGTGGATCAAAGACAATGGGCGTGAGTTCACGCCGACCGAGACCACTCCAGCGACCGACGCGGCCAAGCAGTGGCAAGGCTGGGGCACTGCGCTCAAACCCGCACATGAACCACTCGTCCTGGCTCGCAAGCCACTGGTCGGCACGGTGGCTAACAACGTACTCACCTACGGCACCGGTGCCCTGAACATCGACGCGTCGCGGATCGAGTCGACGGACTCGCAGCTAGCCGAGAAGTACGCCAGCGTCCGGAACGCTGGTCCCCGAAACAATGCCATCTACGGCAGCGACTCGAGAGAAAGGTCGGAGGGGAACGTAGAGCCGCACGCGTTGGGAAGATTCCCCGCGAATCTTCTTCACGATGGCAGCGACGAGGTTGTGGCTGGGTTCCCGGCAACTGCACCAAGCAGAATTGGGGAACAACGTTCTGGAGTCTCAGGGGACGGCTGGGGAATGACATCAACGGGCGCGGAGTACAACGACGAAGGCTCCGCGGCCCGGTTCTTCAAGACCATCACCTTCGACGTGGACAACGACGTGCAGTCTTTCATCTACTGTGCCAAGGCTGGTTCGTCCGAGCGTGACGCGGGACTAGAGGGCGTCACAACGCGCCACCCCACCGTCAAGCCCGTCGCACTGATGCGCTACCTAATCACGCTCGTCACCCCACCCGGCGGCGTGGTCCTCGATCCCTTCTTGGGTAGCGGCACAACGGCTGTGGCGGCGATTCTCGACGGCTTCGACTGGATCGGCTGCGAGATGACCGAGGAGTACTGGCCCGTCATCGAGGCGCGTGTCGCGTGGGCCGAAGAGGCGCGTCTGCGGACGCCGCCGTCCCTGTTCGACGCACCTGACGTGGAACCGACGGGCAAGCCGGTCGTACCGACACGTTCCGTGACGCGATCGCTGTTCGACGTCCTAGCTGACGCGCAAGCCTCGTGATTCGGCGGTCTTAGAAATTTGGCGATTCCCCGCTCCACCTCCCATCTATACAGGTGTGAGCATCAACTTCATCCGACCAGTCCCCTTCATCAACGGTCATCGAATCGTCGTCTCTGACCTCGACGGCGACAATGACAGTACAGACAACGGCACGCTCGTGCTCGAGGCCTACAACGCGATCCTTGATGACTGGCTCCCCGTTCGGATGTTCCCGTGTTCGAGCCGCCCGGAGGCCCTGGGCATCGCCGCGACATTCGCGGCCCAAGTGCTCAACCATGTCGACATAAACACTCTCGTCACGCGCATGAGCAACCGCCAGATGCGACTGCCCGGCGACTTGCTGATCTCCATGATCGACGCCGGCGACGGCTCGTACCTCGCCGCGGTCGAATCGCGCGACGCGCAGGGCGTGGTCACAGTGACCGAGTACCGCGACGACGCCCGTAACTTCTTCGAGGCCTACGGCTGGGCCCTCGCCGAGGCGACCATGGTGCTGCGGCGTAACGACGACGACCAGTCCTTCTAGTTAGAAGTCGTCGACCTCGTCGTCTCGGTGGTTCGTGAACAGGAACCGCTCCCACTCCTCGCGCACCTGCGGGTCGGACTCGATCTCTTCCATAAACCGTTCGTGGCGCACCGCGTCAATGGTCTCAATCATGCACTCGTTCTCGTCCATTGGCGTGTCGAGCTCGGCCATCAAACGCGCCAGCATCACGGGGTCAGGAACACATCGTTCGAAGCTCATCAAGCGCAATGATAGGTCGGGCACCGAAGCGGAGTTGACAATCGGTCCGCCGTCGAGTTGAGCAACCGCAACGAGCAGTGGCTATTTTCGGATGCTCACCGCGAACGTGGCGTGCTGCTTCGTGGCCGAGTTGGTGAGAGTCACCGATGTCGCGCCAATCTTCAGTGCCACCAGTAATGGCACCACATGCCCGGAGATCCTGGTAACGGCCAGCTCCACGACCCCACCCTTGGTGGCCCGCAACAGATACCGGGCTCTGCCCGGTAGTGCCTGGAGCAGGATGCCGTTGTTGCTACTCATGGTCAAGTGCTGAACCCTGCCGTTGAGTGAACTCAACGAGCGGAAGGGCGGCCCGCTTACTGCCGGCTTCGGCGCCCGTGACGTGACCACTGCCGTGAACGTGATCGCACCACCTCCGCCAGTCGGGCGGAGCGTGACCGCCGCGCGTCCGACCTTCAGTGCGATGATGCCGGGCGCCTGCTCGGTACCGCTCTTGATGATGCCGTACCCCACCACCCCCGCGGGGGTGCTCATGACCACGTATCGCGCACGAGGCGCTAATTTCGCCAGAACGATGAGAGACACACCCTTGAGGTTCAGGGCAATGACTCGACCGTTGAGCGCGCGAAGTGGCGTGACCGCCGGGAGCCCCGACTTCACGGGCGCGTGCTTGGCGGGCACGGAGATGGTGGTCGAACCACCCGACGCCCCGGCTACGGACCCCGCCCCGAGCGTGGCAACCGCCAACGTCGCGGCGAGGACGAGGACCTTTGATTTGCTGGATGCGTTCATACATAAGACCATGCGGCAACCAGTTCGAGAACCGCGACGAGCTGGCCCGTTATTGAGAATCAACAGGCTGCGGGGTCCGAGAAAAACCCACGAAAAAACCCACGCACCGAGGCTATCCAGATAGACGAGACTGACCGAGGTCGATCAACATTCCGCTCAAACAAAGGGCTGTCTCGTCACGACCGTCTTGTCACTACAGGTGCAAAAGTTCTCTTAATCAACAGGTTCCGGGTTCAAGTCCCGGCCGGCGCACCACTTCCAACCGGTGAATCGACGCCGGTTTCACGTCCATTCACTGAAACACCCGACGCGGCAACGACAAATCTTCCGTTACTTGATTCGCTCTCCTCGGCCGCTACCCGCGCCAGCCGTCACCCGGAGGTCAAGTGACATCTCGCCGTCGCAGTAGCGCCAACCCGACGACAGCGAGCGTGAGTGCCCAGGCGACGACCACCAACACACCGACATCACCCGGCAGTTGTTTGTCTTGGATCGAGCCCATCATCGCGTCCGCGGCGTGCACCGGAAGGAAGCGACCAATCGTGGGTAAGAAGCCAAAGACGAGGTTTTCGACGACGAAGCCCCACGCCAGCAGTGAGATGACAGCACCCACCTGATTGGGGACGACTGCGCCGATGCCCACGCCGATCGCGCCCCACAGGGCGGTCCCGATGACCGCACCGACGATCAACTCGGTCACGTTCGCGCCACTCATCACCAGGCCAACACCACGCAACTTGAAGATCCCAACACCGACCGACAAAACGATGCCCTCGCCGATGACCCCGAAGATCAGACCCGAAAGCATTCCCGCGATGAACTTTGCCGTGAAGAGTCGATTGCGATCCGCATTGAACAACGACGTCGGTCGAATGGTTCCGAATCGGTATTCGCTCGTAAACAGCATGATGCCGGCCAGGGCGGCGAAGACGCCCGCGACGCTGCCGAAGCTCAATACGTTCGCCTGTTCCCGCTCGGTGAGTAGCTGGGAGATCGGTGACAACGTACAAGTCAAGATTGTGAAGAGAAGCGCCAGGGCGATCAACCCCACCAAGAGACCGGTCGTCGTGCGCGTGGAGCGGATTTTGAGTAATTCCGCACGGAGCTGCTTCACGGTGCAACCACCTCAGAGGTGAGATCGAGGAAGACCTCTTCGAGCGACGAACCTTCGGTCAGCAGTTCATGGATGGCTATCCCCTCGGCCAGCGCGATGTCGCCGACCCGCTCCCTCGTGGTGCCCTGAGCCAGCAACGTATGGTCATTGGGCCGACTGGTGGCGATTCCCTCTCGGTGTAGTGCGAGAGCCAGCTGGTCGGGCTTTGTACTTTGCACGCGGACCACTCCACCTACGCGAGCCGTCAATTCCTCGAGCGTCGATTCGGTGATCAGCCGTCCGTGATTAATGATGAGCACCCGGTCCACAGTTTGGGCGATCTCGGCGAGAACGTGGCTTGAGATGAGGACCGTGCGACCGCGCGAGGCGAAGTCTCGCAAGAAGTCGCGCAACCATCGAACCCCCTCTGGGTCGAGTCCGTTGGCTGGTTCATCCAGCACGAGCAGATCCGGATCACCGAGCAGGGCCGACGCCAATCCCAGGCGTTGACGCATGCCGAGCGAGTATCCCTTGACCCGACGCCTGGCCGCCTCTTGCAACTCAACGAGCTCCAGCACGTCGTCGGCCCGCTGGTCGGGGAGTCCAACGGCCCGACTCAACATTCGAAGGTGGTCGCGTCCTGACCTTCCGGGATGAAAATCGGTCGCCTCAAGGACCGCGCCGACGCGCAGTGCTGGTTCGTCCAACTCACCGTAGGGCTTTCCGAAGATCGTCGCGTGACCCAGTGTCGGCTTCGCGAGACCGAGCAGCATCCGCAGTGTCGTCGACTTCCCTGCGCCATTGGGACCGAGGAACCCGGTGATCGTTCCCGCTTCGATGTTGAAACTCAAATCATCGACGGCCAATACGTCGCCGTATCGCTTACTCAGCGACGCACTCTCAATCACGTAGGTCACACACGCTCGCTCTCAATTTCAGGATAGGTCGGAGACGGCTCGGTCGGGTCAACCGTTACTTACGCGTACGCCGGAAAATAAGGCACGGCAAAGTCGCGGTACGGTGCACTCGTCTCGGTCACCGGACCGTTGGCGAGGTACGTGATCCGAACGCCGAGATCACCGGGGTTGCTGCCTGGTTCGAAGCGTTGTTCCGCCGCCCACTCGCGCAGTGCCTCGGACGCGAGTTGCCACTGCACACCAGGTTCCTCCTCAGGCGTGGCTGGCAGCGCATCGTTCGGCAGCGCAACGTACGCCTCGTGATGGGCCGGCTCGATCCGCAGGGTCAACTCGGGATACATCGATGCCAGTTCCTCGGCGTTCGCCCGAGGAACTGGCCTGCACCATTCGACGGGCCCGTCGCTATCAACGTTCACTTCTCCCCAGTAGATGGAGAACGCTGCGCCCTCTCGTCCTTCCATCTTTGGCAACGGACGCTCGCGCAAGATTGCTATGAATTCCTTGCCGAGCGCCCACGCGCCCTTCTGATCGACAGCGCGCTTCAGACAGAGCACGCTTCGCTCTGGCATGGCTCGAGTCATCACGTCGTACATCACAGTTTTCCTTCCACTCAGTCGGTTGACGAGGTACTTGGCGAGCTCACGTCGCTCGCGATGCGTCGACTCGACATTGCTCCAGTGCGTCACAATCCGTGCAGCCGCTTCCTTTCGATCGCACGCGAGAAGCTCCTTCACGGCCGCCAGAGGCATCTCGAGCTGGCGCAGCATCGCAATGAGACGCGCATCATCAAGTTGCGAGACGTCGTAGTAGCGATAACCGTTCGCACCGTCGACCCGAGCAGGGACGAGCACGCCGAGTTCGTCGTAGAGTCGGAGCGCTTTGATGGAAAGGCGCGAACGCCGTGCGAACTCGCCTATGCCGAACTCTTCCATGCACCCTGCTCCATCGTCGACCCGAGGGGACTTCGCGTCCAGCCAAGTATGCGGCCTCCCCCGGGGTGAGAGTCAAGTCCCCTCCTTGCACGTCGAGTTGCACCCATGTCGCCACAACATCGTGGACTTATCGGCTACCCCGGCATCATCCTGTGGTGGTCACAGGGTCGTTGAACACGCGATGCTATCGACCAAGAACCCTCATCTCGCTCGACTCGCCGGTACCCGGTCAATGAGGCCGCTGACCCATGACAGCGAAATGACGGGCGGCGCCTATCACACCACGGTGCACCGATACCAGCGCCCCGGACGGCCCCCGACCTCGACTGGACCCATGACTGTGAAGCCACACTTCTCGAGGACCCGTTGAGACGCCACGTTCTCATCACTTGTCCGGGCAGTGAGGGTCGTCAAGGACAACTCGTCTCGCGCCACGACGCACAGCGCACGCAGCGCTTCGGTCGCGAGGCCGCGCCCGGTAGCGCATTCGCCCACGCGGTAGCCAACCTCCGCCGTCCCATCATTGATCTCGTACAAATTGAATCGCCCCAAAACCGACCCGAATTCGTCGACCACGACGTAGTAGGCGCACGTACCGGCGTCTTGCTCGTTCAAACACGATCGATGGTGTTCGGCGAAGTGCTCGAAGTAGGCGTCGCCGCGATCAGCGATGGTGGCGGTGAAGAAGTCCCGATTCTCGGTTTCGAATGTGAGGACAGCGTCGATGTGGTCGCTCCGAAGGCATTCTAAAACCCACACGCGCCGAGTGTATCGGCCACCGTCACCGTCAGGTCACGGGCGGGCGGCGACGATTCCTCGACCCGCAATCGGAAGTCACCTTGTCCGAACGGCACGCGCGGTGCACCGTCGTTGAGTGCGCACGCGACGATCACCCCAAGGTCGTAATGTGGCCGCAGGCGAGGAGTGACATGGACACGGATCACACGGCAACGGTGCTCGATGCGATCGGGGCGACGCCCCTTATCAACGTAGACGGCGTCTTCGTCAAGCTCGAATACTTGAATCCATCGGGCTCGATCAAGGCGAGAATGGCGCGTTACATCATCGAACGCGCGGAACGCGAAGGTCTGCTCCGTCGCGGTGACACGATCGTCGAAGCATCGAGTGGCAACACTGGCAACGCAATGAGCATGGTCGCTGCGGTCAAGGGTTATCGAATGCTCGTGGTCATGCCCGAGGGGCTCAGTAGCGAGCGTGCGGCGATCTCAACGGCCTTTGGCGCCGAACTACGAACCATCGGGACCTTCCACGTGAACGACGCGCTCGAAGAAGCTGACCGACTTGGCCGAGAGCCCGGCTTCTTCGCGCCGCACCAGTTCTCCAACGAGTGGAACATCGAGGAGAACCGGACCTGGCTCGGTCCCGAGATTCTCGCCCAGCTGCCATCGGGCCAGCCGCCGGACGCGTTCATCATGGGCGTGGGGACCGGTGGCACACTCATCGGTGTCGGACAGGCATTCCGATTGGTGAACCCGACGGCGCTCGTCGTAGCGCTCGAACCGGCGGAGTCATCCACGATCGTCTGTGGTGACATCGCGTTGCACCGTATCGAAGGGATCTCCGACGGCTTCGTTCCACCCATCTACCAACGAAACGCCGAACTCGTCGATCGCGTCATCGCCGTCCATAGCGATGATGCGGTCGCTGAGATGCGACGCCTCGCGCGCGAACACGGGATCCTCGTCGGACCGAGTTCCGGCGCAAATCTCGTGGTCGCCCGTCAGGTTCTCGCCGACCTGCCCGACGGCGCCGTTGTCGTGACCATCTTTCCCGACGAGGGCGAGAAGTATCTCAGCGAGTACTTCGCTATCGGAGAGGGATCGACGAACCGCTAAAGCGGCGTGACGTACGCGGCCCCGATGCCGCCGTCAACGAGGAACGTTGACGACGTGATGAACGAAGCATCGTCGCTGGCGAGAAAGAGCACGGCGCTGGCGATCTCCTCGGGTTCGGCGAATCGCCCCATGGGTACGTGCACGAGTCGTCGCGCCGCGCGTTCGGGATCCTTCGCAAAGAGTTCGCGCAGCAACGGCGTGTTGACCGGTCCCGGACAGAGCGCGTTCACCCGAATACCCTGACGGGCGAATTGGACACCCAACTCCCGACTCATCGACAGCACCCCACCCTTGGACGCCGTATAGGAGACCTGGGACGTGGCTGAACCGAGCATGGCGACGAAGGAAGCGGTGTTGATGATCGAACCACCGCCGCGCTCGAGCAGCAGCGGTATGCCGTACTTGCAGCAGAGATACACCGAGGTCAGATTGACGTCCTGAACTCGCCGCCAGGCGTCGAGCCCCGTCGTGAGGATCGAGTCGTCGTCGGCCGGCGAGATACCCGCATTGTTGAACAGGACATCGACACCGCCGTAGACCTCAACGACGCGGGCGTACATCGCCTGAACGCTCGCCTCATCGGCGACGTCGACGTGCACGTACGTGCCGCCGATTTCAGCGGCGAGCGCCGATCCCGCGTCGTCGGCCAAGTCCGCGACGACGACCTTCGCCCCTTCGATAGCGAACCGCTTCGCCGTTGCGAGCCCGATGCCACTCGCGCCACCGGTGATTATCGCTACCTTGTTCTCCAGACGTCCCATCATTCCTCCGTTGCTATGAACACGTTCTTTTCCTCGCTGAAGGAGCGCAGCGCATCGGGACCGAGTTCACGGCCCAGACCCGACTGCTTAAAACCCCCGAAAGGGGTCGAGTAGCGCACTGACGAATTCGAGTTGATCGACAGCGTGCCCGTCTCGACGCCCCGAGCGGTGCGCAGTGCCCGACCGATGTCCCGACTCCAAATCGAGCCCGAGAGACCGTAGGGACCCTCGTTGGCGAGGGCGATGGCTTGCGCCTCGTCCTCGAAACGCACGACCGAAACCACCGGTCCGAAGATCTCTTCGCAGTAGGAGCGCGCTGCACGATCCGTGCCGTCGAGCACCGTCGGTGGAAACCAGTAGCCCGGTCCGCCCGGCGCACTGCCTCGGAACGCAACGGTCGATTCGTCTACGTAACTGGCGACCGTGTCACGGTGGGCCGCGGTGATGAGCGGACCCATCTCGCTCGCCTCGTCGCGAGGGTCGATCACCTTGACCGCCTTGACCGCAGCCTCGAAGTACTCCATGAACCGGTCGTATCCCGATGACTGGACGAGCAGACGCGATCGCGCGCAGCAGTCCTGGCCCGCGTTGTCGAAGACCGCGTACGGCGCCGCGGCACCCGCTCGCTCGAGGTCGGCGTCGGCGTAGACAATGTTGGCGCTCTTGCCACCAAGTTCCAAGGTGAGACGCTTCACCTGCGCCGCGCACCCTTCCATGATCCGGCGACCAGCGGCGTTGGACCCCGTGAAGCAGATCTTGCGAACCAAGGGGTGCGTCACGAATCGCTCGCCGACCGTCGACCCCTCACCGGTGATGACCTGGAACACCCCCTCGGGGATGCCAGCGTCCAGGGCGAGCTCACCGATCCGTATCGCGGTGAGAGGCGTGAGTGACGCGGGCTTCAATACCACCGTGTTGCCCGCCGCCAACGCGGGACCCAGCCCCCAGCCCATGATCGGCATGGGGAAGTTCCACGGCACGATGATGCCGACCACACCGAGGGGTTCGAAGAAGGTCATGTCGACGCCGCCCGCCACGGGAATCTGGCGGCCAGCGTGCCGTTCGGGCGCACCCGCGTAGTAGTGCAACACGTCTCGAACGTTGCCGGCCTCCCAGCGGGCATTGGTGATCGTGTGCCCGGAGTTTGCGACCTCGAGTTGGGCCAGCTCCTCAATGTGGCCGTCGACGACCTCGGCGAAACGCCGCAGCAGTCGCGCGCGATCGGCCGGCGTCACGGTCCGCCACTGCGTCGCCGCCTGCGCCGCACGTTCAATCGCGCGATCGACTTCGTGGACGTCGTGCATCGCCACCGACGCGATCTCGACCTCGGTCGACGGATTGACTATGGAAATCGTGCTCATAACCTCTCGAATCCTCGGAATCGTTCCCAATCAGTCACCGCAGCCTCAAAGGCGGCGACCTCAATTCGCGCGGCGTGGACGTAGTGGTCGACTACGTCATCGCCAAAGGCCCCGCGGGCAACGACCGACGCGTCAAATAGTGCGGCAGCCTCTCGGAGGGTCGTCGGGACGCGCGGCGCGTCGGCGGTGTAGGCGTTGCCGGTGAACGGTGGCGCGAGGGGTAATGCCTCCTCGATGCCCCGAAGTCCCGCGGCGACCAGGGCGGCCTCGGCGAGGTAGGGATTGACGTCCCCGCCCGGAATCCGGCACTCGACGCGAACCGACGACCCGTGTCCCACGACTCGAAAGGCGCACGTCCGATTGTCAAGCCCCCACACCAGGGCGGTCGGTGCGAACGACCCCTCGACAAAGCGTTTGTAGCTGTTGACGTTGGGCGCCAACCACAGCGACATCTCCCTCGCGTAGGCAATCTGACCGGCCAGGAAGTGCTCGAAGACCGGCGAGAACCCGTACGGCCCATCGCCAGCGAATATCGGTTCACCAGCGCGGTCGCGAAGCGAGAGATGGATGTGGCAGGAGTTGCCTTCGCGTTCGTTGAATTTCGCCATGAACGTCAGGCTGTAGCCCTCCTGGGCCGCGATCTCCTTCGCGCCAAGCTTGAAGAGCCCGTGCTCGTCACACTTGTCAACCAGCGGGGCGTACCGAAAGGCGATCTCGTGTTGCCCGAAGTTGCACTCCCCTTTCAAGGACTCGACCTCCATACCGGCGCCGCGCATCGAGCGCCGTATCCGTCCGAGTAGGGGTTCAACGCGTGAAGTCCCCAAGATGGAGTAATCGACGTTGTATTGATTGACGGGCGTGAGGTCTCGATAGCCTGCATTCCACGCGGCCTCGTAGGTGTCAGCGAAGACGAGGAACTCCAATTCGGTCCCGGTGAAACCTACCCACCCGCGTTCGTCAAGGCGTTTGGCCTGGCGCTGGAGTATCTGTCGCGGTGACACGGTGACGGCCTCACCGTCAATGGTTTGAACATCGGCGAACACCACTGCGGTGGCTTCATGCCACGGCACCGCGCGTACGGTCGAGAAATCGGGAACGAATGCCAGATCACCGTAGCCCCGCTCCCAGGACGTCAGGGCGAAACCATCGACGGTGCGCATGTCGACGTCGGACGCGAGGACGTAACTGCAACCTTCACCTGAGCCTTCGAGGAACTCGCGCGCGAAGAACCGCCCATCAATCCGTTTACCTTGCAGGCGGCCCTGCATGTCGGTGATCGCGAGGATCACCGTGTCGATCTCATCACGCTCGATGAGTTCGAGTAACGCCTCTCGAGACATTCGACCCGTCGTCATGGCTCCTCCGCCTGAGCCGCGTGAGCGGCGCACTGATTCCTCACCATATCGGACACATCAAGTTCAACTCCAACCGCCGATGACAGCGAGAACCCCTCGTACCAGGCACGCAGGGGCCCGATGGCATTCCGTGGTGCCCCAACGACTCGTAACATCAAATCGTGCGCGAACAGACCAACGACGTGGACCGCGCCCTGTCGTGGGCGACGACGCGCTACGGCGACGCGAGTCCATTCCATTTCTTCACCGTGCGCGAACGATTCGGCGGCGCGCAACGCGACGACGACACGATCTGGTTCACGGTCGAACGTGAGGAGGCGTTTGGCCTGAGCGCCGGTTCGGCCGCGAGTCCACTCGACGAGTGGCGAACGTGTCTCATCGTCAACTCGTCGCTCGGGGACCGCGCCGGCGAGCTCCGATTACGGAGCAACTGGGACTTCTATACCCGTCGGACCGAGGCAACCCACGATGACGTAGGGGTCGTCGTGGTAACCGACGAACTCGCGATCACCGCGCTACTCGAGCGAGATGCCCCGCGTTCGTCGGTCTGGCCCGGGGCGGAGTCAGTGGTCTCGTGGTACGGCATCTGGGACGGGACGGTCCTGAGTGCGGTCGCGGCTCTCACGCAGTGGCGATCGGGCTATCACGTCATTGCCTCGGTCGCCACCGCGAGTGCCTATCGTGGCCAGGGACTAGCGCGACGAGTGATGCGCGGCGTCGTCGGTGCCGCACACGCGCGTGGCGTGCCCTGGGTCGGACTGGGCGTCGCCCATACCAACCACGTCGCCCAACGCGTCTATCGCGACACGGGATTCACCGAACGGGCCCGATTCTCTCGATACGGGCTCCCCGAGGGTTAGTCCGTCGGACGAAGGATCGGACGAAGCGCGTCGAGGGTGGCGGGGTTATCGATCGTCGACGGTACTGGCATGTCGACGCCGTCGGCGATCGCCCGCATGGACTTGCGCAACACCTTGCCCGATCGGGTCTTGGGCAGCGCGTCCACGATGTCGACCTGGCGAAGGCTCGCGACCGCCCCGAGCTGGTCACGGACCTGCTGGACCAGTTCGGCGGCGATTTGGTCGTGGTCACGCTGGACACCGGCCTTCAGGACGGCGAGCCCTCGTGGAATCTGCCCCTTGAGGGCGTCGGCGACACCGATGACGGCGCATTCGGCGACGTCGGGGTGCGACGCGATGATCTCCTCGATCTCACCGGTGGAGAGCCGGTGACCCGCCACGTTGATGACGTCGTCGACGCGACCCATGACGAAGAGATACCCGTCTTCATCGAAGTGACCACCATCTCCCGTCAGGTAGTAACCCGGGGTGTGACTCAGGTACGTTTCGAAGAACTTCTGTTCGTCGCCCCAGACGCCCGCCATGCAGCCGGGCGGCAACGGGAGTTCGATCATGATGAGGCCCTCGGTGTCAGCGGGCGCGCGTTCTCCCGATTCGCCGAAGATCTGCACGTTGAATCCGGGAACCGGTACTGTTGGCGACCCGGGCTTGACGACCATCGGTTCTAGACCCATGAGGTTCGCCGCGACGGGCCAGCCAGTCTCGGTCTGCCACCAGTGATCGATCACCGGGACACCCAACTGTTCGCTCGCCCACGAGTAGGTCTCCGGGTCCAGCCGTTCACCGGCGAGGAAGAGGTATTTGAACCCCGACAGGTCGTACTGGCCGATCAGGGACCCGGTGGGATCCTCGCGTTTCACGGCGCGGAATCCCGTCGGTGCGGTGAACAAGGTCTTCACGCCCCATTCGGCAATGACGCGCCAGTACGCCCCGGCGTCGGGTGTCCCGACCGGCTTTCCCTCGTAGAGCAAGGTCGTCGCACCGGCGAGCAACGGGGCGTACACGATGTACGAGTGCCCGACGACCCACCCGACGTCAGACGCCGCCCAGAACACCTCGCCCGCCGTGGTGTCGTAGATGTTCGGCATCGACCAGGTCAGAGCGACTGCGTGACCGCCGTTGTCACGCACCACACCCTTCGGCCGACCGGTGGTGCCAGAGGTGTAGAGAATGTAGAGCGGATCCGTGGCCTGAAGGGGCACGCACGGTGCCGGAGCGGCCGATGCCATCAGGTCGTTCCAGTCGAAGTCCCGGCCGGCTTCCATCGTGGCCTGCGCCTGTGGCCGTTGCACGATGACGCACGCGTGGGGATGGTGGCTCGCCTCGGTCAGTGCTGCGTCGAGCAACGGCTTGTACTCGATGACGCGGCTCACTTCGATGCCACAGGATGCCGAGACGACGACCTTCGGTGCCGCGTCATTGATACGCATCGCCAGCTCGTGCGCCGCGAATCCACCGAAGACAACCGAGTGGATGGCGCCGATCCGGGCACAAGCGAGCATCGCAATGAGCGCCTCGGGAATCATGGGCATGTAAATCACCACGCGGTCGCCCTTGGTGACGTTGAGCGATTGAAGTGCTCCCGCGAACCGGGACACCTCATCGAGCAACTCGTCGTAGGTGTAGACACGCTTCACCCCAGTGACGGGGCTGTCGTAAATCAACGCGCGTTGGGCACCGCGACCCGCCTCAACGTGTCGGTCAATCGCGTTGTAGCACGTGTTCATCACGCCATCGCTGAACCAGCGATAGAGGGGCGCGTTGGCGTCGTCGAGGACGACTGACGGACTCTGGTACCAGGTGACACCCTTAGCGGCCTCGCCCCAGAACTCATTCGGACTCTTGATGCTCTGTTCCCACGCGTCGCGGTATGAACCCATGACCCCCCACCATCGCTCGAAATGCCTAGGGCTTATCTAGTGGAGATTCGGGGCTCCGCACAACTACTCGCTAGGGTCCTAAGTCCAATCGATGAACTGGGAATTGACTTACCTGGTCAAGCGGGTAGTGCTTCGCTGGGACCGTTGGTCGGTCACCCGGTCACGATCGAGGAGTAGGCCACCAGATCCGACGAGGGCGGTGGCGTCACCGAGAACGACTGGCCCCACCGTGAGAACATGGTCTTGCCGCTACCGGTGGTTCCGCTCACGACTTCAGAGAGCGGGAGCGCTTTCTTGCCCGATGAGATCGTCAGCACGCTCTTGGTCTTTGACGTGGTGCTCGTCGCGGGCTTCGTCCAGGTCAATACGTAGTTCTTGTGACGGTTGGTGGTGAGCGATACACCCTTTTCGGCCGGCAAGAACGTCGCGAATGCGGACACCGTGAGATTGGACTGGAACGTCGTGTACGGGGAGGTTCCCGCCTTCATCACGATCACTTTGGTTCCGACCTTCTTCTGCTGGGCGGCGGTGAGGCCGACCAACGTGGTCAAACCCTTAGCGTTCCCGCTCAGGTAGGCGTTCTTCGCGGTGACTCGGATCTCCACCTTGGCCGTGCCTGAGACGAAGTACTCCTGGCCGCTCGACGTGCCAAGGTCCGCCGTGACGTGATTCACCGTCTTGCCGGATGTGGACGCAACGACGATGTGCACACTCTTCTCACGGATCATGGCGTTCTTGGCCGCGGCCAGCACCGTCGAGACCGAGACCTTGCTCGACGCCTGCGAAACCGCTGGCGTGAGGACGACGCTCCCGAGAGCGAGCGAGCTGAGCAGGAGAAGGTGCGTTGGTCGAATTGGCATTCACCCAGCCTACGGGCTTTAGCGATGGCGTGGCCCGTCGGGGCCCCGAAGAGTCACACCACGTCGGCGAGTGAGAACAGGAGCGACTGCAAGACCTGGACTTCACCGAGTACGGCTTCGTCAGCGCCAGTGATCCGTTCGTCGTTGACCAGTCCATGCGCACTCGCCGTCGCTCGAAGCGCGACCTGCAAGGTACTCAGCCAGGCCCACGCCTCGCCATCGTTCAAAAAAGGTTCGTCGACCGTCATCAACGCCAGTTCGGCGTTGGAGCTCATGTCGTGTTGGCGTGCGAGCGTGAGCAATGGGTCGTCCTGGTCTCGACTCGGGTCGATGGGTCCGTTCAACGTCGTGTTCCACTCATCATCGATGTCGTTCTCGGCCGCCACCACGCGCCGCACCACGGTGCGCACGACGTCGCGGCCCGCTTCATTGAGTCGCACCTCGATGCGGCCGTCGCGGCGGCGGATGAAGAGCCGCGGTGCCATCAGGCGGCCTCCTCCACGGTGCACTGGAGCCCCGCGACCTGGATCTTCACGCAGTAGCGCTCGGCGCGTTCACGCTCACCGGACCAGACCACGGCGCGCCCTTCATGGTGAACCGTCAGCATCAGCTGGGTGCACTTGTTGTTCGAATAGCCGAAGATTCGCTTGAAGATGACCACGACCACGTTCATGGGCGTGACGGGATCGTTCCACACGACAACGTTCCACGGTCGTTTCGTCGCCGTCGTCGTCTCGCTCGAAACATCAGATTCGGTCGCGACGTCGGCGTCGGTCGTTCGCCGACGTGTCGTTTGAGCCATCACACAGTGTCCCAGAGCGCAGGAGAAAATGAAAGCAGCCGTAAAATGTACAAGGCGTGACCGAGGAGGATGGCACGGTGCCCCAACCGAGAACCCCGATTTCCGAGCGGATTCGGGTGTGGGCCAACCGGTCGATCCGCAACGCCGTTGGTCTGACGCGCGAACCTCCGGCGATGTGTCTCGACCCCACTGAGTCGTACCAGCCGGTCGACGGCGTCGCGCGCCTCGTCCACGGGGACTTGGCGGCCATGCTCATCGGGGGCATCGGCTCGCTGTTCCTCGAAATGCTGCACCCGTACTCGATGGCGGGCGTCGCGCAGCACTCCCGGTACCGCGAAGACACACTGGGTCGAGTGCTCCAAACCGCGAACTTCATCGGCGACACCACCTACGGATCGCGCAACACGGCGTACGCGTCAATCGAACGGGTAAAGGCGATCCACCTCGCGGTACGCGGCGTCGCCGACGACGGCGTGAGCTACGAGGCGAGCGATCCGCACCTGCTGTCGTGGGTACACGTCGCCGGTACCACAATCTTCCTCGAGTCCTACCAGCACTTTGGTCCTCACCGACTTTCATCGGCCGACGCCGACCGTTACGTGTCCGAAATGGCCAAAGTGGCGGCGGACCTAGGCGGCGAGTCGCCGCCAAAGACGGTCAAGGAACTACACCACCAGCTACGCGCCTTTCGCCCGGAACTGCGCTTAAGCGCTGACGGCGTCGAAGCGCGCGACTTCCTCATAGCCGGCGTTGGTGGTGGCCTCGTTCAGCGACTCGCGTACTGGTTGCTCGTCGAAAGTGCCCTCGGCCTACTGCCGGGCTGGGCGCTCGAATCGCTCGGGGTCGCCCGACGAAGCCGTTGGCAACGGCTCGTAATCCGAGGCGCCACCCGTGCGATGAACCAACTACTTCGAGCAGCCGTGCCACCCACGAAACCGGTCACTGCATCAAACTGAGTCCACCGTCGACCGCGAGGATCTGTCCGGTCACGTAGGCGTTGTCCACCAACGACTCGATTGCAGCGGCCACATCCTCGGGCGTCGCGCTGCGACGCAGCGGCGCAACCGTTTGGACGTGACGGCGAACCGCATCCCACTGTGCCGTCCACTCGGTATCGACGAGTCCCGGAGCTACGGCGTTGACGCGTACCTCGGGCCCAACAACTTTCGCGAGCAGCGTGGTGAGGTGATTGAGTGCCGCCTTGGAGGTCGCGTACGGGATTGACGAGCCGGTTTGGCGAATACCGGCGATCGACGACACGTTGACGATGGAACCCTTCGTGGCTCGCAGCGCGTCCATCGCGGCGACTGACATCGCCCACGTCCCGAACACGTTCACCTCGAAGATTTGACGCCACACCTCCAGTGACGCTGCGGCGAGGTCACGGTGATCGATGACCGACGTCGTGGCTGCATTGTTGACGAGTACGTCGAGGCGACCAAGGCGATTGAGCACCTCGGCGACGAGGCGCTCGGCATCACCCGGCACGCCGATCGACGCCTGGACGTAGATCGAGTTCGGAGTCTGCGCGGCGAGGCGTTCGCCCGCTTGGACACTCGAGGCTGAATTGAACACGACTCGATCACCCCGTGCCGCGAAGCGCGTCGCCGTCGCCGCCCCGATGCCGCGAGACGAACCGGTCACAAGGATGACTCGGTCGCTCATGATAGGCGCCGCATCCGCCATGACCCAGCCCAGTGCTGACCGGGTTGGAGCACCACGAGGTCCTTGCCGCTGCGCAACGCGTCCGGCGGGCACGTCATCGGTTCGACCGCGACCGAGGTCCGTCGCCGGCCGTGCCCGAGTTGATCGCCGGTGTAGATCTGGACGTAGGGAAAGTTCCGGTCCATGCTCAGCTCCACGCAGCCGTCATCCTTGTCGTACAACGAGACTGTGGCCATGCCGTAGTCGTCTCGGGTGAGCTCGGTATACGTGACGTCGAGTTCATGGCCATTGAGCGACTTGGCCACGGTGAAGTCAAGCGCGTGATGCGTCACGGGCAGTATCTCGCCGGTCGGCAACTGGCGCTCGTTCACCGCGACGAAGGCCCGGGCCGGCACTCGCAACGTCGAACCCTCAATCGTTGGTGTGGTCACGGCGAGATACGGGTGAAAGCCCAAGCCGAAGGGAATCGCCACTTCGTCGAGGTTCTTGATCGTCGTCGTCACGGTCAAGCCCATGGAACCGAGGTGGTACGCCACCTCGATCGATGACGCGAACGGATACGCCGGCGTGGGATGGAGCAGGAGCGACAGTGCGCAGCGATTCTGATTGACTGACTCCACCCGAAATGGTCGCCACCGCACGAGCCCGTGGATCGCCGCCACCTGTTCAACGATGTCGACAGTCGGTCGACCCCTGCGATCCGAGAATGACCAGGGCTCCGCGCTCAGGCGGTTCGGCCACGGATAGAGGACCTGGCCGTGAGCTCCAACGGGCACTTCGTCACCCGCGTACCCTTCGACGACAGCCACCCCGCCCTGGACGTAGGTACGAAGGGTGGCACCGACCTCGGTGATGACGGCACGTTGGTCGCCGTGGGCAATCGCGATCTGTTCGCCGGAGGGCAGCATCGACCGATTCCTCTCTTCCTCGGTACGTAACTTACGACAGTTAGGGTACGACGTATGCGAATTCTCATCACGAACGACGATGGCGTGGGGGCGCCGGGCATCGCGGTACTCGCTCGCGCGGTAGCCCGCTGGATCGAGGACGGCGCCGACGGCGACGTGCGTGAAGCGGTCGTCGTGGCACCGCGAACGAACTACTCGGGCATGTCCGCCGCCGTCGGTGATGTCTTCGAACATCCCTCCGTCGGGTACCGTCGACACACGATCGCCGGCGCCGAATCGATCCCCACCTTCGCCCTTGAGGCGCCGCCAGCGCTGTGCGCGTTGCTCGGGTCGATTGGTAGCTTCGGGATCGAGCCGGACCTCGTCCTGTCGGGAATCAACGCCGGCGCCAACGTGGGTCGCAGCGTGCTGCACTCGGGCACCGTCGGCGCAATCCTCACCGCGGCGCAGTTGGGCTTGTCCGGACTCGCGATATCGGTGCAGTGGGGTGAAACCGTCCACTACGAAACCGCCGCGGCGGTGGCGCTCGAGGTCGTGGACGAACTCCTGCGGGCGCCCTCGAGCACGGTGTTCAACCTCAATGTTCCGAATCTGCCCGCCGCCCAGCTTCGTGGTGTTCGACGCGGCCACATCTCGACCGCCGGCGTGGTCAGCGCCGCGGGACCGCGAGCTGGCGGCGAACCGCTCGGTGACGAGGGCGAGTTGCCACTCCGCTTCGGCGCCGCCTCCCCCGAACTCGGTGACGTGAGCGATGAGTCATCCGATGACGACGGCGCGTTGCTCGCCGCCGGCTACGCGTCGCTGACACCGTTGCGAGGCCCCCACGAGAATCTCGACGAATCGATGAACGGTCCGGTGACCGCGGCGCTCGACCTGATCAGCCGCCACCTCGCTCGCGCTCGGTAGTCAGTCGTCGTCAGTGGAACGGCGGCTCTGCTTCTGACGCCCCCGCGCCCGTTTCTCCTCGATTCGACGGATTCGCGATGCGCGTGTCGCGCGGGTGGGTCGACGAACCTCTGGTTCACTCAGCGCCGACGCCAGTCGCAGGCGGAGTTGTTCGAGGGCCGCTTCACGATTCTGGCCTTGTGAGCGAAAACGGCTCGCCGACGACCGCACGACTGGACCGAGCACGATGGCCAAGCGCTCGCGCGCCGCTGGGTCGAGCGTCGTAACCTCTTCGACGCGTAACGAAACTACGATCTTCGTCTTGGCCCGGTTCGCGTGCTGGCCCCCCGGACCGCCCGACGTCTCGGCTCGTACGGAGATCGCTTCCAAAGGAATGCGCGCGCGAGGACCGACCTCGAGCCACTCCCCGCCCGATTCCGCGGTCACGAGTGACTGGGAAAGCGCACCATCGCCACTTGACTCGACGATGCGACGAGTTCCCCGCGCTCGTCAAAGAGCTCACAACGTTCATCGACGACGCCGTCGGCGATGACCAGGCACCATTGACGAGCGCGCAACCACTCGCCAACCGGAATTCGCCGGACGTAGGACGTGAGCTGCAGCGTGGGTACCCAACCCGAAGAGCCCAGCGGGAACGTCGCCGGCGGCAACGCATCGCTCGCGAACAACAGCGCCGAAGGATCCCAACCTGAGGACCCCTCGTCCAAGCGCAACCAACCGCGGACTTCGCCGACGTCGCGAAGTTCACCCATCGACCAACCGGCCGTAGCCGGGTCCATTCGAAGATCGACGATCCGAGCGATGTTGACCTCATCACCGCCGGTCGATCGCCGACACGACGCCAGTGGCGCGATGTCGGGCACGTTGGCCCCGAAGTACCGGCCTGGGCCGTCATGCAGCGTCCCGAGTGTCACCAGGGATTCCGTCGTGACCTGACCGTCCTGGATCAGTTCGACGTGGACGAAGGAGACCCCGCGCCCCACTTTGCGAACCTCGGCCTCGAGCGTGGCCGGACCGACGATCGGGGCTCCGATGTAATTCGTGGTGACGGCCGTGGCGTGTAGGTGCGTCGACCCGCCCTGCGACGCCGCGGCGATGGCCGCGTTGGCCATGACGACCTGCAGGTACCCCCCGTTTGGGTGGTCCATGACGGTGTAGTACTTCGACAGTTCGACCGCGAACCGACCGTGGTCAATGGGATCGACTGCCGCGGAATCGCGCAAAGTTGGTACTGAGCCGCCTTGGTCCATTGGCCAACCATAACGGCCCGCGAGACGGTCGCCGTATGATTGAAGCCGAGAAAGAGGTTCGATGCTGGCTGTCCCCCGCGTACACGTCGCGGTGCGCCACGGCATTGGGTGGGGGATCACCGACAGATCGGTGACCGATGTCGGGTGGCGCGCTCGATGACATCCGCACTCATCACGGTTGCACGTTGGTTCGGTGTTGGGCTGCGCGAAAGCGCCGCCATGGTCTGGATGACGTGGTGGCCACTGGTCCTCGGCTTCACGCTGTCAGGGATGGTCCAGAGCTTTCTCCCCCGCGACGGCCTACGCCGTCAACTGGGTGAGACGACACCGAGCACTGTCGTCAAAGCCTCGTTCCTCGGGGTCATTTCGTCCTCGTGCAGTTACGCCGCGAGCGCGATGGCCCGAGCCCTCTTCGCTCGCGGGGCGTCGTGGACCAACTCACTGATCTTCATGATCGCATCAACGAACCTCGTCATCGAGCTCGGCATCGTGCTTTATCTCCTGCTCGGCTGGCAGTTCCTCGCCGCTCAGATCCTGGGTGGGGTTATCATGATTCTCGGGCTGGCGTTCCTAACCGGCCTCGTCTATAGCCGTCGGAACCAGGCCGCGCTGTACGAACACGTGCTGCAAGATGCGCCACCGCCCACCCAGCCGGCGAATACCACGTGGCGTGAGCGGATCACCACGCGTCGGCACTACGCACTCGCCGCTCGTTACACACTAGGTGACTTCACGATGTTGCGAAAGGAACTTCTCGCAGGGTTCCTCATCGCGGGGTTCATGAGTGTGCACGTTCCCCAGGTCTGGTGGTCACACATATTCCTGACCGGTCACGGCTGGCTCACGGTGGTCGAGAACGCGATCATCGCGCCGCTCATCGCGGTCATTTCGTTCGTCTGTTCCGTGGGCAACATCCCACTCGCCGCCGCACTGTGGACTCACGGTGTGGCGTTTGGCGGCGTGATCGCCTTCATCTTCGCGGACTTGGTGACCCTGCCGCTGCTTTTCATCTATCGCCGGTTTTACGGCGCTCCCATGACCTTGCGACTCTTCGGCCTGCTGTGGTTCGTGATGTCGGCGGGCGGGCTCGTCGTCGAGGCGCTCTTTCGAAGCGCCGACCTGATTCCCACCTCGCGCCACACACCGGCTATGAGCGGTCACTTCCCGCTCGGTGGCACGCTCGTCGCCAACGTGGTCGCGACCGTCGTCGTGCTCACATTGATGGTCCTCGCGCGAAGACACCACGACGACGGCGAACAGAGTGCCCGTGACCCGATTTGCGGAATGAACGTCGACGTAACGGCTCCGGTTGCGGTGCGGCAACGCAACGGCCAGACTTACTACTTCTGTTCAATTCGGTGCGCCGAGCGGTTCGACCGCGGAGAGGAGTCAACCCCCATGCAAGAAGACCTCAACGGAGACGTGATCGACCCGATCTGCGAGATGCGGGTCAATTCGGCCACGGCGCTGAGCGCGGTGGGCGCCGACCGTGAGACCCACTACTTCTGCGGACCCGGCTGTCGACGGGCCTTCCTCGCCCTCGAGGCCGCCCAGGCCTCGGCACCGATGCAGGGTGACGAGAACGGTGACGCAATCGATCCAATCTGTGAGATGCGGGTCAATTCGGCCACGGCGCTGAGCGCAGTGGGTGCCGACGGCGAGACGCACTACTTCTGCGGCGAGGGCTGTCGGCGGACGTACCTCGCCTTGCACGGTACGCCCCAGTGAGCCGTCGACCCCGTCAGCGCACGACCGTGCGTAGTTACGGGATCCTCGTCGATGATGGTCGAGTCGTGCTCGTTCGATCGAGTAATCCTCACCACAACCCGCCGCTGTGGTGGTTGCCCGGCGGTGGCATCGACTTCGGTGAGGCGCCCGAGGAGGCGCTCATCCGCGAATTCGCCGAAGAGACCGGACTGATTGTCAACGACCCACGCCTAGTGGGCGTCACGAGTGACGAGCGACGACGAGACAACGGCGAACGGCTGCACACGGTGCGCATCCTCTACACCGTGCGACTCACTGGTGGGTCGCTTCGCGACGAAGCCGACGGGACCACCGACCTCGCGCGATGGTTCCAACTCGACGAGGTCAGCGACATTAACCTTGCGGACTACGCTCGCCGGGCGCTCGAACTCCTTCAGTCAAAGTAGCGAGTCGGCATCTCGCGCTTGAGCAGTTTTCCCGCAGGGTTTCGGGGCAATGGCTCCTTCGTGAACGCGACCCGAGTCGGGATCTTGAAAGCCGCCAACTTCGACGACAGGTGGGAACGTAATTCATCCTCGCTCATGGCAGCGCCATCCTTGAGTCGTACGATGCAGGCCACCTCTTCACCCAGTCGCTCGTGCGGGAGGCCGACGACGGCCGCTTCATAGACGGCGGGCAGTTCATAGATCGCCGCCTCGACCTCGGCGGAGTAGACGTTCTCCCCCGCTCGCAGGATGATGTCCTTCATCCGATCCTCGATGTACAAGAAGCCATCCTCGTCCACGTGTCCGATGTCACCGGTGCGCAGCCACCCATCGGTGATCGCCGCAGCCGTAGCCTCCGGTTTCTTCCAGTAGCCACGAATCAGCATTGGGCCCTTCAGCCAGATCTCGCCGCGTTCACCGACGGGCACCTCGTGTCCGTCCAGGTCACGGATTGACGCGTCCAGCACGACCATCCGTGCCCGGCCCGTCGAGGTCGGGTGACTCACGTAGTCGTCGCCGTAGTTACCGGGTCCGTAGGCGTTCGTCTCAGTCATGCCGTAGCCCAGTGACGGCCGACCCTTGGCGAACGTGTGCTCGACCCGATTGACCAGCGCCGGCGGTGCCGGCGCGCCGCCACCGCCAACGAGGGTGAGTGAACTCGTGTCGTACTCGTCGAAGTGAGGGCTCTCCATCAGGTCCCAGCTCTGGGTCGGCACGCCGATGAAACTGGTTACGCGGTGACGTTCGATTAGTTGGAGCGCCCGCTCCGGCTCCCAGCGGTACATCATCACGAGCTTGAAGTGCCACGCGACGCACGACATCATGACCGGAATGCAGCCCGTCACGTGGAACAACGGCACTACGAGTATGAAACACGGCGCTTGGCCCGACCCGCTGTTGGGGTCCCGACGTGCGTCATTGATCGCCGAATTCGCGGCGAACGCCATGATCGACTGACTCACCGCGCGGTGCGTCGAGACGGCTCCCTTGGGCATGCCCGTCGTCCCCGAGGTGTAGAGGATCGTCGCGTCCGAGTCGGGCCGAATGGCCACCTCGGGCATCGACGCACCCACTCGGACGAGGTCGCTCCAGCGTTCGACCCCCGGGTCGAGTGGCAACAACTCATCGAGACGCACGCCGAGAATCGGCACGCCGGCACGCAGGCACGGGGCCTGGGCCCGCGCGACGCGTTCGGTATCGGCGACGAGCAACGAGAGGCCGGCGTCGTTGATCGCGTACTCGAGCTCGTCTTCGGTCCACCACGCGTTCAACGAGACCGACACCGCGCCAATCGAGACGATCGCCCCGAACGCGATCGTCCATTCGGGCAGGTTGCGCATAGCGATGCCCACCCGGTCGCCTACTGCGACGCCGTAGTGGTGCACGAGAACGTCGGCGAACGCGTCAATCTCGTCCTTCACTTTGTTGAACGTCCACTCCTCGTCCTCGTAGACGATGAACGTCCGCTCGTCGCCGCGCAACTGGTCGAAATATTGCTTGAGTGTGGGCGGTGCATTCTTAAAGACGCGGTAAGTCACGCCGTCGTACGACTCTTCGACAGTCTCGAAGGGCTGCCCCGGTCCTGAAACCAACGCAATTGCCTCGGCCATGCTGAGCCCCACGAATCCCCCTTTGCCTCAGATTTTCCAATCCTAGGCTTCGCCATCGACCCACTCGGAGTTGGTAGAACAGTCCCGTGACCAATGACTCGCGCGTCGGACCGGGCCGTTCGCGATGCGTCTGACCGTCCACGTCCATCCCGGGTCACGTCGGGGCGACGTTGGTGGTGACTTTGACGGCGCACTCGTCGTACGCGTGCGAGCGCGCGCTGTGGATGGGGCCGCCAGTGACGAGACGCTGCGCGCAGTCGCCGACGCCTTCGGCGTGTCGCCCTCCATGGTGGACCTCATCCACGGCCGTCGTTCCCGGACCAAGATCCTCGAAGTGCGCGGCGACGAACCCTCGCTGCGCACGCGACTCGCCGAGTTACGTGCCATCGGTGATTAGGTTTAAACGGAAAGGAGTGCCGTGCTCGCCACTAACTACCCCCTCTGGGATGTCTTCGTCACGACCGCGTACGTGGTCCTCTTCGTCTTCTGGCTCATGCTGGTGTTCCACGTCTTTTCAGACATCATGCGAAGCCACGATCTCAGCGGACCACAGAAAGCGGCTTGGGTGATCGGAATCCTGGTTCTGCCACTGCTGGGAACCCTTATCTACCTCGTCGTGCGCGGTGGTTCTATGCACGAACGCGACCGACGCACGGTCCAGACCCAGCAGGCCGCCTTCGAGGAGTACATCAGACGGGTCGCCAACACCAAGGAGTGATCAGATCAGGGCCGGACGACTCGCCTTGGCGGCGAGACGCTCAACGCTCGCGCTTAGCTTTGCGACCACGGCGGTCAAATCGATGCGTGCACGCTCGGCGTCCGGCGTCAGGTCTTCGAGGTGGTTGACGTCCCACAGCGTGAGTACGGGGTCAAGGACGTCACGGGCGAACTGGGTGAGCCCGTAGATCCCTTCCTTCGCGATGCGCACCGCGTGACGGGTGAACCCTGGGATGCCAGTGCCCGGCATCGCGAACGCGCTCACCTGCTTGGCCGCGGCCACCATCATGAGTGACGGGTCGATCGCGAAGCCCGCCAACGTCAAGTCGCGATAAAAGAGGTAGTGCTTGGTCTCGTCGCCCGCCACGAGACCAAGGAGGTTGCGACCGATCTTGTCTTCCTTGGGCAGGTGCGCGGCAGTGTTTCGATGCGCGACCTGCGTGGCACGCTCCTGGAGCGCAACGTAACAGATGAGATCGGCGAAGGTCTCGGGTGCCGGCACCATCGCCTGAAACATCTGGACGCGACGTCCGTCCTCCAACAGCACCGGGTCAATGCAGCGGCTGATGTGCACCCAGTCACGCATCACCATCGCGTGGCGGTTCTCCTCCATCGTCCATTGGTGATTCCAGTCGGCGATCGGGTGTGTTGGCGACGAGAGGCGCGACAACGTGGTCGTGTAGTAGGGCAGGTTGTCCTCGGTGAGCAAATTGACGTAGATCGAGCTACGCACGCCGTCGGGCAGTGGGTAGTCGGTGGGTGCCCACGGGCGATCGGCGAATGGCGCGCCCGCACCCCAGTCGATCTGCTCGTGGGGATACCACAGCCGTGGTGCCTCGAGGTGTCTATTGAGCAACCGCTCGACGTCGGGGGCGAGTTCCTCAAGCAGGCCCGTAGACCGGGACGACCGCCGTGTAACCATGATTCCCCTTTGCGACCGCGACCTGGCGGCCGATACCGCCATCGTATCGCGCACGAGGTGAATTCCTTCACGAACTCTTTCACGAAGGTCACCGCCCGCAGTAGCCTGGTCAACTCGTGAATTTCTTCGAAACCCTCTTGCCGACCTCCTTCCGTAAGGTCCTGACGACTCCCATGCGGGTCTTCTACCTCTGCACGTTCTTAAACGCCCTCGGGTCGGGACTGACCCTCTCGTTCTACGTCGTCTACCTGCACAACGTGCGCCACTTCTCCACCGAGTTCGCCACACTCCTGCTCGCCGCCTCCGCGGTGGCGAGCCTCGCGACCAGTCCGCTGTGGGGCACGCTCGTCGACCGATTCGGCCCGTTTCGCATCGCGATTATCAGTTACGGTTCAATGGGATTTACCCTGATTGCGTGGGCATTCGTGACGACACGGCTGTCGGCGGCGATCGTCGCGATCACGCTCTCGATCCTCGGTGGCGCCGGGTGGGGTCCAAACTCGACACTCCTCGCGCGACTCGTGACCGAAGAGCACCGCCAGCGAGCCTTCGGTTTCAACTTCATGCTGCTCAACTTGGGTATTGGCTTCGGGAGCCTCGTCTCGGCGTCGATCGTCAACCTCAGCCACCCACGCACGTTCAGCGCGCTCTACCTGCTCAACGCCGTTTCCATGTTCGCCACCGGCGCGATCTACGTGACCCTGCGCCGCTACGGTGGTCCGGTTCGCATTGTCCACGACGATCCCGTGCGCAACTCCGACGGGTGGCGAACGGTCCTCGCCGATCGCCGGCTCGTGCAGTACGTCCTCGCCGCGCTCGTACTCATGATCGGTGGCTACGGGTCCCAGGAAGCGGGCTACAGCCTGTTCGTGGTCAACAACCTGCATCTGAGCGTGCACGACATCGGGGTCATCTTCTTCTTCAATACCTCGACCATCGTGCTCGCGCAACTTTGGACGCTCAACCGAATTGACGGGCATAGCCGCACCCGCGTGCTGGCCGTCGTAGGCGCGCTCTGGTGCGTCTTCTGGATCGCGCTGGCGTCCGCACTGGCGATGCCGCCCGCCATCGCGTTCGTCACACTGAGCGTCTCGATGGTGATTTTCGCCTTCGCCGAGACCATGCTCCAGCCCGTCGGCTCGGCACTCGTCAACGAGATTGCGCCCGAGCACCTACGCGGTCGCTATAACGCCGCGTCCGGGGCGACCTGGGCCGTCTCGGGCACCGTCGCCCCACTGATCACCGCTCTCTACTTCGGCAACGGCCTGGGAAATTGGTGGCCGATGTCGATCGGGCTCACCGCGTTGCTCGGCTCAGCGCTGATGCTCAACCTTCGGCGCTCGCTCACGCCCGCCGAGGACGGGCGTGCGGCGTGATCAAAAGACGAGGACCCGCTCGGCCTCGAGTGTCAAATTTCCTAGCTCATCCATCGAGCTTCGCGCCGCACCCTCGAGCAACTCGGCCTCGGTGATACCGCGCGTGTCGATACAGGTGCCGCACGTGAGGACCCGACCGCCTTTGACGAGCACACCCTTCAGCATCCGTTCGATGTTGTAGTACCCGTCGGGCGTCTGCTGGCCGGTCTTCGCGCCCAGGGTCGCGTCACCCATGAGGAACACAGTCAGTGCGACGTCGGCGTGATTGCGCTGCAGGTTCATCGCGAGACGAAGTGCGTTGTAGGTGCGTTCGTTGCCATACGGCGGGTCATTTAGGATCATCAACACGTTCACGTGAGTTCCTCTGGTCGTTGATCAACTAGTAATCCGAGCCCCTGGGCAATAGTACGGCGAGTACCGTCGGCCATCCCCGACGGCGCGTAGATACTGAAACGGTCAACTACATCGCCAAGTCGCGCGCGAAGCGCCGCCGCGACGTCCTTCGGCGCCGCAACGATTGCGACCGCGTCGAGCACGTCGTCAGGGATCAGGTCGCCCATCGCCGCCCACTCGCCGCGACGCGCAAGTTGGGCCAGCTCCGGCTGCAATCCCCCCCACCCGTGCAGTTCGAGCACCCCACGATACGCCGGGGTCGACGCGTAGAAGGCGATCTGGGCGCGAACGGCGGCCTCGGCTTCGCGCTGTGCTACGTCGTCCTCACCGCTGGCGATCAACCCCGAGAACGAGATCTGGAAGTCACGACGCGTTCGCGATGATCGCGTGAGTCCACGCTCGAGTGCCGGCACCGTCACCTCGCGCAGGTAACGCTCCGTGGTGAACGGGTGCACCAAGAGCCCGTCGGCGACCTCACCGGCGACCTCGGTCATGAGCTCGCCCACGGCGGCGAGGAAGACTCGGGGGGCGCCGTAGTCGTGTGGCGCCGGACTAAAGAACGGCGTCATCAAGGTGTGGCGGTAGTACTCGCCGCGAAAGTTGAGGGCCGTTCCGTCATTCCAGGCGGACCAGATCGCCCGCATGGCCAAGATGTACTCGCGCATTCTCGGTGCCGGGTGCGACCACGGCATCGAATAGCGCTTCTCGATGTGCGGCTTGATCTGGCTACCGATTCCGAGCAGGAGCCGTCCGCGCGAGAGCCGCTGCACGTCGTTG
>JAJYSP010000021.1 GCA_021793515.1 Actinomycetes bacterium | reverse complement strand
TCTCAGCGCGTACGCGCTCGATGGGGGATACTCGTCTTGGCACGGGTGTGGGTTCTCCTTCTGAGTTTGGAATCTCTAGAAGGAACCTACGCCCGTCGCTCTTTTACACCGGAGATCGGACGCCACCCCGTCGAGTATCTGGTTCGACAGTGCCACTTGCCCTCCGACGCGCTTGACGTAGTGCTTCGTAAGCACTTCGACAGAGTGTCCAAGGCGCGCAGCGGCTTCGGCGATGGGAATCGTTTGCGCGAGGTGCGAAGCGTTCGTGCGGCGTAGACCATAAGGACTGAGTTTGGCTTTCCACCCAGCAGTCTCACATGCTCGGTGTAGAGCACGGGACCAGTTGCTCTGGGTGGGACGTGAACCATTGCGAGTGAGAAACAGCGGCCCTGCAGTAATATCCGAACGCCTCATCCAGTCGGTAAGTACTGCCACTAGCACTGGTGGAATTGGAACTGTGCGCTTACTACGTTGCGTCTTCGGACCCGCTATGTCTTCGCTTTGACTGTTCCACTTGCCACCGTCAACACCTGACCATGCTCGACTGACTCTGATGGATCCCCATCCGGTGTTGGGTAGCACAAGATCGTCGACTTCGAGCACCACCGCTTCGCCAGGGCGTAAACCCGCGTAGCCGCAAATTGCAGAGAGTGCATGGTACATATGGCTGGCCGGCTGGTGAGAGGGGATGGCGTCGAGGATGGCTCGCAGCTGATCGACGCTGGGAACCTCATCGGCATCGAACTCGTCGGACTCTGCTCGGTCACTCTTGGCGGTGGCGCCGCTCTCGTGACGGGGCCACGGCACTGTCTCCATAAGGCCCCTCTTGACCGCCACCGAGAGCGCGGTCTTCGCTACGGTGACTAACCGACTTTGAGTGGTTGGCGCATACGGGGTGATCCCGTCAAGGCTGATACGCATTCGTCGGTCGATCTCATACAGTGCCTCTTTGCCGAGGTCCCCGACGAACGGCGAATTCTTGGTCAGCCATATCTGGAGATTTCGAGGTAGCGGGTCGTTGGACCACACCCAATCAACCGACGTGTCCGTATCAATGTTGACGGGGGTCGGGGTCATCCAGGTCGTGATGGCGGCGCGCCATTCGGGTTTTGGAGCGGTCGCACCAGGCTGTGCGCTGTGTATCACGAGGGACGTCAACGCTTCCACGTAGCTTCGGCGAGTTGAAGGGGACAGGCGTCGCCACTCGTCCTGGATGTAAGTCCGACAAAACTCCGCGACGTTGATCTCACTCACAGGACTCACTGAAGATGGGAGACCCGATACGGGGTCCCATCGGCGTTCATTCATTGCCGCGAACTTCAAGAGTGCGTAGAAGGCGTCGGCACCGTTGTCGCCTTTCGCACTGGCGAAGCTCCGCCAATGCCCGCAGCCATTGAGCCGCCAGCGCACGACATAGGGGAGTTTGCGATCGGGATACTCCCTCGGCTTGGACACCGTGACTTTGACCTGTCGGTCGCTCATCGTTTCACCTGCCTCGTAATCGGCGTTCCGATTCCTGCACTGTTAGAACAACTGTCGCTGACGACGTAAATCGAAAGACCCCAGCTCAGCAGTCGCCCTCTGGTCACTCGCGCTTCGGGTGTTGACGAGTCTGAAGTGCGTCCGTGTGTCGAAGGTCTGAACGGCGATCGGGGCGTCACCGGCTAATCGCCAGTCGGTGTTCGTTCGCGCCAGCACACGATCGGACGGGGACGTTGCCAAACGTCCACGTGCTTGAATGGTGGCGGGTGGTCGTGAATGGTTGGGTAGTTCTCGCCACATGTTGTGCTGAGGTTGTGCTGTGAGTAGCATCGCCTCAGTGTAGGGCAGTAAAACGCTGTAATGCTCCCGTAGCTCAGGGGATAGAGCATCGGTTTCCTAAACCGTGTGCGCAGGTTCGAATCCTGCCGGGGGCACCAATGAAATCTGTCACATCATTGTGAACTGAACCGCTTCACTGTTTCATGGAGGTGCGATCGTTTCCAAGCCAGCGTTGTCCGCTGGTGTCGTCTGAACGTAGTACGCGGTCTCGAACATCGCCGGCGTGACCATGCCGATCTCGCCACGCAGTCGTTGGTAATTGAATCAGTTGACGCAGCGTGAGCGTTGCTCACTCGAGGTCCTCGACGCCCTCCGTCGCCCCTCGCGGTAGATCAGCTCAGCCCTGGAACAGTCCGTACGTTGCGGAGGGCGCTATCGCGAACACGCCTGTTTGTGCACTGGGGCTGACGTCGTCGCCTCGCCACGGTCATTCACCTGTACAGTGAGCAGCGTCAAGCGATGGCGTTCCAGTTGCTCGGTGTCTAGAGAGACGAAGGATCCAACGTGAGTGAAGCCGAAATTGACCGATATCTGAAGAAACTTCCGCCCGGTCACCGGTCGGTCCTCGAGCGGCTCCGGGTGACGATGCTGCGACTCGTGCCAGACGCCGAGCAGTGCATTTCGTATCGTGTCCCGGCTTTTCGTGTCAGCGGCGGCATCGTCGGGGGATTCGCTTCGTTCAAGAACCACATGAGTTACCTGCCCTTCAGTGGATCGGTTCTCGACCAGCTCGCCAACGAGCTCGACGGCTACTCACACTCCAAGAGCGCACTGCGCTTCACGGTGCAGGATCCCCTCGCCGATGAACTGGTCGAACGTCTGATCAACGTTCGCCTCGCCGAGATCGTCGCGAAACGGCGGTAACGAGGACTGTCATCGATGAAAGACGTCGTGGGGGAAGAGCGCGACGCGGCCAGTGGCGATGACCGGTCGTCGCGGTGGCGTTCGAACGGCGTGAAGCCGTCGCGTCGGTCCGTTAGAGTCTCGGCTCGTAGGTCGTGGACGGGCGTCGCATACAGTCGACGCCGCGAAAGGTTGAGATGAGCGAAGCGTTACTGGTGATGGATATGCAGGTTGGCATCGTCGAGCGTCTGGGGGACAGGAGCGCCGGGCTCTTGAACACTGTTGGGGCGGCACTCACAGCCGCCCGCGACCACGGCCTAGCGGTGCTGTTCGTTCGAGTCGCGTTCCGTGATGGAACGCCCGAGATCAGCACGAACAATAAGTCGTTCTCCGCGGCTACGTTGTCCCAGTCACTCGGCGAATCGAATCCGTCCACGCAGATCCACCCCGCTCTGGAGGTGCGAGATGGCGACGTGATCATCACGAAACGGCGCGTGAGTGCCTTCGCCGGAAGCGACCTTGACGTTGTGCTTCGTTCGCTCGCGGTGGACTCGCTCGTCCTCACGGGGATCGCCACGAGTGGCGTCGTGTTGTCGACGACGCGCCAAGCCGCTGATCTGGATTTTCGGTTGACCATCCTGCACGACGCGTGCGCTGACGGCGACGACGAAGTCCATCGCGTCTTGATGGAGAAGGTCTTTCCTCGCCAGGCGTCAGTCGTGACGACCGCGCAGTGGGCGGCGCAACTGGACGCTTGACTCGCTCGAATCCGACCATCGGTACGCGGCCACGGTCGGCCGGTCGCTGTGCGAATTGGCTGCGATCTCGGCGTCGTTCGGGGTGCTCAACTTGTCGACCGTCCTGACCGTGGGCTGGTGGCGTGCACGCGAGACCAGCCCAGCGCACCGAACGCTGGTGTCGACGAAGCGAGTGCTACTCGAGGTTTGCGGCGTCGAAGAGCACTTCGGCGTCGTCGAGGGATACCACCATGGTCGGGTGCTGGAGTCGATGGGTGGCGCCCGCGAGGCGTACGACGGTTCCCCAGGCGGCGAAGCCGACGGCGTGTGACGCGAAGGTCATCGGACCCTCGACGATCTTGACCTCGACGACGCCCGTGCCGTGGAGGTTGATCGCGGAACGCTGCATCCGGTCCATCGCCAATTCTCTCGCCGAGTAGATCGCCTCGGTGTAGTTGGTGAGTTCGACGTTCTGGGTCTGTTGCTGGAACACGGCGCCCATCGACCGTCGCGGTGCGTAGACGAAGCTTGCGCCGACGGCGAGGCCCAGGGGCTCCCAGCCCGCGATGATGAGTCGAGAGAAATCACGCGCGGACAGATCCGAAGCGAAGACTCGAATCGGTTCGACTCGCCCGGCGCCAATGGGACGGACCGCGGTGCCGATCATCGATACCTCGGTGTGCGTGGAGTAGATCGACCGTTCGATATGAACGCCGACGACGCCGTGCGCTCCCGCGGCGCTCGCTTCGCTACAGAGGCGACTCGTGGCGTTTCGAAAGGCGCTCGCGTGCGCCTCGCCGGCCGCGACGATCTCTCCTTGCCCCCAGCTCCACAGACCGAGCGGGGTGGAGAAGACCGAGTACCCGCTCACGAGTTCGACGGGCTCCCAACCGATCGCGTGGAGGTTCAACTCCTCGTCGATCGAGAGATCAGACGTCGTCGAGGCCGACGTGGTGTTGCCAGTGTGAGCGGACAACGCCTCGCGCACGAGGGCGGCCACATCGATGTTTGTCGGCTCATTCGCGCCGGTCACGACAGTCGCACCGTTGGCTGTGGGGTCGGTAGCGCTTCGTAGTCACGGAAGCGTCGCACCCGATTCCCGCGGAGCATGGCCTGGACTTCTAAGTCACCGCGTTCATACTCGTGCTGGGCCACGGTCAGCTGGACGCCCTGGAGTCTGTCGCCGTGCAGTTGGGACTGCGCCGTGGCGCGCACGATGGCCCGTGACTGGGTGTGGGCGCGCACGATCTGGTCGATCTCCATGGAGGACGGGCTGGATGACCACGCGCTGACGCCGCTGCCGCCCATCAGGTACTCGGTGATGCAGTAGGCCCACACGCGGACCGAGGCCACGGAGGCCACGACCGAGACCGGCGCGAACCCGGCTTCAAAGACTTTGACCAGACGTTGCCCAGCCAGGTACGTCGTCCACGGGGTCGTCGAGGTGGCGCTTGAACCCGCGAGGCGAACCGCCGTTCCGCGAAGGTGGAACTCGATCACGCCGGCTCCGACGAGCGTGCTCTGGGTGTCGATGACGCCGACGATGCCGATCGCCCCGAGATGGGTTGCCTCTTCGAGCATGCGGGCGTAGGCCGACGCGAACCCCTGGCTCCACGTCTGCTCGATCCACGACTGCTCGTAGTTCTGGCCCCACATCCGGTGCTCGCCGGCGACCATCCCGTGCGGGCACTGGTAGTTCTCGACGTAGCCGGACTGTCCTTGGTAGGGCGAGAGGCCCCGCTGCATGGCGCCGACCGCGTAGTTACTCGACTGCATGGCGCAGAACCCCTGGACCAGACCCACCGGCTCGAGGCCCATCGCGAGGCACGCGGCGAAGTCCGCGACGCTGAGACCGGACGTGAACGAACTCGGCGTGACGTCGGCGGACTCGGGGAGGGCGGTCATCAGTTGTCGAGGGAGATGATGGTCATCGGTTTGGCGAGTGTGACGGTCTCAGTGGTCTTCGTGACTGCCGTGCCCAGGGCCAGGAATTCAATGGTGTGTGAACCCCACTGGTGCGACTTCTCCTCGAGTCGGACTCCGACCACACCTGATGCGCCGAGCCTCGTCGACTCGTCTTGCATGCGGGTCATCGCCAGCTCGCGGGCCTCGTACAGGGCCTGGGTGAAGTTGGGCAGTTCAACGTTCTGGCCCGTCGAGCTCAGCGTTTGGCCAAGGCCACGGTGGGCGATGTGGTACACGCAGGTGCCCATGACGAGTCCCTGGGGCGCGTAGCCCGTCTGCGAGAGCGTCCAGAAGTCCTGGCCCGAGAGGTCTGACGTGAAGGGCTTGCCGAGCTTGTTGCGCCGAGAGACGCCGTCTTCGGCTTTGACCGCGGTTCCGACCGCAATGAATTCGGCCGCGTCCTTGCCCCACTCGTAGTAGTTCACGTCGAGACGGACCCCGACCACGCCGTCGGCGCCCAGCTCGGCGGCTTCCTCCTCCATGCGGGTCATCGCCAGTTCGCGAGCGTTGTACATCGCCTCGGTGAGCTTGGTCAGCTCCTGGCTCTGGCTCCACTTGCGGGTCTGGATCCCGGTGTGATAGATCGACGAGCCCATGACGAGACCGACCGGGTGGAAGCCCGCTTCCTTGACGAGGAGGAACTCGTTCACCGACAGGTCGGAGGTGAAGAGCCCGTGCTCGAGCTCTTCGAGACGATGCTCGGTGGCCTCGGGGAGGTCATTGACGTGTTCACTCATTGGTTTCCTCCGATAACGAGGTGTTCGAGGGCCCGGCGGGCCGCGTCACTTCGGGCGGCTTCACTGGCCAGGGATGTCACGAGCCGAGTGATCCACGCGTCAGTGTCGAGAGATTCACTGCGAATGCGGATGCCACCCGAGAGGTGGGACACCGAGCAACGAAGTTGGGCGCCGTCCACCGCCGCCTCGAAGTGTTCGTCACCGATCATGATCCGAACCGACGCGATGTCGTGGGACTTGCGAAAGCGCCCACCAGCGAGGGTCGTCTCGATGCGATTGCCGAGGGCGTCGGCCAGACCAACGACGAGCGCGGCGAGTAGCGCCTGGACGTCGGAGCCGTTCGCACGCAACGTCGACGCGGCCAGGGCGAGGTCGAACGATTCGTCAGCGGAAGCCACGCGGCGACCTTATCGCCCCGGGCCCCGACGCCGTCGGTCACTGCTCCGACAGGATCGCCTCGAGTTCGGCGAGCGGGTCGCGCACTACGGGGCCCCGCACCTCGACCTCGGCGCGCACGATGGTCCCGGTGAAGGGGAACGGCGCCGCGTAGTCGACACCGACCGCCGGTCCAAGCTCGTATCCGCAGGTGAGGCCGGCCCCGACGCCGTTGAACCCCGATGGTGTGAAGCGGGGGATGACGCCCGAGGCCACGACGGCCCCATCGACGGTGATCGTGCCGGAGCCGCCGAGCCCCTCGTCCTTTACGAAGTCGTAGACGACCCGGTGACGACCGGCGCCGAGGGGTTCGGTGGCGGTAACGACGTGGCGTTGCTTGCCGTAGAGGTTGTGCACGTAGCGCACCCGCCCGTTGGTGAGGTGCAGTGACCACCCGCCGAGCGCCGAGCCGAGGGCGAGGAGCACGCCGTTGGCCCCGCCATCGGGGATCTCGACGTCGACGACGAGCGCGTGGGACCGGTTGCGCACGTTGACCGCGACCGGTTCGGGGACCGGCGATCCGCCGGGGAAGTAGCGGTATCGATCGCGCGGCGGGAATCGGCTGGGCTTGGGGTGGACCAACGCCCACAAGACGCGGTTGTCGAGTGGGAGGACGTCGTTGCGCTCGGCCTCCTGCCACCATCGGAGAATCATCGTGTTGAGCAACTCGGGCCGTTCGTGGGCGAGGTCGGTCGTCTCGGTGGGATCGGCGATGACGTCATAGAGTTCCCATACGTCGTTCTCGAACGCATCGTTCGGATTCTGATCGTCGTAGAGCGGCCCGACCGGATGGAAGGCGACCGCTTTCCAGCCCCGGTGGTAGAGCGCCCGTGAACCGAACATCTCGAAGTACTGGGTTTCGTGTCGCTCGGGGGCGTCGGCCGCGCTGCTCGCGAGTAGGTAGGCGAAACTCACTCCGTCGATGCGACTTTGTGCCGTGCCATCGATCGCGTCGGGTGGCTCGATGTTCACCAGCTCGAGCACCGTGGGGGCGACGTCGATGGCGTGGGTGAACTGGTGGCGAATGGCGCCCTCGTCGACGTGACCCGGCCAGCGCACGATACAGGGGTCGGCCACGCCACCCTCGTGGACCTCACGCTTCCAACGACGAAACGGCGTGTTGCCGGCCATCGTCCAGCCCCAGGGGTAGTTGTTGTGCGTGAGCGGACCACCGATCTCGTCGATCCGCGTCAACATCTCGGCTTGGTCGGCGGGGTCCAGATTGGTCAGCCGTACGTCGTTGATCGAGCCGTCGGCACCGCCTTCGGCGCTCGCGCCGTTATCTGAGACGAGGACCACGATGGTGTTGTCGGTCTCGCCGAGGTCGTCGATGAACGCGAGGATGCGACCAATCTGCTCGTCGGCGTGGCTCAAGAATCCGGCGTAGGACTCCATGAATCGTGCGGCCACCCGGCGCTCGTCGGGTTCGAGGTCCGCCCACGGTCGCACCCACGACGGACGGGGCGACAACGATGCGGCGTCCGTTACGAGTCCGAGAGATCGTTGCCGAGCGAAGGTCCGTTCACGCCAGACGTCCCAGCCGTCATCAAACTGGCCGCGATAGCGCTCACGCCAGTGCGGTGGTGGCTGGTGGGGGGAGTGGCAGGCGCCAGTGGCGACGTACAAGAAGAAGGGCTGTCTCGCGTCGACGGCCCGCAAATCGCCGAGGTACGCGATCGCGTGATCGGCGAGGTCTTCGCTCAGGTGATAGCCGCTTTCGTAGGAGCCGGGGGGTCGTACGGCGTGGTTGTCCTCGAAGAGAGCGGGGTTGAACTGATGGGTCTCGCCGCCGTGGAATCCATACCAGCGGTCAAAGCCTCTCGCGAGGGGCCAGGTCGAGCGGGGTCCGGCCATGCTCGTCTCGTCCTCGGGTGTGAGGTGCCATTTGCCGACTGCGTACGTGGCGTAGCCGTGCTCGCGCAGGATCTCGGAGAGAAAGCCGTTCTCCTTCGGTGGTCGGCCGTAGTACCCGGGGTAGCCCACCGCGAGGTCGGTGACGCGACCCATCGAACTGCGGTGATGGTTCCGACCGGTGAGCAGGCAGGCGCGGGTCGGCGAACAGAGCGACGTCGTGTGAAAGTTGGCGAATCGAAGTCCGCCCGACGCCAGTGCGTCGATGGTCGGCGTTTCGATGTCCGAGCCGTAGCAACCCAACTGCGCGAAGCCGACGTCGTCGAGCACGACGAGCACGACGTTCGCCGACCCGTCCGGCGCCGTCGGTGTCTCGGGCCACCACGGCGTCGAGTCGCGCCAGTCACGCCCGATTCGACCACCAAACGTCGAGGACATAGTCCCTCCCGCGCCGCATGAACACTCGTCACACTACGTCTGGGACGACGGTGCGCGGACCAGTCACTCGATAGGTTGGGTCCGATGTCCTCGTTCGCCATCGAACATCGCCGGGGTTGGGTCCGCTGGGCGCTCGGCGTCGTCGTCGGGGTCGTCGTGCTCGCGCTACTCATCGCGCGTCGCGGCGAACTCGCGGGCGCATCCTCGCGGATCGCGACGATCTCGGTGCCCTTCGCAGTGCTCGCGGTCCTCGCGGAGGGTGGCTCCCTCCTCTCGTTCGCGCTCGCGCAACGACGCGTGCTCGCCGTGGGCAAGCGGCTCGGTTTGGGCGGGCTCTTCGCGCTCACGATCGCCAACGACGCGATCGCGCTCAGCGTGCCTGGCGAACCGGCCGTCTCGAGTCTCTACCGCTATCGCTACTACCGACGTCACGGCGTCGAGTCCGCCGTCGCCGGGTGGTCGATCCTGACCCTCATGATCGCCCAGGCGGTGGCGATGAGTCTGGTGATCCTCATTGGTATCGTCGTCGCACTGACAACGAGTGCGCACGTTCCCGGCCTCGCGGCGACCTTCGCGCTGCTCGTGATCATGCTCAGTGTTGGCGCACTACTCATGCGACGCAACGCGATGATCCGTCTCCTCGAGATACTCGTGAGGGCCCTGCGTCGATTGACCGGACATCCAAAAGGGGACCTGTCGGCCCGCGTCGATCGGCTCTTCGCCGAGATGCACGCGGTCCACCTGTCCCGGCGGGGCTATGTGACGGTGGTGTCCTGGGCCGCGTCAGCCTGGGTCTTGGACGCACTCTGCCTCGTCGCCTCGTTCGCGTCGGTCGGGGCCACCATACCGTGGCGTGGCGTGATCCTCGCCTACGGCCTCGCCCAAGTTCTCGCCGTGCTGCCGATCACGCCCGGTGGACTCGGTCTGGTCGAGGGTGGGCTCGCGGTCGTGCTCGTCGCCTACGGCGCGCCCACCGTGCCGACGGTGGCGGCGGTGCTGATCTACCGGCTGGTCGCGTACTGGCTCGCCATCGCGGCGGGATGGTCGACCGTGGGTCTTCTCGCCGTGCGTGGTCGCCCGAGAGAGAAACGCTCGGCCGATGGCCGAGCGTCAGCGTCTGAACCTGGTTGAAAGCGGGCCCGGCGTCGCGTGGACGCCGGGCCCGGAGACTTATGCTGAAATCACCTTACGGTCGCCCTTGGACGAGACCTCGACCCGGCGGGGCTTCGCGTGCTCGGCGATCGGAATTGCGATGGTGAGCACACCGGACTCGTAGTCGGCGTCGATCTTCTCAGAGTCCAGACTCGTCCCGAGGAAGATCTGACGGGTGAAGGTGCCGTAGGGACGCTCGGACATCAGGCGCTCCACGCCCTCGGCCGACTTCGGTGCAGTTCGCTCCGCCTTGACGGTGAGGACGTTGTTCTCGACGGTGAGTGAGATCTCCTTCGGGTCAACGCCCGGCATGTCGACGAAGATCAAGAACGAGTCACCGTTGCGGTACGCGTCCATCGGAACCGAGTGAGTCCGAGCCACGTCGGGGCTGGCCCAGAATTGCTGGAGGAACCGGTCAATGTCCCGGAATGCGTCAGTTCGAACAAGAGCCATAAGAAAACCTCCTGTTTGATTGTTCTGCTCTTGATACGTCGAATCACTTCGACGTATCTATTTTAGCACTCGTAGTATGAGAGTGCTAACAGGCAAAATACCTGATCCACGGGGGTGAAGTTGGTGAATGGGCGCCGGAGACGTGCGAAGCGGCGGCGACGTCGACGGGTCCGGGACTTCGTTGGACGAACGGCGTCGGCGCACGGATCGTCTCGCGTCGGGCCCGCTACGGTCACCGGTACGTCAGAGGATCGGAGGCCGTCATGTCTACGCTCGCGAATCGCCCGAACACCGCGCTACTCGTCATCGACGTGCAGAACGATGTCGTCCAGGACGCCTATGAACGCGACGCCGTCGTCGGCAACATCGGCCGCGTCGTGGAGAAGGCCCGCTCAGAACAGGTCCCGGTCGTCTGGGTGCAGCACAACGATGAAGACCTCGTACGTGGGAGTGAGGCGTGGCAGCTGGTCCCCGAGTTGCATCGCGACGACGCCGAGGTGCTCGTGGACAAGAGCTACGGTGACGCGTTCGAGGACACCGTACTTGAGGATGTCCTCTCGGGGCTTGGCGTCGGACGACTCGTCGTCGTAGGCGCCCAGACTGACGCGTGCATTCGATGCACGCTGCACGGCGCGTTTACGCGAGGCTACGACGCGATGCTCGTGAGCGACGCGCACACCACATCAGACATCACGCAGTGGGGCGCGCCGCCGCCCGAAGCGGTCATCGCGCACACGAATCTGTACTGGCGACTGCAGTCCGCCCCCGGACGGACCGCCGGGATCGTCGAGACCAAGGACGTAACGTTCGAACCGCAGACGTGACGTCGGCGTCGCGGGCGATCGGCGGATCGCCACGCGGGTCACGGTCACGGGGTCATGGCCGGGCAGCCCACTCGACCGGCCTCGATGCTGAGGATGGTTGATCGCGGTCCCGGTGGCGGCCCGCTCGGGGTCAGGAACCCGTAGAACCGGCCGGTTGGGATGCGGGCGAACCACGCGCCGCCCTGGTTGCCGCTGACGCGAAGTCTGCGTCCAAAGATCTGGCGGGCCTGGGCCACGGTGTCGCCAATGACGAGTCCGTCGTCGGCGCGAACCGGTGTTCGCGCATTGGCGGTGGCTGAGTAACCGACGAAGACCCCGTGGTTGACGAACACGATCACGCCGCGCCAGGCCGCGGCGGCGTCCACCCCGCATCGCACCGAGCCGGGCGCTGACGCGAGGGGGCTCGTCGCACGCCCAAGTGTGGCGCTGAGGGTTCGTTCGACCAGCGCGGCGTGTGCACCGAATCGAAGGTTGTCGAGTCCATCACCGTGTAGGACCAGTGGAGCCGTCCCGGCGTACACCGCAATCGGCCAGAGACCGACGAGCACCGCGACTACGAGATACAGCCCTCGTCGCCCCATCGTCCCCCTTTGGCCACAATCTGACGGTACCTCGGGACCTACTCGTCGGCGTGGGCGCGCGCCACCTTGCCGACCGCTTCGGCGACGGCCTTGGCGACACTGGCGTTGAACACAGTTGGCACGATGTAATTGGCCGAGAGGTCATCGGAGCTCACGGCGTCCGCAATCGCACGCCCGGCCGCGATCTCGACCTCTTCGGTGATCTTGGTGGCGCCTGCGTCGAGCAGACCGCGGAAGATCCCGGGGAAGGCCAGCACGTTATTGATCTGGTTGGGCTCGTCGCTTCGACCCGTCGCCACGATGGCGGCGTGGCGACGAGCGATCTGGGGGTCGATTTCGGGGTCGGGATTAGCCAGCGCGAAGACGATTGACTTCGGCGCCATGACGGTCAGTTGCTCCTCAGTGACCAGGTTCGGCCCGGACACGCCGACGAAGACGTCGGCGCCGCGCATCGCCTCGGTCAGGTCGCCGCGGCGCTTCTCGACGTTGGTGTGCGTGGCGAGCCAACGTCGATCCTCATCGAGGTTCGGGTCGTTCTCGTCCAAGATCCCGTGGCGGTTCACCCCGATGATGTCACCGACACCCTCGGCCATCAAGAGCTTCGAGATCGCCACGCCGGCGGCACCGACGCCGAGCATAACGACCCGGATATCCTTCATTTCCTTGCCGACGACGCGCAGGGCGTTGCGCAGCGCGGCGTAGACGACCACCGCGGTACCGTGCTGGTCGTCGTGGAAGACAGGAATGTCGAGCAGGTCGCGCAGTCGACGTTCGATCTCAAAGCACCGCGGCGCCGCGATGTCTTCGAGGTTGATGCCGCCGTAGACCGGGGCGATGCACTGCACGATGCGAACGATCTCGTCGACGTCCTGGGTGTCGAGGCAGACCGGCCACGCGTCGATGTCGGCGAAACGCTTGAAGAGCAGGGCCTTACCCTCCATGACGGGCAGGGCGGCTTCGGGCCCGATATTGCCCAGTCCGAGCACGGCTGATCCGTCGGTCACGACGGCCACCGTGTTGCGCTTGATGGTGAGGTTGCGCGCGAGGCTCTTATCCTTGGCGATGGCGTTCGAGATTCGCGCGACGCCGGGGGTATAGGCCATCGACAGGTCGTCGCGGGTCTTGAGCGAAATCTTGGGCTTGACCTCGATGGTGCCCCCGAGGTGCATGAGGAACGTGCGGTCACTGATCGCGTGCACCGAGGCGCCCACGACCGCCTCGACGACCCGTCCGAGGACTGCGGCGTGCTCTTCGTTACTCGCGTTGCAGGTCACGTCGACCACCATGTGGCCGTCGATGGGCTCGACGACGTCGAGGGCGGTCACGAGTCCACCGGCGTCGGCGACGGCGGTGGCGATGTCGGGAATGGTCGACGCCGCGTCCAAGATGACGCGCATGGTGATCGAGTAGGAGGCGCTGGGCATGCTCATGGGGGGTTCACGGCTTTCTCGCAGGATGGTTTCGTCCGGTGCCGCCGAATGCGCCCGATGGCACCGGGATCCATGCTAGGTCGCCCGATGCGCGGTCCCATGTGACCGAAGACCGTTACTCCGGGGTAACGCTACGCCCCGATCACCCGGACTGGTCGACGGTACAACGCGGGTCGTCGGAAGCGCGTGACCGCGATCTGCGCGCGACGCCGCGAGACCTCGTCGAGGTCGAGCGTGGCGGTGATGACCTGGGGTTGGTCACCCGACGACTCGGCGAGCACCACGCCCCACGGGTCGACGATCAGCGCGTGCCCGTAGGTCGCGATGCCGTCGCTCGTCACGCCCGCCTGGGTCGCGGCGACGACGAAGGCGTGGTTCTCGATCGCTCGTGATCGGACGAGCACGTGCCAATGACTCTTACCCGTGCTCGCGTTGAAGGCGGCCGGAATGGCGAGCACGTCGGCCCCGTTGGCGGCCAGCGTCTGATAGAGCTCGGGGAACCGCACGTCAAAGCAGACCGAGAGCCCGACGCTGAAGCGCTTCAGTTTTGCGACCACGAGCTCCTCGCCAGCGCTCAGGTCGTCTGACTCGCGGTGGGTGATGGCGCCGGGCACGTCGACGTCAAAGAGGTGAGTCTTGCGATAAGTCGCGACGATCGATCCCGACGAATCGAGCAGGACGCTCGTGTTAAAGGGTCGCTCGTCGTCGCGGCGCTCGAGCATGCTGCCGAGATGAAGGTGGATCCGCCGACGTTTCGCGACCGCTGCCATGCGCGCGGTCGTGGAACCGGGGATGGATTCGGCGACGTCGTTGAAGCGTTGCGACGGTCCGAAGTAGTTGAAGTACTCGGGAACCTGAACGTACGTCGCGCCCTCGTCCGCCGCGAGTTCGACCAGGGCGATCGCGGATTCGAGATTCTGTTCGGGGTTCGAGCCCGAATTCATCTGAATCGCGGCGACGGTCACCGTTCGAGCCTTCACGACGCCTCCTGTCCTAGTGGCAATCTATCGGCGACGCGAACGACCTACGCCGGGTCGGTGGGAGTGTGCGTGGCAACCCAGTCGCGGACCTCGTGTTTGCGGGTCTTGCCGGTCGCGGTCTTGGGCAGCTGGTCGGCGACGAGTACCCGCTTGGGCACCTGGAACCCCGCCAGGTGGTCTTTGGCGTAGGCGATGACCGATGCGGCAAGTAGCGCGGGGTCGAGTGTCCCATCGGGCACCACGACTGCCCACACGGCTTCGCCCCAGTGCTCGTCGGGCACGCCGACGATGACGCTCTCGGCGACGCCGGGGGCGCTACTGACGACTCGCTCGACGTCGACCGACGAGACGTTCTCGCCGCCGGTCTTGATGATGTCCTTCAGCCGGTCGCTGAACCAGACCACTCCGTTCGCGTCGAGATGGCCGATGTCACCGCTGTGGAACCAGCCCTTGGCGAAGGCCGCCGTGTTGGCGTCGCGGTTGTTCCAGTAACCGCTCGCGACGTGGGGACCGCGGTAGGCAATCTCACCGGTCTCATCCACGGGCACCACGTGACCGTCCAGGTCGAGGCAGTCGGTGCGCACCGTGGGAACGGAAGGTCCCCACGATTCGGGCGCCGACGTGCGGTGTTCGGGCCACTGCAGCACCGTGGCGGGCACCACCTCGGTCTGGCCCGATCCGAGGATGACAGCGGCGTTTGCGAAGGTGGCGTCGACCCGGTCGAGCAGTTCACGGCTCATGGGGGCCATCGCGTAGACGGCGCGGCGCACCGAGGTGACATCGCGTGGCGCGCTGGCCTGCTCATTCACGATGGCGGCCCACATCATCGGTAGGAGCATCATGTGCGTGACCTGGTTCGCCTCGACGGCGTCGAGGACCCCGGCGGGGGTAAAGGGCCCCGGCAGGACGACGGTCCCCCCGGTGACGAGCACGGGCAGACAGAGCGTGTTGAGCGCCGTGGTGTGAAAGAGGGGAAGGACGTTGAGTAGGGTCGACGGCTCCGTCCCCCAACGGTGCTCCATCATCAGGGCGTTGGTGAGACTGGCGACGAGCACGCTGAGGTGACTGACGAGGACGCCCTTCGGACGTGAGGTGGTGCCCGAGGTGTAGAGGCACTGGACCGTGTCGCGATCCTCCACGAGCACGGCGAGGGGCGCAGCATCGCCGACCGCGAGGTCGTCCCAGCGAAGGGTCGTGACGCGGGTGTTGGCGAGTGACGCGTCACCCACGACGATCACCGTCGTGACCGTGGTGAGTTCTGTGAGCAGGCCATCGAGGATCGGGACGAAGGCGGCGTCCACGACGACGACGGGTGACGCGGCGTCGGTGATAATCCACTCGATGTCCGAGGGCGCGAGGGTTACGTTGACCGGCATGGCCACGAGGGACGCCTTCGCGCACGCGAAGTACGTGGCGAGGAACCGCCACGAGTTGCCCATCAGCATCGTCACGGGCGTCTGGCGCTCGTCGACGATTCGGTGTAACGACACAGCGAGCGCTTCGGCCGCTTCGTCGAGTTGACGGTAGGTGACCGGTTCTGCGCGGTCGAGGACCGCGACCCGGTCGGGGAACATGGCCGCCGAGCGTCCGATGGCGTCGCCGACGCACGCGCGCGTGGCGAGGTTCACGTCGAGGGGGGAGAGTCCGGAGAGGTCTGGCTTCACTCGAAGTCCTTTCGAGGTCGAAACTGCGCTACATCGGGTAGCCGTCGAGTCGGGCGAGCACCTTCAGCATTACCTCGTCGGCGCCACCACCGATCGAGGACAGACGCATGTCGCGAAAGAACCGGGCCGTCCAGGTCTCTTCCATGTAGCCCACGCCGCCGTGGAACTGCAGACAGAGGTCCGCGACGTCACGCGCGAGTCGCCCGGCGGTCAGCTTCGCGACCGTCGCCGCCCGGGTGATGTCCTCCCCGGTCATCAGGTCACTCGCGCACTGCAGGTTGTGGCTGCGCAGGAGGTCCACGCGCGCCGAGAGCTCGGTGAGGCGGTACGCGACGTACTGTCTGGTCGCGAGCGGCTCGCCGAAGACGGTGCGCTCGAGGAGGTAGTCGCGGGTCCGCTCGAGCGCGTAGCGGCACTGTCCGACGATCGAGTAGGCGGCGCTCATGCGTTCGACGACAAACTGTCGCATCTGCTGTTCGAATCCCCGTCCCGGTTCACCGATGGTGTTCTCGACCGGTACGCGTACGTCGTCAAGGACGAGCTCGGCGGTGTCCGAGGATCGGTTGCCGAGCTTGTCGAGTTTGCGCGCCACGCTGAAACCGGGTGTCGAGGTTGGCACGATGATCTGGGACATCCCGCGATACCCGCCCTCGGCTGAGGTTCGCGCGAGCAGGCAGACCCAGTCGGCCTGGGTGCCGTTGGTGATGTAGAGCTTGCGCCCATTGATGACCCAGTCGTCGCCATCGCGAACGGCTCGAGTGGTGATCGCGGCGACGTCGCTGCCCGCGTCGGGTTCGGTGACCGCAATCGCCGCGACCGCGGTGCCCGCGATCGCGGGGGCGAGGAACCGTTGCTTCAGCTCGTGTGAACCGAACTGGGCGAGGGCCGGTGTGGCCATGCTGGTCTGGACACCGATCGCCATGGCGACGCCGGCGGCGGCGATGCGGCCGTACTCCTCGCCCGCGATGAGCGAGAACAGGTGACTGGCCCCTTCGCCGCCGTAGGCCGGGTCGTACTCGAGACCGAGGAGCCCGTAGGAGGCGAGCGTGGGGAAGAGGTCGTGCGCCGGGAAGATCCCCGAGCGTTCCCACTCGTCGACGTAGGGGTTGATCTCGCGTTCGACGACCGACCGGACGGTCGATCGGAAGGCGTCGTGCTCGTTCGAGAAGCGCACGGCCGCAGCGTAGCAGTGGTCAATCGTGGCGGCCGGGTCCGGTCCCGACAGACCACGGCCGCGTCGCGGCGGCGTCGGTCAGTCGGTGTGGTGGTCGCCGACCTCGATGGGCGCGAGCGCTGCCATCTCGTCGTCGGTGAAGACCGACGAACGGATCAGGAAACGGACACCTTCGGGTGCCTCGAGCGAGAAGCCACCACCGCGTCCGGGCACGACGTCGACCAGCAGGTGCGTGTGGCTCCAGTACTCGAACTGGTCGGCGCCCATGTAGAACGGTGTCCCGGCTACCTCGCCGAGGTAGACGTCTCGCTGGCCGATCCGAAACTCGTTGCGCGGGTAGCACATCGGACTCGAACCGTCACAGCAGCCCCCCGACTGGTGGAACAGCAGCGGTCCGTGCTGGTCCACCAGTCGGGCGACGAGTGCCGCCGCCTCGTCGGTGATGTCGACGCGACGAAGTTCGTTCATGGTTAGAAGAACCCTAACTTGTGCGGTGAGTAACTGACCAGCAGGTTCTTGGTCTGCTGGTAGTGGTCGAGCATCATCAGGTGCGTCTCGCGACCGATCCCCGAACCCTTGTAGCCACCGAAGGCGGCGTGGGCGGGGTAGAGGTGGTAGCAGTTCGTCCAGACGCGCCCGGCCTGGATCGCCCGGCCCACGGTGTAAGCCGTGTTGACGTCGCGGGTCCACAGTCCGGCGCCCAGCCCGTAGAGGGTGTCATTCGCGATGGCGATCGCCTCCTCGGTCGAAGAGAACGTCGTCGCCGAGAGCACGGGGCCGAAGATCTCCTCTTGAAAGATGCGCATCTTGTTGTGGCCCTTGAAGATGGTCGGCTCGACGTAGTAACCGCCCTCACAGCCGGCGACCTGGCGCTGACTACCGCCCACCAGCACCTCGGCGCCCTCGCTGCGACCGATGTCGAGGTAGGAGAGGATCTTCTCGAGCTGGTCGTTGGACGCCTGGGCGCCGACCATCGTCTCGGTGTCCAACGGGTTGCCGAGGGTGATCGCGTTCACTCGGGCAATGCATCGCTCCATGAACTCGTCGTAGATCGATTCGTGGATCAACGCCCTCGACGGACACGTGCAGACCTCGCCCTGGTTGAGTGCGAAGAGCACCAGGCCCTCGATCGCCTTGTCGAGGAAGTCGTCGTCGGCCGCCATGACGTCGGGGAAGAAGATGTTCGGGCTCTTGCCACCGAGCTCGAGGGTCACCGGGATGATGTTCTCGGACGCGTACTGCATGATGAGTCGACCGGTCGTCGTCTCGCCGGTGAAGGCGATCTTGGCGATGCGCGGCGACGACGCGAGTGGTTTGCCCGCCTCGACGCCAAAGCCGTTGACGACGTTGAGCACACCGGGCGGGAGCAGGTCCGCGATGAGCTCCACCACCTTCAGGATCGACCAGGGCGTCTGCTCGGCCGGCTTGAGCACGATGCAGTTGCCCGCGGCGAGGGCCGGTGCGACCTTCCACGTGGCCATCAAAATCGGGAAGTTCCAGGGGATGATCTGACCGACCACGCCGAGCGGCTCGTGGAAGTGGTACGCGACCGTCGTGTCGTCGATCACGCCGATTGAGCCCTCCTGGGCGCGAAGCGCGCCGGCGAAGTAACGGAAGTGGTCGATCGCGAGCGGGATGTCGGCCGCCAGGGTCTCACGAATCGGCTTGCCGTTCTCGTAGCACTCGGCGATCGCGATGGCCTCGAGATTGGCCTCGAGTCGATCGGCGATGCGCAGCAGCACGAGCGAGCGCTCGGCCGGACTCGTCGCGCCCCACGCGTCCTTCGCCGCGTGCGCGGCATCGAGGGCGAGCTCGATGTCCTTGGCATTCGAGCGCGCGATCTTCGTGAAGACCTCGCCGGTTATCGGCGTGACATTGTCGAAATACTTCCCGTCGACCGGTGGCACCCATCGACCGCCGATGAAGTTGTCGTACGTGGGCTGTACGGTGACTGGACTACCGGCGGAGCCGGGAACGTCGTAGAGCATGATCCCCCCAATTTCTTACCTGGCGCGTGCGCCGAACATCGGTTGCGCGTCTCGCAACGGGCGAATGGTAGGGGCGACGAGGTTGGAAAAAGGTTGGCGTCGGGGGCCCTATCGCGAGCGCCGGTCGCGCGGTATCGTTCGCAGCAGGCGGGGTTCGTCGATGGGGGCTGGGACGTGAATCGCGAATTGAAGGAGCGTCGAGGTGACGCCGAGGCGCTGTGGCGCTACGTCGTGGGGGCGCACGGCTCGACGAGTGCGGCGCGCCCAGAGGTCTTCGCCTCGTGGCAGCGATCAGCGCAGGCGGTGCCGGTGGACCTCGCGCTCGCGCCGATGGTCGACCCGGTGACCGCGACCGCCCAGTTCGCCGAGTCGCGGCTGGGCCGGGCGAGCCGAGTGATTCTGGACGACCTGCGTGACGTCACCGCCGACGGCGACCTGGTCGCCGCGCTCACCGACGAGACGGTGACCATCACCTGGCTGGCCGGGGGTCGTCGCATGCGCCGTAACGCCGACGCCGTCAACTTCGCTCTCGGCGGATGCTGGAGCGAGGGGTCCGTGGGGACCAACGCCCTCGCGCTCGCCCACGAGCTGGGCCGACCGGCGACGGTCTTCTCGGCCGAGCACTACGCGCCGATGGTGCACGACTGGGTCTGCTATTCGGCCCCGATCATCGATCCACTCGACGGCCGCTCGCTCGGGGTCATCGACGTCTCGTCGCTGTGGAGCAAGTTCAACCCCTCGCTGCTCACGATGGTCCGAGCCCTGGCGCGCAACGTCGAGTACGAGTTGGCCCGCGACCCGATGGCGGCGGTCGTCGTGGACTCGCCCGAGTCACGCGGTGACCTCGTGCTGCGCGTGCTCGGTGCCTCGTCGGTGTCGGTGAACGGACGGCCCATTCGCGTCAGTCCGAGGCAGCTCGAGCTGCTCGCGGTGCTCGCCATGCACGACGAGGGACTCACGCTGGATGAACTGACGGCGCTGGTCTACGGTGACCAACCGATCAGCCTCACGACAGTGAAGGCCGAGTTGTCACACCTTCGCCAACTGATCGGTGAGGTCATCGCGTCACGGCCCTACCGGCTCACGGGACGCGTCGACGCCGATCACGTGCGGGTGCTGCGGGCCCTGGCGAGTGGTGACCTCAACGCCGCCGTCGAGCTCTACCGCGGTTCACTGCTCGCGAGCTCGGAGAGCCCCGAGATCGCCTCGTGGCGCCACCAGATCGACGTGGCCATCCGCAACGCGGTCACCCGCTCAAGGAATCCCGAGCTGCTCTACCGGCTCAGCGCGTGCTGTCCCGACGACGGCGACGTCGCGGAGCTCGCGCTCGCCTTGATGGCCCCCGACGACGTGCGTCGTGGCGTGGTCGCGGGGCGTCGCGTCCGCTACTAGTGAGGACGAACGCCCCTCGGCGCCTTGGCTAGCCTACGTTCGAGGTGGGCTTCGTCAACGAAGGGTGGTAGCAGTGCCGTACGCATTTTCCGATCGAGGTCTCGAGGTTCAAGAGTCCGTCCATCGATTCATCGAACACGTCATCGAGCCGAACGAGCAGACGTACTACGACCAGTTAGAGGAGCTCGGGATCGACGGGTACCCGCCGATCCTCGACCGCTTCAAGTCCCAGGCACTCGAGCGCGGGCTGTGGAACCTGTTCTTGCCCCACCTCAACGCCGACAGTCCTGGGACACCGCTGTCGAACCTCGACTACGCGCCGATCTCCGAACAGCTGGGTCGCTATTCGTTCGCCTCCGAGGCCATGAACTGCAACGCCCCGGACACGGGCAACATGGAGATCTTGAACCTATACGGTTCTGAGCGCGTGAAGGCTGAGTGGTTGGCCCCCTTGCTCGCGGGCGAGATCCGCAGCGCCTTCTCCATGACCGAACCTGACGTCGCGTCCTCGGACGCGACGAATATCGGCCTGTCAATCGAACGCGACGGCGACGAGTACGTGTTGAACGGGCGCAAGTGGTTCTCGAGCGGGGCGCGCTCGCCACGCTGCAAGGTACTCATCGTGATGGGTAAGACCGATCCGTCCGCTCCCCGTCACCGTCAGCAGTCGATGATCGTGGTTCCCCGTGACACCCCCGGTGTCGAGATCGGTGTCGAGCCCCACGTCTTCGGCTACGACGAGCGCGGTGGCCACCCCGAGGTCATCTATCGCAATGTCCGCGTGCCCGTGGACTACCTGCTCGGCGAGGAGGGCGGTGGCTTCGCGATCGCCCAAGCTCGCCTCGGGCCGGGACGGATCCATCACTGCATGCGCACAATCGGCGTCGCCGAGCGGGCACTCGAGCTGATGGTGAGCCGATCGCTCGAGCGTCAGACCTTCGGGACGAGCCTCGCCCACAAGGGACTCATCCAGGACTGGATCGCCGAGTCGCGCATCGAGATCGATATGGCGCGCGAGTACGTGCTGCACACGGCGCACCTCATGGACACGGTCGGTAACAAGGGTGCAGCCGCTGAGATCGCCGGTATCAAGGTAGCCGTGCCGAACATGGCGCTCAAGGTCATCGATCGGGCGATCCAGGTGCACGGCGCCGCGGGTGTGACCCAGTTCACGCCACTCGCGCATATGTACGCGGGAATCCGGACGCTGCGCATCGCCGACGGCCCCGACGAGGTTCACAAGATGACGATCGCGCGCCGCGAGATCCGCAAGCACAGCCGCGACTTTCACATCGGCCCTACTCAGTGACGCCGCTAACGCGCGCGTAACACCTCGCCGATCGCGGCGGGCAGGTCCGACGAGCGGGCGTACCTCGACAGTCGAGATCCCGCCGCCCCGTGCACGTACGCGCCGAGGGCAGCGGCGTCGAAGGGGTCGTGGCCGCGCGCGATGCTCGCACCCACGAGACCGGCGAGCACGTCACCGGTGCCGGCGGTCGCGAGCGCGCTGGTGCCGGACTGGATGACACGTACGTGGCCGTCGGGACCCGCGACGACGGTGGTGGGTCCCTTCAGCAGTACGACGCAGCCGCTCGCGCGCGCGAGGGTGCGCGCCGCGTCGAGTCGATCGGCGGACGGGCTCGATCCGACGAGCCGCTCGTATTCGCCGTCGTGGGGCGTGAGCACCCAGGGTTCGCCTCGTCGCACCGCCAGCACCGATTCGTCCAGGCCGTCGGCGTCGAGCACCACTGGGACGCGCACGTCGCTGAGTCGCGTGGCGAGCCACGCGACCGCGTCGCGGCCGAGGCCGGGTCCGGCCACGACCGCGCGACTGCGCGTGTCGGGTGGACCGTCGGTTCGAACCACCTCGCTCGCGATGGCGACGTGTCCACCCAGTTCACCGCGGGTCGCGAGTCGAATCATTGACGCACCGCCCGCGAGGGCCCCCCGGGTGACCAGGTCGGCCGCCCCCGGCATCATGGTCGAGCCGGCGATCACGTCCACGGCGTGGTGCCATTTGTGGTCGGTGCGGTTCCAGCGCACGAAGTCGGCGAGGTCGCTCGCCTCGAGCAGTCCGTCACTGTCGTCGCTCTCGATGCCGAGGGAGAACATCCGTAGTTCGCCGACGTAGGCGGCCGCGTGTCCGGTGACGTGTGCGGGTTTGAGCGCACCGAGCGCGACGGTGACGTGCGCCTTCATCGGTTGGCCGAGCACTTCACCGGTATCGGCGTTGACGCCCGAGGGGAGGTCGGCCGCGACCACGATGGTCGTCGGAGGTACGTGGGGCGCGCGGTAGGGCCGCGAGCACCCCAGGCCGAAGGCCGCGTCGATGACGAGGTCGAAGCCCCGCAGGGCCGGGGGCTGTTCGGCGACCTCGATGATGGTGACGTGCGCACCACGCCGACGCAATTGTTCGGCCGCGACGCGACCGTCGGCGCCGTTGAGTCCCGGGCCGACCACGACGGCGATGCGCGCGCCGTAGGTGGAGTGCAGATGTTCGCTCGCGACCAGCGCGATGGCCAGACCAGCGTCACGGACGAGGGCGTCGACCCCGCGGCGTGCCACCGCGCGCGCGTCGGCGCGACGCATCGCGGTGGTGGTGAGGATCGGGATCACGGTGGTTCAGTCGACGGGTTCGGCGACGACCGCCGTGCCGTAGGCCAGGATCTCCTGGTAGGTATTGGCCAACTCGTTCGAGTCGTAGCGCATCGCGAGCACCGCGTTCGCGCCCAGGGCCTGGGCGGTCTCGGACATACGGTCGAGCGCCTCGCCGCGGGATTGCTGGAGCTGTTGGGTGAGCCCGCGCAGCTCGCCGCCGCCTATCGCCTTCAAGGCGGCACCGAGTTGGGCGCCGACGTTGCGGGTCCGCACCGTGAGCCCGTTCACCTCACCGATTACCTTGGTGATCCGGTAGCCGGGCAGGTCGTTCGTCGTGACAATGAGCACAGTGACCTCCTTTGCTGGCCATGGTAGGTCGCTGTGCGACACCCCCGGTGACGTCGCCCTATCGTGAAGACAGCGACCGAGAGGTGGAGGCGGAACATGGACACGATGAGTGAGGAATTGATGGGCGCGGGGCGGGTCGGCGAGCCGGGGACGTTGACGTGGTTAGGGCACGCGACCGTGCTGATGGTGACGTCGACGGGGACGCGGGTGGTCTTTGACCCGTGGTTCGAGAACCCGAAGAGCCCGGTGTCGATGGACGGCGTCGGGCCGGTTGACGTGATCGCGGTGACCCACGGTCACTTCGACCACATGGGCTCGGTGGTCCCCTTGGCGTTGGCCACTGGCGCCACGGTGGTGTGCGTGCCCGAGATGGCGGCCTATTTCGCGACGCAGGGCCTGGCCAACATTGTCGAGATGAATAAGGGCGGTACGGTGCGGGTCGCTGACGTCGGGCTGACCATGGTCACGGCGGACCACTCCTGTGGGGTGGCGGCTGGCGAAGGAGTGGCCAACATCTACGGCGGGAACCCTGTCGGTTTCATCGCCCACCTGCCCGAGGGCAGTGGCGGGCCCGTGTACGTGTCAGGCGACACCAACGTCTTCGGGGACATGGCACTGATTCGCGAGCTCTACGCGCCCGAAATCGCGCTGATGCCGATCGACGGTCACTACAACATGGGGCCGCGCGAGGCGGCGTACGCGGTGATGCTGCTCGGCGTTTCGAGGTTCACGCCGATCCACTTCGGAACGTTCCCGCTGCTGGCGGGCACACCCGAGGAGGTGGCACGGCACCTCGTGGACCGCGAGGCGACCGCGCGTGTCGTTTCGGTCGAGCCCGGCGGCTCGGTACCACTCGCGCGTCAGTAGATCAGCCGAAGAAGCTGGCGCGCCAGTTCGCGGCGTAGGGCAGGACGGCGAACGCGGCGATCACGCCGAGGGTCAACGCCGCGGCGAGCGCCCACTGACGTGATGACGCGCCGTTCACCTGACGTCGCGTGTAGGGAATGAAGTCGCGCGGTGCGAATCGAGCGGTCTCGACGAGGTGTCCGAGGACGTGAATGGCCATCGCGGCGAACCACAGGACAAACGACGCCCGGTGAATGGTGAACAGTTGTGGGCGCCACGAGGTGGGTGCACCGACGACCAGTCCGACACCCGAGGCGAGTAACACCACCGTGAGTACCACGATGACGGGGCCGAGAATCCGTAAGAGTGGTGCGGGTGGGCCTTTACGCCGATACTCGCGGTGGCCCATGTAATACCGGACCATCCGCCACGAGGTCGACGCGATCTTGAGCAGCACCGGCGGGATCAGTAGGACCCCGATGACGATGTGCGGGGTGAGCAGCGAACCAATGCTGACGATCGTGAGGCCCTCGAGGAAGAGCAGTACGAGCAGGACCGCGCCCAACGAACTCGTCAGGCGGGTGTTCCCTTCGACGCCGGGGCGACGTGATCGACCGCGCACGCCACGTTCGGGGGTCGTGCGCGAGCGCTCGCGGGGCCGTGCGTGAAGGGGGGTTCGTCGTGCCATGGTTGAGCGGTGCCTCGTGTCGTCGAGCATCGAAAACGTGCAACGCAACGCTACCAACGCCGTTGCCGGTGAACGACGCCACAACATAATGACTCGCTAAAAATCACTCGGGTCACCGGCTTTATGCAGCGTGACCTGTGCGTTAAGGTCGCCTCATGATCCTCGATCCGTCACGCACGGGCACCGTCGACTTCGGTAGCTACGAGACCTGGTACCGGGTCACGGGCGACCTCAATGGGGGACAGGTCCCACTCGTGGTCCTACACGGCGGGCCTGGCGCGGCGCACAACTACCTCCTCGAGATTGCTGGCCTCGCCTCGACTGGACGGCCGGTGATCCACTACGACCAACTCGGCTGTGGCAACTCGACCCACCTCAGGGACCGGGGCGCCGAATTCTGGACGGTCGAACTATTCCTCGAGGAGTTGGCGAACCTGCTGGAAAAGCTCGACGTGGGACCCCACCACTTGCTCGGCCAGTCCTGGGGCGGCATGCTCGGTGCCGAGTACGCCGTCACGCGACCCTCCGGGCTCCAGTCACTTGTGATCAGCAATTCGCCGGCCTCGATGGACCTCTGGGTCGCCGAGGCGAACCGGCTCCGCCAAGACCTTCCCAGCGACGTGCGCGATGCCCTTAGTCAACACGAGGCGAACGGCACGACCGATGACCCGGCGTACCTCGCGGCGACCCAGGTGTTCTACGACCGCCACGTCTGTCGCGTGCTGCCCAACCCGCCCGAGGTCGTCGCCACCATGACCCAACTCAACGAGGACCCCACCGTGTACCACACGATGAACGGACCCAATGAGTTCTACTGCATCGGCAGCTTGCGCACGTGGTCGATCATCGAACGGCTGGACGCAATCGTCGCACCGACGCTGCTTATCTCGGGCCGACACGATGAGGCGACCCCGGCGACGGTCCAACCCTTCTATGACCGCATCGCCGACGTACGCTGGACGGTCTTTGAGGAGTCGAGTCACATGCCATTCGTCGAGGAGCCCGAGCATTACCGCGACGTGGTGGGTGCCTTCCTCGCCGAGCACGAGTAGACGTGGGACTCGTCGTCCTCGACAGCGTGCTCGTCGACCTGACCTTGCGCGTGGAAGAGCTCCCCGAGCGCGGTGGCGACGTGCGCAGCTCCTGGTCGTCGTTGTCTCCTGGCGGCGGCTTCAACGTGCTCGCGGCCGCTTCGCGTCAGGGTATGGATGCCCGGTACGGCGGTCGGCTCGGTCGCGGCCCCTTCGCCGAGCTCGCCCGGGCGAGCCTGGACGCCGAGGGGATCGCCCACGGGCCACTCGAGGGGGATGACGACCTCGGTGTCTGCGTCGTCGTCGTTGACGCGGACGGCGAACGGACCTTCATCACGGCGCCCGGCGCCGAGCTCGGACTGCGTGCTTCGTCCCTGACCGAACTCGAGCTCAGATCCGGCGACTACCTCTACCTCTCCGGGTACAACCTCGCGCACCCGGAACTCGCGGCGGTCATCGCGCCGTGGGTGCGCACAATCCCCGAGGGGGTCGTCGTGGCCTTCGATCCGGGCGCACGCTTCAGTGACGCAGCGCCCGCCGTGCTCGACGACGTGCTCGAGCGCACCGATTGGCTGCTCGCGAGTGCGAGTGAGTGTCGTGCGCTCGCGAGCGAAGCGGAGCTCCAAGCCGCGACGCGCGTGCTGCTCGAGCGGGTGCGTGCGGGCGTGGTCGTCCACGACGGGCCGGCCGGCTGCCTGGTCGGCGCCGACGGTGAGCTCACTCGGGTCGCGGGTTACGACGTGACGATTGTCGACACCAACGGGGCGGGGGATGCGCACAACGGCGTCTTCCTCGCGGGGTTGGCGTCCGGGTTCGAGGCGCGTGACGCGGCGCGTCGCGCTAACGCCGCGGCTGCGATCGCGATCGAGTCGTTCGGTCCCGCCCAGGCCCCCACCCGCGAGCGGCTCGACGCCTGGCTCGAAGTGAGGTCCTGAGCCGTGGCTGCCCAGGATGATGCAAGACGGGTGCCGCGGCCCCGATCGACGATGGAGGTGTGATGAAGGCGTTTCAGGACTACTACCCCGAGCACCTGGCCCACTGCTACGGCTGTGGGCGACTGAACGAGCACGGCTATCAACTGAAGACAGTGTGGGACGGTGACGAGAGCCTCACGACCTTCACGCCGGCCGCCTTCCACACGGCGATCCCCGGCTTCGTCTACGGCGGACTCTTGGCGTCCTTGATCGACTGTCACAGCACAGGCACGGCGGCCGCCGCCATGTACCGCGACGAGGGTCGAGACATGGACTCGCTCCCGGCGTTGCGCTTCGTCACCGGGTCGCTCTACGTTCGCTACGCCGCAGCGACCCCACTCGGGCCGACGCTCCAGATCCGCGGCCGCGTAACCGAGATCAAAGGTCGAAAGGTAACCATCGCCTCCACGCTGTGGGCGGGGGATGAGCCGACGGTGACCGGCGAGGTCGTGGCCATCCAGATGCCCGACGACTTTGGCCAGTGAGTCGACCGGGCCGGAGGGTGGGACCCGGTTGTGATGACGCGGTGTCGAAGACCTAGCGGTAGGTCTCTCCGAGCTCGTCGCTCCACGACGGTGTCGCGAGCGTGCCTCGCGGGACGCTCCATTGGAACACCGGCTTGATATCGAGTACGGGCGTCCCGTCGATGCCGTCGAGGCCGCGCACGGTGAAGGACCGCTCGGCGAGACTTTCGATGGGCAGGGTGGTCAACAGCAGTCGGTTCGGGCGGTCCTTGTTGCGTTGGGCGAAGACGCCCACGTCGGGCCAGTTCGGGTTGCTACGAGGCCGCCGATGCCACGGCGCCGGCGGCACGTCCTCGGCCCAGTCCGCGAAGAAGATCAGTTCGACGTGCGAGAACTCCTCGAGGCCGCGCAAGGCCTCGCTGGGGACGTCCGTCGCCAGTTCGACAGTGCTGAGCACGTCGTCCCAGTTGTCGTCGAGCGCTTCGCTCCGGTCGTTGCGGATGTAGGCGATGGCCCGTACGGAGTAGTCCATCGCCCCAATCTAGCGAGGCCCCGGAACGTGGACGGCGGGGAAGTAAGGTGATTGCCCGGAATGGGGAACGATGGCTGAGCTGACCTTCACGTACGGCACGATGGCGGCTGGCAAGTCCACCCTCGCGTTGCAGTTGTGCTGGCAACTGCGCCAGGGTCGCAGCGACGTCGCGCTGTGGACGTTCGGGGATCGCAGTGCGACGGGCATGGTGACCAGCCGGATCGGCATCGAGGCCGAGGCCGAAGCGGTGAACCCCGGCGCCGACCTGGGCGAGGCCATCGAGAAACTGCTCGCGCGCACGGTACGGATCCTCGTCATCGACGAGGTGCAGTTCGCCAGCGCCGAGCAGGTGGACGAGCTCGCGCGTCTGGTCGACGACCACGACGTCGACGTGCACGCCTTTGGTCTCTCGTCGGACTTCCTCTTGAACATCTTCCCGGGCTCGGCGCGTCTCTTCGCGATCGCGGACTGGGCTCACGAGCTGCCGTTGACCTCATCGTGTTGGTGCGGCCGCCGGGGGCGCTGCAACGCGCGAGTCGTCGGCGGTGTGGTCGCGCGCTCGGGCGACCAGTTCTACTACGGCGACGTCGCCGCCGGTGACGTGCACTACGAGGTGCTGTGTCGGACCCATTACCGTTTGGGCCAGCTCGCGCCGGCGACGAATTAGAAGAAGGCCGCGCAGAGGTCGTAGAGTTCGCGCGACACCCGGCGTTGGCCCTCGGCCACGACGGTGAGCGGTTGGAGCTCGATACCCCCGCCGCGAACGAGCGGGATCTTGCCGAAGTTCCCCGCGATCACCGCCTCGTAGGCGGCCGCACCGACTCGTGTGGCCCAGATTCGATCGTGGGCCGTCGGGCTGCCACCGCGCTGGAGGTGACCGAGGACCGTGGTGCGGACCTCGAAGCCCCCGTGCTCGTCGATACGTGACGCGACGAACTGACCGACTCCGCGGGTGGCGAGCCGGACACCTCGGACCCCTTCGGTGGAGAGCTCGCCGAGCTCGGTGCCCCCGAGCGTGCGCAGGTTGACCCCCTCGGCGACCACGACGATCGAGAAGGCGTTACCCGCGCTGCGGCGCTTGACCAGGTGCGCGACGATATCGTCCATCGTCATCGGGAACTCGGGGATGACGATCAGGTCGGCGCCGCCGGCGAGTCCGCCGAGGGCGGCCACCCAGCCGGTCGCACGTCCCATCGTCTCAACGACCATCACGCGGTGGTGCGAAGCGGCGGTCGTGTAGAGACGGTCGAGGGACTCGGCCACCAGGCTGATCGCGGTGTCAAAGCCGATGCAGTAGTCGGTGCCGAGCAGGTCGTTGTCGAGCGTCTTGGGGACGCCGACGACGGGGGCGCCGCGGTCGGCCAGCCAGTTGGAGATCCGCTGGGTCCCGTCACCGCCGATGGCCACCAGAGCGTCGAGGTGCTCGCCGATGGTTGCGAGGACCGTGTCGCGGCCCCCGGCGGGATTGTCGAGGTCGTAGCGTGCGGTGCCGAGGATCGTGCCGCCCAGTCCGACGATGCCACGAAAGTCATCGGTGTTGAGCCGCCGACCCGCGAAGGGCGTGGCCAGGCCGGACCAGCCATTGGCGATGCCGATCACCTCGTGACCGTCGCGTATCGCCATCAGCCCGATGGCCCGAATCGCCGCATTCAGCCCCGGCGCGTCGCCGCCGGCGGTCAGGACTCCAATGCGCATGTCCCCTCAATCGCTCGTTGTCCCCGTCACTTTAGGCGAACCGACGACCCGGCCCTTGTGACTGCGCTACTGAGAAATAGCCCGGGCATTACGTCTCGTTCACCCGGCGTTCACCTACGTTGTTTACGCTCGAACCAACTCGTGAAGTGTGAGGGCACATGGAAGAAGTTGTCAGGCGCGACGTCGATTCGAATCGGATCGCATCACTGCTCACCGAGCTCGACCCCGACGCCAACCGGCCGGCCAACGTCATCGAGACCAACGGCTTGAACCTACACTTCGGGCCCAAGGCGATTCTCAATGGTGTCAACATGACCTTCGCCCGCGGGACGATCACCGCACTCATCGGGCCCACTGGTTCGGGTAAGTCCACCTTTTTGCGCACGATCAACCGGATGAACGATCGGGTCTCGGGATTCCGCCACGAGGGTGACGTCCTGCTCGACGGACAGAGTATCTGGGCGCCGTCCCAGGACCTGCTCGCTATCCGACGTCGCGTCGGCATGTTGTTCCAGCGACCGAACCCGTTCCCGATGTCGATCAAGGACAACGTGGTGGCGGGCGTAAAAGCGCACGGTATCGCCAAGGGTAAGCAGCTCGACGTGGTCGCCGAGATCCGTCTGCGCGAGGTCGGTCTGTGGGACGCGGTCAAGGATCGACTCAACGAGTCGCCCTACCGTCTCTCGGGCGGTCAACAACAGCTGCTCTGTCTCGCCCGTGCGCTCGCCGTGGGTCCCGAGGTCCTCTTGCTCGACGAGCCGACCTCGGCCCTCGACCCTCTCTCGACGGAGTCCGTCGAGAACCTGATGCGCACGTTGACCCCGGCGCTGACGTTGATCGTGGTCACGCACAACCTCGGCCAGGCGCGCCGAGTCTCGGACAACACGATGTTCTTCTACGAGGGTCGCCTCGTCGAGCACGGGCCGACGAGCCAGGTCTTCGAACACGCTCGCGAGACCGACACCGCGCGCTACGTGAACGGACTGATGGGTTAATCCCAGCGTTTCGAAATTACGTAGAAATCAGTTTGCTCTCACCGCCGAGACACGCGCAGTTCACTTGGGCTGCGTACCGTGACTGCATCGCCTACTAGGAGGAATGTTGTGAAGTTGACTATTCGTACGAGCGTTCGACTGGCGTCGACGTTCGCGATCGCGGGGTCGATCGCTGTGGCGGGCCTGACGAGCGTCGCGTCCGCCAGCACCAAGCACAAGGCCAAGGCCAAGCCGGTTGCCATGTTCACCGTGGAGAAGCCGGCACCGGCCAACCTCTCCGAGACCGGGAGCACCTTGCTCTACCCGCTCTGGAACCTCTGGGCCCCGGACTACCAGGCGGCCTTCCCCAAGGTGACCGTCAGCACCGCCGGCACCGGCTCGGGCACTGGCATCGCCGACGCGGCGAGTGGCACCGTGAACATCGGCTCGTCTGACGCCTACCTGTCACCGACGACCCTTGCGAGCTCGCCCAACCTGCTGAACATCCCCCTCGCGATCTCCTACCAGGTGATCATGTACAACATCCCGGGCGTCACGGCGCACCTCAAGTTGAACGGCACCATCTTGTCCAAGATCTACCTCGGCAAGATCACCAACTGGAACGACCCGGTGATCACGGCGCTCAACCCCGGCGTGAAGCTCCCGGCGTTGCCCATCGTGGCTCTGCACCGCTCCGACGGCAGCGGTGACACGTTCCTGTTCTCGCAGTACCTGGCGCGTCAGGACGGCTCCGAATGGGGTTCGACCAACTACGGCACGACGGTCACCTGGCCCGCGATCAAGAACTCGTTGGCCGAGCAGGGTAACGGTGGCATGGTCTCGGGTTGCTCGGCAACCCCGGGTTGCGTTGCCTACATCGGCGTGAGCTTCCTCACCCAGGGACTCGGCGACGGCCTCGGCTACGCCCAGCTGAAGAACGGCACGGGTCAGTACGTGATGCCCACCACGAAAGCGGTCGCGGCCGAAGCCACGGGGTACACGAAGATCACCCCCGGCAACGGCACGATCTCGATGATCAACGGTCGCGTGAAGAATGGCTACCCGATCATCAACTACGAGTACGCCATCGTCAACAAGAAGCAGTCGAGCCCGTCGACGGCCCAGGCCGTTCGTTCGCTGCTCGAGTGGGCGATCAGCCCGAAGTTCGGCAACCGCAATCAGTACCTGAGCCAGGTCCGCTTCCTAGCGCTGCCCACCCGCGTCGCGGTGCAGTCCTTCAAGCAGATTCACGAGATCAAGTAGTTAACGCAGGGTTGAGAGGAACGTGTTGACGAGCAACCCTGCGACCGTGGACCCGATCCGCCGAGACACATCGTCTCGGCGGATCGGGCGCTTCGTTCGCCGACACGAAGAGGGCGTCTGGCGCGTCAGTGGACGCACCGCGTCTCTCCTTCCCGTCGGCGCGCTGTTGTTCGTTGTGATCGTGCTCGCGATCAAGGCGTGGCCGGCCATCAAGGTGAACGGCTTCGGATTCTTGACCAGTACCGCGTGGCTGCCCGGTAACACCTACGGTGGCGTCGAGCACGTCCACGGCGTGATGATTCCCGCCGGCGCACGGTACGGAGCCTGGCCGCTTATCGCGGGCACGCTGCAGACGTCGGCGATCGCGATCATCATCGCGCTGCCGATCTCGATCGGTACCGCCTTCGCCCTCACCGAGCGACTACCCCGGTGGATCGCCCAGCCCGTCGGGTTCTTCGTGGAGATCCTCGCGGGTATACCGAGCGTGCTCATCGGTCTATGGGGCGTCTTGGTGCTGGGCCCGTTCCTCGCGCACGACGTCTACCCGATCGTGGCCAACAATGTGCCCAACGTGCCGGTACTGCGCTACTTCGCGGGATCCGTCGGGTACGGCGAAGGCCTGCTCACCTCCGGGCTCGTGCTCGGACTCATGATCGTGCCAATCATTGCCTCGACGACCCGAGACCTGTTCCTCCAGGTGCCGCCCCTGCCCAAGGAGGGCGCCGAGGCGCTCGGCATGACCGACGCGGAGGTCGCACGCCGGGTCACGATCCCCTGGGTACGCTCGGGCATCATCGGGGCCACCGTGCTCGGGCTCGGACGGGCGCTCGGCGAGACGATTGCGGTCGCGATGGTGTCGGGCTCGGTCCTCGGAGCGATCGCGCCAAACGTCTACGGGACCATGACGACGATCGCCGCGACGATCGTGAGTCAACTGGACTCGGCGGCGACTGACGGGACGGGTTTTGCCGTCTCGACGCTCGCCGAAGCCGGACTCCTGCTCGCGGTCATCTCGATCGTCGTCAATCTGCTCGCGCGCTTCATCGTCGGGCGGTCCTCGCGCATGTCCGCGCCGGTGGGGCGGTCCTAGCCGTGTCGATCATCACGACGGGGTACCCCAAGACCGGCTGGCGACGGGCGAAGGCCGCGGGATTCCGGGTCTTTACCTGGGGATCATTGCTTTTCGTCGTTGGTCCCGCCCTGTGGTTGATCATCGGCGTCGTCGTGCGCGCAGTGCCGAACTGGCGCTGGAACGTCCTCACGACAATGTCCCAGGGCACTAGCGGTGGCCTCGCCAACGCGATCGTCGGCACGGCGGTGCTGATGCTCGGCGTGCTCGTGATCGCGGGCACGGTGGGCGTTCTTACTGGGATCCACCTGTCGGAGTTCGCGGTGAGTCGTCGGGGACGGGCGAGCGGCGCCACCATGCGCATCGCGGTGGACGTCCTCTCGGGCTTTCCATCCATCGTGCTCGGCTACGTGGGCTACGTCGCGCTCTGCGTCGGCCTGCACTGGGGCTTCTCCCTGTTGCCGGCGCTGATCATCTTGTCCATGATGGTCGTGCCCTACATCGCCAAGTCGACCGAGTCGGCGTTGCGCCAGGTGCCCACGAACTACCGCGAGGGGGCCGAGGCGCTCGGCATGTCCACTGGGTACGCACTCCGTAAAGTGGTCGTGAAGTCGGCGTTGCCCGGCATCGTGACGGGACTGCTCATCGCACTCTCGATCGCCGGCGGCGAGACTGCGCCGCTGCTCTACACCGCCGGCGTGACCAACAATCTGCCGACGTGGTCGATTCTGCACCACCCCATTGCCTACCTGACCTACTACGTCTGGACCGACTGGAATCAGCCCTCGGCCGAGGCGCACATCGTGTCCTTCGACGCGAGCCTGATTCTCGTGGTGATGGTCCTCGTGTTGCTCATCGTGGCGCGAGTTATCGTCGCGCGTACCCAACGTCACGCCGAAGGCGCGCGATAGTCGCTACCGCCGGTCGAAGCGGTCGTGTGTGCGGTTGGCGGGCTACCCTCGAGTTGAGTCGAGACACGGGGGTGCACATGACGCGTGAACTGTGGCAGGAGTCGGCGGGTTCGCTCGCGCGAATGATCCGAAGTGGCGAGACGACCGCGCGCGCCGTCGCTGAGGCCCACCTGGCGCGCATCGAGGCAGTGAACGACACGATTAACGCCGTTGTCGAGGTTCGCCCGAGCGACGTCCTGGCCGCCGCCGACGCCGCCGATGAACAACTGGCCGCCGGGCGCCCACTGGGTCCCTTGCACGGCGTGCCGTTTACCGTCAAGACCAATATTGACGTCACGGGCTACGCGACCACCGAGGGAACGGCGGCGCTCGCTGACCGGGTGGCGCCGAGCGACGCGCCCACCGTCGAGCGCATGCGCGCCGCGGGAGGGGTGATGCTCGCGCGCACGAACATGCCCGACCTGGGGCTTCGTATCAACACTGAATCGTCGCTGTACGGGCCCGCGCACAACCCGTGGCGTCATGGTCGAACGACTGGCGGCTCCTCGGGTGGCGAGGCGGCGTCGATCGCGGCGGGGATGAGCCCGATTGGTCTCGGCAACGACATCGGCGGCTCCCTGCGAAACCCGGCCTACGCCTGTGGCATCGCGTCGATCAAGCCGTCGCGCGGGCGCGTGCCGATGGCCAACGTCACCGATCCCGTCGAACGTCCCATCAACGCCCAAGTCATGCTCGCCGAGGGCGTGCTCGCCCGACACGTGGCCGATGTGCGCCTCGGCTTGTCGGTCGTGATGGGCTCGCACCCGCGAGACCCCCAGGCCGTCGACGTCCCTCTGGGCGGTCGCCCGGTGGCGCGTCGCGTTGCCCTGGTCCCTGAGCCGACCGGGGGGGCGACGCACCCCGACGTGGCCGAGGGGGTTCGCGCCGCCGGACGCGCCCTCGAGGACGCGGGCTACGAGGTTGATGAGGTCGAACCGCCGAAGCTCTTCGAAGCGTACCTGGCCTGGACCGAGTTGATGATGACCAGCCTCAAGGTCGCCTCACCCCTGTTCGTGCCACTACTCGGCGACGACGGCCGCCGATTCCTCGAGCTCACGACCGTGGAGTTCCCGGCGACCGACGAGACGCTCTACGCGATGCACCAGTCGCGATTCGCCGTGGAGCGGGCCTGGCGCGAATTCATGGAGTCCTACCCCTTGATCGTCGGGCCGACCTGGACCCAGCCACCCTTCGAGCACGGCTTTGACATCATCGACCAGGATTCGGCCATGGCGGTCTCGGAGCTGTTCCGCTTCGTGCTACCCGCGAACCTGATGGGTCTGCCGGCCGCGTGCGTGCCGACCGGCGTCGCCAACGGGTTGCCGACGGGCGTGCAGATCGTCGGCACCATGTTCCGCGATGACCTCTGCCTAGACGCCGCCGAGGCGGTCGAACGGGCGGTCGGCGTTCTGACCCCGATCGATCCGCGTCCGTGAGTGTCGTTGTACGAGCCATAACACGCGCCGAGGTCCCCGACGCGGTGGCGCTGATCGTCGAGGGGACGCTGGCCCCAGGCAGTGAACGACCCGAGGACGTCGACGCCTACTGGCGCGCGGCACTCGCGACGCGCGATCGCGGCGGAGAGGTCCTCGTCGCGGTCGATGGCGTCGACGTGGTCGGGGTGTGTCAGGTGCTCATCTTTCCCCACTTCCAACACACCGGAGGCTGGTGCTGTGAACTCGAGAGTGTCTACGTGCGCGGCGATCGACGCGGTGGGGGCGTCGGTTCGGCGATGCTTCGCGCCGCTGAGGTGCTCGCGCGCGATGCCGGGTGCTATCGCATCCAACTCACCAGTCGCAATCCGCGCCTCGACGCGCACCGGTTCTACCGGGCGCTCGGGTTCGAACAGATGAGTCAGGGTTTCAAGAAGACGCTGGTGTGACCTCGCGCAGCGAGCCGTCGTCGACGTCAAAGACGAAGCCACGCACGTCGGTACCGTCCACAAAGGGGCTCGAACGAAGGGCGGCCACCGTCTCGCGGACGTCAGCGTCGACGTCGCGGTAGGCGCCGAGTCGAAACGGCGGCCGAAAGCCGATGTCGGCGGTGATCGCGTCGGCCAGCTCCTCTTCGACGAATGACTCGAGTCCGCATCGGGTGTGGTGGATGACCATGATCGCCCGGGTGCCGAGTAGGCGCTGGCTTAGCAACAACGATCGAACGGCGTCGTCGGTCGCGAGTCCGCCGGCGTTGCGAATCAAGTGCGCCTCGCCGAGCTCGAGGCCGAGGGTTCCGAATAGATCGAGTCGCGAGTCCATGCAGGTCAACACCGCGAGGTGGCGTTGGGGCTCGGTGGGCAGTACCTGGTGGCCGTGACGGGCGACGTAGGCGCGGTTGTTGGCGAGGAGCTCGTTGATAATCACGCGGCCAGTGTAAAGAGAGTCGCTACGCTCGACACGGAGGTGCATATGGAACACAACGACGAGGTGCGAGCCGAACTTCGCCAGCCGGCGCTCGACCTGCGCGCGATGATTCCCGAGGTCCTGAAGGGCTATTCGGCGATCTCCCACGCGGCCATGGCCGACGGAGAACTTTCAACGGGGTTTAAAGAACTGTTGGCCCTGGTCGTGGCTATCACTCGTCAGTGCGACGGGTGCGTTGTCTCTCACGCGCGCGGTGCGGCGCGAGCGGGCGTGACCCGTCAGCAGGTCGCCGAAGCCATCGGTGTTGCGATCATGATGAATGGCGGTCCGGGGACCGTCTGGGGACCGCGCGCGCTGCGGTCTTTCGATGAGGCGGTGGAGGCCCGTCGAGCCGACTAGTCGAACGAGAACGGCAAGTGTTTGATGCCGTTGACGAAGTTGGAGGCGAGTGGTATCGCGGGGGCCGTCGCGTGGATCGTTGGATACTGGCCGAGCAGCCGTCGCCACATCACCGTGATCTCGCGCCGTGCGAGGTGGGCCCCGAGGCAGAAGTGCGGCCCGGGTGCGCCGAAACCGAGGTGCGGGTTGGGGGAGCGCCCGACGTCAAAGGTGGTTGGGTCAGAAAAGACCGCCTCGTCGCGATTGGCCGAGTTGTAGAACAGCAGCACCTTGTCTCCGGCACGCAACTCGACCCCCGAGAGCGTGAAGTCACACGCGAGCGTGCGTCGCATCCAGATCACAGGTGACGCCCACCGGACGATCTCATCGGTCGCGGTCGCGGCGAGACCCTCGAAGTCGTGTACGAGGCGCTCGCGTTGGTCTGGAAAGCGCGCGAAGACCTCGAGCGCGTGCGCGATGGCGGTGCGCGTCGTCTCGTTACCCGCGGTGACCAACAAGACGAAGAAGGACGCGAGCTCCTGCTGGGTCAGACGCTCAGATTCGATCTCGGCGTTGACCAGTGCGCTCGTGATGTCCTCGACCGGGTGCTCGCGGCGATACGCGCCGAGCTCGTGCATCAGCCCGGTCAGCGTCGCCCCGGCGTCGAGGAAAGCGACGACCGGGTCGGTTCCCTCGGGGACGTATTCGGGATCGCCTGCCGAGAGGATGACGTTGGAGCACCGAAGGACCGTGCCGTACTCACTAGCGGGGATGCCCATCATGGTCCCGATGATCGCGAGGGGGAAGGGGGCGGCCACGTCGGTGACAAAATCACCCGTCCCGTGGTCGACTGCGTCGTCCACCACTTGCTGGGCAACGCGATCGATGGCGTCTTCGATCGCACGCACGGTACGCGGATTGAACGCGTTGGCGACGATCCGTCGCAGGCGCGCGTGTTGGGGATTGTCGGTGGAGATCATGCCCGAGAAGTACTCCACCATCTCGGGGGGCAGATCGAGCTGAGAGACAGCGCCGGGCCCCGAAAGGAAGACTTCCGGGTGGCGCGACGCGGTCACGATGTCGTCGTAGCGGGTGAGTGCGTAGTAACCGGGTCCCGGCGGGAACTCGAAGGCCGTGCCTTCGACGACCGGCTCATCGAAGTGAGCGATCGGTCGCTCGGCACGAAGCGTGGCGAAGGCGGCCTCTCGCTCGTTCCACGGACGGCGCCAAAACGCCATGTCCGAGAGGTCGATCTCCTCGAGCGGCGGCCCGATCGTGCTCATCGGCACATGGTATCGGGGGCCACGAGGTCACGACCGGCGCGCGGTCCGGCAGACTGGATCAGTGGAAGAACTAACCGACCAGGTCCGCCAAAGCCGTCTGAAGGCGCTCAACGCGCTCATCGACCTGATGCGTCCGGCCGTCCAGGCCGACGGTGGCGACCTCGTGCTCGTGCGCGCCGACGTCGAGACCGGTGTAGTCGAGGTGCAACTCCAGGGCGCATGTTCGAGTTGTGCGATCTCCTCGGACACCCTCCAAGGCGGGGTGACGCGGATTCTGACCGATCGCTTGGACTGGGTCACCGAGGTCCTCGGTGGGGTCGACGAGGTGATCGACCCCGAGGACTCGATGTCCCTCGGTACCGGCGGTTATGTTCCGCGGTACCGGGCCCTCTAGGGCTGTTGCTCGCGGGTGTGCGGGACTACGCTTCGCAGTGAGACCGGGAGGTGACCATGGGTTTGATGGACAAGGTCAAGGAGCAGGCGGCGGCAGCGGCGTCAGTGGCCAAGGACGTCGCGCAGAAGGGTCAGGCGAAGGTCGATGAGTTGCAGGCCCGCCGGGCGGCTGACGGCGTGCTGCGTGACTTAGGGCTGACGGTGTACCTGACTAAGGTCGGACGCGGTTCGCCGAGCGCCGAGAGTGACATCGCGGGCTACGTCGAGACGATTCGCGAGTACGAGAACGAGCACGGTCCGATCCAGCCCGATTGACAATAAAAGCCGTGAGGTCACGCGCGGCGTCCGTTGCCGTATTATTTAGTTAGGTGAACTAATGGATATGGTGACGAACGAAACAGCAACGCGACTCCGGTACGCGATTACACGGCTGAACCGACGGCTGCGCCAGTCGGCGTTGGGCGGCGTCTCGCCGGCTCAGGCGTCGCTGCTCGCGGTGGTGAGCCGACTCAAGCACCCCTCGCTCGGCGACCTCGCCGCAGCCGAACAGATCTCGCCGCCCTCGGTGACCCATCTCGTTCGAGACATGGAGCGTCTCGGTCTGATCGAGCGGGTCACCGACGACGTGGACCGGCGCTGTAAGCGCGTGACGATCACCGCGTCGGGTCGCCACGAGCTGGCGGCGATCCGCCGTCGCAAGGATGAGTTCCTCGAGCGGGCTCTCGACGCGCTGCCCGACGCCGAGCGCCGTCGCGCCGGCGAGTTGGCCACGTTGCTCGAGACCATCTTGGAGCAGGCGTGAGCGCCGTCGCCACGTTCTCATCGCGGACGTTCGCCGCGTTACGCGTTCGCAACTTCCGTCTCTACTTCATTGGCCAGCTGATCTCGACGTCGGGGACCTGGATGCAGTCGGTGGCCCAGGGTTGGCTGCTGTTGCAAATAACGGGCTCCTCGGTCGACCTCGGGATCGCGGTCGCCCTGCAGTACGTCCCGATGTTGGTGCTCGGTTCGTACGGGGGTCTCGTCGCCGACCGCCACGAGAAGCGCCGCATACTCTACGCGACCCAGTCGGGAGCGGGCTTGCTCGCGCTCGTCCTCGGTGTGCTCGTCACGACCCACCACGTCAACGTCGGCTCCATCTACGTCATCGCGGCCTTGCTCGGCGTGGTCAACCTCTTTGACCTGCCCGCGCGTCAGTCCTTTGTTCAGGAGATGGTCGGACGGGACCTCATTGCCAACGCCGTGAGTCTCAACAGTGTCCTAATGAACTCGGGGCGGCTCATCGGGCCGTCGATCGCCGCGACGCTCATCGCCCTCGTCGGTACCGCGGCTTGTTTCTACGCCAACGCGGCGTCCTTCATCGCGGTCATCGTCGCCCTGGCGCTGATGAGGAGTGCGGACTTCATGACGATGAAGACCGTCGAACGTGAGAAGGGCCAGTTGCGCCTCGGGCTGCGCTACGTCATGGAGACGCCCCAACTACGTAACGTCATTCTCGCTGTGGCGGTGATCGGCACCTTCGCCTTCAACTTCACCGTGACCCTGCCAGTCTTCGCCCACGTGACGTTCCACCAAGAAAACGCGGCCAACTACGGACTCCTGCTCGGGGCCATGGGGCTCGGGGCGGTGGTGGGCGGCCTCGTGATCGCCCATCGATCGAATCCGACCCCGCAGCTACTGGCCGGTCTCGCGCTCGGCTTCGGGGTGTTCATGACGCTGACGGCCTTCGCCCCCTCGCTGCGGCTGGCGGCGCTCGCGCTCGTGCCCACCGGGGCGTTCTCGATCGCCTTCATGTCCACGGCGAATTCGACCCTGCAACTGAATTCGAGTCAGTCGATGCGCGGGCGAGTTATGAGCCTCTACGGCGTCGCCTTCATGGGCGTGACACCCATCGGGGCACCGCTCATCGGATTTATCATCGCCCAGAGCGACCCTCGCATCGGTCTCTTCACCGGTGCCGCGATGACGCTGGTGACGGCCGTCGGCCTACTCGTGTCGCTACGCGGCGGCCTGGTCCGTCGTCCGGTGGCCGAGGCGCTCAGCTAGGCCGGGGCTCTTTGGGCAGACCGAGCGCGCGCTCGCCAATGATGTTGCGTTGGATCTCGGCGGTGCCGCCCCAGATGGTCTCGGAGCGCGAGAAGAAGAACGACGCCTGCAAGTCCGAGACGGGGTAGTCCGCCCGCCCTCGCCGCGGGCCACCGGTCTCGGCGTCCGTGCCCTGGGTACCCGTGAGGACCTGGCCCTCCATGCCCAGGACGTCGATGGCGAGTTCCATCATCTCGCGATGGGTCTCGGACCAGAACATCTTGTTGCACGCACCGAGCAGGGCGGCGTCGTGCGTCCCGTTGAGGGCGTCGGTCAGCGAGCGGTACCCATTGATCTCCATGATCTTGATCTTCGACCACGATTGCACCAGGCGGTCTCGGGTCAGGCGGTCGACACGGTGAGGTTGGCGTTGCGCCGCTTCGACGATGGCGTCCCACTCCTTGAGGAATCGTCGATAGCCGGTCGTGGACGACGAGCCACGCTCGAAGCCGAGTGTGGTCATGGCGACCTTCCAGCCATTGTTCACGCCACCGACGACGTTGCCCCGTGGGCACCGGGCGTTGGTGAAGAAGACCTCGTTGAACTCGGCGGTGCCATCGACCTGCGTGATCGGGCGAACATCCACGCCCGGCTGGTGCATCGGGACCAGCAGGTAGCTGATGCCCGCGTGCTGGGGCGCGGCGGGGTCGGTTCGCGCCAGCAAGAAGACGTAGTCCGCGTGCTGGGCTTGGGTCGTCCAGACTTTCTGTCCGTTGATCACCCACTCGTCACCGTCGAGGACTGCGCTCGTCTTGAGACTCGCGAGGTCCGAGCCCGAGTTGGGCTCTGAGAAGCCCTGGCACCAACCGATCGATCCGCGCAGGATGCCCGGAATGAACTCGCGCTTCTGCTCCTCGGTGCCCCACTGCAGGATCGTCGGACCCACCAGGGTGTCGCCGAAGAAATCCGCGCGCATCGGGGCGCCGGCCTTGGCGAACTCCTCATTGAGCACCACCTGTTCGAGCAGTGAGAGTCCCTTACCGCCGTACTCGGTCGGCCAGCCGGCACAGATCCAGCCACCGTCGAACAACTTCTCGGTCCAACGCTCGTTGAAGGCAGCGCGCTCGGCGCTCGACAGTGAGAAGCCCGGTTCGAACCAGCCCTCGGGCAGGTTCGCTGCGAGCCAGTCGCGGATCTGGGCGCGGAAGGCTTCGGCTTCGGGGGGGTAGGTCAAGTCCATACCGGCAGCGTAGTCACGGTGCCGTGACGCGTGCTTGGGGCATTTGTGCTGATGGCGGAATTGGGCGAGAATGAGTCCTCGTCGAGACCGAAAGTTGGCCCGTGCCCCGTTCGATTCGTCACACCATTGCCGAGACCAGGGAATCCTGGACTCGCTCGCGGGCGATCACGCTGCCGTCCGCGGTGCCGGCGCGCGCAGCGGAGCCGGGTAAGCACCGCATTGCGTTCCTCGTCTACCGGGGCAACCCTCGCTGCGGTGGCCAGGGCGTCTACACCCGCCACCTCACCCGCGAGCTGGTGGCGCTGGGCTACAGCGTCGAGGTCTTTGCCGGCCCACCGTGGCCCGAGCTCGATGACGGCGTCGGGTTCACGCCGGTGCGTGGCCTGGACCTGTATCGCGACCCCGACCCGTTTCGCATCCCGGCTCCTTCGGAGTTCACCTCGATCGCGGACCTGACCGAGTTCGCCGTGATGTTGAGCGCGGGATTCGGCGAGCCGCTCGCCTTCTCGCGTCGAATCCGACGGATCCTGAATGCCCGTCGGGGGGATTTCGACCTCGTCCACGACGACCAGTGCCTCGGCACAGGGATCCTCGGCCTGCACCGTGACGGCTGGCCGTTGCTCGAGACGCTCCACCATCCGATCACCGTTGACCGCACGATCGCTCTCGACCACGCCGAGTCCCGGCGCGCGCGGCTCACGACGCGGCGCTGGTTCGGATTCTTGCGAATGCAGGTGCGCGTCGCACGACGACTGCCCGCCGTGTTGACCGTGTCGCACAACTCCAAGGTCGACATCAACGCCCAGATGCACGTCCCGCTCGATCGGATGACGGTCGTACCCGTGGGTGTCGACCACACCGTCTTTCGCCCGTACGCGGATGTGGCGAAGCGTCCCGGTCGGCTCATGGTGACCTCGAGCAGTGACGTGCCCATGAAGGGGCTCGTCCCCCTGCTCGAGGCGATCGCGAAGCTGCGCATCGAGCGCGACATCGAGCTCGTCGTGATCGGTCGTCCGCGACCCGGCGGTCGCGTGGCCCAGGCGCTGGAGCGGCTGGGACTGTCTGACATCGTGACGACGATCTCGGGGGTGAGCGACGAGGAGCTGGCGCGACTCTACGGCGAGGCCGAAGTGGCCATCGTCCCGAGTCTCTACGAGGGGTTCTCGCTACCGGCGATCGAGGCCATGAGCTGTGGCGTGCCGGTCGTAGCGACGACCGGGGGCGCGCTGCCCGAAGTGGTGGGGGTGAGCGGCGAGACGGGCGTGCTCGTCGAACCCAATGACCCCGAGGCCCTGCTCGTCGCGATCCGCTCGCTGCTCGACGACGCCTCGCTGCGCGAGCGCCTCGGTGCGCGGGGCCGCGAACGCGTCATGGAGCGTTTCACCTGGCAGGTCACCGCACGAGGGACCGCGGCCTGCTACGACGCGATCCTCAATCACCGTCCCCTGCCCGACTCGATGCAGTTCGACTGATGCTGACCGCTGACTACGACCGACTGGGCCTCGTCGCCGGTGAGCGACTCCTCGACCTCGGCTGCGGGTTCGGGCGCCACGCCTTCGAGGCCGCGCGGCGCGGCGCCGACGTCGTGGCCCTGGACGCCGGGCGCGACGAGGTCGACGGCGTCGTGGCGACCTTCGTGGCGATGATCGAAGCGGGCGAGCTGGTGGCCGGCGAGGTCCGAGCCGCCGCTGTCCAGGGCGACGCGCTGCACCTTCCGTTCCCCGACGGATCCTTTGACCGGGTGATCTGTTCGGAGGTGCTCGAGCACATCGCCGACGACCGCGCGGCCATGGCTGAGCTCGCGCGTGTGCTGCGACCCGGTGGCACGATGGCGATCACCGTGCCCCGGTTCTTCCCCGAGCTCGTGAACTGGGCGCTGTCCGACGAGTACCACCTGGTCCCCGGCGGTCACGTGCGCATCTATCGTCGATCGGTGATCGAGGACCGGTTGCGCGGGGTCGGGCTGCGGGTACGCGGCCACGGCTTCGCCCACGGGCTGCACAGTCCGTACTGGTGGTTGAAGTGCCTCGTGGGCACGACGAACGAAGAGAACCGCTTCGTGCAGGCTTACCACAGGCTGCTCGTCTGGGACATCGTGAAGCGCCCGGCGATCACGCGACTCGCCGAGCGCGTGCTCGCCCCGGTGATGGGTAAGTCCGCCGTGTACTACCTCGAGAAGCCCGCGTCGTGACCATCCTCGCGAGTGAACTCGGTGGTGTCCCGGGGCTCTTGAGCGCCGAGCAGGTCGCCGCCAGCGCGGACTTCCTCGCCGGGCTCCAACGGCCGAACGGTCAGCTGCCCTGGTTCGATGGGGGCCACTGTGACCCCTGGAATCATGTGGAGGTGGCGATGGCCCTGACGGTGACGGGCCATCACGACGAGGCGCGTGCCGCGTACCGTTGGCTCGCCGCCACTCAGCTCGGCGACGGGAGCTGGTTCAATTACTACCGCGGCGAGGATGTTACCGACGCGCGCCTAGACACCAACGTGTGCGCCTACGTCGCCACGGGCCTGTGTCACTACCTGCTCGCCACCGACGACGTGGACTTCGTCGCGGCACTCTTTGACGTGGTGGAGCGCGCGATCGATTTCGTCCTTTGCTGGCAGCTCGACGACGGGACGATCCGGTGGTCGATCGATGCGGCGGGCCGGCCCGAGGGCTACGCGCTACTCACGGGGTCGTCGTCCATCTACCACTCGTTGCGCTGTGCGATCACGCTCGCCGAGCGCCTCGGACGCGACCGTCCGGCCTGGGTGCGCGCGGCCGGACGCCTCGGTCATGCGGTGGCCCATCACCCGGGGGCCTTCGCCCCGAAGAACGAGTTCGCCATGGACTGGTACTACCCCGTGATCAGTGGCGCACTGACCGGCGAGGCGGGCGAAGGACGTATCAGGGACGCGTGGGAGCGCCACGTGATGACCGGCTACGGGGTGCGCTGCGTGTCGACCAACGACTGGGTGACCGCCGCTGAGACGGCCGAGTGCGTGCTGGCCCTCGACGCGCTCGGACTCACCGGCGAAGCCCTCGAGCTCTTCGAGCAGACGAACCGCCACCGACGAGATGACGGGGCGTACTGGACGGGGCTCGCGTACCCCGGGTCCGTGACGTTCCCTGACCACGAGGTGACGAGCTACACCGTCGCGGCGGTCCTCCTCGCCGCCGATGCGCTGACCTCGTCCTCGGGTGCGTCGGGGCTGTTCCGCCACGACACGACCGTGCTGGCGCGTGTGGCTGACGAGGCCGAAGCGGGCTGTCCCCGCTCAGCGGGCGCGTAGCACCCGGAGCGAGCCGACCGCGTCGAGCTCAACGAAGCGGTCGGCGATGGCGGCACAGTAGATCTCGTAGGGCGGGCGACCGCCGTCGGCGGGGTCGGGGAAGACGTCGTGGATGAGCAGCAGGCCGCCGGGGACGACCTTGGGTGTCCAGGCCTCGTAGTCGGCCCACGCGACGTCGTGGCCGTGACCGCCATCAATGAAGAGCAGGTCGAGCGGTTGGGCGAAGTGGTTTGCGACGACACTCGAAGGTCCGACGAGTCCGATGACGGTCGCTTCGAGTCCCGCGGAGGCGATCGTGCGCTGCCAGGCCGGCAACGTGTTGAGGCGGCCGTCGAACGGGTCGACGAGGGTCGGGTCGTGATGCGTCCAGCCGGCCTGGTTCTCCTCGCTGCCGTGGTGGTGATCGAGTGAATAGAGCACGCTCGCACCGGTGGCGGCGGCCGCGCCGAGATAGACCGCCGACTTGCCGCACCACGCGCCGATCTCGAGCCAGGTCCCGTCTGGTGCCTCGGCGCTTCGTTTGAGTCCGTGGCGCGCGAGTGCGCGGCCCTCGTCGGGCGGCATGAAGCCATTGACCGTTTCGGCCAAGGCGAGGCGCTCCTCGAAGGTCACCGTAACGCCTGGACGAGCGTGTAGAGGCCGAGCACGGCGAAGACGCCGCCGCCGGCGAGGCGGATGAAGCGCAGGGGTATGACCCGCTGGAGGGCCCGTCCGCCGTAGGCGCCGAGGAACGAGACGGCGATCATCGCCAGGGACGAGGCGACGAAGACCTCGACGGGTTGGTGCGTCTTCGCGCTCAGATTGGCCGCCTGAATCTGGGTGAGGTCGCCGAACTCACCGAGGAAGATCACGCTGAAGGCCGTGGTGACCTCTCTCCAGCGAGTCCCGACCCGTTCGCGCTCGCCCTCACGCTCGCCCTCACGCTCCTCGACTTTCTCGGGAACGAACAGCAGGTAGGCCGCGCCACCGAGGAAGAGCGCCGCAACGACGAACTCCTTGGGTTGCGCGGGCAGCAACGTCAGGGCGCTGCCCGCGGCGACGGCGATGCCCATTTGGACGACGAACCCGGCCGAGGCGCCCATCACGATGGACGACGGTCGCGCTCGTGTTGACATCACGATGGTCGCGACCATCGTCTTGTCGGGCAGTTCCAGCAGGAACATGAGGACCATGACCCCGAGGAACGCGCCCACGGACATCGCGCTAGAACTGCGTTCGGATCGCGGCGGCGAAGGTCAGGCCGACGCGCATGCGTTCGAGTTGTTGCTCGACGGTCGCGGGGTAGCCCCCAACCACTGGGTGGGCGTGGTGGAACGCCTCAACCTCGTCAGCGAGGGCCGGGTCGTTGATGAACGAAGGCACACCCGACGCGAGTCGGGCGTAGTGACTCGGCGAGAACTGGGCTAGGGCGTCGTCCCAACGGCTCGTGAGGTAGCGCCATACGGCGGGACCGGTCGTCTCGTTGCGCATGAGGTGCGGCAAGACGAGTGGTGCGTCTTGGCTTCGGAACTCGCTGAAGCAGCGCTCGGCCGCGTCGAGCGCGATCGACTCGTCGCTGAACGAACTGAGGGCGAACAGGAATCGGATGGACTCCTGGGGAGACGGTGCCTGGCGATAACGCTCAAGGAACCGGTCGTAGTCACCGGGCCGGTTCTGGTCCGCCACGATCCGCAGGATCATCGGCGCGAGGTCACCGTCAACGGGACCGGCTTCGAAGCGTCGCCGGGCCTCGTCGCGGATGTCGCTGTCGTGACAGACGGTGCCGAGTAGTCCGATGACGATCGCGCGGAGCTGACTGGCGAGGGGTCCCTCGCCCTCGCGCTCGTCCCAACCGAGCCGTGCGAACTGGGGCTCGACGAGTCCGCGGACCTCTTTTTCGAGTGCTTCACGTGCAGTTCCCTTTAGGGCCCGGTGCACCATGTCAATGGCGGTCGCGACGAAGGTCCAGGTCGTCGGCTCGTCCTGGTCTCCCAGCCCTGAGGCGACGACGGCGAAGTCACGCCACGTGATCTGGCTCGCGAACAGGAGTGCCCACGCGTCGGCCACGACCGTGGCGCGCTCGAGCTCGTCGAGCTCGCTGAGGCGCGGCGCGAGCGCCGAGAGTTCGGCCGAGCCGTAGCGCGATCGGAAGAATCCCGAGCCGCCGGCGTTCACGACGACCGGCGCTGCGTCACGCACCGTGATCGGCTCATCGCGAAGTAGGTGGTGCGAGGCCGCGCCGCCCTCGAGTGAACGCGTCAGCACCGGCACGAGCCAGCGGTCGCCGATCGCCCCCTTGTTCGCGGAGTCCGCCAAGACGAAGGGTGCCTGGCTGAGCTGACCGTTCGCGAGGGTCACCATCGGGTGGCCCCCCTGAAGGATCCACGTGTCCATCATCTCGCGTACCGGGTGTCCCGAGACGGTCTCGAGGGCGTCCCACAGGTCGCTCGTGACGGTGTTGGCGTAGCTGTGCTTGGCCAGGTAGTGGCGGATGCCGTCGCGGAACGTCTGCTCACCGAGGTACTGCTCGAGCATGCGCAGCACCGAGCCGCCCTTCTCGTAGGTGAGTGCGTCGAACATGCCCTGGGTGTCGTCGGGGGAGATGACCTCGTACTCGATGGCGCGGGTCGTCGCGAGGCCGTCGATGTGCATCGCGAGGTCGCGCATGACGGCCTGGTCGGTCCAGATGTGCCACTGTGGGCGGAACGCGTTGGTGCAGATCAACTGCATAAAGGTCGCGAAGGCCTCGTTCAGCCAGATTCCCTCCCACCACTCCATCGTGACCAGGTCGCCGAACCACATGTGGGCGATCTCGTGGTGCACGACTTCGGCGACGCGTTGGATCTCGGCGCTGGTGGCCCGTGCCGGGTCGACGAGTAGGGCGGTCTCGCGATAGGTGACGCAGCCGAGGTTCTCCATCGCCCCGAAGGCGAAGTCGGGGATGGCGACCATGTCGAGCTTCTCGCCGGGGTAGGGAATCGCGAAGTACTCGCCAAGGAAGCGCAGTGCGAAGGCGCCCGCCTCGAGGGCGAGGGCGGTGAGGTGTCCCTTGCCCACGGGGTAGACCACGCGCAACGGGACGCCGTCGACGTCGACTACGTCGGTGAACTCGAACGGACCCACCACGAAGGCGACGAGATACGTGGACATGACCATGGTGGGGGCAAAGCGTACGGAACGCTGGCCGTTACCGAGGTCGATGTTCTCGATCTCGGGTGAGTTCGAGATCGCCGCGAGGTGGCTCGGCACGGTCAGGTTGACCTGGTAGGTGGCCTTGAATGACGGCTCGTCCCAGCACGGGAAGGCCTGACGGGCGTCGGAGTGCTCGAACTGCGTGGTCGCGATCGTGTGGGTGACGCCGGCGTCATCGGTGTAGGTGGAGCGATAGAAACCCGACAGCTGGTCGTTGAGCACGCCGGTGAAGGCGATCTCGATGGTCGCCGGGCCGACGGGGAGCGGCTCGTGGAACCCGAAGGAGACCGTTTCGTAGGTGTGGTCGAAGGTCGGGGTGTCGGAGCGATGACTCGTTCCTTGACTCGTGAGCGTGGCCGCGCCGAGTTCCAGGTTCTTCGCGTGCATGGTGACGGTCTGGACCGGCCGGGCGACGGTGACGTCGATCTCGACGCGCCCGGCGAAGGTCGCGGCGGCGATGTCGGGGGTGAGGAAGATCCGGTAGGCGTGGGGGACGACGGAGCGTGACAGGCGGAAGGGATTGGCAGAAGTCATAGTTGGAAACACTAGAGGCAAATCTTCTACGCTCGCTAAGTGACAACTCCTCCGACACCCGTCTCACTTCGCGTCAAGCCGGGGCCGACGAGGCTCGCGGTCACGGGCATCGGTAACGCGATGCTCGACATCATCGCCCGTGATTCAGCCGAGGTGTATCACGACTTAGGCCTGGTCAAGGCGTCGATGACCCTGATCGGTGAAGACCAGCTCGACCGGTTCTACGCGTCGATGGGGCCGACGATCCAGATGTCAGGCGGCTCAGTCGCTAATTCCATCGCCGGAATTGCGGCGCTCGGGGGGACTTGTGGCTACATCGGCAAGGTGGCCGACGACGAGTTCGGTGAGCGATTCACCCACGACCTTCGCACGATGGGTGTGGAGTTGGACCTCGCGATCGCGTCACCCGAGGAGGGCGCCACGGGTCGTTGTCACGTCTTCATCACCGACGACGCCCAGCGCACGATGGCGACCTACCTTGGCGCCTCGAACCGGCTCCACGTGGCGGACATCAATGAGCGGCTGATCGCGCGCTCCGAGATCACCTACATCGAGGGCTACCTCTACGACCTACCACCAGCGAAGATGGCCATCCAGAAGGTGGTGGACTTCGCCCATCAGCACGATTCGATGGTGGCGCTGTCGCTGTCGGACATGTTCTGCGTGGAGCGCCATCGCCGGGACTTCTTGGACCTGGTGACCAACCACGTCGACGTGCTGCTCGCCAACGAATCCGAGATCCTCGCCCTTTTCCAGGTCGACAGCCTCGAACGTGCCTTCGAAGCCCTCGACGAGCTCGGACTGCTCGCGGTCGTGACTCGCGGACCGCTCGGCGCCGAAGTCTTGACCGCGTACGGGGTCGTTTCGGTCCCCGCGAGCGAGGTTGACGAGGTCGTCGACCAGAACGGGGCCGGTGACATGTTCGCCGCCGGCTTCCTCTACGGCCTCGCGCTCGGCGCCGACCCGGCCGAGGCGGCCGAGCTCGGGTCGCTTTGCGCGGGTGAGATCATCAAACACCTGGGAGCCCGTCCCGAGACCGACCTTGAGGCGCTGGCGATCGAGGCCGGCCTGTTGTAGGTCAGAGCCCTTCGGCGTCGAGTCGCGCGTCGAGCTCGACGGTACGTCGAGTCTCCCAGCGCACCCACGCCACGGCGATGGGGATGCACGCGAGCAGCATGAGCGCGTCACCGCCGATCCACATGATCGCGCCACCCAACTGCACGTTGGCGAGCACCGACGCCGGGGTCGAACCGATTGGGGCGAGGGTCCGGTACGCCGAGAAGGGGTTGTGCGAGGACATGGCGAGGGCGAGCCCCGTGAAGGTGTCCACGGGTACCGCCGCCATCACGAAGACGAGGCGAAGACCGGGGTGGATGGTCCGACCGCGTTCCAGTCCGAAGGCGACGCGAAAGAACAGGTACCCGACGATGAGGAATCCGAGGTGCTCGAACTGGTGGATCCACTCGTGGAGCAACATCTCGTTGAACAGGCCGGTCAGGTGCGACACCGGGATGAAGACGAAGTAGAGCGCGAAGGCGACGATGGGTTCGGTGATGAACGTCATGAGTCGGCTGTCGAGCGCGGCGCGCAGGCGGGTAGACCCAGCCCGGTAGGCGAGGTCGAGCGGCGTGGCGAGAGCGAAGAGTGGGCCGGCGATCATGATGAGCGCCAGGTGCTGGATCATGTGGTCGCTGAAGTACGCCCGGTCGTATCGGCCAATGAACGACTCGGTCGCGATGAAGGTGACGATCAGGCCGAGCGCGAAGTAGAGACTCCGGCTGCGGGGCCAGTTCGGGGTCCGGTGCTGGCCCCAGGCGTAGAGCGCTGCCGCCAGCACCATGAGTGCGATCGCGCCCGGTTCGAGAGCCAATTGGGTCGCGTCGCGCCAGTGGAAGGGTGTGACGGCGGATAACACTCGCCCATCCTAGGATGAGGCGGCAGGGAGGCTCAGCTTGCGTTTTAACCTAAATGAACCGGCTGTAAGTCTTGTGCCGGCTGCGAACGCCACCAACGCCACGATTCGCCAGGTTCTTCGCTTCGTGGTGGCGCTCGAAGAACGTAATGGCGCTGGCGCGTCACCGCTGTTCGTCTTTGACACGGGCTATGACCCCATCGCCATTGGTGACGGACTGTCAATGGTGAACGCCCAGGCCCTCGTCCGAATTAGTTCCAAACGAGTGTTCCACTTCGATCCGGCCCCACCAACGGGTGGCCGCGGTCGGCCACCGCGTCACGGAGCGCTTCGTCCTCTCTGACCCCAAGACCTGGACCACGCCCGCGGCGGAGTTGAACACCCACGACTCGCGCTATGGACGAGTCAACGTGCGGGTGTGGCACCAGCTACACCCCCGGCTGATGGCCCGGGGCCGCTGGGCCACGTCGAGTCCGCTGCCGATCATTCGCGGCAATGTCGTCCGCGTTGAGGTGGAGCACCTTCCTACGCGCTCGACGGGAGTGAAGAAGACCCTGTGGCCGTGGTGGTCGGGACCCACTGAGCCCGATCTCGGCCTCTGCTGGCGGGCCTACCTGCGACGCTTCGACATTGAACATGTTTCGCTTCGTGAAGAACACGCTCGGCTGG
>JAJYSP010000040.1 GCA_021793515.1 Actinomycetes bacterium | reverse complement strand
GTCTCCGGGCATCTCAGAGGACCCCTTCGCGCTCACGCAAAGAGTTGAGCGAAGGGGTCCTTCTCTTTTCTTGGACACCCCACGCTCTCACCGCCCGAAGCGACAACGCAACCACCAACGGTGCCTCCATGCATCATCACGGTGAGTGGCGCTTCAGCGGGAGTTGCTGGTCATCGAATGCGTCGCCCTACACCCGAAGCCATTCATGAGTCGGCGAGAGGATCTCGTTAACTGGCGGTAATGTGCGCATTGTCGCCGCACAGCGTTGACGTTCGCGTCAGCGGAGTCACGACGAAGCGGAGATTGCCTAGAGTGGAAGAAGCGACAGGCCCAGACCTTGCTCATGCCGTAGCCGACCATCCGGTCGACGATCAAGCAGGGAGCGGGATGATGGTTTGGTCCGAACGAGTACATGGAACCGTTGTGAAATCCAATGGTGTGGTTTTTTCTCATCACACTGCGCCACGATCGACCAACGAACTAGTGAATCCATCTGGCATCCAACGCCTATCGCAAATTGACGTGACGTCATGATCATCATCGGTCTGTTGTTACTTCTAATCGGCTACTTGGCGGGAGTTCAGTTGATCTGGACAATCGGCGTCATTGCCCTCATCGTTGGTTTGGTCTTGTGGATTCTTGGTTCGTTGGGTCACTCAGTCGGTGGGCGACGCCATTACTTCTAACGGTGTGTGCTCTATTTCCTGACGTAGAAGTCCCTGGTCGACGAGTGCCGTGTTGCACGAGGTACGTACCGTGGGAACTGAACTCGCGTCGCTTCGGTGACACGTATTCTGCACCGTGAAACACGGGAAGCGACGTTTGACCCGTATAAGCCTCGCACGAGGTAGAGCTCTGGGACGCAGCTGGGTACTGCCAGGGATTTCTGGACACCTGAGCGGTGAGCACGTGCCGAGCTCGTTCAGTCGGCCACGGAAAACCAGTGTGTTCGAAGTAGGACACACGCTGTAATGACTCCGACATCGCTGACGAGCGCTCGCCCGCTTGATGCAACGAACGAGGGAGGACGCCACGGCTCTACCGTGAACGTCCTCCCTGATCTACAGCCTTCGTCGCACATCTTTACGAACGAACACCTCTGTTGCATCTAGTGCAACAAGAGACTACCGCCGGGAATTACGAGCATCCGCTCGTCGCACCGCAACTCGAGCACACGAAGCACGAACCGGCCTGCTGCATCACGTTGCCGCACTGGTAACACATCGGCGCGTCGCGATTCTCGGAGCGACGGTAGGGGGTCGGCTCGCGCACGACCGCCGGCGCCGCCGATGCGACCTCGTCGGTCAGTGTGGGCTGGACGCTCACGCCCAAGGTCGGTGTCGCTTGTTCGGCGACCTCCGGCAAGGTGGGCTGGAGCCGCTCACTGGTTGACAGCACGCCGAGTTCCTCTCGCTCAGTGGGGTCTAGGTAGTCGAGGGCCAGGCGTCGGAAGATGTAGTCGACCAGCGACGTCGCGATGCGCAGGTCCGCGTCGTCGGTCATGCCTGACGGCTCGAACTTCATGTTGACGTACTTGCGCACGTAGGTCGACAGTGGCACGCCGTGCTGGAGGCCGAGGCTGATCGAGATCGAGAACGCGTCCATGATGCCAGCGAGGGTCGACCCCTGCTTGGAGACCTTGATGAAGACCTCACCGGGCCGCCCATCCTCGTACTCCCCGACCGTGACGTAGCCCTCGCAGTCCGCGACGCGGAACGCGAACGTGGTCGACACGCGACGGCGTGGCAAGCGCTCGCGTACCGCGCCGACGACGACGTGGGACGTATCGTTCTTCGCCGCCTCGAGTGCCGCCTCGAGCTTGGTGATGCGGGCGTAGAGGTCGGCCGTCGCCGCGTCCTGCGCTACGGTCTCGGGACTCACGTCCGCGTCCTTCTTCGCCATGGAGAGGGGCTGGCCCACCTTGCAGTTATCACGGTAGATGGCAACGGCCTTCACGCCGAGTCGCCAGGCGTCCATGTGCAGGGCTTCGATGTCCTCCACCGTGGCGTCCTCGGGCATGTTGACCGTCTTGGAGATCGCCCCCGAGATGAACGGTTGGACCGCTCCCATCATCTTGACGTGGCCCAGGTAGTGGATTGAGTTGTCGCCCATCGAGCACGCGAAGACCGACAGGTGCTCGGGCTTGAGGTCCGGTGCGCCGACGATCGTCTTGTGCTCGTCGATGTAGGCGACGATCGCTGCTGCGGCGTCCTCGTCGTAGCCGAGCACCGAGAGTGCGCGGGGAACGGTCTGGTTGACGATGGACATGTTGCCGCCACCGACCAACTTCTTGAACTTCACGAGCCCGAGATCCGGCTCGATGCCCGTGGTGTCACAGTCCATCAACAGGCCGATGGTTCCAGTCGGCGCGAGCACCGAGGCCTGCGCATTGCGAACGCCGTAGTGCTCACCGAGCTCCACCGCGTCGTCCCACGACTGCTGTGCGGCCCGCAAGAGGTCGAAGGGGGCGAGCGTGGCGTCGATCTGGTGGGACGCATCGCGGTGCATCCGCAGGACGTTGATCATCGGCTCGGCGTTCTCGGCGTAGCCCTCGTGGGGTCCGAGGCGACCGGCGATGCGCGCGCTCGTGGCGTAGGCGTGGCCCGTCATCAGCGCAGAGATCGACGCCGCCCAGGCGCGACCCGCGTCTGAGTCGTACGCGAGGCCTGACGCCATCAGCAGCGCGCCCAGGTTGGCGTAGCCGATGCCGAGCTGACGGAACTTGCGGGAGTTCTCGCCGATCTTCTCGGTCGGGTAGTCCGCGGCGCCCACGATGATCTCTTGCGCGGTGAACAAGACCTCGATCGAGGCCTTGAAGGCGTCGACGTCGAAACGACCGTCGTCACCCAGGTACTTCATGAGGTTGAGGCTCGCGAGGTTGCAGGCGGAGTTGTCGATGTGCATGTACTCCGAGCACGGGTTCGATCCGTTGATCCGGGCCGTGTTCGGTGACGTGTGCCACTTGTTGATCGTGGTGTCGAACTGCAGACCCGGGTCGGCGCACTCCCACGCGGCCTGGGCGATCTCGCGCCAGATCCGGCGCGCCTTCACGGTCGAGATCGTCGAACCGTCGCCGCGAGCGGTGAGGTGCCAGTCGGCGTCGTCCAGGACGGCCTGCATGAAGTCGTCCGAGATCCGAACGGAGTTGTTCGCGTTCTGGTACTGGATCGACGTGATGTCCTTACCGTCAAGGTCCATGTCGAACCCGGCGTCGCGAAGCACGCGAGCCTTCTTCTCCTCCTGGGCCTTGCACCAGATGAACTCTTCAACGTCGGGGTGGTCGACGTCCAGGATCACCATCTTCGCCGCGCGGCGGGTCTTGCCGCCGGACTTGATGGTGCCGGCCGACGCGTCAGCACCGCGCATGAACGAGACCGGGCCGCTCGCAGTACCGCCGCCTTCGAGCAGTTCGGCGCTGGAGCGGATCTTGGAGAGGTTCACGCCCGCGCCCGAACCACCCTTGAAGATGATCCCCTCTTCGGTGTACCAGTTGAGGATCGAGCGCATGGAGTCCTCGACGGCGAGGATGAAGCACGCGCTGCCCTGCTGGGGCACGCCCTTGACGCCGATGTTGAACCACACCGGCGAGTTGAACGCGGCGCGCTGGGTGATGAGCAAGAACTTCAGTTCGGCACGGAAGGCCTCGGCCTCCTCCTCGTCGACGAAGTACTCACCGTCCACGCCCCACGTGGTGATCGTGTCGACGATCCGGTCGACCACCTGCTTGAGGCTGGTCTCGCGCTCCGGGGTCCCGAGGGTTCCCCGGAAGTACTTCTGGGCGAGGATATTCGTCGCGTTGAACGACCACGTCGAAGGGACTTCGACGCCGAGTTGCTCGAAGGCGACCGACCCGTCACGGAAGTTCGAGATGCGCGCGTCGCGACGATCCCACACCACCTGGTCGTAGGGATGACGGTCATCGGTCGTGAAGAACCGTCGAAGTCCAATTCCGAGCCGTTGCGGAGCGATAGCCATGTCTCTTACTCTTTTCCTGTACGTTTCCGACACCACGCACCTCGACGCCGCTGGGAGTGGGACAACCCGAAGATTCTCCCTAAACCACAATATGTTGTGGTTGCTACACCGTTCGACGCAAGATGCTGTGTTATTACAGCACTGTAATTACATCGCGTCAACTCCATTTTTCACTATTCTCCAATGGCCTTGCGATTACTGAGGTTTCGCCGTAGACCACCACGGTGACCTCGACCAGTCTGGCTAGCCTGACCGTGATGGACCTCGTTCTCGCCCTGGACGCCGGCACGACCGGCGTGCGCGCGGTGGCTTTCTCCCCCGCCACTGACGTCATCGCCACGGCCTACCGAGAGCTCACCCAGTACTTCCCCGAACCAGGTGAAATAGAGCACGATGCCGCCGAGATTGCCGCGCTCTCGGTGCAGACTTTGGCCGAGGTCGCCCGCGAGGTCCACGCGCGCGGTGACCACGTCGTCGCCGTCGGTATCGCCAATCAGCGAGAAACGACGGTTGCTTTTGACCGCGAACGCGGCACACCACTGCACCGTGCGCTCGTCTGGCAGGACCGTCGCACCGCGCCACAGTGCGACACACTGCGCCTCGCGGGCCACGAGGCGCGCGTGCGCGCCACGACGGGTCTTGTCATCGACCCGTACTTCTCGGCCACCAAGATGGCGTGGCTGCTCGAACGAGGCGTCCTCGACGAGGCTCTCGCGCCGACCTTGGCAACAATCGACACGTGGCTCCTCTGGTGGCTGAGCGGCAACGTCGAAGGGGGCACGCTTGCCACCGAGCCCTCGAACGCCGCCCGCACGCTCCTGATGGACCTGAATACCCTCGACTGGTCTGTCGCCATGGCGACGACCTTCGGCGTCCCGCTCGGCCTCCTGGCTCCGATACGACCGTCGGCGTCGAACTTTGGGTTCATAGATCGTGCCGTACTGCCCGAGCTGGCCGGCGTCCCGGTCACTGCCATGCTCGGTGACCAGCAGGCGGCCCTGTTCGGCCAGGCGGGTTTCTCCACCGGTGTCGTGAAGGCAACCTACGGAACTGGTGCCTTCGTCATGGCCAACGCAGGGACGAGCATCCCTGACGTCGTCGAAGGCCTGCTCACGACCGTCGCGTGGGACCTCGGTGCCTTCGGACCCGCGACGTACGCCCTCGAGGGTTCAGCCTTCGTCGCCGGGGCGGCCATCCAATGGCTCCGTGACGAGCTGCACGTCATCGCCGCCTCCTCGGAGCTTGAGGCGCTCGCCCGGCGGGTCGAGGACTCGGCGGGCGTCCAGGTTGTGCCCGCCTTCACGGGTCTCGGCTCCCCGTTCTGGCGATCCGACGCGCGAGGCAGCATCGTCGGGCTCAGCCAGGCCGCCGGACGGGCACACATCGCGCGTGCCCTCGTCGAAGCCCTCGCGCACCAGGTGCGCGCAATGATCGACGCTTTCGCGTCCTCGGGCCTCGTCTTACGAGAACTGCGCGCCGACGGTGGCGCCGCGAGCATGGACCTGCTGCTCGAACTTCAAGCGACCGGCTGTCGCCTGCCTGTCGTGCGCAGCGCGTCACTCGAGGCGACCGCCCGAGGCGCCGGCACGCTCGCCGGCTTGAGTGTCGGGCTCTGGCCATCACTCGAGTCGCTCGAGGACCGCTGGCGCAGCAATCGACGATTCGAACCAAGTGAGCCCTCGGCGGTTGACAACGCGTATCGTTCGTGGATACGCGCCGTCGAGCGGGCGTGAATGACGAATTAGTCAGGGGGGACATGCCGACATATCAGACGACGCGGATACGAGATGGTCTCGCCTTCGGCGAAAGCCCTCGTTGGCGCGATGGACGACTCTGGTTCAGTGACTTCTACCGTCACGGCGTATTCACCATCGCACCTGACGGGAGCGATGAGCAGCTCGTCTTCGAGGTCCCGGGTCAGCCGTCCGGGCTCGCGTGGCTACCCGACGGCGACCAACTGTGCGTCTCGATGACCGATCACCTCGTGCTTCGCGTCGGTCCAACCGGTACCTCGGTCCACGCCGACATCAGTGACTACTGCGGTTTCTGGGCGAATGATCTGACCGCCGGCGCCTCCGGCGTCGCCTACGTCGGCAACTTCGGCTTCGACCTCGACGACGTGATCGCGCGAGTCGGTTTCGAGGGCCTCTTCGCCTCGCCACCGCCGACCACCAACCTCGTCGTGCTCGGCCCCGACGGCTCGACGCGCCAGGTCGTCGCCGATATGGCCTTTCCCAATGGCGCCGTGATCACACCGGACGCTTCGACGCTCATCATCGCCGAGACGATGGCCGGCCGCTTGAGCGCCTTCTCCATCGCCGACGATGGGACGCTGCACGACCGTCGACTATGGGCCGAACTCGAATTCGCCGCTCCCGACGGCATCTGCCTCGACGCCGAGGGCCAGGTCTGGTACGCGAACGCCGCGACGAACGCGTGCCAGCGGGTGCGCGAAGGTGGCGCGGTCACCGCGACGGCGACGACGACCCAGACGGCGTTCGCCTGCGCACTCGGTGGGGAGGACCGATCGACCCTCTTCGTGATGACCGCGCCGACGAGCAGCCGCTTCCACGTGGCCGACGCCCGACTCGGGGCGATCGAATCGGTTCTTGTTGACGTCCCTGGCGTCTAGTTCGCCCTCAGCTCGGGCAGCGCCCGACGCAGTGACCGGATCGCTTGGTGCGTACGGGCCTCATTCTCGATGAGGGCGAAGCGTACGTGCCCATCGCCGCCGTGACCAAAACCGACACCGGGGCTCGTGGCCACGTCGGCGTCCTCGATGAGCTTGGTCGCAAAGGCGAGCGACCCCATGGCCCGATAGGGCTCGGGTATGGGCGCCCAGATGAACATCGATCCGCGCGGGGGCGCCACCGACCAGCCGATGCGACCCAGCCCCTCGATCAACGTGTCTCGCCGGGACTGGTAGATCGTGCGCAGCGCGTTGGGATAGTCCTTGGCTTCGTTCATCGCGACGATCGCCGCGATTTGGACTGGCTGGAACGTGCCGTAATCGAGGTAGCTCTTGAGTTTGGTGAGCGCCGCGACAACCGCGGCGTTGCCCACGAGGAACCCGACGCGCCAACCCGCCATCGAGAACGACTTGGTCAGCGTGTACAGCTCGACGGCGCACTCCTTCGCCCGGGGAACCTGGAGGATCGAGGGGGGCTGATAACCGTCGAATCCCAAGTCGGCGTAGGCGAAGTCGTGGCAGATGATCATCTCGTGCTCAAGGGCAAAGTCAACGAGACGCGTCATGAAGTTGAGGTCGACACACGCACTGGTTGGGTTGTGTGGGAACGACGCGATGACGACCCGCGGCTTCACCTCGGCGCGTTGCCACGCTTCGGCTAAGGCGTCGAAGAAATCATCGCCGGGGTCACGATCACTCGACGCCGGGTCAACGATTGGCACGGGGATCACCGTGGCGCCCGCGAAACCAGGACCCGCCAAATGGATGGGATAACTCGGTGTCGGCACCAGGGCGCTGTCACCAGGTCCGAGCAGCACCCACATGAGATGGGTCAGGCCCTCCTTAGCGCCGATGGTGGTGATCACCTCAGTCTCGGGGTCGAGCTCAACGTTGAACATCTCGCGGTAGCGCGTCGCCATCGCCGCACGTAGGTTCGGGATACCACGGCTCGCGCTGTAACGGTGGTTCTTGGGATTGTGGGCGGCCTCGGCCAGTTTCTCCACGGCGACGTCGGGGCTCGGCAGGTCGGGGTTCCCGAATCCGAAGTCGACGACGTCACGGCCGGCGGCTCGAGCGGTCGCCTTGAGTCCATTGATCTGTGCGAACACGTACGGGGGCAACCCGTTTATGCGACGAAACTCCATTGATGAACCATACTTTTTCAGTTCGACGCACGCCATTCACGGAACAGCCCGAGGTCAAGGTCCGCACCGAGCACCGCCCACGACGCCCCCGCGCGAGCCAAGTCATCGAGCAGATCCGCCGTACGCGACGACGGTGAAGGAACGGGTCCGGCCCACGAGACGGGGCCCTCGCCGGCTTGGTCCTCGACGGCCCCGACGGTGGCGTTCCACATGTTCACGGTGACACCGAGCTCACGGGCCAGTGCGTTCGTGGCCGGCGCACCGGCGCCGAACCACACCGGCATCCACCCCGAAAGTTCATGGGCCGTCTCGGCCAGGAGCGCTCGCCGGGATGCGGCGTCCAGCGATGGGAGACCGTAGGCGAGGTTCTCATCGGCCGATAGACGATCACCGGTGCCAATCGCCGCGATCACCCGTCCCGGGGCGACGGTGGCGAGGGTCGTGAACGCCGCAACGAGGTGGTGGGTACTCACCAGCCCCACACGCGCCACGAGCGGACCCACCACCAGTGATTCGTGACGCGCGGCGATCGACGCGAGGACCGGAAACGGGGCGAGTGCCGGACGTTGGGGTGAGCCCATAGGCCACAGGTGGTCGTAGGCGAAGACGCCGTCGAGTCCGGCGTCAACGGCACGCTGGGCCGCTTCGAGCGCCGGCTCCGCACTCGTCTGGAACGTGGGGAGTAGGACGCCGACCTTCACGGGGCGTTACCCATCGCCACCAACGCGGCACCCGTCGCGCCCGAGCGACCACCGAAGGACGAGCACACCACTGAGATCGGCGAGCGATCATCGTATCCCTCGACCAGTTCCGCGAGGTAGCGCCGGGTGCTGGGCAAGAAGACCTCAGCAACTTGCGAGAGCCCGCCGCCAATCACGAAATGTCCGGTGTCAAGAACTGCCACGAGGTTCGACAACCCGAGGGCGAGCCACCAGCCCATCTCGTCAACCACCGCCCGTGCCTCGGCCAGCCCCTCGCCGGCCGCCGCGGTCACGTCCTCGCCACGCACGAGCTCAGCGCTACCGGCCCGAGCGACCAGCGTCGGCAACCGCCCACCCAGGGCAGCGAGCGTCGTGAGCCGGGCGAGGCCTCCACCGGACGCGTAGCGCTCCCAACACCCGTGCCCGCCGCACCGGCACGGCGCGCCGTGAGCCTCGACCACCATGTGACCAATTTCGCCGGCGAAGCCATTCCTCCCTCGAACGAGTTGACCGTCGGCGATCACGCCACCACCGATTCCCGTGCCCAGGGTCACCATCACGAAGTCATCCACCCCGCGCCCCGCACCCCAGCGGTGTTCGGCCAGGGCCGCACAGTTGGCGTCGTTCTCCACCTTGATCGATAAGTTGCCTAACGATTCGCGTAGCAGCGCGCCGAGATCGGCACCCGAGGCACTCTGGAGGTTGGGAGCGAACGCGAGGTGGCCGTCACGCCGTAACAGACCGGGCAATCCGATGCCGATGGGAACTTCGTGGAAGTCGAGCCCCTGGCGGCGACATAACTCCAGAACCTGGTCGGCGACGACCTCCGCCGCTCGCGCGCCGGGATTGGCGTCGTGTTCGTGCGGGGTCCCACTACGTAACTCATCAAGGACCTGACCGCCGGCGTCGACCACGACGGCCAACGCCTTAGTCCCACCAACGTCGATGCCGATCGCGACGTCGCTCATCGCAGGGACTCGACGCGACTTTTCAAATCGCGAAGCGCCTCGGACTGAATCCGGTGAGCAGCCCGTGCTTTGACGAAGGCGGGTATCGGAACCGCAAGATCCACCTCGAGGTCGTAGACGACATTGGTAGCACCATCGATCGGCTCGAAGCGGTACTGACCGCGCAAGTCGGCGGTGATGTCGCCCGCCGCCTGGTACCAGTTGAGCTCGTCGGGCGCGCGACCGTAGTCGTACCGCAGCGCGTAGGTCGTCGAACGGCCGAACGCGGCCGCGCGGAATTCGACCTCCAGCGGTCGACCGACGGCGTCACGTTCGATGACCTCGATGCTTTTAACCTCGTTCACCCACTCAACGTAACGTTCAACGTCGATAACCACCGAGAACACGTCCTGCGGCGGCGCGTTCACCACAATTGATTCCGTTGCGCGCTGCCTCACCTGTCCTCCCCCACGACACCTTACGCCGACCGTTCGGCCGCTTTGAAGTGGTCGAACGGCTCGAGCCCAGTCGAAAGCCGAGCCGCCAAGACGTCCCAGTCGAAGCGAGACGTTGCCAACTCGCGGGCTCGATGGCCCATGTCCCTTCGCCGCTCGACGTCGCCGAGGAGGTCCGACATCGCGTGCGCGAGCGCTGCGACGCTACGGGGCTTATCGACGATCATCCCGGTCGTTCCATCGATCACGGCCTCGTGACTGCCGCCCGAGCGGCCTGCGATCTGGGCCACACCCGCGGCGGCGGCCTCAAGGAAGACGATCCCGAAACCCTCTTGCTCGAGTCCGAACCACCGGCGTCGACAGTCCATGACGAAGAGGTCACTCGACGCGAGCCACGGACCAAGGTCGGCGTCGGGTACACGTCCGAGGAAGCGAACCGGCGCGTGTTGTGCGTTTGCCAACCGTTCGAGTCGACCCCGGTCGCGTCCCGCGCCGCCGATCACGACTTCGAGCGCCGGAAACGCGGGGGCCAACTTGGCGGCGGCCTTAATCAGCGTGTCCATGCCCTTGCGCGGGACGAGTCGCGAATACGAGCTCACGAGCAAGGCGTCATCGGCAACGCCGAGTGACGCCCGTACGGCGTCACGTTGGGCCGTCGTAATCGGGGCGAAACGCCGCGGATCGACGCCGGGCGGCACGGCGATCACCGGCGGCATCCATTCAGCCACGTTGCGACGCGCCTCGGCTTCCGGGTAACCACCAGCACTGACCACCACCGAGGCGTGACGCAACACCCGACGCAGTGATGAGGCGACCACTGGCAGCCGCCCCGGGATCGCGACCTCGGCGCCGTGCAACACGACGCCGTACGGTCGTGAGAGATGGGGGCCCAGCAGCCCGAGGGGCCACGCCGGGTCGAGGAGCACCAGATCGGGCTGGTGGCACTCGATCGCTGCTTCAATGGCGGCGAACACACGAGGCGTCGGGAGAAAGAGCGTCTCGGCGGCTACCCGTTCGATGACCACGGTGCTACTCGCATCGAACGCCGCGGCGTCGGGATGTGACGACGCCGTCAGCACGACGGCTCGATCCGGCTCGAGTCGGCGCCATAGTTCGTGAAGGTAGACCTGGATACCGCCGGTTTTAGGCAGATAATCGTTGGTCACCAGGAGGTGGCGGGCCATTGCCCTACGCTAGCGAACCGCTGGTGGTGCTACTTCGACGCACCACGGAATCGGAGCCGCGGCACGAGTCGTTCCGCGGTCAGCAGCTCGACGACCGCCACGTCCTCGGCGGTCATGGTCAGTTGTTCCGGGTCGCCACCGAGCACGAAACTCACGAGGCAGTCCGCGCAGTCCGGTGTGCTCTGACGAACACAGTCGCGGCAACTGATTGAAACCTTCACGTCACGGTTCATCTTGATCCCTTCCACACGTACAATCTCGCCGACGTGTGTGACACACATACTTGTTAGGTCCCCGGCAAGGGGTTGGGTCTGACCCTCATTGTGTGACTGGCTACGTGCCTTGATGTATGAACTGTCGACCCAACTCCGAGCCGTGG
>JAJYSP010000020.1 GCA_021793515.1 Actinomycetes bacterium | reverse complement strand
GAACATCGCGAACAGACCTGGATCCTTCATCATCTCAACCCCATCAGTAGCTCTCGGACGGTATCGAAACTACGTCAGGCGATCTCAGGGGTTGACGGACTTACCCACACGAAACAGCGAGGAGCCGAGTTTGACGACCTTGTCGATGGTCCACGGGCCAAGTACGAGGTGCTCCCGCCCATTGCCGGACTGGGGTTTCCGACTCAGGTCGTCCACCATCGTGTCAACCACGTGCTTCGTGATGTCCTTCGACCGGTAGTTGCCCAGTGCAGGGCCGAGGTGGAGCCTCCAGTTTCTTTCGTATTCCGCACGGGTCTCGTCAGATTTTTTCCGGCCGCCCGTGTTGAAATGGACCAATTTCGTGTACTCGTCCCAGAGTTCAGTCAAGGTGAGGGTCCCTTTGTCGAAGCTCGGGGAATTACGCTTGTTCCACTCACGGGCTTCTGCCTCGAACTGGACACCAAGTCTCCGGGCCTCAACTTTGGTCGATGCCTTTACCGTCTTCCAGTCGTACTTGATTTTTCCAGTGGCTGGGTTCTTCCCTGCGAACACGCCCAGGCGCCAGGTGCCCTTGCCTCTCGCGATAATGGCGGCCATTTTCCACTCCCTCTCTTCAGGGTGCAGACTGTGCCAAGTAACGCGATCCTGAGGGGGTCGCTCCCTAACTAACTGCCAACCTAACTACCAACCTTTCGGTCAGCGGTCAGGTTTGCAGTAAATCACTGGAGGCGGCGTCCGGATTCGAACCGGAGTACGGGGCTTTGCAGGCCCCTGCCTAACCACTCGGCCACGCCGCCAGAAACGACAATCCTACCGGCTCGCGCGACGCCCCCGGCTCACCAACAGCCACAGAATCCCCAGGATGACCGCGACTACCACGATCTTCATGATGAGTGCGATCGCCGACGCGATGAGCGAGCCGAGAATCACCACCGCGAGCACTGCTAGCGCGATCACCACACCCGTTTTCATTGCCCGCCCCTCAATCAGTCGACCGTTGACCTCCGACGTAACCTACCGCGCCACGCGGTGCCATCAATCGTCAGCGTCACGGCGAGTTCGGTGACGAGTCGGGGCCGAAGGCGTGGCGACCCCGCTGGGTCGCCACGTGCAAGCCATCCTCGTCGAGCTCGGCGACGGTTCCAAGGGCGGACCGACCGAAACGCTGACGAACCTCGTCGATCGCGTCGCGCAGGCCCTCGAAGTCGATCTGGCGCGCCCGCGACGCCTGTTCGACCCCGTCGCGAGAGTCGGACGACTCGACCGCAACGGGCAGCGTGAGCTGGATCTCGTGCGCGCTTCGTTCGATGAAGGACGAGGCGTAGAGCCCCACCAACCGCACCGACTGGCTCAACTCGACCGTCTCGGCGAGCGCCGCGCCGATCAACGCGATCGCCGCGTCGTCGTCGACGCCAAAGGACAGGGTCTGCGCACGCGACACGGAGTGCAGGTCATCGAAGCGCACGACGAGGGTGATGGTTCGTGCAAGCTGGTGGTTGCTTCGTAAGGCCCGCGCCACCACCGCCGCGTGCGCACGCGCCGCGGCCTGAACCTCCTGAACGGTTCGTAGCGATCGAGCGAACGTCTCGTCGTGGCCGAGTGACTTCGTACCACGGTCGACGACGACCTCGCGCCGGTCGTCACCCCGGGCGTAGGCCACCAGCGTCGCCGCCATCGCGGGCCCGACGTGGACCGCGAGCGTGGCTTCGTCGAGCGGCGCGAGGTCGCGTACCCAGCGAAGACCAAGTCGATTGAGCTTCGCGGTGGTGGCCGGCCCGACGCCCCAGAGCGCCCCAAGCGGTAGCTCGGCCAGCCACCGCTGTTCGGTCGCACGGTCGACCCAGACCACCCCGGGCCCCGGCGTGATGCGTCCGCCCACTACGGCGGGCTTTGACCGCTTTGAGGCGAGCTTCGCGAAAAGCTTGTTGCGTGCGAGTCCGACGCCGCAGTTGAGGTGCAACTCGTCCTCGATGCGCCCACGCAGCGCCCACGCAGCTTCCACGGGTCGTGTCCCCAATCGTCGCAGTCCGCGCAGGTCAGCGAACAACTCGTCGAGCCCAATAGCTTCGACGGCGGGCGTGAGGTCGGTGACGATCTCACGGAACCGTCGCGAGTACTCCTCGTACCGGTCGAAGCGACCGGGCAAGATCACCAGGCCCGGGCATCGCCGTCGCGCCAGCACACTCGGCATCCCACTTCGAATTCCAAAGCGCCGCGCCTCGTAGCTCGCGCTCGCGATCACGCCGCGATCGCCGCCGCCACCGACCGCGATCGCTCGTCCCACGAGGGACGGATCATCGAGAATCTCCACCGACGTGAAGAAGGCGTCGAGGTCGACGTGCAGGACGGGCGCCTCGTCTACCGTCGGCTGGTCAGCTGGTGAGCTGGACACTGCGGAACGCCTCGCCGTAGGCGACACCGACTGGTCGGCCCGCCTGCTCCGCCCGACCGTAGACGACCTCGCGGATCTCCTCGGCGTCCCCACCGAGCTGGGAGGCGTGCGCGAGCACCGCCGCGGCCTTGCGGTCGATCGTGCGCGAGATGTCAACGACCACGTCCGGTTCCTGGGTGCCGCTCAGCAACAGGTGACGCACCTGGTGCGCCGCACCGTATTCGGGAAAGTAGAGCGGCATCGCGGCGGCCGGGGCCACGGCGTCGAGCAGCGCCCAGCCCGTCTCACGATGGTCGTGGTGGTTGACGTAGACCCCCGCGAAGAACGTGGCGGTCGGGTCGTGACCGACGACGACGTCGGGTCGGAGTGACCGGATGAGTCCGACCAACTCACCGCGCAAGACGGTGTCGTTCACGACGTCACCGTCGGGGTGGTCGAGTCCGACCACGGACGACACACCCAAGAGCGCGGCGGCCGACTCGAACTCCGAGCGCCGGACACCCCGGAGGGATTTGGCGTCGGTCTGACCCGAGTGCGAACCCTTCGAACCATCACAGACGACCACCATGTGAACGGCACAACCTTCACTCGCCCACTGGGCGAGGACCCCACCCGCCGCGACGTCCGCGTCATCGGGGTGCGCGTAGACCGCGAGCGCACACTGGGGTTGAAGGCGCAGGTTGCGCATGTCAGCTCCGCAGTTTTGGCGCGGTCGACTTGACGAGCATTCCGATCTCGCGTGCGAAGTCCTCAGTGCCCTCGAAACCCTTGTAGACCGACGCGAATCGAACGTAGGCGACGTCGTCGACGGGTCGAATCGCGTCGAGGGTCGCACGTCCGATCTCTTCGCTCGACACGTCGCGGTTCAAGAGACGCATCGATTCCTCCACGCTCGCGGCGATCCCCACCATGACGCGCTCGTCGACCGGTCGGTTCTTGCAGGCGGCACGGATTCCCATGAGGATCTTGGACTGATCGAAGGGTTCACGTTCGCCCGAACGTTTGACGACTACGAGGCCGACCTCCTCGATCCGCTCGAACGTCGTATAGCGCTGACCACAACCGGCGCACTCGCGACGACGGCGAATCGCCACGCCGTCTTCGGCTAGGCGCGAATCGACGACGCGGTCGTCATCAGCCGAGCAGAAGGGGCATCGCATCCCCGCCACGATACACGCAAAATTTGACAAATTATGGTATAAGGACGTGCTCACCCGGGACCACGACACTCGAGTGCAGCTCCCTGACGATCGCACGGCGAGCTAGCGCGGGATCGAGTGGATTGGCGAGACGCGCTATCGAGCTAACGGAGTCCCCCGCCTGAACGACGTAGACCATGCCCGAGGCGAGGGTCGTGCCGGTGGCCAGGTCGGTGGGTAGACCCGTGCCCGTTGTGCCGCCGAAGGCGGGGCCGGGCCAGGCGAGCAGCACCAGCCCGACCGCCATTGCGACGCCGAGCAGCGCAGCCTGACGCTGTCGGCGCCGGCGAGCCCGCGCGAGGCGCCGAGTCGTGACGTTGACGCCGGTTCGCCACGACAGACTCGTCTTGCCGACCAGTCGCAAGTGGGGGGTGACGGATGGGCGGAAGTCGTACTCAGTCAATGCAAGTGCGGACACCGTTGCCTCCTTCTAGACGAACACCTGTTCGTATCCTAGCGAACAGGTGTTCGTCTTTCAAGGCCCCGCTCACCAACTGGTTAATCGTCCCGATTCGTCACCGATCTCCCTGATCGCACGGCCGACGCGTCCGAAATCTCCCCACGGGCGACGGCGGCGGCACGTACGTAGGGCGTTCGCCACCTCATCCAGCGTGCGTACCATGACGATGTGGTGCGACCGCACCAGTCGGGCACACTCGCGCGCGAGATCGACGTCGGGGTGGTCAGCGGAGTCGGTGACCTGACCATCGCTCACCCACACGATCGGCTCGCCGGTTCTACGGTGGGCGATCGCCCAGCGCAGGACCGGCCCGTCCACGCCGTTACCGACGTTGCCGCTCGGCACCTCGCTGACGACACCACCTCGATCGGCGAGCACCCACGCGTTCGGCGTCGCGCCGCGATCGCCGGGCCGATGGCTGTAGCCAACGACGAGCGAGTCGGGGGCGCGATGAGCGAGTGCGGTGAGCGTTTCGCGGTCGAGGTCCATCGAGCCGGATTGGTCGATCACCACCACCCCACCGTGCCGGCGCGACGACGCCGCAAAGGCTCGTCGCTGCTCGTCGGTGAGCAAGCGTCCGGGATAAGCCAGGACGACGCCACTGACCGCGGCTCGGCGGTGGCGCACGCCACCCGTTCGCGCCCGAGCCGCCAAGGACGACTGTGCGAAGTGGAGGTCGGCGAAGTGCCCACTCGGTGGTCGTCGGGCGCCGGGCTGGAGTGAGCGCTTGAACCGACGAAGCGATTCGGCGTCGGTCGGCAGTCGTGCGTCACTGACCGACGTCACCAGTCGGGCCAGTGGGATCGTGTACTCACCGTAACCCCGCGGCACCCCGTCGACGCGGGCCACCGTCGCACCCAATTCATCAGCGCCGGCGTCGCGGACGAGCGACTTCGCGCGAGAGGCCACGGCACGAAGTGGCGCGACCCACGTGGGGTCACCTCGACGTATCCCGGCCATGAACTCGCGTTCGGCGCCGGTTCCGAGGACCGCCAACAGGAAACACGCGGCTTCGGGCCAATTGCCACTGCGCGCGAGTCGCTCGCCCCCCAGCCGCTCGCTCCCATCGCGCAGTTGGGCGCCGTCAAAGCCGAGCCGCAGAAGGATCGTGTTCACGCGCATCTCTTCTGCGCACTCAAGGGCACGCGCCGGAATCTCCGATACCTGGTCGACCCACTCGTGTTGGTGGGGGCTTACTCGCACATGTATCAGCTCATGGGCCCGCACGACACGCGCCCGTTCGTCCCGCTCCCACGGCACGCGCAGCACGCGATGACTGAGGTCGCAACTCGCGTCACCGCGCCACGAGGAGCCTCGCTCAATACGCCACGACTCGCTGCGAAAGCCGTCATCACGACCAGTCACGAGCTCGGGGAACACGTCGACGTTACTCACAGCGCCGCAACCCGCAGGGCGTCGAGCACCCCGTCCGCCTTGGCTTCGCCAAAGACCAAGTCGGCGGCACGAGATGCGCCGTAGTGACGCCGAAGCTGGTCGAACGCGTAGAAGCTGCGCAGTGATATCCGACGAGCCTCGTCGCCGAGCGATCCCGCGAGCGCCGGTCCTCGAAGGTCCTCACTCAGACGCTCGACGGCTGCGAGGTGCGGGCGGTCGACTCGCAGGCGCACCGCGAATCGATCACGCAACGCGATGGGCAGTTCGTCGAGATCCTCGACGTTGGTCGTCATGACGACCGAGAACTCGGGACCGGGTGTCACCCACTCCCCCGTCTCGGGATTACGCCACCGCGCGGAGTCAGCCGAGTCGGTCATCGCCAGCAGCGTGCTCAACGCGTCACCCGAAGCCCGGTCGACCTCGTCGACCACGAGCCGGCCGCCGCGGCCCCCGTGGGCGTGCCAGGCCCGGATCGCCGGCCCCTCACGCCACCGCCAGGTCCCATCTCCCGCCGGCATCCAGGTGCCGGTGATCTCGCCGGTCGTCAGGTCCTCGGTGCACACCAGCCGTTCGGCCGGTCCGTGCGCGACGCCGGCGTGCAACGCCGCGTAGGTCTTGCCCGTCCCCGGGGGTCCGTACAGCACCACCCGGTCGATACCGGCCGCCAGCACGTCGGCGACGTCACGCCAACATTGGCCCAATTCTCGCTGTTCTTCGATGATCATTACTCCACCTTTCCGGCGACCCAACGGTCGCCGTCGGTGGTGGGATCACTGCGAACAGTCGTGCGAGATCTTCTCCAAGACGGGCAGGGCGCGTTCGAGGAGTCGGCGTTCTGATTCACTCAAGGCATCGAGCTGTGCACCAAGGCCCGTGGCGCGCTCCTTGCGCAGCGACTTAAGCGTCTCGTTGCCCACCTTGGTCAAGGTGATCAGTGACGCTCGCTTATCGTCGGGGTCTGACGACCGTGTGACCAGACCCGCCTCTTCGAGCGAGGCCACGACTCGGGTCGCGGCGGGTGCGCCCAACGACTCCTGGGTCGCGAGCGCACTGATGCGTAGCGGACCGCGCTCGTCCACCGTGACTAGCGCTGAGAGCTGGGAGGGCGTAAGTCCAGCTGCGGCGTGCTGGCGAATCGTCCGCATCAGCCGGCCCACTATCAGGTTGAGCCTGGCCGCGACGGTGACGCCGTCTTCGTCGCCGGTGAGTGGTTTCATCGCACGACGTCACTCTCGAGGGCGACCTCACCGGGCACGGCGCCGCCGGCGATGGTGAGGTCCTCCACGTGCTGCTGGATCGACAACTCGGAGTGGACGTAGCGACGGCCGCGCAGGGCGGAGAAGACCGCCCCGATGATGGCCATCGCGAAGGCCATGGTGAAGACGATGATCAGTCCGTGGTGGAAGGGCGAAAGGATGAGATTCGGGAAGAAGTGCTTGCCCGTCAGGGTCACCCACTGGGCGTTGGACACGTGCGCGAACGCCTGGCTACCCAACAGGCTCTTGAGCGGGTTAAAGCCGAGGAACGACGAGAAGAGGCTCCCGACCGCGGGCAGGTTCGCGACGGCGTGTGCCTGGGCCGCGGCCACGCCGTGTGCGGACAAGCCCTTGTACATCGCCGTCGGCAACGTGTTCGTGAGCCCCACGATCATCAGTGAGAAGAACACGCCGATCGACAGCACCATGCCCGAGTTCATGAACGCGGCCTGGATGCCCGCCGCGCCACCACGCTCATTGGCCGCCACACTGTTCATGATCGCCGTCGAGTTAGGCGCGGAGAACATCCCACCACCCAAGCCGTTGAGCGCCACGAGCAACGCGAAGTCGAGGTAGTGGAAGTTCGTAGGCAGCATCAGGAGTCCGATGAAGCTGAATGCGAACAGCAGTAGACCGGTCGTAGACAGGATCCGAGCCCCGTGACGGTCCGAGAGATAGCCCGAAACGGGTCCGGCGACGAGGAAACCGAGTGTTAGGGGCAGCAGGTAGATGCCCGCCCACAGCGGCGTCGAGGCGTAACTGTAGCCGTGCAGCGGCAACCAGATCCCCTGAAGCCAGATAATGAGCATGAACTGCAGGCCCCCTCGGGCTATCGCCGAGAGGAGTCCGGCGACGCTGCCGGTGAAGAACGCACGTATCTTGAACAGCCGGAGGTTGAACATCGGCGACTCCACACGCATCTCGATGAAGAGGAAGACCACGAGGAAGAGCACGCCGACAATGAACGCGGCCAACACTCGCGGTGAGGTCCACCCCATGGAGCTCGTACCGTATGGCTGGATGCCGTAGACGATCGCCGCGAGCAATGAGGTCAGACCAATTGCGAAGGTGGCGTTGCCCCACCAGTCGATCGTGGCGTTCGCCCGCTCACCGTTGTCACGAAGGCTCACGTAGCCCCAGATGGTGCCGAAGATGCCCACGGGCACCGAGACCCAGAAGACGAGTCGCCAGTCGCCGATGGAGAGCAGGCCACCGAGGATGAGACCCACGAACGAGCCGCCGATCGCCGCGACCTGGTTGATGCCCATCGCGAAACCCCGCTGGTCCGGCGGGAAGGCGTCCACGATGATCGCGCTCGAGTTGGCGAACAACATGGCGCCACCGACCCCCTGCACGAGTCGCCACATCACCAACCACATCGCGCCCGCCCCGTGGCTGAATGGATCAAGTGCCAGCAGGATCGAGGCGACCGAGAACACCGCGAAACCCAGGTTATAGATCCGTACTCGCCCCTTGATGTCACCGAGTCGCCCGAGACTGATCACCAACACGGCCGTGACCAGGAGATAACCCTGAAGGAGCCACAAGAGGTAGCCGACGTTGCCCGGTGACAAGGGGTTGATCCCGACGCCGCGGAAGATCGCCGGCAGCGAGATCAAGATGATCGAACCGTTGATCGTGGCCATGAAGATCCCCAACGTGGTGTTGGTGAGCGCGATCCACTTGTAGCGTTCAGGGTGAGCGTGCTTAAGAGCCATCGACCGGTCCATTCGCGACTAGATAGTTACTTGTTGATAAGTAAGTATATTCGCGGCCGAGTCACTCGTGTCAGCTTCACGCACGTTTCATCCTCAATAGTCGCACCAGACGTTCCGAGACCGGCCACGAAATACCACGCGGTCGTTCTGGTCCTCGCCAATTGGACCCACGAGGTTCGTCGGGCCCTGAAAAGCCGTGAGCTAGGACTCGACGCTCTCGCCGAGGTAGACCGCGCGGACCCGTGCATCGGTCAACAGATTCGACGCGGTGTCCCCGAACACGATCTTGCCGTTCTCCATCACGTAGCCGCGATCGGCCAGTCGCAGCGCTTGGGCCGCGTTCTGCTCGACCACCAGCACGGTCGTACCGCTGTCGCGGATCTCACCGATGATTCGAAAGATTGTGTCGACAATCATCGGCGCGAGTCCCATCGACGGTTCGTCGAGCAGGAGTAGTCGAGGCTGGCCCATGAGCGCTCGCCCGATGGCAAGCATCTGCTGTTCCCCGCCCGACAGGTTCCCACCGATCTGCTTGCGACGCTCCTTCAAGATGGGGAACGTCTCGTACATCCGCTCCATGTCTTCGGTGTAGGAGCCACGCCGTCTGAAGGCGCCAATCTCGAGATTCTCCTCCACGGTCATCTGGGGAAAAATCCGCCGGCCCTCGGGAACGTGACCGATGCCGAGCGTCGTGAACATGTGGGCTTTGGTCGTGGTGACGTCCTGCCCCTCGAACATGATCCGGCCACTCTGGGGCGCGTGCAGACCAGAGAGCATTCGAAGCGTCGTCGTCTTGCCCGCCCCGTTGGCACCCAGCAGCGTAACGATCTCGCCCTGGTTCACTTCGAAGGAAATACCGTGTAGCGCGGTGATCGCGCCGTAGCGAACCACCGCATCGTGTACCTCGAGCATCACGATCGGTCCCCCGTCTCAGTCGCGGTCGAACCGAGATAGGCCTCGATGACCTGGTCGTTCGCCCGGATCTCTTCCGGGGTGCCCTGGGCGATGACGCTACCGAAGTTGAGCACGTAGAGCCGCTCGGCGAGCGACATCACGAGCTTCATGTCGTGTTCGATCAACAGGATAGAGACACCCATCTCGTCGCGAACCTTGCGAATGAGCGTCGTCAGCTCAAGCTTCTCCGACGGGTTGGTCCCGGCGGCGGGTTCGTCGAGCAGGAGCACTTGCGGTCCCGTCGCCAGCCCGCGTGCGATCTCTAGACGTCGACGATCCCCGTACGACAACGACGAGGAGATCACGTTCGCCTTGGCTCGCAGCCCCACGAAGTCGAGGAGCTCGACCGTGCGCTCGTCCGAGAGCTTCTCGTCACGCCGGGTGGCGGGTCCGCGCAACATCGCGCCCACCACACCAATCCCGCGGTGTGACTCCGCGCCGATCTTGATGTTCTCAAAGGCAGTCAGCGCGCTGAACATGCGCGATGCTTGGAATGTCCGGGCAACGCCTGCCGCGCTCACGCGGTGCGGCTTCTTGCCGATCACGTTCATGGGCTTGGCGTCTTTACCCATGAAGGTGATCGTTCCCTCCTGGGGCTGATAGACGCCCGTCAGGGAGTTGAACAGCGAGGTCTTGCCGGCACCATTCGGTCCGATGACGGCCAGGATCTCACCGCGTTCTTGGTGCAGTGTCACGTCGTTGAGAGAGACCACGCCACCGAAACGAAGCGTCACGTGGTCGACGTCGAAGATCTTGTCGCTCACGGCGTGTCTCCCGTCAATACTTCGTTCATATGGCCCTCGCCCTTCTCGGCGAGCCCGATCTCGCGGTGACGCCGACGCGACGGAACAAGACCGGCCGGGCGGAAAATCATCATTACAACGAGCAACGCACCCAGGTAGATGTAGAGGTCCTGTGGTTGGTACCCCGCGGGCGGCGAGTGCAGCAAGAACATTGAGCCGGTCTGAATGACGATCGCCCCGAGCACGACGCCGGTAATCGAGCCCATACCACCAAAAATCACCAGCACGAGGATGTTGATTGAGAACTGCAATGTGAAGCTCGACGGGAAGATGGTGTTCGACTGACTCGCGGTGACGACACCGGCGAAGCCCGCGGTCGAGGCGCCGATCGCGAACGCCATGACCTTGTACTTGAGCGGGTTGATGCCCACCGATTCTGCGGCGACCTCGTCCTCGCGGATGGCGGTCCAGGCACGACCGACCCGCGAGTGCTCCAGCAACTTGAACCCGATCAGGAACAAGATGACGAACACGATCGTCAAGTAGTAATAGGGCACCGGCGTGAGACCCCAGAGGTACTTGATCGGGCCCACGTGCAACGAGAAGTGCGGAATCGTATTGGTTCCCTGCGAGCCGCCCGTGATGCCGTACAGGTTGTTGGCGAAGATGGTGATGATCTCACCGAAACCCAACGTCACGATGGCCAGATAGTCACCACGGAGTCGCAGCGTCGGCGCCCCGAGGATGATACCGGCGCCCATCGCGAGCGCGATCGCGATGGGGATCGCGTAGAAGTTGTTGAAGTGGATCCCGAACGGTGCCGCCGTCGGCAGCGCGCCGGTGACCCATGCCGTCGTGTACGCACCAATTGCGTAGAAGGCCACGAACCCCAGGTCCAACAGACCCGCGAAACCGACGACGACGTTGAGACCGAGTGCCAGCAGCACGTAGACCGCGATCTGTTCGACCATGGCAGCTTGCCAGAACGGGTCAGTGATGAGTCGCGGCAGCAAGAGTGCGACCACGAGCAGGACAAGGACCATGCCCCAGCGAACCGGGCGTGTGTGCGTGGCGGCACGAGGAACACTCATGGCCTTCGACGTCGCGGTCCGAACTTGTTCGCCCCACGTGAGCCACGTCGTCCAAATCGCGAACATCACTAGCGCAATAAAGAGGAAGACAACCCATCGCTGTGTTCGAAAGAGGCCGAAGAACGAGGAGGCCTCGCCGAAGGAGCCGGTGAAGCCCGCCGTCGGGGACAGCGCGCTGCCCGGGGGCCCGGTCATCAACTCGAGCACCGCCATGGCTGCGATCGCGGAGAACAGTCGCTTCACGTGCGCATTGGCAAAGACGCGCTTCACGCTGACCTCCCCAGTCGCTCACCGAGGATGCCGGTCGGGCGGAAGAGCAGGACCGCGACCAAGATCCCGAAAGCCACCACGTCCATGTAGGCGGCCTGAACAAAGACGACCGAGAGGCTCTCGACGACGCCGAGTAGAAATCCGCCGATCATCGCGCCGCGGAGGTTCCCGATGCCACCCAGCACGGCCGCGGTGAAGGCCTTCAGGGCCGGGACGAAGCCCATCGTGTTCGATACACCGGTGCCCATACCAAAGAGGAAACCGGCGGCGCCACCGAGTGCTCCGCCGACGATGAAGGTGAGCACGATCGTTCGGTCGATGTTGACACCCATGAGCGACGCGGTCTCGGCGTCCTGGGCGACAGCCCGGATACTGCGACCGAGCTTGGTCTTCGCCACGATCCGGTCCAGCGTGAGGAACATGACTGCACCGGCGAGGAGGATAATGACGTAGTACATCTGGACCGGGGCGCCGAAGATGTGGAAGATCGGGTGGTTGATGTAGGGCTGGGGCATCGAGATCGGCACCCGGCCAAACTCCTTACCCGCCATGTTGTAGAGGAAGTAAGACGCACCGATCGCGCTAATGAGGTACGCCAGTGCGGGCGCTCGTCGTCGCCGTAACGGCCGATACGCGACGCGTTCGACCAGCGTGGCCATCACGGCACCGACGACGCCGCCAACGATGATCCCGAGCACGATGAGCCCGACCGACGCGATGCCCGACGGGACGGCGTTACCCACCATCGACTTCATGACGAAGTAGCCGGCGAATCCGCCCGACATGAAAATCTCCGAGTGGGCGAAGTTGATGAGGCGAAGAACGCCGTACACGAGCGTGTAACCGACCGCCACCATGCCGTAGAGAACACCATTGGCGAGGCCACCGACGAACAGCGCCCAGAACTCAAGACGAAGCGTGGCGAAGTGCCCCGTGAGGTAGTGCCCGAATGCTCCCAACAGTGCCCCCTAGAACGGTTCGACGAAAGTGTAATCAAAACGGAAGGGCCGGGGGAAAACCCCCGGCCCTTCCGTTCAAACAACTTCAGTGATTACTCAAGACCGATCTGAACGATCTTTCCGTTCTTGACCTGGTTCACGTAGATCGCCGAACCCGCGATGTTGCCGTTGGGCTGGAAGCGAATCAACTTGGTCATACCCTTCATGACCAACTTGTGCAACTGTGCAACGATGCCCGCGCGGGTGATCTTCTTCAGCTTCTTCATCGCCGCGATGATCGCGTTCGTCGCGTCGTAGGACTCGGGCGCGTAGGTCGCGTTGGCGGCGCTGAAGTGCGCCAGGGCCTGGTACTGACGGTTGAACGCCGGGCTCGTGGAGCTTGAGCACGCGCACGTCAGGTAGACGCCGTTCGCGGCCGACGCGGGGGTCGTGTTCTGAATCAACGCCGGTGACAGTGCACCGTCGTCAGACATCACGATGCCCGTGTACCCGGCCGACTGCAGCTGGCCGAGGAACAGACCAAGGTCGCAGTAGTACCCGCCGTAGAACATGGCGTTCGCACCGCTCGCCACGACCTGTGCCGCCGCCGAGGTGTACTCGGTCGAAGACGCAGTACCGTTCTGGCACTGGGAGGTTCCAGGAACAGTCGCCGGGGTCACCGTCGCACCGTCCTTGGTCGCCTGCGACGCGAAGGCCGAAGCCACACCCGAACCGTAGGCTGTACCGTCGTTGACGACGTAAACCTTGTTCTTCTTCAGCTTCTTGACCACGTAGTTAGCGTCAGCAGGACCCTGAACGTTATCGTCAGCAACCACACGGAAGAAGTTGTTCCAGTGGTTGGTCGCCAACTTCGGGTTCGTCGCCGAAGGACTCACCGTTGCAACGTGGTACTTGTGGTAGAAGGGCTCAGAGGCTGCTGTCGCACCCGAGAACGCCGGTCCAACGACTGCGACCAGGTTCTTGTTCGCGATGGCGGCTTGCGCCTGAGTCGGTGCGATGGTCGGGTCTCCCTGGTCATCGTAGGTCGCAATCTTCAATTTGAAGGGAAGCTTCCCCGACGCGTTCGCCTGGTTGATTGCCAGCTGGACCGCGAACACCATGTTCAAGCCGAGCTGCTGGTTCCCACCCGAGAGCGGTCCTTGATATCCGATGACGTAGGTCGGCTTACCCGCAGCCCCCGAGGTTGACGCGATGCCGACAGCCGGCACCGCCATCAACAGCAGGGCACTGGTCGTAACCGCCGCCACCGTCTTGTTAAAACGAGGCTTAATCAACTCGTCCTCCTCAACTGTGTAATAACTCCCCCAGGCACACGGGCGCGTCACATACTGGACACCCCGAGTCACCTCAGCGGATTCGTACTGGCCACCTTGGCCATCGCAGCACAGTAGCAGTACGACGGAATGTGAATCGGGTCACCCAACCAACGTTTCCACGAAGAACATTCGGAAGTGTCGTACGAACAGGTGTTTGATTCTCGTCGACGGATTCGCTACGATACGAACAGTTGTTCGTTCGTGAAAGGAGTGCCATGGCTGAGGTCCTCACCCCCATGCGCCGTCAGATCCTCGAGTTCATCATCGCCTGCCAACGCGAACGGAACTTCCCCCCCACAATCCGTGAGATCGGCGACCACGTGGGGTTGAAGTCACCAGCGACGGTCGCGAACCACATCACGGTGCTGCGCGACGCGGGCTATATCGCAAAGAATCCCCAGCAACCCCGGACGCTGACAGTACGCCTGGACGCTGATTCGATGACACCGGACGCCTCGGTGCGAAGCATCCCCTTCGTCGGCGACGTGGCTGCCGGAACCGGCGTGCTCGCCACCGAAAGTCTCCACGAGATGATGACGGTGCCCGCGCAACTCGCCGGACGCGGTGACAGCTTCGTCCTCCAGGTTCGGGGCGAATCAATGATCGGTGCGGGAATCATGCCCGGCGATCTGCTCGTCGTGAATCGCCAGGCCACCGCCGAGACCGGTGAGATCGTGGTCGCCGGGTTGCCCGAAGGCGAGGCAACGGTTAAGCGCTTCTTCCCCCAGGGCGCCCGTGTTGTGTTAAAGCCAGAAAATCCATCGATGGAACCGATGGAATTCGACTCCGCAGACGTGGCGATTTTCGGTCGTGTGATTGCGGTCATGCGCGCCTATTAGACGTGTACTAACCGATTTAAACTTCGGATTATGCGCGTCTTCTTAATTGGTGCCGACCTCTATCTCATCGGGCTCGGACTCACCGTAGCGATCGTCGTGTATCCCGCGTTTCATCTCGTGGGAGCAGGTCAGTGGCTCGCGTACCACGACGCCCACGTCCGACGGATCTCGGCAGCAGTCGCCCCGGCCTGGGTAATTCAAGGCATCGGCTCACTCTGGTGGCTGCTCCATGGACCCCACCGACTCCTCGCCCTCGCTCACGCCGTACTCGCCGCGCTCGCCGTCGTGCTCACGATGTTCCAGGCGCTACCGATCCATCACCGGCTCTCGAGACATCACGACGACGAGGACATCACTCAACTCGAACGCTGGCACATCCTTCGCACGGTCTTGTGGATTGGGTGCGCCACGATCATCGTGCTCGCGCGTTAATCGATCCAGGCACCGAGTACGCGCGCGAAGTGCTCCAACTCAGTCGCCGACACTCGCTCGTCGGGGTGATGGGCGAGCAACGGGTCGCCGGCGCCGAAGTTCGCGGCCGGTATGCCGAGCTCTTGAAACGTCGCCACGTCCGTCCAGCCGACCTTCGCGCGCGCCACACTGTTCGAGAGCGTCTCGAGCTCCTGCAATCGTGGCTCATCAAGACCGGGCAGTGCCGCCGGCGCCCAGTCCTGTACCTCGATCAAGTCCCCCGTGTCGAGCAGTGGACCCAGGAACTCGCGGAGCGCTGCTTCGGCGTCGAGGTGCGACCGGTCCGGTGCGAAGCGGTAGTTGATGACACACCGCGCGACATCAGGCACGACGTTGCCCGCCACCCCACCGTCGACCATCACGACCTGCATCTGTTCGGTGAACTGGACACCGTCGATCGCGACGACGCGAGGCACGTAGTTAGCGACCCGCGCGATGACCGCGCCGAGCCGGTGAATGGCGTTGGTCCCCATGAAGGGTCGCGCGGTGTGCGCACGAACGCCCACCATCGTGACCGCCGCACGCAACGTGCCTTGACAGCCGACCTCGACAACGCCACCAGTCGGCTCAGCCAGCACCGCCACGTCGCCGACAACGAGGTCTGGCCGCAACTCGATCAGTTCTCGGAGTCCCGATTCCGCACGAGCAACCTCCTCGCGTGCGTAGAACACCCAGGTCAACTCGACGCGATGGGGCCTATCGTCGCTCGCGAGGTCCACCATCACCGACAGTGACCCTTTCATGTCGCACGCGCCGAGTCCCGTGAGTACGTCGTCCTCGATACGCGCGCGTCGCGGGTCACCGGGGACGGTGTCGAGATGCCCGGCGACGATCAACCGCGTCGTGTGCGATCCGCTCGTTCGGGCCACCACGTTGTCCCCTATCCGCTCAATGTCAAGACGTGGGTTCGCCGAAAGTCGTTTAACGACGTAGTCGGCAATGACCGATTCGCGGCCACTCACCGAGTCGATCAGGACGAGGTCCAGTGCGCGATCGAGTCGCGTCACGTGGCGACACCGTGTTCGCGCAGTACCTGGTTTAGGGCGACCTTGTCGTGTCGCTCGCCCTCGCTAAGTCGACGGATGATGAGGACACAGGGCAGGTAGAACTCCCCACCGGGGAATTCACGGCGCCGACTCGCCGACACCGCCACGCAGTAGTCGGGGACGTGCCCGCGCGAGACCTCCTCGCCGGTTGCCGCGTCGATCACCGGGATCGACGGGTTGAGAATCGTCCCGGCGCCGAGCACCGAGCCCCGTCCAACCCGGGCGCCTTCGACGACCATGCACCGACTGCCGATGAACGCGTCGTCCTCGATGACCACCGGCACAGCGTTCGCAGGCTCGAGCACCCCACCGATCCCGACCCCGCCGGCGAGGTGCACGTTCGCTCCGATGTGCGCACAGCTGCCCACGGTCGCCCACGTGTCGACCATGGTGCCCGGTCCGATCCAGGCGCCGATGTTCACGTAACTCGGCATCAAGATCACCCCGGGGCTGAGAAAGCTGCCTCGACGGGCCGACGCGCCGGGCACGACGCGAACCCCGCGACGCTCGTAGTCTCGCTTCAACTCGAGCTTGTCCAGATACTCAAAGGGTCCGACTTCGCTTCGCTCGAGGCCGCGCAGACGGAAGAGCAACAGGATCGCTCGTCGTACCCACTCGTGGACCGTGACCTCACCGCCGGGCTCGATGTCGAGCACCCGTAGCTGACCGTCGTCGAGCATTGTGATGGCCAACTCGACGTCGCGACGCGCCTCGATGTCATCGGGGGTCAGGGTGGCGATCTGCTCGTACCACGCGTCGATTCGATTCGCCAGGGTCGTCATGGCTTCATCGTACCGTTGGGTCAGTTCGCGCCCGCGAGCCGCGACGCGGCGAGTTCGATCCGTTCGGTCGGCTGGACGACGGCGATACGCACGTACGCCGAACCCGCCTCGCCGTAGAGCTCACCGGGACTCGACACGATGGCGCTGGCCGCGGCCAGTCGCTCGGCGAGCGCCCACCCGTCGAGTCCGGCTTGTTGACACCACAGATAGAAGCCCCCTTCGGGCCGTGGCGCGTCCACCCCGAAGGCGCTCAACGCGTCCGAGAGTAACTCGAGCCGCCGCCGGTACCGATCCCGCTGGGCCGTCACGTGATCCTCGTCGTTGTACGCCACGGCCGCCGCCGCCTGGACCGGGCCGGGCACCATCAGTCCCGCGTGCTGGCGCACCGCTCGGAGGTAGGTGACGACGTCGGGGTCACCGGCGTAGAAGCCCACCCGAAGTCCCGCCAGGTTTGACCGCTTGGACGCGGAGTGCAACGCGAGCACACCCGACGAGCCGGTGCGCAGAATCGTCGTCGCCTCGCCCGACCAGGTGTAGTCGGCGTAGCACTCGTCGCTCGCCACGAGTACGCCGTGTCGTCGTCCCCAGGCCGCGACGGCCGCTAAGTCCTCGATGCCCCCCGGTCGGATTGGACGGCGAATTGCTCCAGAGCACCAGGGCCCGCGCCACGTCGGCGGCCGCCACGCTCGCGAGGTCTAGCCGTCCGTCACGCACTGGTACCGCCACGGCGCGCAGTCCCGCCAGCGTCGCGCCCATCGCGTACGTCGGGTAGCTGATCGCGGGGAACAAGACCGTGTCCTTATCGGGGGCGTTCAGGTGCAGGTAACCCGCGAGTGAGGCCACGAACTCCTTGGTGCCCACGCAGGCGGCGAGCGCGTCGGGCCCGAGTTCGACCCCGAAGCGGCGCTCGAGCCAACGGCTCGCGCTTCGTCGAAGGTCCTCAGTGCCGGCCGACGGCGGGTAGCCGCGAGCACCCGCGCCGCGAGCCAGTTCCTCGAGCACCGCGGGCGGCGGTGGGTCGATCGGTGTCCCGATCGAGCAGTCGATCGCGCCACCGTCGTGCGCGCTCGCGATCCGCTTGATCCCGTCGAGCCGCTCGTAGGGGTACGGCGGCGGCGTGAAGGTCATGGGGCGACCCGCCACTGATCGAAGCGCGCCGCCCCCACTGGGTCAAGGGCGATGCGCATGACCATCGCGTCGTCTTCGACCGTCGTCTCGAGCACATCGCCCTCACGGTGCGCCGCTGCGACGAGGTCGCCACGGTCGAGTGGGAAGCGCACGGTGATGGTGCGGTCCTCGATGCGAAGGCGCTCGCCGACCGCCGCGACGACCGCGTCGAGGTTTTCGCCGGTCAGGGCCGAGACGAAGACGCTGCCCGGGTAGAGCTTGGCGAGGTCGCGGGCCCGAGAGCCCGGGACGTCGGCCTTGTTAAAGACCAGGAGTTCGGGGACGTGATCGGCGCCGATCGTGCCGAGCACCTCGTGTACGGCGGCGATCTGCTCCTCGGCGTTCTCACTCGCGGCGTCCACGACGTGGACCAGTAGGTCCGCCAGCTGCACCGAGCGAAGCGTACTCATGAAGGCCTCGACCAACTCGTGGGGCAGGTTCGAGATGAACCCGACGGTGTCGGTGACGAGCACGGTCTCTCCGCCGGGAAGTTGTCGCTGACGGGTGCGTGGGTCGAGGGTCGCGAACAGCCGGTCCTCTACGCCCACCCCGGCGTCGGTGAGCGCGTTGAGCATCGACGACTTGCCGGCGTTGGTGTAGCCGACCAGGGTCAACTCACGGTGACGCCCGCGGTCACGCCCCTGGCGCTGGACGCCGCGCGTGCGGTCGATCTCCTTGAGTTCCTCACGGATTCGGTGGATCCGATGCACGAGTCGTCGGCGGTCGACCTCGAGCTGGGTCTCGCCGGGGCCACGTGTGCCGATGCCACCGGCCTGCTGGGACAACGAGCCCCCCGCACGGCGCAGTCGCGGCAAGCGGTACTGGAGCAACGCGAGTTCGACCTGGGCCTTGCCCTCGGGGGTACGGGCGTTCTGGGCGAAGATGTCCAGGATGACCGCGGTGCGGTCGATCGCGGTGCGACCGAGGATCTTCTCGAGGTTTCGCTGCTGGGCCGGCGAGAGCGCGTGCTCGAAGACGACCGTGTCTGAGTCGAGCGCGAGACAGATTTCACGCAGCTCGTCGACCTTGCCCGATCCGAGGAACGTCGCGGGGTCGGGGGCGTCGCGGCGCTGGACGATTCGCGCGACCACGTCGGCTCCGGCAGTGTCCACGAGCAGCGCCAACTCGTCCAACTGCCGTTCTAACTCATCAGCGGTGACGCCCGGGAACTGCACGCCCACGAGCACGATGCGCTCGCGGAAGGTCCGATCGATCAGGGTCGAGGGGATGTAGGTCAAGTCGCGAGCCACTCGACGTTGGCGACGAACTGGACCGGACCGCTCAGGGTCGCCCGATCGCCGTCTAGGCGAACCGTGAGGTCGCCGCCGGGATTGGCGACGGTGACCACGTCGCCGGCGAGTCCGTGCAATCGCGCCACCGCGGCGACCGCACAACTGCCGGTGCCACACGCCAGCGTCCAACCGACACCGCGCTCGAAGACGCGCAGCTCGATCCGGTCCGCGCTCACGGGCGTGATGAACTCGACATTGGCCCCGCCGACTGCGTCGGACCACGCCTGGGCGAACTTCGTCCGGTCCTCGACGCTCCACGTCGGGTCGTCGGCGACCACGACGTGCGGGTTGCCGACCGAGGCGACTCCCAACGTCCCCGTGGGGCCAGTTCCGACGTGGACCTCGCCCATCGCAACACTGCCGGTCCCGCCATCACGGTCGCCGGTCAACGTGACGTGTCGCAACCCGGCGTCGGTCACGACGTCCAGGCCGTCCCACGTGCCGCGCGTCGAGCGCCGCACGGCCGCGGCGAGGCACCGGATACCGTTGCCCGACATCTCGGCGCGACTCCCGTCGGCGTTGTAGAGCACCATCGTCACCTCGGAGCCGACTGTGGCGAGCAGCAGACCGTCGGCGCCGACACCGGTGGCGCGGTCGCACACCGCGCGCACCTGGTCCTCGTCCCACCAGGGTGCCGTGCCGTGCTCGATCACCTCGACCAGGAAGTCGTTGCCGGCGCCGTGCCATTTTTGAAGATAGCGAAGTGTCACTGGTCCCATTCTCGCACGAAGCCGTCGGGGCCGTTCAGCACGTGTTCCATGCGCGCTAGGGCCGCCTCGGGGCTCTCGAACCACTCGACGCGTGGATCGCGCTCGAACCACGAGCGCTGGCGCCGCGCCAATCGGCGGCTGTGGGTGATCGCCTCGCGCACGCACTGCTCGAGGCCGACCCCATCTTCGACGTGCGCCAGCAACTCCCGATAGCCGACGGCCTGGCGGGCCGTGCGCCCCACCCCACCGGGTCGAGCGGCGAGCCGGCGGACCTCGTCGAGCAACCCCTCATCCAACCACTGATGGAATCGTGCCTCGATGCGCCGGTCGAGCTCGTCCATGGCGACTCGCAACCCGACCTGGACCACGCGAACCCGTCCGTACTGCGCCACGCCCGGCCCGAACGAGGAGAATGGGCGGCCACTGCCGAGCGTGACCTCGAGTGCGCGGATCACCCGCCGCGCGTTGGTCGGTTCCATGCGTGCCGCCGCAACGGGATCGCGCCGAACGAGCTCCTCGTGCAACGCCTCGCCGGCCGCCCATCGTGCCTCGAGGGCTCGACGCACCTCGGGGTACTGACCGGGGATCCGGTAGTCGTCGAGCACAGCTCGCCCGTAGAGACCGGTGCCGCCGACGTAGATGGCCCGACCGCCCCTGGACCAGACATCGGTCGTCGCCTCGCGGGCGGCACGTTGGAACATCGCGACGGTGAAATCCTCATCAGGTTCGACGAGGTCCAGTAGGTAGTAGGGCACCTCGCGCCGCTCGGCTGGCGTGGGCTTGGCCGTACCGATGTCCATGCCGCGATAGACGGTCATCGCGTCAACGGCGACGATGGCCCGATCGGGTTCGCGACGGGCAAGCGCGTGCGCGAGGGCTGACTTGCCCGACGCGGTAGCGCCCACGAGGGCGACCGCGACCCGGTTCACGAGACGCTGAGGGCGATGCGCACCTTGTGACGCGGAGGTCGGATGACCCGGGTGACGTGACCCATCAGGTGGTACGGCGCGCCGTGATCGACGTACACCTCGACGAGCGCGCCAGGTCGCAGCTGCGCCTCGGTGTCGACGTGCACGAGTTTGCCCTGTCGGGTACGTCCCGACCACCGGTGCTGCGACCGGCGCGACGGACCCTCGAGCAAGACCTCCTCGAGGCGGCCCTCGCGCGCGACGTGCGCACCCAGCGCCGAACGGTCCAGCACGTGCTTCAACCGCTCGAACCGGTCTTTGATGACTTCATCGGGGACGAACTCGTCGACCATCGCGGCGGCTCTGGTCCCCTCGCGCGGCGAGTAGATGAACGTGTAGGCCGAGTCGTAGTTCGCCTCGGCCGCCACCGCGAGCGTGGCCTCAAAGTCCTCGTCGCTCTCACCGGGGTAGCCGACGATCAGGTCGGTCGTAACCGCCAGGTCCGCGATGGACGCGCGCGCCGCGGCCAGTCGCTCGAGGTAGCGCTCAGCGGTATAACCCCGGCGCATCGCGGCCAGGACGCGGTTCGATCCCGACTGCAGTGGGAGGTGGAGCTGGGGACACACCGACGCCGTCTCGGCCATGGCCGCAATCGTCTCGGGCCGGAGGTCCTTCGGGTGGGGACTCGTGAATCGGATCCGCTCGACGCCCTCGACTTCGCCGAGCGCTCGCAGCAGGTCGGCGAAGAGTGGTCGACGCTTGGTCAGGTCCCGGCCGTAGGAGTTCACGTTCTGACCGAGCACCGTGATCTCGGTGACCCCCGACGCCGCCAGCATCCGCGCTTCGGCCACGAGGTCCGCCAACGGCCGGCTGATCTCGCCGCCGCGCACGTCGGGCACGATGCAGTAGCTGCACGAGTTGTCACAGCCCGTCTGGATCGTCATCCACGCCGCCCACGGGAGCTCGCGCACCGCGCTTAACGCCGGGGCCATGTCGCGGGTGACCACGGGGTCAGGTGCGTCGGCGACGTCCACGATCGGACCCTCTACTTGGGCACGACGCAAGAGCGCCGGCGCCTCGTTCAGGTTGTGGGTGCCAAAGACGACGTCCACCCACCCGGCTCGTTCGAGGATCCGGCCCCGTTCGTGCTGGGCCATGCAGCCGCCCACGGCAATCTGCATCGACGGCCGTGCGGCCTTGGCGGCCTTCAAGTGCCCCAGCGCGCTGTAGAGCTTGAGGTCGGCGTTCTCACGGATCGTGCAGGTGTTGAAGATCACCACGTCCGCCTCGGCCTCGCTCGTGGCCGGCGCCAGCCCCTCGTTGACTAACAGGCCGGCTAGGCGCTCCGAGTCGTGCTCGTTCATCTGGCAACCGAAGGTGCGAATGGCGAAGGTGCGCGGCGTTGACACGCCGTCCAGCCTACTGAGCGACCGGAACGACGCCCCGGGTGACGTCGTAGGTCACCCCGACACCGGCCCCCACGACGCAGGCGAGTCCAACGAGGTCGGTCACCGACACGCCCTGGCCGATGAACAACCAGCCCATCAGGAACGCGATCGCTGGATCGAGTGCGATGAGCACGCTCACGACGCTCGGTTTTATCCGGCGTAGCGCCTGCATCTCCATCCCGAAGCCCAGCCCGATCGCCGCGACACCCACCAACGCCATACGCCCGCCGAGCCACGGTCGCGCGACGAGCACGTGGGCCGACGTAAAGGCGAAGGGGGCGGTCACCAACGCCGCGATCGACATGGCCACGGCGAGTCCACCGAAACCCTCGATCGAGCCACCCACGCGGTGCGACGCGAAGGCGTAGCCGGCCCAGCCGGCGCCCGACCCGAGGGCGAAGAGCACGCCGAGCAGCGTCACGCCGCCGCCCGGTCGCGCGAGCGCCACCACCCCCGCCCCCGCCAGCGCGACGAACGCGTAGTGGCGTAGTGACCGTTTCGAGAGGGCGGCCACGAGGAACGGACCCAGGTACTCGATCGCGACGGCCGTACCGAGCGGGATCCGCGCGATCGACTGATAGAAGCAAAAGCCCATGAAGGCCGTCGACGCACCGAGCGCGGCCGCCCCCACCCACTGATGCTTCGTCCAGGCTCGGACCCGCGGCCGTGACACCGCGAGCAGGGCCACCGCGCCAAAGAAGAAGCGCCACGCGCTCGACGCGGACGGGCCGATCCGTAGGAAGACCGGCATGACCAGGGCCGCCGACCACTGGATCGTGGTCGTTCCCGCCAGGAGGAATGCGACACCGGCGAGGGTTCGCCGGCGCGCCAACGACGACGTCAAGAGACGACCGCTCCGATCCGGTCGGCCTCGAGGATTGCCACCGAACCCGCCACCCCGTGGTCCGCCAGGGTCCGCCGCGCGCCCTCGGCCACGGCGTCCGCCGCATCCACGGTCGCCAGGCCGAGCATCGTCGAACCGGCACCCGACCAACAGGCCCCGTGCGCACCGGCGTCGCGCAGTGCCTTGAGCATCGGGTCGGCGATGGGCAACAACGCGGACCGGTAGCGCTGGTGCAGACGATCGTCCATCGCCCACGGCGTGAAGGCGCGGTGGTCCGCGAGTCCAGCGATTAAGAGCCCCAGCGAGGTCAGGTTCGCCACCGCGTCGGCGAACGGGACCTGGTCGGGTAGGACCCGACGTGCGTCGGCCGTCGCGAGTTCGACCTCGGGGATCACCACTACAAAGCGCCACACGTCGTCGAGCGCGAGGTCGGCCACCGCGACGGTCCCGTCGCGCTCGCCCGCCACGACCAGTCCGCCGCGCCACGACGCAGCCGCGTTTTCGGCGTGTCCGTCGATTGCGACCGCGATTGCGAGCGCATCGCTCGCCCCCGCCGCCGCGGCGGCCGCGAGCGCCAACGACGCCGAGGAGCCGAGGCCGCGCGAGAGCGGAATCTGCGAGTCGACGCGGATGGCGAAGCGCTGGTGTCCGAGCACCGACGCCGCGACCCGGGCCCCAAGATGACCTTCGTCGTCGAAGCGACCGGCGCCATAACCACTGGTGACGATGGAGAACTCGTCGGCGTCACGCACCTCGACCTCGACGTAGCGGTTAAGCGCCACCGCCAAGGTGTCAAAGCCCGGTCCCAAGTTCGCCGAACTGGCCGGCACCCGCGCGATCATGGAATCAGCGTAGGCGTTCGAGGGCGACGCGCCATGAACCGATCGGCCCGGGGTCAGCGGTCTTCGTCGGGAAAGTACTCCTCGCGCGTGATCAAGACCTTGCGTGCCTTGGACCCGTCACCCGCGGCGACCACGCCCTCTTGTTCGAGCTGGTCCATGAGTCGACCGGCCCGCGCGAAGCCCACGCGCAGCTTGCGCTGGAGCATCGACGTCGAGCCCGACTGTGTACGGATCACCAGTTCGCGAGCCTGACGAAGTACCTCGTCGTCGTCCCCGCCGCCACCGCCGGGCCCCCCGCGCTCGACGGGCACGTCGAGGGCGACCACGGTCTCGCGTCGACCACCTTGGGCGCGCCAGTACTCGACGACCCGCTGGACCTCGGCCTCGGACACCCACGGCGACTGGATCCGCCGGGCGATGTTGCTGGTGGCGGTGACGAGCAGCATGTCACCCTTGCCCACCAACCGCTCGGCGCCGGCCTGGTCGAGAATCACCCGGCTGTCGGCGAGCGACGACACGGCAAAGGCCATCCGACTCGGTACGTTCGCTTTGATCACGCCCGTGATCACGTCGACGCTCGGCCTTTGGGTCGCGAGCACGAGGTGGATGCCAACCGCGCGGGCCATCTGCGCAATGCGCACGACTGAGTCCTCCACGTCGCGCGCGGCCACCATCATCAGGTCGTTGAGCTCATCAACGACGATGACGATGTAGGGCATCTGCTCGGGCCCGGCGGGTCGAAGGGCGTCCGACGCGAGTCCCGTCGCTCGTTCGATCGCCTCACCGACCTCCTCGGCGATCGTGGGACCGGGATCGAGCTCGCCGCGATCGATCATCTGCTTGTAGCCGGTCAGGTCACGCGCACCGCAGGTGGCGAGCACGTCGTAGCGTCGCTCCATCTCCTTCACGGCCCAGGCCAACGCCCCGGCCGCCTTCTTCGGGTCGACCACCACCGGCGCGAGTAGGTGTGGGAGGTCCTGGTAGTGGCCCATCTCGACTCGCTTGGGATCGATCAGGAGCAGACGGACCTGTTCGGGGTTGGCTCGCATCACGAGCGCGGTGACCAGTGAATTGATGCACGAGCTCTTACCCGCGCCCGTCGCCCCCGAGATCAGCACGTGGGGCATCTCGCCGAGGTTCACGATGACCGTCTGGCCCGCGATGTCGCGACCGATCGGCACGTCGAGGGGATGGTGGGCGTCGCGCGCCTCGTCGGTGGCAAGTAGGTCACCGAGGGCGACGAGGGTCCGGTTGCGGTTCGGCACTTCGACGCCGATGGCCGAGCGTCCCGGGATCGGTGCGAGGATGCGCACGTCCGGGGTGGCCATCGCGTAGGCGATGTCCCGGCTGAGCGCGGTCAGTCGGGCGACCTTGATCCCGGGACCCAGCTCGAGCTCGAAGCGCGTGACCGTTGGTCCAACGGTGAAGCCGACGAGCACCGTCTCGACGCCGTGGGCCGCGAGGGCCTCGACGAGCTCGGCGCCAGCGCGCTCCACGCTCGCCCGGTCCTGTCGTTGCTCGCGCGTGCGAGTGAGCAGCGACAGTGGCGGCAACGTCCACGACGTCTCGTGCGCGTCGGGCATGACCACGGGCGCGGGCGCGACGGGCACCTCGACGGGCACCCACGCATCGCCGTTGCCGTCTAAGGCGTCGCGAGCGTCGGTCGATTCCTCCGTTGGCCATGGTGCGACCTCGGGCTCGCCGGGGTCCTCAGCCGGCGACAACTCGTCATTGCGCGTCGCGCGCGTGCGCCGAGGTTTCGCGGGCGCGGGGGGCACCACCGGCTCATCGACCTCGGCGGGGCGCGGCCGACTGGACCACCACCGACCGAGTGAACGAGCGACCACACGAACGGCGCGCACGCTCGCCCCCGCCAGTGTGCGCAAGCCGACGCCGGTGGTGACGATCACCGCCACGACCAACACCGCTAACAACACCACGACGGCGCCCACCTCACCGAGACCCCGTACGAGACCGCCTCCGACGACGACGCCGAGCCACCCGCCGGCTCGACCAAGTTCGCTCGCCGTGGCACTGGTCGACGGACGCCCCCCGATCAGGTCACCGAGACCGGTCACGCTGACGAGGCCCAAGGCGAGTCCCCACCCGAGGCGCGCGTTGTCGACCTCGACCTTGCCCCAGAGGATCGCCACTCCGAGTCCGATGAGCACGAGTGGCAAGATGACCCGACCGACTCCGAGCAGGTCTCCGACCGCGCTCGCGAGCCAACGACCGAACGGCCCGAGCGCGTGCACTTCGGCGAGACCGATCAAGATGCCAAGAACCACTAGGACGAGCACCCAGACGTCACGGCCGTGACGCTGCCACAACGAAGGTGGCCGCTTCGCGCGGTTCGCGCCGCGCGTCGACTCAGCGCGCGCCGGCGTCTTCTTCGCGTGTCGGGGTGCGGCCATACCCATTCAACTTACCGAACCCGAGTTCTCGTCGGGCTCTTTACCCACCATTAGGCTTGCGACGTGCCATCAGCCCATCGCTCCTCCACCGAACTCGCCGAACGCCTCGGCGCGCGCGCCGCCTCGTGTACCGTCGTGAGCGCCCGACCGATCTGCGTGTCACTGCACGAGGTCGTGCTGCACGGTGACCCACGACTCGCGGGCGTGCCGGGCAACGATGTCATGGTCCGGGTTCGCCACGACGGTCATCACGTCCGTCGCCGCTACACGGTTCGCTCGGTGGACTACGACAACCATCGGTTTTCGATTTGGGTGAGCATTGACCACGTCGGCGCGGGAAGTACCTGGGCCCAGTCCGCCGCCGCCGGCGACGCGGTCGACGTCATCGGTCCCCGGGGCAAGATCACGCTCGCCGAATCAGCCGACTGGCACCTGTTCATCGGCGACGTCAGCGGGTTGGCCGCTTTCTACCGTCTCGCTCAGAGCATCGAGACCCCCGGACGGGCCGTCTTCATCGTCGAGATCGACCAGGACGACGACGCCCTCACCGCCGACTTCGACGAGGGGCTCGGCGTCACGGGGATCTTCGTTGACCGGCGCGACCGGCTCCGCAACGATCCCGCTGGTCTACTGAGCGGGCTGAGTGCCTTCGCCTTCCCGCCGGACCAGGGTCACGCCTACGTCCTGGGCGAGTTCTCGGTGGTGCGCGCCGTGCGCGACGCGCTGCGCGACCGCGGTCTTCATGACCACGACATCAGTCACAAGGCCTACTGGCGGCTCGGTCGCGCAAACGCCGACCACGGCGAGCCGGACAAGTCCGACTCCTGAATCAGTAGACGACGACCGCGGTCATCAGCACCGGCTGACGACGGAAGCGCTGACCGAGCAGACGTCCCGCGGCCCGTTGGGCGGCCTTGTTGAGCGCCCCCTCGTCGCGCTCGCCCTCGGCGAGCGCCTCGTCGATCGCGACGCGAACGGCGTCGGTGACGGTAGCGATCAACTGACGGTCCGTCTCGCCGTCGAACCAGCCTCGAGCGACGACGCGCACCGGCTGGACGATCCGCGCGAGCTCGCCGTCCACGCCCGCCGACAGCAGTAGCACGCCAAACTCGGCGAGCATCCGTCGCTCCTCGAGGGGTCGTTCGTCGAGGTCACCGGCCGAACCGTCGATGTAGTGCAGACCCGCGGGCACCTCGCCGGCGCGACGGATCCCGTCGGCACGTACCTCGATCTGGTCACCGTCCTCGCAGAGCAAGATGTGCTTGTTGGAGAGCCCCATCGACCGAGCGAGTTCGGCGTGGTGGACGAGGTGGCGATACTCGCCGTGCACGGGAACGAAGTTGCGTGGGCGAACGAGCTGGTGGAACGTACGCAGCTCGCCCTGGCGAGCGTGGCCCGACGCGTGGACCGGCTCCTGGCTCGAGTCGATGACCTCGGTCCCGGCCCGGTGCAGGTCGTCGATGACGCGCCCGACCGACCACTCGTTGCCCGGGATGGGGTGTGAGCTCAAGATCACGGTGTCATTGACGCCAACGCGCAAGGATCGCGAGTCGCCTCGGGACATCTTGGTCAGCGCCGCCATTGGTTCGCCCTGGCTGCCCGTGCAGATCACACAGACCTGGCCCGGCTCGTAGCGGTCCACGGTCTCGATATCGATGAAGTCCGCGGCGTCGGCGTGCAGGAGATGCAGTTTGCGCGCCAACTTGACGTTGGCCTCCATGGAGCGACCCATCAGGGCGACCTTGCGTCCCTGTTCGCGCGCGACGTCCATGATCTGCTGGACCCGATGGATGTGGCTCGCGAAGCACGCGACCACCATGCGACGCTCGGGCCGCTCGAGGAAGAGCCGGCGCAGCGCGCCGCCCACCGTGCGTTCGGAATTCGTGAACCCCGGCTCCTCGGCGTTCGTGGAGTCGCACAGCAGCAACGCGACACCTTCGTCGCCGATCGCCCCGAGTCGGGCCAGGTCGGTGCGACGATTGTCGATCGGGGTCTGGTCCAACTTGAAGTCGCCCGAGTGCACCACGATGCCCACCGAGGTCCGCACGGCCAGCGCGTGCGCGCTCGGAACCGAGTGGGTCACGGGGATGAATTCGAATTCGAAGGGACCGATGCGACGACGCTCACCGTCGGCGACCTCGATGAAAGTGCACTTGGCGGCCAACTTCGCCTCACTCAGCCGGTGGCGAGCGAAGCCCACGGTGAGTGCCGAGCCGTAGATCGGCACGTTGACGTCCTTGATTAGGTAGCGCAGAGCACCGGTGTGGTCCTCGTGACCGTGGGTCAACACGATGCCGTCGACCCGGTCGCGACGTTCGATCAGCCACCGGAAGTCGGGCAGGATCAGGTCGACGCCGTACATCGTGGGCTCGGGGAACATGAGGCCCGCGTCGATTACGACGATGCGGCCGTCCTGCTCGAGTGCGAGGCAGTTCCGACCGATCTCACCGAGACCACCGAGGAAGGTGATCCGGACGCGTTCGTTAGCCACGGGCGGCTCGAAGTTCGCCGATCACCGATGCGGCCTGCGCGTCGACGTCGCTCCCGATCGGCCCCAGCGGCAAACGACACTGACCAACGGCGAACCCGAGGGATCGCATGGCGGCCTTCGCGGGGATCGGGTTGGGCGCCGACTCGGTCGACTCGAAGGCACAGCTGTGCGCCAGTCGCTCGTTGAGTTCGCGGGCCGTGACCCAGTCGCCCTTGGCGACACTCGCCACGATCGACGCGAACTCGGGCCCCGCCCAATGGGCAGCGACCGAAACGATGCCCGTTGCACCGATGGCGAGGAACGAGAGCAGTAGCGAGTCGTCGCCGCTGTAGAGGTCGAGGTCGTCGCCGAGTACGGCCTTCACGTGCGCGGCGCCAGGCAAGTCACCCGAGGCGTCCTTCAATGCTCGGATGTTCGCGTAGCGGCGTACGAGTTCAATGGTGGTGGCCGCGGCGATCTTGCGACCGGTGCGCGAGGGGATGTCATAGAGCATGACGGGCAGTGGGGTGCTCTCAGCGACGGCGCCCAGGTGGCCGGCGAGGCCGGCCTGGCTCGGCCGGGCGTAGGCCGGCGTGGTCGCGAGCACGCCCGCGACGCCCGTCTCGACGACGCGCCGGGTCAACGCGACTGAGCGGGCGGTGTCCGACGAGGTCGATCCGGCGAGCACCGGGACATTGACCGCTGCGGCGACGCACGCGAACAAGTTCATCTTCTCGTCGTCGCTGAGCGCGGTTCCCTCGCCCGTCGAACCCGCGACCACGATTCCGTCGCTCCCGCTATCAACGAGATGACGTGCGACTGCCGCGGCGGTGTCGAGATCGACAGCGCCGTCGTCGCTGAACGGCGTGACCATGGCGGTCAAAACCGTTCCGAAGGTTGGTGACGCCATACCTCGAAGTTACCAGTGACCCGACGTGTCGCTCACACGCCGTCGATAAAACGGTCAAGTCCCTCGACGAGACCCGGTGTGGACGGGAGGTTACGTAACACCGTGGCGACACCGGTGACGAAACTCGACCGGTCATAGGAGTCGTGTCGGATGGTCAAGCCCTCCCCGAGCGAGCCGAAGAGCACCTCTTGGTGCGCGACGAGGCCGGGCAGACGAACAGCGTGCACCGGCACCCCCTCCACCGACGCACCCCGAGCGCCCTCGATGGTGTGACGAAGAGTCGGTTCCGCATCGGTCGAGCGGCCCGCGCGCTCTCGGGCCCGCGCGACCGCACGGGCGGTCGCGATGGCGGTGCCCGAGGGCGCGTCAACCTTCGCGTCGTGGTGCAGCTCGATGATCTCGACCCGATCGAAGAACGGCGCCGCCGTGGCCGCGAACCGTTCGGCCAGCACGGCGCCGATGGAGAAGTTGCTCGCCACGACGATGGGCGTCCGCTCGGCCAGTTCGCCTAAGACCGCTCGGTCGGCGTTGCTGAGCCCGGTTGCACCGACGACGAGCGTCTTGGCGTGCTTCGCGCACCACTGTGCCGAGGCGATGACCCCTTCGGGGGTCGAGAAGTCCACCACGACGTCGACCGGCGACGCGTCTACGTGCTCGAGCGTCGTAAACCACACCGCGCCGTCGCCGGTGGGACCCGGCTTCCGGTCGACGAGCGCGACGACGTCAAACTCGGGGAACGATGCGAGTCCGTGTGCCATCACCTGGCCCATACGTCCGGCGCCACCAACGATAGCGATGCCGATCACGATGGCACCCTAGCGCGTCGCCGTCGCCGTCTGGTGACTTCGAGCGCGCCGAGCCAGCCGACGAGCCCCACGCCCGTACCGATGAGGCCGAGCTCAATGTGCGGCGCGTGGTAGTAGAAGTGGACCGTCCAGTCGCCCCGGGGCACGGCGACCTGTTCGATGAGACCCGACCGCACTACGTGCAACGTGATGGTCTCGTGGGTCTTCGTGTTCTGCGCCGAGGCCCGCCAGCCCGGTATCCATTCCATCGATCGCTTGAGAATCGTCGGCGCCACGGCGTGCACGGTGACCCACGAATCGCCGTACGCGGTGTCGTGAATCGCCACGACGCGCGAGCGTCCGCCGTTCGAACCGAGCCACGACGGTGGTCGCAGGGAGGTCGCGCGGAAGTAGGCGACGGTGCCGGTGGTCTGCGCGAGTCGCCAGCCCGGCGTGGCGAGCGCCTGCTGGAAGGCCGTGGCCAGTCGGTACTCGTGTCGAGGATCACCACGGGTCACCACCTCGGCGAAGTTGAAGATGGCCCGTTCAGGTGCGCTCACCACGATGCCGGCGCTCTCGCGGTGATACGACGAGAAGTCAAAGGTGAGCGACGCGGCACCCGTGGCACTCAACACTGGGCCGACGCGACGCCCCGCGTGATTGAGTAGTTGTACCGAGACCGTCCCGGTCGAGATACGACGATGGTTCACACTGGCGAGCACGACCGTACGCACCGGCAGTAATTGGCCAAAGAAGCGTTCCGTGCGCACCGTGGGCCGTAGGGGCAGGCACGCCTTCGGGTTCGGCATCGGCCCGGTGACGGGGGTCGCCAACTTGTCCGAGGATACGACGACGGTCTCCAGGCGCAGCTGACGGAAGGTGCCGTCGGCCAGTTGGCACGGGTCGAGCGAAAACATCGGGTGCGTCGCAGTCACGTTGCCATAGAGCGCGTTCACGAGTGCGCCGTAGCCTTGGACGCTCGCGAGGCCCGTGAAGACGTTGACGTTGGGTGCACCCAGCGTCTCGTACAAGCCCTGATGCGCGCCGGACGGATCGATCAGGGCGAAGCGACCGGCAGTGCCGAGGTGCGCGGCGGCCGCGGTAGGACTCGGCATCGGTGACGATCGCCCCCCGACCAGCCCGGTGGTGGTGAAGGCGAAGAAGAGGAGTGCGTCGACCGCGACCAGGACGTGCAGCCAGCGCATCCTCGTTGGGCGCGAACGCCACCATCGGATCACGAACACCAGACCCGCGGCGACGAGGAGATGGGCCACCAGCGTCGGACGCTGGTACTGAACGAGCGCGGACGCGGACGTTGACACGCCGAGCCACCGCAGGATTGGCTCGCCGTCGATCAACAGCGCGCCGCTAAGGGCGACGACCGCGAGGGCCGGTGCCAAGGCCAGCCACGCGCGCAGCCCCCCCGAGCTGCGCGCGTCGCTGGCCTCGTGGCGGAACTCGTCCAACCACCAGCCGAGCAGGACCAGCACGGCCAAGTCGACGAGAATGATGTTACGACTCTGCAGTCGAGTACTACCGAACAGGGGGATCGCGCGAAAGAGGTGCCCCACGGGTGTGTAGTAGCCCCAGGTCGCGAGTAGTCCCACCAGCCCGACCACGAGGAACGGCACGAAGGGACGTTCGGCCTCGCGCCAGCCGCGACGGGTCACGCGCAGGACGAAGGCGAACGTGGCGATGAGCGCCACGACGCCGACGTAGCCGGTGACTTCGGGCAGGTTGTAGTGCGTGAAGTAGGCGGGCTGCTTGGCGACCCCGTTACCACCGACGAGGTCAGGAATAAGCAGCAGGCTCGTCCAGCGCACGGGTAGTGAACCGGCGCCGAAGAACTGGTACCCGAGCCCCGTGCGTTGCGAGATGTTGATGAACGACCAACCCGGCAGGAGTTGCGCCAACCCGATGAGCGCCCCCCACGCGATACCTACCGCATTGGCGATCACGAATTCGACGCGCCGGGGCCACGAGGGTGCCGGTCTCGCCCGCGGCGCGAGGACACCAATGAGGATGAGCACGGCGCCGAGCAGCTCCATCTCCGCGATCGCCCGTGGCTCGCCCGACAGCGTGGTCAACGCCCAGAGAGCGGTGATGCCAAGAACTGACGGTGCGGCGGAACTGACTCGTTCACCTAGCCTCGCGCCGTGGGCCCACCCGCTCACGGTCCGTTCGAGCGACACAATCGCCAGGACGTACCACGGCAGGAGTGCGAATCCCTGCACCACACCGAGGTGGACCAGTTGGCCGTTCATCGCACCGGTGAGCGAATACAGCACCGCCGGAACGAAGGCCGACCAGGTGCTGATGCGATACCAACGCAGCAGAGCAAAGAGTCCGATCCCCGCGGCCGCGTAGACCACGACGAGGTTGACCACCCACATGAGGATTGGTGCGGGGATCACGAAGAGCAGGGTCAGCGGAAAGAACGAACCGGCGTTCATGCCCCCTAGTAGCGGTGTGCCCGAGTTCGCCAGGGTGTTGAGCAGCGGGAGGTGGCCACTGCGAAGTTGTTCCCCGGTGAGTACCCGCAAGGGGAAGTTCTGGATCAGGTTGTCCTGGGCGATCGCCGGATGGCCGAACAGCGCGGGAAGTCCGAAGATCATCGTGGGTAGAACGACCAGAACGAGCACCGCCCAGCGGTCGTTACGCCCGAGCGGGCGCCACCAGGACGTGAATGCGCACTCGCCCGCCATCAGCATTGAGCCGATGGCGGGCGAGTGCGAACCGTCACGAGTGAACCGAAGCTCACCAAGGACCTAGCGTCGACGCGAGCGAGGACCCCGGCGGCTCGCGCTGCCGTCGCTTTCACCGAACGAGGAGTCACTGGGACCGAGGTCGCCGATTTCGCTCGCCAGCTCCGCTTCGAAGGATGCCTCGAAGGAGGAGACGGCGGGTCGAGAACCCTGCGCGCCACGCTCTCCACGCTCTCCACGGTCACCACGGTCACTGCGCTCACCGCGCTCACTTCGCTCACCGCGGTCGCGCTGCGGACGCGATCGTGGGCCGTCATCGCCGGCGTCAGTGGCCACGTCGGCGTACTCGCCGGCCAGCGACAGCGATACCTTGCCCTGCGGGTCGATGTCGTCGACACGGACCTCGATCGCCTGACCGAGTTCGAGGACGTCTTCGACCTGGCCGATGCGCTTGCCGCCGTTGAGCGGCGACATCTTGGAGATGTGCAACAATCCATCGCGCCCGGGCATGAGACTGATGAACGCACCGAACTTCGCGATGTTCACGACCCGTCCGGCGTACGTCGCACCGACTTCCGCCGTCGGTGGGTCCAAGATGAGCGCGATACGTCGACGAGCTTCCTCGACGGCACGGCCGTCCTTGGCTCCGATGGTCACGGTGCCCACGACGCCGTCGTCATCCACGGCGATGTCTGCGCCGGTCTCTTGCTGCAGCGTGTTGATGACCTTGCCCTTCGGCCCGATGACCTCACCGATCTTGTCGATCGGAATCTCGAGAGTCACGATCTTCGGCGCGACCTCTGACACCTGGGCGCGTGGCGCGTCGATCGTGGAGGTGATCACGTCAAGGATGGTGAGACGCGCCTGGTGCGCCTGGCGCAGCGCGTCGGCCAGCACGTTCGCGGGCAGCCCATCGATCTTCGTGTCGAGTTGCAAGGCGGTGACAGCGTCGGCGGTTCCGGCAACCTTGAAGTCCATGTCGCCGAAGGCGTCCTCGGCTCCGAGGATGTCGGTCAAGGTCACGTAAGCACCGTTCTCGTACACGAGCCCCATGGCGATGCCGGCGACCGGCGCCTTGATCGGCACACCGGCGGCCATCAGTGACAGGGTCGAACCACAGACCGACGCCATCGACGTCGAACCGTTGGACTGCATGATGTCCGAAACGACCCGCAACGTGTAAGCAAAGTCCTGCTCGCTCGGCAGTACCGGGATCAGGGCGCGCTCGGCGAGCATGCCGTGTCCGATCTCGCGGCGTTTGGGCATGCCCACGCGGCCGGTCTCACCCACCGAGTAGGGCGGGAAGTTGTAGTGGTGCATGTACCGACGGAACTCGTCGGGGCTGATGGTGTCGAGCTGCTGGCGCATGCGCGGCATCCCGAGTGTCGTCACGTTGACGACCTGGGTCTCGCCGCGCTGGAACAGCGCCGAACCGTGAGTCATCGGGAAGAGGTCGACTTCTGCCGACAGCGGACGGATATCAGCGATGCCACGGCCGTCGATGCGAACGCCGTCACTCACGATCCGGCCGCGCACGAGCTTCTTGGTCACGGCCTTCACCGCCGCCTTGATCTCGCTGAGGCGATCGGCGAACTCGTCACTCAACTGCGCGATGATGTCGGCGGTCGCGTCGGCCAGGGCGGTCGCCCGGGCCGGCTTCTCGGCGATGCGGTTGGCGCTATCCAGCGCGGCGAGGCCGACGGCCTCCACGCGGGCGTAGACGTCGTCCTCGTAATCGCGGAAGACCTGATAGGGGATGGTCTCGATCGGACCTCGAACGGCGACGTAGGCGGCGACCAGTTCGCGCTGGAGTTCGATCGACTCGCGGATCCACTGCTTGGAGGCCTCGAGCCCGGCCGCGAGGACGTCCTCGTCGACCTTGGGCGCTCCGTCGGCGTACTTCTCGAAGGAGCCCTCGGTGCCACCGGCCTCGACCATCATGATGGCCACGTCGGAGTCGGCCTGGTCACCCAGTGCGCGTCCGGCGACGACCAGTTCGAAGACCGACTCGTCACCCTCGGCGTAGGTGGGGTGGGCCATCCACGTGCCCTCGGTCGTGTACGCCATGCGCACCGCCCCGATCGGGCCGTCAAATGGAATCCCTGACAGCATCAACGCCGCCGAAGCCGCGTTGATGGCCAGAATGTCGTGGGGGTTCTCCTGGTCGGCGCTGAAGATCGTTCCAACGACCTGGACCTCGTTGCGGAATCCCTTCGGGAACGACGGGCGAAGCGGACGGTCGATCAGTCGGCAGATGAGGACCGCCTGGTCCGAGGGCTTGCCCTCGCGACGGAAGAACGCACCGGGGATCTTGCCCGCGGCGTACGACCGCTCCTCGATGTCCACGGTCAGGGGGAAGAAGTCCATCCCCTCTCGAACCGTTCGGGCCGCGGTCACGGTCGCGAGCAGCATCGTGTCTCCGATGCGCGCCACCACCGCCCCGTCGGCGAGTTGCGCGAGGCGTCCGGCCTCGAAACTCAGTGTCTTGTCAGTGCCCGATAGCGGGCGGCTTACGCGAATCGCGTCAGTCATGGTTGCTCCTTAGCGGTAGGCAACACTCCGCCCGGATCCCAGTGGGCAACCGTCGACGACGGCGACGATTCTCCACTGGCCTCCGAGGTCTCGGATGTGTTGCGTACGCCGACGGCGTCGGCGTAGCGGCTAGCGACGAATACCGAGACGGCCGATCAGGGAGCGATAACGTTCGACGTTGTCGCGCTGCACATAGTCGAGCAGGCGCCGTCGTTGGCCGATGAGCTTCATGAGTCCGCGGCGGGTGTGATGATCACCCTTGTGTACCTTCAGATGCTCAGTCAAGTGCGAGATCCGGTCAGTCAGGATCGCGATTTGGACTTCGGGCGAGCCCGTGTCCGTCTCGTGGGCCTGAAAGTCCTTGATGATCTGCTGCTTCTCAGCCATAACGTCGTTTGCCTTATGAGTCGGGGGTCCAGCTGCGAGCCGCCCACTTGACGACCCACACGATCAGCGTCGCTGACCGAGGTCTTAGCCTAGCAGTGTCCAGGTCGTCGGTGGCGAACTCGTATAAATTTCCCGACATTCGGCCACGTCGCGCCCCATTTGGGCGACCAGGTCACCCACCGAGTCGAAGCGCACCTGGTCACGTAGGCGCGTGAGAAATGCGACGTCGATCGTGGCGCCATAGAGGTCACCGTGGTAATCCACCAGGTGGACCTCGACGAGGGTCTCGCCCTCGTCATAGAACTGCGGGCGCCGCCCGATCGAGACCGCGCCACACCACCACTCCCCCTCCGGGGTACGCACCGCCGCCGCGTAGACGCCCGCGGGCGGGCTCAACGCTCCCCCGTCGACGCGCAGGTTGGCCGTTGGAAAGCCCAGTTCGCGGCCCCGAGCATCGCCGTGCTCGACGACCGCTCGAAGCGCGAAGGGGCGGCCGAGGACCGTGGCCGCCCGCTCGAGGTCCCCGTGGGACACCGCTTCACGGATCGCGGTCGAGGACCACCGTCGTCCGTCCCCGGCCAGGGCCAGTGCGTGGACGCGGAAGTCCTCGGTGGCCCCGACCGCCGTCAGGCTGCGCACGTCACCGGCTCGGTCGTGTCCGTAGCGGAAGTCCTCGCCCACCACCACGTCGGCTGCGCGCAGGTCGTGGACGAGCACGCGGTCCACGAAGGACTCGGCGGACTCCAGCGCGAGCTGCTCGTCGAAGTGCAGGACCCGCACGAGTTCAACGCCCAGCGCTTCGAAACCGTGGAGCCGCTGCTCAAGGGTCCCGATCGCGAGCGGGACCCGCTCGGGGTGAACGGTGAGTGCGGGGTGCGGGAAGAACGTGACCACCGCGAGACGCCCGGCGTGCACGGCGGCCAGCTCACGAGCGCGACCGATGACCCGTTGGTGCCCCCGATGGAGCCCGTCAAAGACGCCGACCGCGACAGCGCTTCGCCGTTCGTCGAGTTCCACGTAGTCGCCATCGCGCCAGACGATCATCAGTGACAACCTACGAGCGGCCAGGGCCGGCGTCGGCCGCAAAGACGATTTCGGGTTGCCACTGGTCGCCTCGCCGCCGAAGGACCGCGACGAGCTCGCCCGCCCGGTCGAGTGCGGCGACGGTCGACCCGTCCACTGGTGACACGATGTCGATCCGTTGGCCCTGGACGATGCGACGCACCGCGTCATCGTCGACGTTCGCCGATGCCAACTGCTGGACCATGGCTCGCGGCGGTGCGATCGGCGAACGACCGAGGCGTATCGCGTCCTCGAGCGCCTCGAGGGTCACTGCGTCACGCACGTCGTGCACGCCGATCGCCGTGCGGCGTAGTGCGGTGAGATGGCCGACCGTGCCGAGGCGTTGGGCGAGGTCACTCGCCAACACCCGGACGTAGGTCCCGGTGGAGCAGATGACGTCGAAGTCCCATCGATCGTCGTGGCCCGGCGTCAGTCGGAACGACTCCACGGTGATCGATCGCGCCGGCCGATCCACTTCGACGCCTCGCCGCGCGAGATCATAGAGTCGCTCGCCGCCGATCTTGATCGCCGAGACCATCGGTGGCACCTGCTGTTGCGGCCCCGTGAGCGTGGCCGCGGCCATCGCCATCGCGTTCTCGTCGATATCGGGCACCGCCGCGCGCGCCACCACCGAGCCATCAGCGTCGAGCGTGTCGGTCGCGACGCCCAGCTGGATCGTGCCGACGTATCGCTTCGTCTCCGCCTGGACGAACCGCAAGAGCCTCGTCGCCGGTCCGACCGCCACGATCAAGAGGCCCGTCGCCATGGGATCGAGGGTTCCGGCGTGCCCGACCCGTCGTTCCCCGACGATGCGCCGGACCCGGGCGACGACATCGTGACTCGTCATCCCGCCCGACTTATCGAGCAGCAACATGCCGTTAGTCGTCATCGTCTCGATGCCGGCGCAGGATCTCTTCGACCGCTTGGCCCTGGGCGATCGCGGGGTCGGCTCGGAACGTCAGAATCGGCGTGCGCTTCAGACGAGTTTGCGCGTTCACCGCGCCTTGGAGTTGGCGACGGTGCTCTTCGAGCACCTCACGGGCCCCACTCGGGAGCGAATCGAAGAACACCACGCCCTGACGCAGATCCGGTGACGTCTCGACGCCGGTCACCGTGAGCAGCCCGAGGCGCTCGTCGATGTCCGACAGTCGAACCAGCTCGTCCGAGATGATCTCGCGCAGGATCTGGTTGACGCGCGCTGAGCGCGGGTAGGTGTGATGTCCACTCGGATGTGCCATGGCTTACGCCGTTCGCGGAATCTCACGCTCATCGAAGGTCTCGATGATGTCGCCTTCCTTGAGGTCCTGATAGTCCGAAAGGCCGATGCCGCATTCGAAGCCCGCCTGCACTTCGCGCGCGTCGTCCTTGAAGCGTCGCAGCGAGGTGATGGTGCCCTTCCAGATGATCGTGCCCTCACGGAGGAAGCGAACCTTCGAGCCACGGGTGATGACGCCTTCGCGCACGAAGCAGCCGGCGATCGCGCCGATCTTGGGCACCCGGAAGACCTCGCGGACCTCCGCCTCACCGGTGACGACCTCTTCGAAGACCGGCGAAAGCAGGCCGAGCATGGCGGCCTCGATCTCTTCGATCAACTTGTAGATGATTTCGTAGGTGCGCACTTCGACGCCCTCGGACTCGGCCAACTCTCGGCTACGCCGGTCGGGTCGGACGTTGAAGCCGATGATGGTGGCGTTGGAGGCCTTGGCGAGTTGCACGTCGTTCTCGGTGATCCCACCGACGCCGCGGTGCACGAGCACCAACTTCACGTCGTCGCGCTCGAGCTTTCGCAGTGACTCCGTGCAAGCCTCGAGTGAACCTTGCACGTCAGCCTTCAATACCAGGTTGAGGGTTGCCGTCTCGCCACGCTGGATTTGCTCGAAGAGGTCCTCGAGGCGCGCACCGCTCGCGGCGGCCACGGGCTGGTGGCCCACGAGGCGCACGCGCTGGGCGCGCGCTTCGGCGAGCGACCGGGCGTGACCGAGGTCGTCGGCCACGCGCATCTCGTCGCCAGCGAGCGGTGGCTCACTGAACCCGAGTACCTGGACCGGCGTTGACGGGCCGGCGGACTTGACCTGCTGACCGCGGTCGTTGATGAGCGCCTTGACCTTGCCGTAGGCGGCGCCGGCGACCACGGGGTCCCCGACGGCTAGTAGTCCCTTTTGGACCATGACCGTCGCGACCGGACCGCGTCCGACCTCGAGATTCGCTTCGAGCACCGTGCCGATCGCGCGTCCGGTCGGACGAGCGACGAGCTCGCCCATCTCGGCGACGAGCAGGACCTGCTCGAGCAGTTCATCGATGCCCACGTTCTGGAGTGCCGAGATCTCGACACAGATGGTGTCACCGCCCCACTTCTCGGGCACGAGGCCGTACTCACTGATCTGCTGGAGGACCCGATCGGGGTTGGCGTCGGCCTTGTCGATCTTGTTCACCGCCACGATCAGGGTGACGTCGGCCGCCTTGGCGTGATTGATCGCCTCGACCGTCTGGGGCATGACACCGTCATCCGCCGCGACTACGAGGATCACGATGTCGGTGACCTTGGCGCCACGAGCGCGCATCGCCGTGAAGGCCTCGTGACCCGGCGTGTCGAGGAACGTGATCGAGCGACCACGCCACGTCACCGTGTAGGCGCCGATGTGCTGGGTGATGCCACCGGCCTCGCCGGCGACGACGTTGGTCTTACGAATCTGGTCGAGCAATTTGGTCTTGCCGTGGTCGACGTGGCCCATGACCGTCACGACCGGGGGCCGCGGCGTCGCGGGGATCTCGTCATCGAGGTCATCCTCGTCGAAGAACTTCGCGAGCAACGCGGCCTCTTGCTGTTCACCCGGGTCGACCATGCGAACCGACGCACCGACTTCGGCCGCGTACAACTCGATCATGTCGTCACTGAGGCCCTGCACCGCGGTCACGATCTCACCCTGGAGGAAGAGGAACCGGATGATGTCAGCCGCGCTGCGATTCAGCTTGGGGCCGACGTCCTTGGCCGTCGAGCCCCGCTCGATGATGACCTCGCCGTCGGGCACCGGGGCGCTGCTCGGCTGCCACGTGGTCATCTGAGTCGGCTCGAGCTCTTCGACGTTGCGACGTCGACGTCGCGTCGCCTTGCGCTGGGATCCACGGGGACCGCCACCACCACGGGCGGGCGGGCGACCGGGCGTCGCCGACGGCCCCGATCCGGGACCAGTGCGTGGACCGCCGAATCCGGTGCCGCCCGGACGGGGTGCGCCCGTCCTCGGTGGACCACCGGGACGAGAGGCCGGTCGCGATCCGGGGCCACCCGTACGTCCCGGTGCACTGCTGATCGGACGTCGGGCGCCGGGCGGCGGCGGGATTGGTCGTCCTGACGGACTCAGTGGTCGGCCGGGCGGCGGCGGGATTGGTCGTCCCGTCATCGACAGCGGTGGTCGCTTGGGCTGGGGTGATTCTGACCCGTCGCCGGCGACCGGTCGCTGGGTCGGTCGAATCGTCGTCGGACCGTCGGGTGAGACCGTGCGCGTCGGCGCCGGCTTGGGTGGGGTCGCGCGGCTGCGCACGAACTTGGGCGCCTCTGGCGCCTCGCTTGGCGCGCTGGCGGCCGGGACCGGTTCGGCCTGGCTGGGTGCGTCGGCGTCGGCGACGACCCGTTCGTGTGCCGCCACGGGTGGCGTGGGCGGTGCCGCAGGTACGCTCGCGCTCGGCGGCGCGGGGGCGGGCGCGGGGGCGCTTTCAGCGACGGCCGCGGGCTTCGCGGTGTGAGTCGTCTTTGTGCCCTTGGGCTCGTCGGGTTGCACCTGACGGCGCAGGCCGTCGGCGTCCGCGCGACGACGGATGCGGTCGGCCTGGGCGTCCTCGATGGACGCGGACGGACTCGAGGCACCAATGCCTAGTTTCTGAGCGAGCGCGAGCAACTCCTTGCTCGTCATCCCGAGTTCCTTCGAGAGCTCGTGTACCCGGATCTTCTTCAGCGCCAAAACGTTCCCTTACATCGGAGTGTGTACGACGCGCGCACACACAGTCACATATTCTTTCACAACCATCAGCAGTGCGGACCAGCCCCCGCACCAACGAGCGCGACCAGGTCGTCCACGTCGGCGGCGGACACCGGCGACCGTAGCGCTCGCGCTACCGCGCCCCACCGCAGACGCGACCCACAATCCCGGTCACGACACCACCAGACACCTCGACCGACCCCTCGACCGAGGTACCACGTCCCATCTTCGCCGCGACCCGCCCGACACAGTTCCACATCCGGGCGTCGGGCGCGACAGACCACGCACGTTCGATACGGGGCTATGCCTCGCCCTCCTGCACCGATACCGCATCATCGGCGCCGGCCGCGCCGTGTTCCTCGCCGACCGTTACGACGTGCACGACCTCGTCGACGACGACGTCGTCCTCGGTCCAGACCTCGTCGACGATCTCCTCTTCAACGCCCTCGTTCTCGGAGCGGATGTCGATACGCCACCCGGTCAACCGAGCGGCCAGCCGTGCGTTCTGGCCCTCTTTACCAATCGCGAGGGAGAGCTGCTGATCGTGCACGATGACCGTCGCCACGCCCTGCTCCTCGTCGAGGCGGACCTCGCGGACCCGCGCCGGTGCCAACGCCGCCTGGATGAACTCCACGGGGTCGTCGCTGTAGGGCACGACATCGATACGCTCGGAGCGCAGCTCGTTGGTGATGTTACGTACGCGTGAGCCTCGAGCCCCGACGCACGCCCCGACCGGGTCGACCATGGCGTCGTTCGAAGCAACCGCGATCTTGCTCCGGTGACCGGGCTCTCGAGCGATGGCCTTGATCTCGACAATGCCGTTGGCGATCTCGGGGACCTCGATCTCGAAGAGCTTGGCAACCAGTGCGGGGTGTGTGCGGCTCACCACGATCTGGGGACCCTTGTTGGTCTTGCGCACTTCGACGATGTAGACCTTGATTCGCGCACCGTGCTCGTAGCGCTCGAAGGCGATCTGCTCGGCCTGAGGCAGTAGGGCCTCGACGCGTCCGAGGTCGAGCAACGTGTAGCGGTTGTCATTCTGCTGGACCGTGCCTGAGACAATGTCACCCTCGCGGTTGGCAAATTCCTCGTACATCTGGCGCCGCTGGATGTCGCGGATCAGCTGCATCAGGACTTGCTTGGCGGTCTGGGCCGCGATACGCCCGAAGTCCTCGGGTGTCGCGTCCCACTCGCGCGTGACGTTACCCTCAACGTCCAGCTCGAGTCCCCAGACCTTGATTTCGCCCGTCTCGGGGTTGATCTCGACCTCGGCGTCCTCGGCGGAATCGGGCCGACGCTTGTAGGCCGCGAGCAGCGCGTTCGCGAGGGCGACGAGCAGCTCGCCCTCGTCGATGTTCTGGTCGCGCGCAATCTGTCCGAGCGCCTCAAGGAATTCGAAGTTCGCCATCACTTGCCTTTCTTACTCGCCGTCGAGGCTTTGGGCTTCTTAGCGGACGTCGTCTCTGGACCCCAATGGAAGACGGTCCGCGCGCGCTCGATGGCGTCGAGTTGGACGGTCAGCTCGCCGCGCTCGGCGTCCACGATCGTCACCGTCGTGTCGTCCGCGCGCACGATCTCGCCTTCCAGGCGGCGGGTGGGCTCATCGTCGCGGTGCTCGCGCAGCGTGACGATCTCGCCGACGGCGCTCGCGAAGTGCTCGGGGGTGCGAAGGCGCCGTTCCAGGCCGGGACTTGAGACGTCGAGCGTGAAGTGGCCTTCGATCGGGTCGTTTTCGTCCAGCCACGCCGAAATCGCACGGTTCGCGGCGGTCAGCGCGTCCACGTCGACACCACCCTCTCGGCGAACAACGACGTTGAGCGCTCCGGCGACGAGTTCCAGGTCATAGAGGTCGAGTCCCAGAGGGCTTAGGAGTGATCGCACGGGTGTCTCCAGATCCATGGCCATCTCCTCTCTATGTCGCCGGGCAGGACAAAGAAAAAGCGCGGGCCCGAGGCCCGCGCTTAAACGAGTCCAAACGTCCTTGGCGGACTGTCGAACCATTGTAGCAGTTGCGTCCGCCGATGAGCAACGTCTCCGACAGGGACCCGACCGGCGTCTGATCTGCGTTTTGGCTGATCGACGGGTGTGAGCCACGGGGTGACCAGGCGACGGAGTCGTTGCCGGTTAAGGCAGCACCGCACTTGACGTGGCCGAGCTGGGGATCTCGACCACGCGCGTTCACCCCCGCACTACGCCAACCGCGCCTCGCCGTCACCGGGGCCGCGAAACCCGCGAACGGGGGTTCAACTCGGCGGGACCCACCGCACCACGACCCGGGTGTATCGACCCGATTTCCCGGAACGCGAGAATGCGGGAACCGTCAGTAGGACTTGGCGACGATCGCCACGAGGTCGGCCTCGTCGGGACTGTTCGGCGTCGTGCCGTCGGCACGCTGGATACAGCGAACTGAGACCGCCAGGTCGTTCAGCCTCGCCTCCCCCGCGTCGCCGACCAGGTCCCAGGCGATGCGGGCGAACCCCGTCTGGGCGGCTTCGATCGCGTCGTCGATCGAAGCCACGTCGGCCGTGGCCGCGTCGCGCCTGGTCCGGGCGTCATCGAGAAGCGCGATCTGCATCTGCTCGAGCAGTTCGGCTGCACGAGCCGCCAGCTGGTCGAGCGCGACGAGGTGCTTGGAGCCGTCATCGCGGCGAACCACGGTGACCGCGCCGTTGGCGAGGTCGCGGGGTCCGACTTCGACCCGTAGCGGCACACCCTTGATCTCCCAGTCCGTGACCCGTCGGCCGAAGGACCCTCGGCCTCGGTCAACTGACGTGGCGATCCCGCCCGCGCGCAGCGCGGCGTCGATCGCGGCGCAGGCCTCGAGCACCGCGGGCTCGTCGCGCACCGCGATGATCGCCGCTTGGATCGGCGCCATCCGCGGCGGCACGACGAGTCCCCGGTCGTCGCCGTGGGCCATGATGAGCCCACCGACCAGGCGTGTCGAAGCGCCCCACGAGGTCGTGTGACAGAGTTCGGACTGGCCCGCCTCACTCTGGAAGACGATGTTGAACGCACGCGCGAAGTTCTGGCCGAGCTCGTGGCTCGTCGTCATCTGCAGCGCCTTGCCGTCACGCATCATGCCCTCGCAGGTCAAGGTGTTGATCGCTCCGGCGAAGCGTTCGCGCGGCGACTTGATGCCCACGTAGGCGGGCACGGCCATCACGTTGACCAAGAAGTCGTGATACACCTCGAGGTGGATGCGCATCGCGTAGGCCGCGGCGTCCTCGTAGGAGACGTGCGCCGTGTGCCCCTCCTGCCAGAGGAACTCCGACGAGCGCAGGAACAACCGGGGACGCAGTTCCCAGCGCACCACGTTCGCCCACTGGTTGAGCAGCAGTGGCAGGTCCCGATAGCTCTGGACCCACTTGGCCATGAACTCGCCGACGACCGTCTCCGAAGTCGGACGCACCACCACGGGCTCGCTCAGTTCCTCACCGCCCGCGTAGGTCACCACCGCCAACTCCGGGCTGAATCCCTCGATGTGCTCGGCCTCGCGGGCGAAGTAACTCTGGGGAATAAACAGGGGGAAGTAGGCGTTTTGGGCGCCGGCCAACTTGATCCGGGCGTCAATCTCGCCCTGGATCCGCTCCCACAGGGCGTAGCCGTAGGGCCGGATCACCATCGTCCCGCGCACCGGACCGTTGTCGGCCATCTCGGCCTTGGCGACGACGTCCTGGTACCAGCGGGGGAAGTCTTCGGACTGCGAGGTCAGCGCATTAGGTGACGCCACGATTCTCCTTCACTTGAGTGGCGAAAGCCTAGCCAAGTGAACGTCAATCGACGCGACGACGGATCCGCTCGATCCGTTCACCGCCGTGGTTCGCATCCAGACCACGGTCGTCGAGCAGGAGCGCCCGGTCGGCCGCGGCCTCGGCCTCGGCCGAGACGTCACGCGCCGCCAACCGCGCGGCCACGCCTTCGGCGGCGATCTTCTTAGCCTCGTCGACGAGCGCCTCGACCATGTCCGCCTCGGGAACCACCCGTACGATCTGGCCCTGGATGAAGAGGTGCCCGCGGTGTTTGCCCGCGGCGATGCCGAGGTCCGCGTGACGAGCCTCACCCGGTCCGTTGACGACGCAGCCCATCACCGCGACCTGGATCGGCAGTTCGAGTGCGCTAAGCGCCGCCTGAGCCTCGTTGGCCACCCGGATGACGTCCACCTCGGCTCGCCCGCAACTCGGGCACGCGATGAGGTCGAGACCCTTGCGCTCGCGCAGCCCGAGCGACTCGAGCAGTTGGCGACCGGCGCGAGCCTCCTCGACGGGGTCGGCGGTCAGCGAATAACGCAGGGTGTCACCGATGCCCTCGGCGAGCAGGGTGGCGATACCGGCCGTCCCCTTGATGAGACCACCGGGGAGCGGGCCCGCCTCGGTGACCCCGAGGTGCAGTGGGTGATCGAAGGTCTCTGACGCCAGTCGATAGGCCGCGATCATCGTCGCCACCGACGACGCCTTGACCGAGATCTTGACGTCCGAGAAACCGACCTCCTCGAAGTAGGCCAACTCGATCCGCGCCGACTCGACGAGCGCCTCCGGCGTCGCTCCCCCGAATCGCTCGTAGATGTCGGGGTGCAGGCTACCCGCGTTCACCCCGATGCGGATGGGCACACCACGATCACGGGCCTCACTGGCGACCAGTCGGATCTCTTCGGGCTTGCGCAGGTTCCCCGGGTTAAGGCGCAGCCCGTGGACCCCCGCCTCGAGGGCCGCGAGGGCCATCTCGACGTGGAAATGGATGTCCGCCACGATCGGCACCGGCGAGCGAGGCACGATCTGCACGAGACCCTCGGCGGCCGCTACTTCGTTACAGGTGCAGCGGACGATGTCGGCCCCGGCGGCGGCGAGCGCGTAGATCTGGGCGAGTGTCCCCTCGACGTCGGCCGTCTTGGTCGTGGTCATGGATTGGACCGAGATCGGCGCGTCGCCACCGACCTTCACCGATCCAACGGCGATCTGACGGGTGCGACGCCGCGGGGTGAGGGAACTAGCGGTTACGTCCATAACACCATTCTGCCGCGCCGCGAGACGACCGATTCGATCACTGGAAGGGATTCACAATCGGGTGGACGATGTCCAAGTAAAGCGTCGCGGCGAACAGCGCGAGCAGAACCAGGGAGAACGCGTAGACGAGGGGCAAGAGGCGCTGGATATCCGCGTGATACGCGCGACCCCGGCGGCTGCGAATGCGCTCGTACGTGGCGACCAGCACGTAGCCACCATCCAGCGGCAGCATCGGCACCATGTTCAAGAGTCCGACGAAGATGTTCACGATCATCAAGATCTCGAGCAGCACCCCCACACCGAGTTGGGTACTCTGCACCGCGAGACGCACTACACCAACGATCGACTGCGGACGGTTTAATTGGGCGGTCGGGTTCGACGCAGCCGCGGGATTGGTGACCTGGTGGAAGAGGCTGGCGAATTCGCCGGGCGAGAACACGTGGACGATGCCCTTGGCGGCGAGTCCGACGGTTGAGACAACCTTGGTGAACGACGCCGGTACTGCCCCGAGCCACGACTCGTGCACGATCAGATCCTTCAATCCGATACCGAGGTAGCCGACGGGCGTTGGTCCCGTGGCGACTCGCTGACCACCCACGCGCAGGTGTCGCCCGTCCTCGGGCACGGCATAGAGCGTGTGCTTGGTGCCGTTACGCTCGACCACGATCCGCAACCGTTGGCCCGTATGGTCATGGACCAGATTCACGAGGCGGTTCACGTTGGTGATCGATACACCGTCGATGGACAGGACCTGGTCGCCGACTCGTAGTCCCGCGACCTGCGCGGGGTTGAGCCGTTGGCCATCGAAGTGAGTGAAACTGCCAATGCCGATGTGGCTCGCCGACGGCAAGCCGACGAACGTCAACGAAGCCCACGCCAGCAGTAGCGCCATCACGACGTGCATCAGCGAACCGGCCGAGGCGAAGAGCACTTTGCGCGGATAGGACGCGGCCCGATACGTTCGAGCTTCGATCGCCGGTTCCACCGTGTCGCTCCACGTCATACCGGGTACTTTCACGTACCCGCCGAGCGGGAGGAGCCGAACGCCGTAGCGGGTCTCGCCCACGGTGGTCGACCACACGACCGGTCCGAAGCCCACGAAGAAGTCCGTCACGAGCAGTCCCGCGCGCTTGGCCGTGATGAAGTGGCCGAATTCGTGCCCCATCACCATCACGACGATGGCCACGATGACAACGGGCAGCGCCCACCCCGCCCACACGTCCAAGAGCACCGCACCGGCGGCGACAGCGACGAGGAATCGGGTGATCGCCCACCGTTGGGCGGTCATCGGTCCCTCGTGATCAGGTCTGCCGCTAGGCGACGCGCCGCCGCGTCCTGCGCGACCAACGCCTCGACCGACTCGAGGAGCACGTCATCGTATTGGTCCATCACCGCTGCCACAATCGGCACGATATCGGTCCAACTGATCGCGTCGTGCAAGAACGCAGCCACGGCCACCTCATTGGCCGCCGAGAGCCAGGCCGGAGCCGCACCACCGCGTCGCGCAGCCGCGTAGGCGAGCGGGATCGCGGGGAAAGCCGTCAGGTCCGGCGGCTCGAAGGTCAAGGACTGCGCAGTGGTGAAGTCGATCGCACCCCACGCGTGGTCGAAGCGCACGGGGCGTCCGAGACAGAACGCGATGGGCAGGCGCATATCGGGCTGGGAGAGCTGGGCGATGACCGAGCCGTCGACGTATTCGACCATCGAGTGCACGATCGACTGCGGGTGCACCACCACGTTGATCCGCTCCACGTCCACCCCGAAGAGCGCCGAGGCCTCGAGGACTTCGAGCCCCTTGTTCATCAAGGTCGATGAGTCGATAGTGATCTTGGGTCCCATGGACCACGTCGGGTGCTTCAAGGCGTCGGCGCGCGTCACGGTCGCGAGTCGTTCGCGCGACCACCCACGGAACGGACCGCCCGACGCGGTGAGTAGGAGCCGGCGCACGTCGGGGTGGCCCGGCCGGGTCGAGTCGGCGAGACACTGATAAATCGCGCAGTGCTCCGAGTCGATCGGCAACACGAGCGCCCCCGGCGTATCGCGGACCCGCGCAACCAGCGGCGCGGCCGCGATGAAGGACTCCTTGTTCGCGAGCGCGAGCGTACGTCCGGCTTCGAGCGCGCTGATCGTGACCGGCAGTCCGGCGAAACCCACCACGGCGTTGACGACGACGTCGGCGTCGCGCGCCAACTCGCCGAGTCCGTCCCCACCGACGAGAACCTCTACCCCCTCGCCCAGGATCTCGCGCGCGGCGATGTAGTCCTCCGGCCTGGCCACCCCGACTCGGCGGACACCGAACTCGCGGGCGACTGCGGCCAGCTCAGCGAGCCTCGTGCCTCCGGCGATCGACACCAAGTCGAATGACGCCGGCTCACGTCGCAGCACGTCGAGGGTCTGTCGACCGATAGAACCAGTCGCGCCCAGTAACGCCACTCGGCGACGCGTGGTCACCGCCCTAGCCCAACTTGAGGACGTGTACGAGATAGAAGACGGTCGGCAGTGCGAAGAGCAGGCCGTCAATCCGGTCGAGCAGACCACCATGACCCGGCAAGAGTCGACCCAGATCCTTCACACCGAGTGTGCGCTTCACCATCGACTCGAAGAGGTCACCGAGTGGCACGACGATCGACAGGGCCACCGCAGCCTCGAGCGCCGCCGTCGTCGTCCACGGACTAATCCGTGGGAGCACGAGCACCGAGATAACGAGCGTAATGACCGTTCCGCCGATAAAGCCTTCGACCGTCTTGTTGGGCGAGAGTGCCCGATTGAGTGGACGATGTCCCAACCAACGACCGATGAAGAGCGCGCCCGAGTCATTGGCCACGGTGAGCACCACGGCACCGAACAGGTACGCGAGTCCGTGCTTATCGGTCGAGTACATCGGCGCGATGAGCATCAGGGCGTAAGAGCCCAGCACGCCGATCCACGCGTACACGAACACTGTCGCGCCGAGTCCGTCGAGGGTGTCGATGGACTGCTTGGCGCTCAGGTACCACACGAAGCCGAACACGACGAGCAAGACGGTGATCGCCCCGATCGCGGGCAACCCCTTGTTGTACGCAGCGATGCCGAGGGTCACGACCGCGACGATGCCCAGCACGGTCGCCGGGTGGGCGCCGGCACGTCGGAACCCGGCGTAGGCCTCAGCGCTCGCCAGGCCGAGTGCGAGCAGGACGAGCACGGAGACAGGAATGGCGCCGGCGAGAAAGACCACTGACACGAGTACCGCGAGCAGCACGCCCGTGAACGTGGCGAGCGACACGCTTCGAGACGAACTCTGTCGAACGGCGCGCCCGGCGAGTGGGTGATGGGTCGCGGGGCGCCTCGTTCGCGTCCGCTGCAGGGGTTCGGGTCGTGGCGCGTCGTGATCGGGTGCCTCGTCGACCTCGGGCTCGGGCTCGGGTTCGGGGGCGACCGCGAACTCCCAGGGCCGGGTGTCATCCTCACGCACGTCGCCCGCGAGGAACGACGCGTCGAACTGGTCCTCGTGAGCGACCCAATCCGCTTCACCCTCGCGCCACGCCGGTGCGGGTATGGCCGACCACGGATCGTCCTGGTTCGCGGCGTCGCGGGCCACCACGATCGGGACCTGTCCGGTCGGCGCCTCCGTCCAGTGGGGCAACAGTGACGGCTCGACGTCGACCTCGAACTCGTCCGCGGCGTCCGCGGCCCGCTCGACGCCAGTGAACGTCACGCGGGGGTCGGTCGAACTCACCGAGGGCATCTCGCCCGTCGGCTCTTCGAAGAAGGACCCGTCGTCAGACTTCAAGGAGTTCTTGCTCCTTGTGCGCTAAGAGTTCATCCACCTTGGCCACGTCGTCCTGGGTCATCTTGTCGAGGACCTTTTCGAGTCGTTCAATCTCGTCCTTGGGCAGGCCTTCATCCTTCTCGAGGGTCTCGAGTTCCTGGCGAGCGTGGCGCCGGATGCCGCGGATCGCGACCTTGCCCTCCTCGGCCTTGGTGCGCACGATCTTGACGAACGACTTACGACGTTCCTCGGTCAGTGTCGGGAAGGTCAGGCGGATGACATGACCATCGTTGGATGGGTTGAGTCCGAGGTCGGCGTTACCGATCGCCTTCTCGATCGCCGCCATTGCGCCCTTGTCGAAGGGTGAGACGACGAGCAATCGCGGCTCGGGCACCGAGAAGTTGGCCAGCTGCTTGAGTGGCGTCTCAGTCCCGTAGTAGTCCACGAGCACGTTTTCGATCAACGACGACGACGCGCGTCCCGTGCGCACCGAGGCAAACTCGGCCTTCACGTGCTCGAGGGCGCGCGCCATCTTCTCGCGCGTGTCCTCCATTACCAGGTCTACGAGTTCGTTCTCCATTACCTCACCAGCGTACCGACGGCGTACCCATCGAGGGCGCGACCTAGATTACCCGGTGCCATCAGGTCAAACACCCGAATCGGTAGGTGATTGTCCTTGCAGAACGTGATCGCGGTCATATCCATCACCCGCAGGTCCTTCGCGATCACGTCGTTAAAGGAGATCTCGTCGAATCGAACGGCCTCGGGATTGTCTCGCGGGTCCTCGCTGTAGACGCCGTCGACGCCACCGTGGGTTCCCTTCAGCACGACCTCGGCCTCGATCTCAGCGGCGCGTTGCGCAGCCGGCGTGTCGGTCGTGAAGTATGGGTTTCCCATGCCCGCGGCGAAGATCACTACGCGGCCCTTCTCGAGGTGTCGAACGGCCCGACGCCGAATGTAGGGCTCAGCCACCTGGTCCATGCCGATCGCCGACATGACACGGGTGGCCCGGCCATGGCTCTCGATCGCGTCTTGGAGCGCTAGGGCATTGATGACCGTGCCCAACATCCCCATCAAGTCGGAATTCGCCCGATTCATCCCCGCCATCGCGCCCGTTGCGCCACGCCAGATGTTGCCACCGCCCACGACAACGGCCAACTCGAGTCCGCCGCGGTCCATCGCCGCGGCAACCTCAGTAGCGAGGAAGTCGACGGTCGACGCGTCGATCGTCTCGTCACTGGCGGCCGAGGCCAGCGCCTCGCCCGACAGCTTCAAGACGACCCGTCGCATCATTAGCCTCCGACGACCACCTGCGCGAACGCCGTGATCGTGGCGCCGTGCAGATACTGCTCGATGGTCTGCTTCTCATCCTTCACGTACGCCTGTTCTAGCAGCACGCGCTCTTTAAACCAGCCGTTCAGGCGTCCCTCGATGATCTTGGGTAGAGCGGCCTCGGGTTTGCCCTCGTTGCGCGAGATCTCCTCGACCGTGGCACGCTCGGCCTCGACTTCGGCGACCGGGACGTCCGCTCGCGCGAGGTAGAGCGGCTTGGCGAAGGCGATGTGCACCGCGACCTCGTGAGCGACCTCGCGATCGGCGCCGCGAACCACGACGGCGACGGCGTTGACGCCTCGACCCGACTGCTGGTGGATGTAGGTCTCCACGACCTCATCGTCACCGGCCACGACCCGACGGACACGACCAATCGAGATGTTCTCCTTCAACGTCGTCAACAAGGTCTCGATCCGCTCCTGGAACGCTGCGGTCGCGTCTTCACCCTCGGCGGCGACGCGCGCCGCGATCTCGTCGACCAAGCCCACGAACTCCTCGGATTTGGCCACGAAGTCAGTCTCACAGCGCAGCTCGACGATGCCCGCGGCGTTGCCGTCTCGCACTACGGCGACGGCACCCTCGCCCGCGACTCGGTCGGAGCGCTTCGCGGCCGACGCCAGTCCCTGGACTCGGAGCCACTGCGTTGCGGCCTCCATGTCACCGTTGTTCGCCTCCAGCGCCTTCTTCGCGTCCATCATGCCCACGCCCGTCGATTGGCGCAGTGTCTGGACATCCTTTGCGGTGATTGCCACCTTGATTCTCCTCCGTTGTTCTCGTCGTCGATCGACTTAGGCCGTGGCCGCGGTCTCGTCGGACTCGGCGGCTACGGCGGGCTCGGCCCCCTCCACAGCGACCTCGTCGGTGCTCGCGGGTTCTTCAGTGACCACAGGGGCGGCTGCTTCGGCCACGGGCGCCTCGACGACGGGCGCCTGCGGCGTCGCTACGGGTTCGGCCTCGGCCTCGGGCGCGGCGGCGACGGGTTCGGCGACGGTCGGCGCAGCGGCAGCGGCGGCCGCAGCGGCCTTCATGGCGGCGC
>JAJYSP010000019.1 GCA_021793515.1 Actinomycetes bacterium | reverse complement strand
CCCCGTCCGAACTGCCCTGTTGCCCCGGGCTCGTCCACGACCAGTCGACCGCCCCGGGAGCGGGCTCCGAGGAGTAACAGCACCCGTCGCGCCAGCCACGCCCGACGGGCCGACCCATTGACCGACTCACCGTAGGTCAAGGGATGACTGACCGAATTCGACCCCACGCGTTCACGCATCATGAACCTCCCGCATCTCGTCTCGGTCCGACACGCCGCGTTCTCGGGCGCCCTCGAGCTCTCGGACTTTCGGCGGATGGGCCACGAATGGGACCCCTCGACGCCGCAGCGCGAGGGCCTGGCGATAGATACCCAGCGTCACCCGCCACGTCATCAGTGGATAGTTCCACAGCACGCGACCCATCGTTCGTCGATTCATTTCGTGACGCGTCAACTGCAGCGACGTCGCCAGGACGAGCGCGCCCCCCTCATAGACATCCACCGAGACGACCAAATCGTCTCCGGGCGTGGCGTAGTCGAATTCATAGAAGGCGTCCATGCCCATGAACGGCGACACGTGCATCGCCTTGGTCAATCGATGCGTACCCGGCGCGCCCATCACGTAGACGTGCCGTTCGTGCCACGGCGTGTTGGTCACCTCGGCCACGAGCGCCTCGACGCGCTCCCCCGTCAGGTCGTAGCAGAAGTAGAGGGCGATGGGATTGAACAGCCACCCCCACGTCCGTGGATGGGCCAGCACCGCGACGTCACCGTTCGGGCGCCACCCCAGTTGTCTCTCGACCGCGTCACGAACCGCGGTGTCGAGTGGCACGTCCACGGGCCCGAGGTAATCGTCGCGCCGAAAACGCACGGGTCGACGTTGTTCGATGGACCACCACGGGTGACGCGACATGACCGCATGGGCCTCGCTCAGATCGATGAGCGGGAGGTACAGCCGATATGAGAACTCGTGGCCAACGGGCGTCGTGCGTCGGTGCCGCACCACCCCTTCGTAGATCGCACTCCTCATCACGGTCACGTCCAGTCAACGCCGAGTGCGCGGCAGACGCGCAACGCACTTTGCACACCATCCTCGTGGAACCCGTAGCCCCAGTAGGCACCACAGAACCAGGTTGCGCCCTGACCATTGATCTCGTCAAATCGTGACTGGGCGGCGACGGCGCCCGCATCGAGGACTGGGTGGGCGTAGTCGTACTGCGCCAGCAACTTGTCCGGCGCGATCTGGTCCGTCTGGTTGAGGGTCACACAGATCTCGTAGTTCGAGTCAATCGACTGCAAGCGGTTCATGTGATAGGTCACGGTGGCCCCGGCGTTGTCTTCGCCGATCCGGTAGTTCCAGCTCGCCCGTGCCGCCGGCGTACGAGGCAGCAACGCGTCGTCGACGTGCAACGCTACCGAGTTCATCTGATACCGCAGCGCCCCGAGAACCTCGCGCTCAGCGGTAGTCGGGTCGCTCAATAGCGCCAGGCTCTGATCGCTGTGGGCCGCCATGATCACGTGGTCGAACGTCTCGGGGCCGTACTGGTCGCTGTTCACCTCGACGCCGTCGCGCCGTCGCGTCACCTTCGTGACCACCGCTCCGAGTCGGAGGCGTCGACCCAGTGGGCTCGTGATGCGCTCGACGTACTGGCGTGAGCCACCCTCGACGGTGCGCCAACGGGGACGACCGGTGAGGCTCAGCAGACCGTGGTTCTCGAAGAACCGCGCGAAGGTCGCCACCGGAATGTCCAACGCATCGGCGAGGGGGGCCGACCAGATCGCCGAGACCATTGGCGCGAGATACCAGTCGACGAATCGCTCGCCCCACGGCCCGCGTTCGACCACGTCGCGGACCCGCAAGGACTCGGCGTCGTCACGAAGCACCCGGCGCATCCGGCGATTGAAGGTGACGATATCGCCGAGCATCGCGAGGAAGTCGGGGCGAAGGGCATTTCGACGTTGGGCGAAGATGGTGGCCAGCGAGCTCGAGCTCCACTCCAGTCCGCTTCGGACTTCGCTCACACCAAAACTCATGTCACTCGGCTTTGTGACCACGCCGAGACGATCGAACAGCCGGGTGAGTCCCGGGTAGTTGCGCTCGTTGTAGACGATGAAACCGGTATCGACCGCGTGTTCCTCATCGCCGATTTGAACATCGACCGTATGAGCGTGCCCGCCCGGCCGATCGTCACGCTCAAAGACCGTGACGTCGTGGTCCTGGCCGAGCACGTGGGCGCACGTGAGCCCAGCGATACCGGATCCAATGATGGCGATGCGCATGTCGTTCCAGTCCTCCGGGGGTGTGTGCGCCGGTGATCGACGCGAAGCTTTCAATTTAGCACTAAAATGAATTTGTGCCACACCCTCGCTCACCCCACACCACTGCCACCCCATCACGTGGCCGCTCACGACTCGATCGGCTAGTGGACGGAGCGCTGGAGACAACGATCGTGGCCAGCTTCAGTCGCGTCGGCTATCTCGTCCGTCGCCGTAGCCCCTCGTGGACCTCGTCGCGACCGATGGACGGCCGAACCGTGCTCGTCACCGGGGCGTCGTCGGGGATCGGCCGAGCCAGCGCCATCGGTCTGGCACAGCTCGGCGCGACCGTGCTGCTCACGGGACGCGATGAGCAACGAACGCGCGCGGTCGAGGCGTCAATCGTTCGCGCTGGCGGGCAGGCCCGCGCTTCCCTGCTCGATCTCAGCGACCCATCAGCGATCGACGGGTTCGCCTCGCAGCTGCGCGATGAACTCGGCCATCTCGATGGTCTGGTTCACGCCGCGGGGGCACTGTCGCGTTCGTTCGCAGAGAACGTTGAGGGAATGGAGCTCACCGTTGCGACGCACGTGCTCGGTCCCTTCCGCCTGAGCTGGCGCCTGGCGCCGTTACTCGCCCGTGCCGACGGCGCCGTCATCGTCACGGTGGCGTCGGGGGGCATGTACACCGAGCGCTTCGATTTGCCGTCACTGGTCATGACTCGTGACGAGTACCAGGGGGTGCGGGCCTACGCCCGTTCAAAGCGCGCTCAAGTCCTCCTCGCCCACGAATGGCAACGACGATGGCAACGCGACGGCGTATCGAGTTTCGTGATGCACCCCGGTTGGACCGACACGCCGGGACTCGCACAGTCGTTACCGAACTTCCATCGTTTGGGTCCACTCCTGCGACGCCCCGAGGAGGGCGCCGACACCGTCGTCTGGCTGGCGAGCGGCGCGGCGAGCGAGGACACCGCCAGGGACTCGGGCATCTGGCTCGACCGCCGTCGGCGCTCGGAGTACTACCTCCCCTGGACCCGACCTCGCACCTCGGCCCTCGAGGACGGCGTGCAACTCTGGGCGTGGTGCGAGCAAAGGACCGGGCTCGGCCCGACTGACCAGCCGAGGTAAGGGACCCGTGCGCCAGGCAATGGTCCCGACGGGACACCGGTACGAGTCCAGAGCGCTGCGACGTCGGTCGCCCGTGTGTCGGGACCTCGCGGGGCGACACGCGGTCGGAAGGCCCGTCGAGGGCATCGTGGGAACGACCCATTCGATGTCGTGGCGAACCGCCCTCGAGGTTCGCGGACGTACCGCGGCTACTGCGGGAGGTAGTCGCTCACGTGGCGGACCACTGCGGGCCCGCTTTCGAGAAGGAGTCGAACGTCGTCACCAATCGGATGCGCACGAATCGCGGCCTGAATGTCGAAGATCGACGCCACCGCGTGACCGTCGACTTCGAGGAGACGGTCGCCGCGCTCGACGCCAGCGACGTGCAGTGCGCTATCCACGCGGGGTCGTTGAATGAGGAAGCCCGGAGCGGCATCGCTCGTCGAGGTCGCGTCGCGCCACGCCTCGGTGAACGTGACCCCAGTCGCCGATACACAGCCACAGACGCCGATGCTGCACATCGGACAGACACACTCACAATCAGCGCCGTCCTCGACCAGTTCGTCGACCACGGCGCTGAAGATGAGCTCACTCGTGAGTTGCGCGGCAGCCGCGTACTCGCTGAGGTGCCGCGGGGCGAGTTCGCGCAAGTCACGATCGTAGAGACGAAGGGCGAACTCCACGAGGACGGCGTAGCTCATCACCGCAACGCTGAAGGTCGCGTGGACATCGCGCAGCGCGTCGGATATCGGCGGCTCGCCGCGTCGTTCATGGACGACCAGAATCGGTGGTGCACCGGACTCATCGCGGGCGTCACGGCCGCGGTACGCGTCCAGCGCGTCCCGGTGTCGTTTAGCGATGGTGATGAATCCGTCGAACGCCGCGAGCACCTCGGGATTCGCGTGCACCACCCGTCGATGCGCCGCCAACGTCGTCGCTGCATGGTCCTCGAGCTGCGCGACCTCTTCGACCTGTCGTTGTAGTCGGTGAAGCACCCGTGAGTCGGCCACGTCCCACCTCCCAGCCTCCCGCGCCCTCATCCAACTGGCGCCGGCCACGATTGATTTTGAGCCTACGTCGAGATTCACGACGATCGCGGGGTTGCCGACGGTTCAGCCCGACTGGGCGGCGACGCGTTCTGTAGTGCAGCGGCGGAATTTCGGGACTTTGGTCCCGGCGCAACGAGCCGGTACCGTCGTCGCCCATCCGTACGATTGGGCTGATTCGTGGTAGTGGGTCAGCGTCATTGTTGGCGTCTATCGAGAACAGGGAGACTATCGATGGAACACAGGACGGAAACGCATCGGACCGTGTCGGGCGTCCTCCGCAAGGTAGCGCGCGGCTTCTACGGTTTCCTCTACGAGAAGGACCCCGACTTCTTCCCCTCGTACGAGGCCGTTGACGCCGAACGCGTGTCCGCACAACACTGACGGGCTGACGTCGCACCCGTACCCGGCACGCGAACGGCACGCGATGGTGGTTCGGCCGTGACGGCCAATGACTTAATTCCCGGCGCAGTGAGCGTGCGCACGATGTTCCTGACTACGGCGTCGGCGCCATCGAGAGGAACGCGGCGAAGGCGAGAACCCCCACGGACGCGATGACGGTCACAATCGCGTAGATGCGAACGCCCCGCCGCGAGGTACGGCGGGCCACGAACCCGTGAAGCGACGCCATGACGACGACCGCCACCACGAGTGACACCTTGGCGACTAACAGATGTCCAAACGCTGACGTCGTGAGGTTGGACCATCGAGCGCCGTCGTGCCACGCGAGTAACGGACCAGTGACGAACAACGCCGGGAACAGCACGCGGTTCGTGACGACGGTAAACCGCCGACCGGCAGACTGGGCAATCGCGCGTAACTGCTGAGGCGTCGCGTCACGTCGAAGCGCCGGCATCACGACGAACGACAGCATCAGCTGTCCCCCGACCCAGAACGCCGCGACCGTGATGTGGACGAAGAGCACCACGGACCAGAGCACCGTCATTGCTACCGCCCCACCGAGCGGCCGCGCCCGCGAGTCACCACGTTGGCACCCCTGGCGCAATCAACTCGAGACGGCGTGAGCACCTGGACACGGTAGTACGCGAATCGACGTGCCACGCGCCGGACTTCGAGAACGAGCGTCAGATGACCGGTGACAGACCGCCGTCGAGACTCACGCCGACACCGGTCACGTAGCTCGCGCGCGGCGACAGTAAAAAGGCGGCCAAGTTCGCGAACTCCTCGGCCCGGCCCACGCGACCGAGTGGGATACGGGCGTTGCGGACGAGGTCGTCGTACACCGAGGTGACCGGCACACCGGTCTGAGCGGCCCGACGTTCCCACTGTCCGGACTCGACGAGTCCGATCAAAATGGCGAGAGCCCGCACGCCGCGCGGACCAACCTCGCTCGCGAGGGCCTTGGTGAGTGCAAGACCCGCGGCCCGGGACGCGGCCGTGGGCGTGGAACCAGCACCGGGGGCGCGCGCTGAGATCGCGAGGACGTTGAGTACCGCGCCACCCGAGACCGCGAGGTCATCGAGGACGAGGCGGGCCAGGTGCAGTGCCGACACCACCTTGAGCTCGTAGTCCGCGCGCCATTCGTCGTCATCGGAGGTCGCCACGAGTGTGGCCGCCGACCGTCCTGCGTTATTGACCAGCCCGTCGATCCGACCGAACCGGTTCCTCGCCGCGAGGACGAAGGCCTCGCGATCACTGGCGCGCGTCACGTCAACCTCGACGCACAGCGCCTCATCGCCGAGCGTGGCCTGCGCGCGCTCCAGCCGGGCGACATCACGGCCACACACGGCAACCCGAGCACCTTCGCCGACGAGGGTCTTTGCGAGTGCGAGCCCGAGTCCGTCGGTGCCTCCGGTTATCAGTATGACGCGATCATCGAGCCCCAATTCCATGAGCCCATTGTAGGGAAGCGCCGACGAGCGACGACGACGCTACACCGGTCGGTTGGAGGAATCCTCGAGCGAGGTCTTGGCTGGCTCGGGCAGCATCGCGGTAGTACCGAGTCCGGCGATCGCCGCAATCCCAGCGACGACGAGCAGTCCACGCAGACCGATCGACGCCTGCAGGCGAGGCACCATGAAGACGCCGACGAAGGCACCGAACTTGCCGATGCCGGCCGCGATCCCATGTCCGGTCGTTCGCATCTCCACGGGGAAGACCTCCGAGGGCAGGACGAAGGTCGTCGTGTTCGGGCCGAACTCGGTGAAGAGGTAGCTGAACCCGAAGATGAGTACGAAGGGCACCACCATCGTCGTGAACCGGGGCACCGCCGCGAGCAGTAGGAAGCACGCGGCCATAACCGAAAAACCAATCGACTGCAACCTGCGGTGTCCGATTCGGTCAATCTTGGTTACCGCCAGGATGTACCCGGGCAACGCGAAGACCACGAACATGGCCAGGGTGAGCAGTAGTTTCACCTTGATCGTGGCGGTGGGTGACACCTCGAGCAGGATGCTCGGCAGGGACAAGGTATTGCCGTAGTAGGCGTAGTCGAAGAGGAACCAACTGCCCGCTGTACCGATGATCAACAGCCACATCTGTCGATTCGCGAAGAACTGACGGGGGGCCATCAACGTCGTCGCGTTCGCCTTTACCACCGTCGCGTCCACGGCGCCGTTGGCGAACTGGTGCAGCTCGGCGGCGGCGCGCTCACTCTGGTGGCGAACGTGCGCTTGGAACCGTGGCGACTCGGGCATGCGTGCCCGCAGGTAGATGACCGCGGCCGCGGGGATTGCGCCTAGACCGAGCAGGAGGCGCCACGTCAGGTTCTCTGAGAATCCCGAGGAGAGCAGCGCCAACCCGACCAGCGGTCCGACGATGAGGCCGACCGCCTGCATCGAGAAGACGAGTCCTACGAGACGTCCACGGTCGTTACGGTTCGCGTACTCGCTCATCAACACCGCCGACACGGGGTAATCCCCGCCAATGCCGAGGCCGAGCACGAAGCGCGCGAGCACCAAGGTCAAGACATTCGGAGCGAACGAGGAGCTGATCGCGCCAATCACCATGATCACGGCGACAGCGGTGTAGACGGACTTGCGACCGATCTTGTCAGCGATGCGACCGAAGACCATCGCACCGAGGAAAGCACCGAGGATCGCTGACCCGGTGACCCAACTCGTCTCGGTGGTCGAGAGCGACCACTGCGACTGGACGAGCGCGGCCACGGTTCCGATCACGAAGAGGTCGTAGGCGTCGGTGAAGAAGCCCATGCCCGAGATCAACACAGCGCGGTGGTGGAATCGGCTCGTCGGTGCGTCATCGAGGATCTGACCAACGGTGCGAGCATCGGTCGTCGAGGTGTCGGCGGGACCGGCCCCGCTCACTTCTGAGTTTGAAACGCTCACGGCATCCTTCCGAAAATCGCCCCAGTCCCGAGTGTTGCCCCGTCACGTGACGACGTCATGTCCCGAGAGTTACGGGCGGCTGATCCTAAAGTGAATTTTCGGTTAACTGCCGAATTGCCGCCCAGGGATTGGTCGAACGGCGGCGATTACAGTTGCCGCGTGGAGGATGTGCGGCTCGACCCCATGACCATCGAGGAGTTCGAGGCGCGAATCCCCGCTGTGATGGACGGCTACGTGGCCGAGCAGATCCGCGCCGGGAACTGGAGTGCGGTCGACGCCGGCGAACTCGCACGCGTCGAGCAGCACCGTCTCTTGCCGCTAGGGATCGCGACGCCGGGGATGCACTGGTACATCGCGCGAACGCAAGCCGATGAGATCGTCGGGTACCTCTGGCTCGCCACCGAGCCGACCGACCCGATCACGGGTGGGGCGTGGATCTACGCGATTGAGGTCGAGCCGGGCTACCGGGGCCGCGGCCTCGGGCACCAACTCCTCGACGCCGCCGAGCTCGAGGCCCGCCGACTGGGGGCCCGCGCGATCGCGCTCAACGTCTTTGGTGCGAACCATGTCGCCCGTCAGCTCTACGAGAGCAGTGGCTACGAGGTCACGTCCTTGCAGATGCGCAAGACCCTCCACTGAATCCGGCGATCCCTTGGGGCGCGGTCCCAAGTGGGGAGTCGAGGTCACGTTGTGGCGACGTACCGATCGGGTAACGGCGGGACCGGTCCACTCCGATAGCGTGGGCGGTGATTTTTACGCGGTGCGTAAGTACTTCTGAGGATGGCTGATGTTCGAGATCCGTCAGTTTGACGTAGACGAGGCAAAACCGGTGATCACCGACGAAGAACTTCGTCGGCGGTGGGCTCAGTTCCACGGCAACATCCACATGGTGTCGGGCAACCGCATTCGCCGCACGATCGGCCGAATGCTCGGTGAGGACACCCGTCGCTACCGCGTCGCGCGCTTCTTCGGACGTCCGCTCCTCAAGGTGATCCGCGCGGTGCGCGGCACGACCAAGCCCGAACCGACCACCAAAGTGGTCGTTGAAGCACCCGACGAAGTGTTCTTCCCCATCAACTACCGCCCGTACCTGCTCGACCAGCCCGAGCGGTCCGCGGCGGGGATCACCGCCACGGACGTCACCATTGTGCGCGTCGATGAGAGCGCCCCGAGCCCCGACGAGTTCATTGCGACCCTTAACGACGTGGTGAGTCGTGCCACCACGACCTGGCTGATGATCGCCGATTCCGCGGACCCGGCCGGTGACGTGACGCTGGCGCGCGAGGTACTTCGCACCCACGCCCGAGACGAGGACGACGTGGTCTTCGCGGACGAGTACGGCCCGACTCCGCACGCCCCCACGCTGAAGAGTCCGGCCGTGGGTCCCCACACACTGCTTAGCTACAACGTCGTCGGTCGACCGGCACTGATCCGTATGGACGCGATCCGGCGCGTCGGCGGATTCTCTCGCGATGCGGGGTGGGCCTACGAACACGACCTCTTTCTCCGGCTGAGCGAGCTCGATGCCACGTTCCACCACGTCGCCGAGCTCCTACTCAGCGGACGGCGGACCTCGTCCTTTGACCGGTCGCACCTCGACGCTGACACGCTGCGCGTCGTCCAGGCCGCGCTCGATCGTCGTGGGTGGGTGGGGTCGGTCGAACCCGGGGCGTTCCCCGGTCTGGTCAAGTGGCAGGTCGCGGTGCCCACACCAGCGCCCTCGATCGACATCGTGATCCCCACGCGCGACCGCGTCGACCTCATGCGACAGTGCATCAACGCCATCACCGAGAAGACGACGTACCCGAACTACAACATCATCATCTTGGACAACGACTCCGTGGACCCCGAGACCCTCGCGTACTTCGAAGCGTGCCCCTACCAGGTCGTGCCGTGCCCGGGCCCCTTCAACTACGCCCACATCGTCAACCGAGGCGTGGCCCACGCGACGGCCGACTACGTGGTCACGCTCAACAACGACACGATCGTGGTCACGCCCGACTGGCTGGAGCGACTCGTCGCCCTAGCGGCGTTGCCCGACGTCGGGTTCGTCGGCGCCTGTCTACTTGACCAGGACGGCCGTAAGGAGCACGAGAGCATCGTCATCTCGCCCTATCCCCAACACCTTCGAACCGACTCCAACTACTGGCACGCCGACAGCTTCGTCAACGCCACGCGTGACGTCGCCGCGGTCACCGGGGCGGTCCAAATGGTCGAACGCGCGTGGTGGAACGAGCTCGGCGGCATGGACGAGCAGTTAAAGGTCGTGATGAACGACGTCGACATCTGCCTGCGCAGTCACGTGAGTGGCCGATACGTCGTCTACACCCCGGACGTGCAGCTCTATCACCACGTGAGCTCATCGAGGGGATCGCTCGATCCACTCGACGACCGGAATCGGTTCATCCGCCGCTGGGACATCTTCGGGACCTTCTCGGACCCGTACTTCCCCGAATCCCTGCTCCTGCTCGGCGAGACCATGTACTACCGCTTCCGCTGATGCGACCGGGTCACGAACGGACCAACCCGACTCCGGGGCGCCCCTCTTGTAGCCTGGCTCCGTGATTTCGCTGCGTAACCGACTAGGAGCGGCCAATCGACGACTGCCCTCGTGGGCGTGGCCCCTGATCGTCATCGTCATCGCGGTGCTCGCGGGCAACGCTATGTACACGACGGGTCTGGCCAACAACAACCCGATCGCCTGGACGAGCGGCATCGCACACTCACTCTGTCGGGTCACCTGCGGACGTCCGATGATTGACCCCAACGTCGGCTACATCACCCAGCCGTTCGGCCATCTCTCGGCGATGGACCTCTTGCACGGCCACCTGCCGTGGTGGAACTACTACGAGGGCCTCGGTCAGCCACTCGCCGGCGAGATGCAGGGGGCCTCGCTGTTCCCCCTCACGCTCGTGTTTGCCCTGCCCAATGGGCTGTACCTGTTCCACGTGATCCTCGAGATCATCGCGGGGATCTCGACCTACTTCCTCGGACGCCGCCTCGGGATGGCGACGAGCGTCGCAACCGGGGTCGGTGTGGTCTTCGCCCTGAACGGGACATTCGCGTGGCTCGGAAACGCCGTGCTCAACCCGGTCGCGTTCCTGCCGATGCTGATCCTGGGCATCGAGATGGTCTATGACGGCGTGGCCGGTCGGGCACGAGGTGGCTGGTACGTCATCGCGGCGGCGCTCGCGCTCTCGCTCTACGCCGGCTTCCCCGAGGTCGCCTTCCTCGACGGACTGCTCGCACTCGTGTGGGCAGTCGTCCGGCTCTTCTCGGTGGTACGCGAGCGCCGGATGCTCGCCCTGCGACGAGTCGTGCTCGGCGGTGGTGTCGGTGTTCTCCTATCGCTGCCCGTCGTCGTCGCCTTCGCCGATTTCCTACGCGTCGCGAACATCGGTAGCCACGTCGGTTCCATCGACGGCACGGCAGTGCTGCCGAACCAGGCGCTGCCGATGTTCCTCGACCCGTACGTCTACGGCACGATCTTCAGCAACCACAACGCGGTCTACGCGTGGGGCAGCATCGGGGGCTACCTCCTCGCCGGTTCGTCGACCCTGGCGATCTTGGGTCTGTTCGGTCCCCGGCTCCGACCACTTCGTATCGCGCTCGCCGCCTGGATCCTGCTCGCGACACTCGCCATGTTCAACGTGGCGCACGTGCGCCCCCTCTGGAACCTCATCCCCTACGTGAACCAGATCGCCGTGTCGCGCTACATGATGCCGAGCCTGGAGTTGGCCGTGGTCGTCCTCGCCGGCCTCGCCATCACCGACCTGGCCACCAGTAGCGCCACACGACGGCTCTTCTTCGTGACGACCACGATCGGCTTGCTGCTCACTATCTGGTCGGCCGAAGGGGCGGCGCCGGCCAACGCCGGCGTCGTAGTCGCCCATCGCACTCGCATAATCTTCATGGGGCTCGACGCCCTGCCGTTCATCGCTATCGCTTTGATCCTGCTCGTCGGCTTCTTCTCGAAGCACCGCGTCGCCCCGACCCTGTTCGCCATCGTGCTCGCGGGCGAGGCGCTCGTGTTCTTCTTTGTTCCAACGGCCGAGGCGCCCAAGGTCGTCACCGTCGACCAGGCGCCGATCACCTACCTCCAGCAGCACCTCGGCGAGTCACGCTTCCTCGACTTCGCGGTGCTCTACCCGAACTGGGGCTCGCAGTACAGCCTGAACGCGCTCAACGCCATCGACCTGCCCTTCCCCGAGGCGTTCGCGAAGCTCATCTCGACCCAGCTGAACCCTGGGATGGCCACACCGCGTCAGTACATGGTGGCGGGCGGTATGACCGGCATCGTCGAACAGGAGAACGCACTCGTCACCCATCTGGCCGCGTATCAGGCGGCGGACGTCCAGTACCTGCTCTTTCCCGCGGTGGCGCCACCGAGTCGTGCCCTCGTGCACCTCGGGGTGAAGCTGGTCTTCTCGGACTTCCGCGCTGACATCTACCGACTGCCCTCTACCACGCCCTTCTTCTCCTCACCGAACGCGAACTGCACGGTTTCAAGCACCGCCGTCGACCGGGCCACGGCGACCTGCAAGGCACCGGGGACCCTCGTACGCAGCGAACTCATGATGCCGGGCTGGCACGCGTTCGTGAATGGCCAGTCGGTCCCCCTGACCACCACCGATGGTGTGTACCAGACGATCGCGCTCCCCTCGGGGTCCTCGACGGTCACCTACACCTACCTGCCGCCCCACGAGGAGGCCGCCGCGGCCGGATTCCTACTCGGGGTCCTCGCGCTGTTCCTCGTGCCCGCGTGGCCGCGGTTGCGGCGGCGGCGGCGTGGTGAGCACGTACGCCAATGAGGATGCTGCACCGGCTCGCAGCCGTGACACTCGCCATCGGCCTGACGCTGGCGCCCGTGTCGGCTGGGGCATCAGGTCATCACTTGCTCCCCCAGACGACTCGGCCCTGGACCGGTAAGGCGCTCACCATTCGGGTACGTGAGCTCTGGCACGCCATCCGGACCAATGACGTGGCGCAGGCCGGCGCGCTCTTCTTCCCCCTTTCGGCCTACGTCCAGGTAAAGGCCATCTACGACCCGGCCGCCGACTTCCGTGACCGGCTGTGGGCCTTCTATCGGCTCGACCTCGCCGCGTACCACGCAGCCACGCTCGACGCAGGTTCTTTCATCGGCGATCGCGTCAACCTGGCTGACATGAGCTGGATCCCACCGGGTGCCTGTGAGAACCGCATCGGGTACTGGCACCTACCCGGCGTCCGCCTGCTCTACCACGAGGGTGGCACCGTGCGGTCCGTGGGGATCTTCTCCTTCATATCCTGGCGCGGCGTGTGGTACGTCGTACACCTGGGGCCGAATCCTCGACCGACGAACGTCGGTACCGTCGACGCCCCAGCCCTCGGCCCGGGGGTGCCCGGCGGGGGTGGCTGTTAACCAACTGGACTGATGACTCCGGCCGGTCCGATGATGGCCGCGCTCGCTCCGAAGTCGCGTATCGACAGCCGGTTGACGAAGGACGCCGCGGCACCGGACGGATCGAACTGGGGTAGTCCGGCACTCGTCAGCACGAAGGACGTGAAGCGCCCGGACACAAATGAACCGGTCGCGCCGAGCGTGACGCGCAGGACCGCCGAATACTTGAGCGGCCCGACGGTGGCGAAGTCGTAGTAGTTGACGAAGTCCCCCAGGCTGTAGTCGATGAGGTGGCCGCGATACCACTGGAGGCCGCGAAGCACGTGGGGGCCGCTGGCGATGACGAGGTCGGCGCCGTCGTCGATCGCGGCGTGCGCGAATTGGTACGGGTTGCCGCGGTTCTCGCCGGCAAAGGTCTCGACGTGACGCGTCACGTGGGCGGCGTTGGGGCCCTCGGCGCCGGCGTGCATGTAGACCACCACCACCTGGGCCTCACGGTGCGCGTCGGCGATCAGCGTCGCGGCCTGTGCGAGGTCGAGCATGTCGTTGGTGTTGTAGTAGGGCGCGAAGTCGACGAAGGCGACGCGGAGCGCGCCCTCGTGCACAAGGCCGATCTGTCCGGGCAGGCCGGCCTCAACGATCCCGGCCCGAGCGAGGGCCCTCGACGTACTGGCGATCCCCGCGGCGCCGTAGTCGTAGGCGTGATTGTTCGCGCTATTGAGCACGGTGAAACCCACCGCCCGGTAGTCCTGGGCAAAACTCGTCGGCACCCTGAAGGCGTAACAGTACGCCGAGTGCGGTCGACACTTGGAACGCGTCGCCGCAGTCATCGTTCCCTCTAGGTTGCCGAACACGATCGGTGCGTCGAGGTATCGCCGAAGCGGCGCGAGGTAGCTCGCCGGGTCGGGCGGCAGCGTCGGGGTGTTACCGAGCTCGGTGTCGCCAACGGCGTCGATGGTGACGGTCGCGATGGTCGTCGTGGTGGTCGCAAGTGACGTTGGCGAAGTGGTCGGGATTGTCGGCGACGTGGTCGTGGTCACGACGGTCGTCGTGCGCGTCACCACCGTGGCGACGGCGACGCCCGTAATCACGAGGACCCCGACGGCGCCGGCGAACCACGCCCGTCCTCCGCTCGTGAGCGCGTGACGCCCTACCACGGTTGCGCTTCACCCGGGTTGGTGGATTGGAAGACCGCGAAGAAGTCCTTCGTGCTCGGATAGAGGAACCGGTTCGGGATCTGGTTCGGATTGGGCACGATCAATGACGGCGCGCCCGCCCCCGGGCGCGCGTAGGCAACGAAGATCGGCCACTCGGGGTTGATGTCGAGTTCCATCGCCCGCACGCAATGCAGGTCCACCATCACCCGCGCGAGACTCGCCGCCGTCTGATTGGGGGCCGCCGCGTAGATCAGGTTGCCCGCCGCGTCCACGCCGAGCGCCGTTCGCCACACCGCAGGTGCTCCGTGCAAGGTCAACCCCCAGGCGCCGTTGTTCGCGCTCAGGGCCGTCGGTCGCGCGCTGGCCACCAGCAGCGGGAGATTCTGTCGGGCCATGACCACGTTCGCACCCGGGCGCGGTCCCCCGGCCCAACTCACCACGTTCACCGTGCCGTTGGTGTAGCGCACCACCGTCGCGAGACCGCGAATCATCGGGAAGTAGAGCGTTCGATTCACGTAGAAGCCGGCGGCGCTGTCGGCCTCATAGAAGCCGGCGTTGAAGGTCGCGAGCAGCCGGCCACGGGCCGTGGGTGGGACCTCCTCGGGCCCGCGCGCGAGATTCGTCGCGCCTGGGCCCAGGTAGCCCGGGTAGAGCGCGAGGATCGAGGCTGAACTACGCAGCCACGAGGCGTACACGACGGTCGTTGCGTGCGGATCGGGCCGAAAGGTGGTAGCGAACACCGTCGGCACACGCGACCACGGGTCGAGCCGTCGCCACCGCGCACACATCGCCTCGGGTCCCTCGGACACGGGGGTCGAACCGCGCAAACACACCGGCTGCGGCGCCACGCGCACCGACGCCGTCGCCGCCATCGACGGGGACAGCGCCACCACGGCGAGTGCCGCCACCCAGATCCTCGCGCGCATCGCTCCTCCCTCCACCAATCCTACGAAACACGCCCTCACCGACCGGTCCTCGTGCGATACCCTCCACGGTGGACGACCGTGGAGGACGATGAACAAAGGCGTTGATGGCATCGACCTCTCGGCGAAACTCTCGCGCGAGGAATCCGAGTCGCGCATCCTCAGCGCCCAGCGCCGACTCGTGCACCTTCGCCTGCTGACGGCGGGGCTGCTCGAGCCCCACGAGGTCGGGCCCGGGCTCGTGGTGCTTTTCGAGGGCTTCGACGCGGCCGGCAAGGGCGGCGCGATTCGCCGTCTCACCGGCGCCCTGGACCCGCGTCACGTGCGAGTCATTCCGATCAGCGTGCCCACCGACGAGGAACGGCGCCACCACTTCCTCTGGCGGTTCTGGCCGAACCTGCCGGGCTGGGGCGAGATGACGGTCTTCGACCGGTCCTGGTACGGCCGGCTCCTCGTCGAACGCGTCGAGGGACTGATCGACCAGGACACCGTGCGCCGCTCCGCCGACGAGATCGTCGAGTTCGAGCGCTCACTCGTGAACGACGGGGTGACGATCGTCAAGCTGTGGCTGCACATCTCGGACGGCGAGCAGCTGTCACGGTTCAACGACCGCGCAAAAAACCCGCTCAAGCACTGGAAGCTGACCCCGGACGACTGGCGCAACCGCGGACTACGGCCGGCGTACCTCGAGGCGCTCGCCGACATGCTGAACTGGACCGACCACGGCCACGCCCACTGGGACATCATCGCCGCCGAGGACAAGCACTACGCCCGCGTGGCGGTGCTCGAGACGGTCATCCACCGTTGGGAGCACGACCTGGCGCGCCGCGGCGTACACGTGCCCCAGGCCCGCGGCGATGACTACCTCCACTAGCGAGTTCTGGCACACTGGGTCATGACCTCGCGCTACGGCATCACCATCCCCTTTGACGGCGTCCCACTGGGCGAACACCGCACCTGGTACTCGCGACTGGTCGATCTCGGCTACACCGACGTGTGGTCGGCCGAGGTCGACGGAGCCGACGGATTCACGCCGCTCGCCCTCGCCGCAGCGTGGGAGCCGCGACTCAATCTCGGACTCGCCGTGGCACCCGTCTTCACCCGCGGTCCGGGACTGCTCGCGATGACCATCGCCGCACTCGCCGAGGTGGCCGGGGAACGGCTCACCATCGGGCTCGGCGCTTCGAGCCAGCCGGTCGTCGAACGCTGGAACGGCATCACCTACGAGCGACCGTTCGCACGCACGCGCGACGTGCTGCGCTTCGTGAATCGGGCACTCGACGGCGAGAAGATCGACGAGGACTTCCCCACTTTCAGCGTCCACGGCTTCAAGCTCTCGCGACCCGTGGTCGAGCGCCCTCGCATCCTGCTCGGTGCGCTTCGTCCGGCCATGCTGCACCTGGCCGGCGCGGACGCCGACGGAGCGATCCTCAACTGGCTAGCCGCCGAGGACGTTGCGACCTGCCGGGCCGAGGTGGGTCTCGACAAGGCCATAGCGGCCCGCTTGTTCGTCGTGCCCACCGCGGACGCCGACCTCGCGCGGGCCGTCGGACGACGGATGATCTCCTCGTATCTCACGGTCAACGCCTACGCCGAGTTCCACCGCTGGCTCGGTCGCGGCGAGGCACTCACGCCGATGTGGGACGCCTGGGCCGCGGGCGACCGCAAACTCGCCAACGCGGCGATCCCCGACGACGTCGTCGACGCGCTCATCATCCACGGCTCGTTCGACGCCTGTCGCGATCACGTCCAGCGCTACGTCGAGGCCGGCGTCTCAATGCCAACAATCGCGATCGTGCCGGTGGGCGTCACGCTCGAGGAGGCCATCGTCGGCCTCGCTCCGCGCTGAGCGACATCCCTACACTGGCAGTGGAGGTTCCAATGGGAAAGAAGAAGTCCAAGCACGAGGTCCCGGCGCGTATCGGCGTGGTGGACACAATGTTCGCCCGCTACGACATGGGCGGCGCCGCGCGCGCCGAATTGGCGGACTGTCCGGGCTACGGGAGCCGTTTCACCGTCGTCTCAAAGACCGTCCCCGGATTCAAGGACCTCGCGGTTGCGGCGAAGAACCTCATCGAACGCGACGGCTGCTCGATTGTGGTCGCCCTCGGGATGCCGGGCAAGGCCCCCATCGACAAGCAGTGCGCCCACGAGGCGGCGCTCGGCATCATGCAGGCCCAACTGCTCACCTCGACACCCATCCTCGAGGTCTTCGTCCACGAGGATGAGGCCGACGACCCCGAGGTCTTGGCTTCGGTGTTCAAGAACCGCTCGGCCAAACACGCCCGCAACGCCTACTGGATGCTGTTCGAGCCCGAGCAGCTCGCCCGCCGAGCCGGTCAAGGCGTGCGTCAGGGCTTCGAGGACGCGGGGCCGCTCGGCGTCGCCTGATCCTTGGATCGAACGGCCCTCGGCAGTTCACTATGCTCACCAGGGTTAGTCCGCCCCAAGGAGGATCCATGCCCGAAGCCGTCATTGTCGCCACCGGTCGTTCGCCCATCGGTCGAGCGTTCAAGGGGTCGCTCGTTGACATGCGCCCCGACGACCTCGCTGCCCACGTCGTGGCCGAGGTCCTGGCCAAAGTGCCCCAGCTGGACCCGACGACCATTGACGACCTCATGATGGGTTGTGGTCAGCCAGCGGGCGAATCAGGATTCAACATTGCGCGCGTCGTCGCGATTCTCGCCGGACTCGACACCGTGCCCGGCGTCACGGTCAACCGCTACTGCTCGTCGTCGCTCCAGACGATCCGCATGGCCGCGCACGCGATCAAGGCCGGCGAGGGTGACGTCTTCATCGCCGCGGGCGTTGAGACCGTCTCGCGCTTCGGAAACGGGGCATCGGACATCGCCAAGGCAATGAACCCGCGCTTCGACGAGGCGATCGCTCGTACCACAGCGCGCTCGGCGCGCGCGGGCGACCCGTGGACTGCGAGTCCGGGGCTCGCCGATGTCTACATCGCGATGGGCCAGACCGCCGAGAACGTCGCCGAGTACGAACAGGTGTCGCGCGCCGAGATGGACGAGTTCGCCCTGCGCAGCCAAGAGCTCGCCGTCGCGAGTCAGCACAATGGTTTCTTCGAGCGCGAGATCATCCCCGTCACGCTCCCCGACGGACGCGTGATTGCGACCGACGACGGTCCCCGGGCCGGCACGACGCTCGAGAAGTTGGCCGCCCTGGCCCCGGTCTTTCGCGAAGGCGGCACCGTCACCGCCGGCAACGCCTGCCCGCTCAACGACGGCGCCGCCGCCGTGATCGTCATGAGCGACACCCGTGCCAAGGCGCTCGGGCTAACACCGCTCGCGCGGATCGTCTCGAGTGGCGTGAGCGCACTCAATCCCGAGATCATGGGCCTCGGCCCCGTCGAGGCGAGCCGTCAGGCGTTGACTCGCGCCGGGCTGAGCATCGATGACATCGACCTGGTCGAGATCAACGAAGCCTTCGCGGCTCAGGTGATCCCTTCGGCTAAGCACCTCGGCATCAGTTGGGACAAGCTCAATGTGAACGGCGGGGCCATCGCGCTCGGCCACCCCTTCGGCATGACCGGTGCGCGCATCATGACCACCCTGCTCAACGGCCTCGAGGACCGGGACAAGCGCTACGGCCTGGAGACGATGTGCGTCGGTGGCGGCCAGGGCATGGCCATGATCGTCGAGCGACTCAGCTGACGGGTCGCCCGGTCGACCGGGCCTCGGGGTCGGCGACGTACCGACCGTGCTCCTCGTCAGAGACCGCCCGGGCTTCGTCGGGCAAGAGAACAGGGATCGACCCACGTACCTCGTAGGCGACGCGGCGACGCGGGTTGTAGAGCACGCTCGCGTCCACCAGGTACAGCAGCGGACCGTGATCGACGGGGTCCTCCAACAACTCGAGCAGGAACGGGTCGAGGGCCATCACGCCTCCTTGATCATCGCGACGACTTCGTCGACGTGGCGCGCGCAACTCGTCTCGTCGCGTGCTTCGACGTTGAGCCGGAGCAACGGTTCGGTGTTCGACGGTCGCAGATTGAACCACCAACTCCCGAAGTCGGCACTCAGGCCATCCATCTCGTCGACCGCGACACCCTCGTCACGCAACCGTGTCGCGACCGCGCGAACCGTGCCGGCGGGATCGGCGACCTCGGTGTTGCGCTCGCCCGAGGCGGCGTAGCGCTGGAACGGCGCCTGCAGCGCTGACAGCGGCACGTCGGATCGGCTCAGCAACTCGAGCATGATCAAGGCGGTGATGATGCCCGAGTCGGCGCGGTAGTTGTCGCGGTAGTAGTAGTGACCTGAGTGCTCACCCCCAAAGATCGCGCCGGTTTCGGCCATCACCTGCTTGATATAGCTGTGGCCGACTCGCGTGCGCACGCCGACCCCGCCGTGCTCGGCGATGACCTCGGGCACAGTCTTGGAGCAGATGAGGTTGTAGAGCACGGTTGCGCCGGGGTGTCGGTCTAAGAGTGCGGCGGCCACCATCGCCGTCGTCGTCGAGCCCGAAACCGGCTGGGCTCGCTCGTCCACGACGAAGACCCGGTCGGCGTCACCGTCGAAGGCGAGCCCGATATCGGCCCCCGTCTCGAGGACGCGACGCTGGAGGTCCACAAGGTTTGCGGGGTTGAGCGGGTCGGCCGGATGGTTAGGAAAGTTCCCGTCCAGCTCCGGGTACAGCACGTCGAGCTCGACGGGCAGTCCCGCGAACACCCGGGGCGCGACGAGCCCCCCCATGCCGTTGGCGACGTCGGCCACGATGCGCAGCGGGCGCAACGCCGTGACGTCGATGAAGGAGTGCACGTGGGCGATCCAATCGGGCCAGAGGTCCCGTTCGACCCGATCGGCGCAAGGTTCGGCGTCGAGGCCAAGCAGTCCCTGCGCGTCGGCCGCGATGTCGAGGAGCCCGGACTCCACACCGACGGGTCGGGCGCCCGCCAGACAGAGCTTGATGCCGTTGTAGCGCGCGGGATTGTGCGACGCGGTGAACATGGCCCCCGGTGCGTCGAGGAACCCCGACGCGAAGTACAGCAGGTCCGTCGACGCGAGGCCGAGGTCCACAACCTCAACACCTTCGCCCCGCACGCCGTCGCTGAAGGCCGCGCTGAGCGAGACGCCAGACTCGCGCATGTCACGGGCGATCACGAGCCTCGCCGACCGGGCGAAGCGAGCGAACGCCGCACCCACCGCGCGCGCAATGACCTCATCGAGCTGATCGGGATACGTCCCGCGCACGTCATAAGCCTTGAAAATGGCGTCGGTATCCACGCTGGTCATGCTACTGCCGGGACCGTCGACGCCTCTTGTACGCGTTCCACGCCACGACGAGTCCGAGCGCGACGGTGACGTCACTCAACCAGTTACCGAGGGTCACCGCCGGCGTGGAACCGTAGACCATCGTGACGTCGTGACTCGTGGGCACGACCACCATCAGGTTGGGACTCACGCGGTACGGCCCCGTGGCTCCGATCGCGTGCCACCGGGGGTAGTAGGAGATCTTGACGAGGGTCGGTACGCCGAGGCGGTCGACGTGGAATGAGATCCGCTGGAGTCCCACGACCACGTGGGTGACGGTCTCCTTAGCGAGCGGGGCACTGGGGTGCAGGTCGGTGATTGACGAGGTGTGTGGCCACGAGGGCGGCCCACTCGCCGCGACGAGCACCGACCACCGGGCCGGATCGAGCCACCACTTCGTGTTGGCCGCGAGCCACGCGGTGCGACTCGCCAGACCGCTGACGACGTTGGGTTCACTGGCGAGTCCCTCGACCATCGGGCTCGATTTGATCAGGTAGATACGCCAGCGAACCCCGGGGGACGGCCAGGCGCGCGTTTGAGCGATGAATTGCAGTTGGCGATCGCCGTTGGCCTCCGCGACCGCGAGCGGTGAGAAGGCGATGTAGTACCGCACCCCGAGCATCTGCAGGTGCGTGACGCCTTCGGCGACGTTGAGCTGCCCGTAGGGCAGCCCGACCTGGGGGTTGCTTGGCTGACTGCTGAGCTCGGCTTGGTCGAGGAAGTGGTACGGCGTCGTCGCGGAGGACTCGAAGAAGAGCCCCTCCATCGAATCGATGCAGTTGTTCGTCCAGTACGGCAGCAGCATGAGTGCCATCGTGGTGCCGAAGCGGTTCTCGCTCGGTGCGTACTCCCACATGGCTCGTCCACAGCCGTACCGAGCACCGACGCGGGCCATCGTCGTCATGAGGTCGTGGTACTCGGGCCACGCGGGCTTGCCCTGGTACCCCGAGTAGTTCCACGCCGCCCAGCTCGAGACTTGGTTTCCGCTCGTCGAGAGACCGAGTGCGGTCGCCGACGCGGGGATCAGTCCCGGTACCGTCGACGCGAGTCCGAGTACCCCCACGATGGCCGTGGCGAGCAACGACCGGCGATAGCGGTGCGAACGGACCTCGGCGTCATCTCGCGCCACGACCAGCGTGCTTGACTCGGGTTCCGCCGCACCATCGACTGGCGCCGCGTTCATTGACGTCCCATCGGCCGGCACCGCTCGCGACGCGTCCTCCGGCGACGCGTCCTCCGGCGACGCGTCGTCTGGCGCGGCGTCGTCTGGCGCGGCGCGCGTCGTGCCGGGGCGTACATCGTAGAGCCGCACGTGCTCAGACCAACGCGCCAACGGGTAACCGACCAGCCACCCCGCCGCGAGGTGAATGGCGATGAACCAGAAGGGCACGAGCCGTTCGTTCCAGATGACCCCCTGGGGATCGGCGACAAAGGCCCCGAGGGTCGCCACACAGACAGTGGCGAGCACCATACCCAGGCGATCTCGGACGGCGAAGGCCACGACGACGGTCACGGCCGCCATCGCGATCACCCACCGGTCTCCCGCGGCGCCGCCCGACGAGGTGTACCAGCCGAGCGTCGTGAAGATGGCGTGCAGGTTCGAGACGTTGTCATTCGTGTAGCCCATCGAGTTCGTCAGCTGTTGGCTGAATCCGAAGGGCAGGAGCCACCACGCGCCCAGACCCGCGGTCAACAGACCGGCGCCCAGCGCGAAGCGGAACGGGCGCGCGGCGTCACCCGGCACGGGTCGATCGCCTCGATCACCCCACCCGTGACGCGCGAGGATCTCGAAGACAAGCAACACACCAACGACACCGACGACGAAGAAGAACGGCAGCACGTGGGCGAGGAGTGTCAGGGTGAGTCCGATCGCCGCCAGCCAGTAGCCACGCCCGGTGCGCATGCCGCGCGCGAAGAGGCCGATGGTCACCAATGCCAAGGCGAGCGACAACGAGAACGCGTACTCGCCCGCCATCGTCGAGAAGAGGTTGCCGCCGTCGATGGTGAATGACGCGTCAAAGAGGAAGGGCAACGTGGCGGCGGCCAAGGCTGCGGGGATCGGTCGGGGGGCGCGCATCAGCCGCCCGAGCAGATAGGCACCGATCGGCATGAGCACCGAACCGAGGATCGTCGCGATCTTGAAGGCGAGGGCGGCGTTGATGACGTAGCTCGCCAACGTTGCGAGCAAGTCGGGCAGGATGAAGTAGTACGTGTACGCGGGCATCCCGGCGAACCACCCGGGATACCACGGCGTCAGGTCGAACGGGTTCCCGACGCTTCGCAGGTAGGCCGGCAGCGCGAGGTGCGCACCCGTATCGCCGCCCGTGATCGTGCTGGTCGAGAAGACGAGGTTCGGGTGCAGCGACCACAGAGTGACCGCGATGACCGAGACCACGACCAGCAGATCGAGCCACGCACCGGGCGTCCAACGCCGCATCAGTGGACCCTATGGGCGATGACCGAGGCCATTGCCACCGCGTTGAAGGAGACGTGGGTGAGTGTGCTCGGCAGGAGCCGCTTGGTGCGCCACGCCACAACGGCGAGTACCACGCCGAGTCCCGCCAGTCCGGCGAACTGGCGAGCTTCGCCATGGACCGCGGCGAAGATCAGTGCGCTCACGACCACCCCGAGGGTCACGGCGAGGCGGGGCGAGCGCGTCGCGCCGAGTGCGACGAGTCCCCGAAAGACCACCCCGCGAAAGAACCACTCCTCGACGATGGGTGCGCCGAAGGTCGTGAGCACCACGAGCAGCACGAATCCGGCGCCGTGGGCCGCGCCGAAGAGTTTGTCCACCGGTGCGTTCAGGTGTTGAAGGTGAAACGGCCGATAGAGGATCGCCACGATGAACTGCGCCGCGACACCGAGCGCCACGAACCAGAGGTCACCGATCGCAAAACGCCACTGATGCGGCCACGGGCGAAGTCCCCCCACGCGCGTCGCCGCGACGATCGCCACGATGAAGCCGACCCACAGCCCGACCAGGCTGAGCGAACTCGCCCACCAGGGGTCCTGGCGAGCCGCCGCGAGGCCGGCGAAACCCCCGGGGAAATGGGTGAGGGCACTCGCTAGGCCAATCAGCGCCGACGCGAGCAATTCGCCGATGACGAACCCCGCGGCGGCCGCGACGAGGACGGCACCGGGTCGCACGGTTCGCTCGACCTCGGGCGCGTTCTCCACAGGCCCTTACGCTAATACGTCGGCTGATTCGCGTCGTGCGAGCCTGGTATCGCATCAGGGCCTCTAGATTGGGGTGGTGAGCACACCACCCAACGAGAAACCCGGCTTGAAGAAATTACTGCCGTCGGGTGAGCGACCGATGGCGCCCGAGTCGAGGCGGCGGATCATCACGATCGCGATCATCGCCTTCGTCGTGGGTATCCTCTTCATCCCATCACTCTTCCAGAGCAAGAGCGTGCGCACCATCTCCTACTCGGCACTGCTGAACGACGTCCACAACCAACGGGTCGTGTCCGCCACCGTCGATAACGCCAACGGCGTTATCTCGGGCCAACTCGCCGACGGCACGAACTACACCGCGAACGGCCCCGCTCCGGCGATCTCGAGTGAGATCGACACCCTGCGGGCGAACAACGTGAACGTCACGTTCTCCAACCCGTCCAGTTTCGCCTCCACCTTCCTCCCCTACCTGATCTGGATCCTCATCTTCGCGCTGTTCATGATCTACGCCAGCCGCCAGGCGCGCGGTCAGATGAACGGCATGATGTCAGTCGGGCGCTCCAAGGCTAAGCAGTTCAACCAGGACAAGCCCAAGATCACCTTCGCGGACGTCGCGGGGTATCTCGGGGTGAAGCAGGAGATCAGCGAGGTCGTCGACTTCCTCAAGAATCCGGCGCGTTTCCGCGACGTAGGCGCCCTGATCCCCAAGGGGCTACTGCTCGTAGGTCCTCCGGGCACGGGCAAGACCATGCTCGCGCGCGCCGTCGCCGGCGAGGCGGGGGTCCCCTTCTTCTCGGTCTCGGGTTCGGACTTCATGGAGATGTTCGTCGGTGTTGGCGCCAGTCGCGTGCGCGACCTCTTCAACACCGCGCGTAAGCAATCGCCGGCAATCGTCTTCATCGACGAGATCGACTCGATCGGGCGCAAGCGTGGTGCGGGCGTGGGTGGCGGTCACGACGAGCGCGAACAGACGCTGAACCAGATGCTGAGCGAGATGGACGGTTTCGACCCGGCCGAGGGCGTCGTCGTCATCGCCGCTACCAACCGACCCGACGTGTTGGATCCCGCACTGCTGCGTCCCGGACGGTTCGACCGGCAGATCGTTGTTCCACTTCCTGACCTGGAAGAACGACTCCCCATCCTCCAGGTGCACGCGAAGAACAAACCGCTTGACCCGAGCGTCGACCTGCACATGGTGGCGCGCGGCACCCCCGGTATGAGCGGCGCGGACCTCGCGAACCTCGTCAACGAGTCGGCGTTGCACGCCGTACGACGCCACTCGACGACTATCGGCATGGAGGACTTCGAGTCCGCCCGTGACCGCGTCATGATGGGTCAAGAGCGAGACACGATGATCCTGCACGACGACGAGCGCGAGCGCATCGCCTTCCACGAGAGTGGCCACGCGCTGCTCGCCTACGTGCTCGAGAAGTCCGATCCACTGCACAAGATCACCATCATCCCCCGCGGTATGGCGCTCGGTGTCACGATGACCTTGCCCGAGGAGGACCGCCACATCATGTCGCGTCAGCACCTCGAAGACGCCCTGTGCATGCGTATGGGTGGTCGGGTCGCCGAGTTGCTCGTCTACGGCGACCTCTCGACGGGCGCCGCCGATGACCTGCAGCGCAACACTGACCTGGCGCGACGGATGGTACGCGAGTGGGGTATGTCTAAGGAGATCGGTCCGATGGCCTGGGGCTCGAATAACCAGGTGTTCCTCGGCGAGGACCTCATGCACACGCGCGACTACTCCGACCACACCTCCCAGATGATCGATGACGAGGTGGAGCGGATCCTGCGTGAGCAGGAGTCCCGGGCGATCGAGGTCCTCACGCTGCACCGGCGTGGGCTCGAGGCGCTCACACGCGCCCTGCTCGAGCACGAGACCATCGACGGCGAGGAAGCGGCGCGACTCATCGACGAGGCGCACGGCGAGCCGGTGCACCCGCACGGGACCAAGACCGTGAGCACATTGACCGGCGTTGGCCGCTCGTCGAGTCCGTCCACGGAGACCCCGGTCACCGTGAGCGCAGACGTGACGCCGACCTGGCAGCCGCCGACGCTACCCACCGTTTAGAGCCGACACGACGACGATCCCCGGTGGGGTCGTCGGCAGCGTCGTCGCGACGACGAGATCACTGTGGTTCGCGGTGATCAGGAACGACCGTCCGTGCAGGGTGGTGGGCAGGCCGTCGCGCCCGCGCAGGTCGACCGTCGTGCCCGGCGCGATCGTGACCACCCGACTCGTCGCGATCGGCCCGAGCACCGTTACGGTGACCGCCAGCGCACGCGCCCCGACGTTCGTCGCGGTCATCGCGTCAAAGCCGAGACCGGCGAAGTCGCTGACCAGGTAGAGCTTCGACGGTGTCGCTGGTACCGACAGTGACTGGCCGTTGATCGTTCCCGTGGCCAGGCTCGCCGCGACCGCCACCGTCGAACGAAGCTGCACCGTGGCGTACCCGTGGGCGGGCACGGCCGAGTTCGGGGTGATGACGATCGAACCCGTCGAGAACGGTGCGACGCTCACCCGCTGGGGCGCCACGTTGTAGGGCGTCAGTCCGATGGTCGCCGTGACCGATGCGGTGGCGTTGGAGGGATTCGTGACGAGAATTCTTGCCAGCGCACCGCTCGCCGTGGTGACGCGAGGGAACCAGGCCATTCGCTCGAGCGACGTCGAACCGGCGTTGAAGGACGTGAACGTGCCGGACTGCTGAACCGCCGTCGCGACCACGTCGCCGCGAATGACCCGTACGTGGATTCCCACGTTCGCCTGGTTCACGATACGGATCCCGAGATCTAAGGACACGACCCGATGCGCGGCGATCGCCACCCCCTGATACGGAGCGGGCGCCGAGAACCCCGATGCCGTCTCGGCGGTCACGTTCACGACCGTCGAAGTCGAAGACGGGTTGTATAGCACGAGATACGCCCTCGAGCCAACCGCCGTGTCCAAACCACTGGCGTACCAGTCAGTCGAACCCGCGTTGAGGCAGGGGGTCTGGGCCGTACCGGCGGTGTTTAGCTCGTCGGCGACGACACCGCGGCCGTTCACGATGAGCGACACCCCGAACCAGTGGCCGGTCGCAGGCGGCGTCACCGACGCTGACGCGTGCGCCGCGAGAACGAGGTGGCGCGTCTGTGGGGCACCGGTGTCGGCGTCGATCTCCACCTCGACGTGGCGAGTGTGATTGGCGGTGTTGAGCACGACGACGTGCCCCGCCGGGGTGCCCGACGCACCGAGACCCGCGCAGTAGAGGGCCGTGGACTCAACTGGACCCGTCGACAGACTGGACACCGCCTGCGTCGGGTTCGACGTGTGCACCATGCTCGTAGCGACCGCCGTCGCCGCGAGCAGGGCGGCGAGCACGAGGACGAGTGGCCGGCGGCTCATGTCCGGTCCCCGTGTACCGCGCGCTTGATGCGCCGTCGGCGTGTCGCGATGCGCTCGAATCGTTGGACCGACCCGAAGCCGAGCCACACGATCGCCCACAGCCCCAGGGTGAACAGTGCGAGTAGCCCGTTGAGGGGGAACTGGCGCAACACGAGCTCGGCGGTGACCGGCGGATGATAGTTGTTCACGAGGTAGGACGGCGCCCAACCGAAGACCGTGCGTCGCGTCGCCGCGACACCGTTGACCGACAGGGCGAAGGCGCTGGCCGGCGCGAGTCCCGCGACGACGGTCGCTCCCGGAGTCACCGCGCCGGTCCCGAACGTGGGACCGGCCAATGGCGACCAACCCGTCGGCGAGGTCCGTGACGACTCAGCGACGAGCCCGTGGAACGCGGCGTTGGCGTAGATCGTGACCGCCGGGGACTGCAGCTGCAGTGCGAGGTCGGTCTGGCGCGCCAGGGTCGCCATGAGCGCCGTGGGCACCGGACGCGTCGGCACGCCCTGCGCGCCCGCGTACTCGGGGGCCGGCGAGTCCATCACCACGATGGTGGCGACACCGGCCTGGGCGAGCAGCGAGCCCACGTGGACTGTTCGACCGAGCAGCGCGAGGTTGATCGCCTCGAGCAGCACGTCCGAGGTTCCCGAGTCCGGCGGCGAGAACAGGGTCGAGCCCCCCGGCAACCCGTTCATCGACGTCGCCGCGGCCAGCCCCGGGGCGACGGACCAGCCCGGCGTGGGGAGTACCGACGGGTCACCGAGCCACAGGATTCGGTAGCCGCCCGCGTTTGGCGGCTGCGCGGCGCTCATCGACTCCGCAACGCTCGTCACCGGCAGATTGAATCGACCGCTCGCGAAGTCGCCGAGGAACGGCAGGGCCGAGACCACGATCGCCGCGACGAAGAGTGCCGCCACGCTCTGACGCCACCCGAAGCCCGCCTGACGGAGGTCCGACTCGAGCGCGGCCACCCCGAGGCCGATAAGTCCAGCGATCGACACCGCGTAGAGCGTCAGCAGCACGTCGAGGTCGGGGGCGAAGTCGCCGAGCCAGTGACGCGCCGTCAACGCCGCCAACACCAGGGACAAGGTGGCGATGGTCGCGAACTTGCCGGCGATGACGCGCCGTTCGCCCCTGGTGAGCAGGAGCCCGATGACGGCGGCACCAGGCAGGAGCCACCCCCACCACGACGCGCCGAATCCACCGTCGGCGCCTCGCGCGAGCATCGCCAGCGTCGGCGCGGACCAGGGACCGCGCGCGAGACCGAAGACCTCGAGCGCGCGTCGCCCCGCGAGCACGACGTCGACCGTCATCGGCGCGAGGAACACCGCGACACTCCCAAGCACCGCCCCGAGCAACCGCCACGGTCGGCTCTGAGCGGCGTCGGGCTCGAACCAGCGGGCCACCACGACGCCGAGTACGACGAGGATGACGGCGATGATCATCGCCGGCGCCATCGCGCTCACGATGGCGGTCTCCATGACCACCACCATGCGCTGGCCCGAACGGGTCGCGGGCCACCCCCGGCTTCCAAAGGGCACGGCCGGCGGATAGGGCGTATCGCGAAAGCCCGGGACCGCGAGTAGCTCCATCAGACGACGGGTCACGAAGGGCAGTCCGGCACTCACCACGAGCACGTCGATGCGGCCCTGACTGATCATGTTCAGTCCGATCGGGGCGGCCACGTACGCGAGCACCGCGACCAACCTCGCCCGATTCGAGACCCGTCCGCGCAGGAGCCGTCCCACGCCGAAGGCGCCGATCGGGATGGCGAAGATGAGCGCCACGCGCGGCAGGATGCCCATGCGTCCGAGGACGAAGGTGCCCGCGAAGGCGAGCACGCCGTAGCCCGGCATGCCGGGCGTCCCCGTACCCAGACCGTTCGGGGACCACGACGCGAAGAAGTGCCGCCACGTCGACCACCACGAGTCCAGGGGGGCCAGTCGTCCGACTAGTGGCAGGTGGGTGGCGACGAGGTTTCGAGAGCCGATCAGCCACAGGACCGAGACGAGCGCGAGCGTCAGCGCCTGGGAGCGGAAACTCGTGAGGAACCGCGATGGACGCCGCACGGCGAGGTCCGCTCGCTGAGGGATGTCGTCGAAGGCGTCGACCTCGGCGAAGGCGGCGGCGAAACCGACGCCCGCGTCGACCTCGGGCTCCTCAACGGGCTCGTCGGGGGGCAGGATGCCGCGGGCGCGGTCCAACCCGTCACGCAAGAGCGTGACGATGAACTTGCGCAGCCGCGTGGCCCCGCCAACCTGGAGGCGGCGCAGCTCGTCGTCGGTGAGCACGGTGTAGACCCGGCGCTGTCGACGGCGCTCGCGCACGCGACGGCGATTGTGCACCAGCCATCGCCACGACCCAAGGATCGCGCCGACACGGTCGCCGTCTCGTCCACCGATCGCCACCACCAGTTCGACGAAGTCCAGCACCAACAGCATGGCCAGGGTGTTGATGGCGGTCCAGCGACCCCAACCCGTGGCGACAACCAGCAGGCGGTGGCGCCGCTGGAGGTCCTGGCGACTCGCCTTGCGCGTTCCGACCGCGGTGACCGGGCGCTCCCCGCTCGCGACCGTCTGGCGATGCGCAACGCGCGCGCCCGGGGCCACGACGATACGCGCTCCGGCGAGTTGGGCGCGCCAGCAGAAGTCAAGGTCCTCACCGAGCGCGGGAATCAGCGGGTCAAACCCCTGGAGGGTCACGAAGAGGTCCGCGCGAATGAGCGTGACCCCGCCGGGCGCCACGAAGACGTCTCGCTCCAAGTCCTGTTGACCGTGGTCGATCTCGCCGGATTCGACGCGCTCCTGGACGACCCCGAATCGGTCACAGGTCTGTCCCACGTGCAGCAGGGTCATCGGGTCGTCGTAGGCGACGACTTTGGGTGTGAGCACCCCAGCGTTCATCCGAAAGGCCGCCTCGACGAGGCGGTGGACCGCGTCGGGGTCGAGGCGCACGTCGTCGTGGCAGAAGAGGAAGAACGTCGCGCCCTCGACGGCGAGCACGGCCTCGTTGCACGCGGCCGCGAAGCCACGGTTTTCGGCCAGGACACGAACGAACGCGTCGGGTGCCACCGCGGCCACGCGTGCCGCGACGTGCTCGCTCTCACCGTTGGCGACCACCAGCACGCTCAGTTCGCCGTAGTCCTGGTCGACCAACGACGCGAGCGTGGCCTCGAGGCCCGGCCCCGGTCCCGTAGTAACGACGACGGCGACGACCGCCGGTGCACGAAGATCCATCAAGTACTCAAGGCTAGTTGGCCGCCACTGGGTGAACGGGCACGCAGACGTCGAGTTTTATAGCTGTTAATCAGGTACGTTAGTTCTCACGGTCTTGTTCCAACGCTACGACGACGTCCTCGAGGGACCCAGCGAGGGTGATTCGCGGCTCCCACCCGGTCGTGCGCTGGAGTTTGGCGAAACTGCCGCGCGAGACGGGGAGTTCGACGGGGCGCAGCAGGTCCTCGGACACCTCGAGGCGGACCTGTGGCGCAATTCGCTCGACCAGCCACAGTGCGATGTCGTTGATCGCGACGTCGTGGCCGGAGGCGACGTTGTAGACCTCGCCCGCGGCACCGAAACTCGACAACAGGCGATAGGCCCGTACGACGTCGCGCACGTCGCAGAAGTCTCGACGGGCCGACAGGTCCCCCACCGCCACGCTGACAGCGCCGTGTTCTCGCGCCTCCAAGAGCCGCGAAGCGATGCCCGGCACCACAAAGCTCGTCGCCTGGCCGGGACCGATGTGATTGAAGGGTCGCACGATCACGACGCGTTGGCCGCGGTGCGCGGCCTCGCGCGCGGCGTGCTCCGCTTCGATCTTGGACTGGGCGTACGGGCTCGCCGGCCTCGGCGGGTGACCCTCGTCGATCGGCAGCTCCGAGGGGTCAACGACGCCGTAGACGTCGGCCGAACTGACGATTAGGACGACGGCCTCGGGCGCGGCGCGACGCGCGACCTCGAGCACGTTGAGTGTGCCGACCACGTTGACCCGGGTGAAGTCGTCGGGGTGGCGCCAGGACTCACCGACGTGGGTCATCGCGGCCAGGTGGTAGATGACTTGCGGTCCCACGGTACTGATGGCGGCTTCGAGCGCGCCGCGGTCCGTCACGTCGACCTCGCGATCGACGCCGTAGACCTCATCGCCGGCCGACGTCAGGTGGTCGATCAGGTGTCGCCCGACGAAGCCGCCGGCGCCGGTGACGAGGGACCGCGTCATCGGCCCGCCGCCAGGTCGTAGGCCGTCAGGTGCCGCTCGACCGACGACGCCCAGGTAAAGACCTCCGCCCGTTGGCGCGCGCGGCGCTCGAGGTCACGGCGAGCCTCACCGTCGAGGTCGATCGCGCGCTGCAGCGTCGCGCTCAGCGCGACGGCGTCACCCGGTGAGCAGAGGAGGGCGGCACCGTCGGCGATCTCCTCCATGACGGTGCCACTCGAGGTGACCACCACCGCACCGCAGGCCATCGCCTCGAGCACGGGCAGCCCGAATCCCTCGACCCTGGACGGGTAGACGACCGCGCGGGCCCGAGCGAGCAGTGACGGCAACGCGGCGTCGTCGACGAAGCCGAGTCGTCTAATCCGCGATCGCGCCGGGTGGTCCTCGAGAAGACGACGGACGTCCTGCTCGGCCCAGCCCGACTGACCGGCCAACCAGAGCTCAAGATCGGGGGTGTCCTGGGCCACGGCGGCGAAGGCCTCGAGGAGTGTCTCGAGGCCCTTGCGCGGCTCGATCGTCCCGAGGAACAGCGCGTAGGGCACCTCGGTCGTGGTCGGCGACTGGGGGTGGAATCGGTCGAGGTCGACGCCGTGCGGGGCGACGACGATCGGCGGGAGGTCGCGCACGATCGCTCGCAGCTGGCGCGCGGTGAACTCGCTGACGCAGATGAGTACCTCGGCGTGCGCCGCCGCGTAGCGGATGGCCCGTTGGAAAAAGGCGGCCTTGGCGGCCTCGTGGTACTGCGGGTGCGTGAAGAAGGTGAGGTCGTGCACCGTCACTACCGTCGGCGTCGAACCACGTCGAGGCATCGTGTAGTGCGGGCCGTGCCAGACCGTGGCCTCGCGAGCGACCGACGAGGTGCCGAGACGCCAGGCCTCGGCGAGCAGTCGCGGGACCCGGCCGGTGGGCACGAGTGCTTCGACTGAGGCCTGCGGTGACCACGACCGCCACCGCTCGGCGTCGTCGCGGCGGCTCACGAGCGCGACGTCCACCCCCGCCGCGGGCAGGCGACGGGCGATCTCGACCACGTAGCGGCCGGCGCCCGCGACGTGCGCGGGGACCGCCGAGACGTCGAGCGCTACTCGCATCGCCAACCCGCTAGGTGGTCGAGCGCGCACTGGCGCCACGTGAGATCGCCCACCGACGCCTGACGCCTCGTGCGTGCCTCTGGCGTGTCCGGTCGCTCGAGGGACCGACGTAGCGCGTCCGCGATCGCCTCCACGTCGAGTGGGTCGGCGAGGTCGACCTCGGGGTTCGCGCGCACGCTCGGCGTCGTCGTCGAGGCGACGACGCGCGACCCCTGCGCGAGCGCCTCGACCGGCGGCAGTCCCCACCCCTCGTTTCGAGGGACGTAGGCCACCACGGTCGCGTCACGGTAAAGCCCGCGCAGTAGCTCGCGGGTCACGCGCCCGATCACGACCGCACCGTCAAGGGCCACCGATCCCCACCCACTCGGCCCGACGATGACGAGGGGACCGAGTTCCGGCACCGCAACGCGAGCGTGCGCGTGGGCGAGCGCCAGTCGCTCGATGTTCTTGCGGGGCTCGCGCGTCCCGGCGTAGAGAGTGAAAGGTCCCGTCACCCCCGCGTTGGCGAGCAGTCGTGCCACCGCCTCGGGCGCGGCGGGCGTCGTGTCGTCATCCACGCCGAGTCGGATCCGGTGCAGCCGTGACCGGTCGAAGCCGTCGTCCGCCAGCCGGTCATCCAATCCCGGGGACGACGTGAAGACGCGCACGTCCCTTCGACGTCGAAGAAGGCTCAGGCGCTGTTCGTGGAACCGACGTCCGCGGGCCGTGGCGGCGTCGGGTTCGTCGCGCCACAGCAGATCGTGAACGGCCACCGAATGCACCGCCGCGTTCCGACCACCACCGAACGGCCCGGCGAGGGACGTCGCGTGCACCACGTCGGACTCGCCCGGCACCCCGAGCGGCCACCGCGACCAGATACGCGTGAGCACGCCCACCGGCAGTCCGATACGCCGCTGCGTGATCGCGAGTGCGCCGAGGTCAACCGGGGCCGACGTCGTGAGTCCCACGAGGTCGCCCGCCTCGATCGACGCGAGCGCGGCCACGAGGCCACGGACGTACGTGGCGATCCCGCCGGGCTGTGGCCGCGACAGCTGGTCGAGCGAAACGGTGATGATCACGACCCCCAGCCTCGCACGACGTCACCGTACAGGCTCAAGTACGCCGTGGCCGCGCTCGACGGCGCGAAGTCCGCGGCCCGCGCCCAACCCGCGGCCCGCGCCAGCGCGCGCCGTGGCTCGTTGGACCAAAGATCCTTCACCTGCTCGATGATGTCGCCGTCGGATTCGGCCAGCTCGCTCGCCCCGTTCAACAGCTCGCGGTTGATCGGCGTGGAACGGGCAACGGTGGGTACACCGGCCGCAAGGGCCGCAATGGCGAAGGATGGGAACCTCGCGCCGTCGGACACGTGCACGACGACCCGGGCTTGGCCCAGCGCCCGTCGCGCGTCGCGACGGGCCATCAGGTCCACGTCGATCCCGCCGGACCGGATTCGCTGGGCCGCGGCGGTGCTCGTGAGCGCGATAACCCGGGCCTCCAGTCGGGCACCGGCGTCGATCAACGAGGGAGCGAGACGGATGAAGTGCTCAACAGCACCGGTGACGTTCACCACGAGGGCGTCCCCGTCCATCGTCAGGTCGACGTTGGGCACCGCGGGGGGCACGACGACGACCCGGTCACGGGCCACTCCGAGGTTGGCCAACACCTCGTCGCGCGCGACCTGGCTCGAGGCGACGACGACCGCGCCGCGTGCGATCACCCGACGTAGTTGGGCCGCGCGCTGGCTCGTTCGCGACTCCTCACGCAGGGCGCGCAAGTCGTCCACCGACACGATCTCGGGAACGTCACGCGTTGGCGGGGTCGCGACACCGGCCACGTGGACCACGTCCACCGGCGGCAACAGGCGGTCGACCGATCGACCCAGCCCACGCCGCCACCACGGCGACCACCACATCCTGGAGGCGAGCGCTGCGTCACCGGCGCCGGCCCGGCTCCGGGTGCGAAAACGCACCAGTGTGCACCCTCCGGCGGCCTCGAGGGCGTCGGCGAGGTCCGTCATCGAGTTGCCCAGCGACTCCAAAGATCCGTCGAGGTCCAGTCCGACCCGCACCAAGGCCTGGTTCACGAGGTGAGGGCGAGTGTGCGAATCGCGGAGATCCAGCTCGGCCAGAGCGTGACGGCCCAGGGCCCAAAGGCGACGGTGCTCGTCGCCACGACCGCGATGCGTTCGCGGACATTGAACAGCGCGAGTGCGCCGCTCTGTCCAAAGTGACCGGCGCTGTCGGGTGGCCAGTCCCCCATCCAATGTTCCTTATCGCCACGGATCTCTGGTCCGAGCCCCCACGGACACGGACGGAATCGCCCGAATCCCGGCACGATCCCATCGAGCTCGCCGAGGAACGGCCTCAGGATCCGATCCCGAGTCGCGACGGCCAGTCCGTCCGAGCGCAGCCACGCTCCCGCGAAGGTCATCAGGTCGCGCGTCGAGCCGACCACGCCCGCCGCCGGGCGACCCTCAAGGGCCGTGTCGCCTAGTCCGAGGCCGCGAAAGACCCGATCGTCGAGCCACTGGGCCGGCGACTCGTCACCGACGATCGCGTCAACGGCGCGGTCCACCGCCACGTTGGAGTAGACGCGTTTGGCCCCCACCGGTGCCGTGACGTCACCCGACTCCAGTCCGTAACCGGCACTGTGGGAGAGGTGGTGGGCGAGGGTGGCCCCCGGTGGGCCGAGTGGCTCTTCGTAGCGATGCAGGCCCCAGTCGACCTCGACCCCGACCGCCATGGCGACCGCGAGCTTCGAGACTGACGCCCAGGGTCGACGGTCTTCGAGGTCACCGTCCGCGACGATCACCGTGACGTCGCCGTCCACCAGTGCGAGCACCCCGACGGCCGGCGATCCCGGCCAACCGGCACAGAGCGTCGCGGAGTCCACAAATCGATGTTAGAACAGCGCCCCCGCGGCACTGTTGGTTGGCGAAGGAGTAAGGAAAATACGAAGCACCTCGGGGCGATACTGATCGCATGCCCGAGGCGGCGCTCACCAAGGTTCACCAGGGCTTCTCGTACCGACTCGACCCCACACCGGCGCAACGTCAACTACTCGCGAGCCACACGGGGGCTGCACGGTTCTGTCACAACTTTCTGCTGGGACTCATCCTCGCGAACTGGAAGGAGAACCGGGAGCGGAAGGAAGCCGGTGAAGAAGTCACCCGGGAGCGTTACCTCGGCACTCGCCAGTTGGATCTCCAGAAGCTCTAGTACGCGCGCAGGGCAGAGTCCGCGCCGTGGTTCACCGATAACGCCTCGTCGACATACAACAGTGCCGCGGGGGGAACAGCGTGTGTCTACTTGGACCCACCGGATCGCCTTGACCAACTGAGCCAGGTGGCTCAGCGGTGCTTGCTCACTGTCCGACTTCCCTGACGATTCTTCGTTTGAATACTCGGTTCCGGCCCAGGGCCCCCAGGGGCGATACTGAAAAGGTGAGGAGACCGCCACGGTTCAGACCCTACGAAGAGGTTGATCTTGACGCGGTACTCAACCTTTGCGCTGCTGAAGGCTGGGCAACCTACGTTGAAGATCGTGCTCGGGCTCATCGAGTGTTCACGGCGCCAGGTGTCGTGTCGATCGTGGCAACCATCGACGACCAAGTCGCGGCCTTCGCCTACTTCCAAACTGATGGCGCTATTCAGGCTCATCTTTCACTGCTCGTCACTGACGAGCGGAGCAGGCGCGCGGGAATCGCGCGAGCGCTCCTCACCTTTGCATTCCCACTTCTTGGAGCGACTCGGATCGACCTCATCACTGACAACGCTGGTGACTTCTATCGGAGGCTCACGCACAAGGAGCTGCTGGGCCTCCGTCTCTACCCAGCCACGGAATAGGTGAGACAACGCCACCTATGCTCTGGTGGTCCGCAACCTTGGGGCGCCATTTGCCAACTGTTCCACACTCGCAGAGTGCTCGAAGGAACTCAGTGATTGAGGCCACGTCGGCCCGCCAGGCGTGACGGATGGGGCGACGCGCCATTGGCACCCGGTGTGCGAGACGTAGAGCATCGCAACCACGACGTGATGCAGGTCGGCTCCGTGCTTCGGTCCTCGTTTGGACGAACCACGAGCAGGGGTTCCAATACCTTCCACTGGGCGTCGGCTAGATCGCTTGAGTAAGCCACAACTTGATTGTGAAGGTCGAGGTCTCTGGCGCACTCGCCACATAGAACACGCGCTCTAAGGTTTCGAGGATGATCACCGTTCTCAGTGGCGGCGTTGGCGCCGCGCGACTCCTGCGAGCCCTACGCGCCACTTCACACCCCCCCGAGATACGTGCGGTCGTCAACGTCGGTGATGACCTCGTTTTGCACGGACTGACCATCTGTCCCGACCTCGACACCATCCTCTACACGCTGGCCGGCCTCAACAACGACCAGACGGGTTGGGGCCTCGCCGGTGAGAGCTGGCGCGTCATGGCTGAGCTCGAAGCAATCGGCGGCGAATCCTGGTTCCGCCTCGGCGACCGGGACCTCGCGACCCACCTCTATCGCACGCAACGACTGGCCTCCGGTGCGACCAAGACCATGGTTAGCGCTGAGTTGGCGTCAACCCTGGGCGTGAACGTGACCCTCCTGCCGGTAACCGATGACCCGGTCGCGACGGTCTTTGAGACCGCCGAGGGTCGCCTCTCGTTCCAGGAGTACTTCGTACGCCACCACCACGCGGTACGCGTCTCGGGAGTCGAGATCGTCGGCGCGGCCAGCGCCCGCGCGACGCCGGCTGCGTTCTCGGCGCTCGAGGCCGCCCACCGCATCGTCATCGCGCCCTCCAACCCCATCATCTCGATCGACCCGATCCTGCAGGTCCCCGGCGTGCGAGACGCGGTTCGCGCGCGGCGCGACGACGTCATCGCCGTCTCGCCCATCATCGGTGGTGTCGCCCTGAAGGGCCCCGCTGACCGGCTGTTGGCCGAGCTCGGCCACGACGTGAGTTGCGTCGGCGTCGCGGACTTCTACGGTGATCTCGTGGGCACGTGGGTCATCGACGAAGCCGACGCAGCGCACGAAGCGACGCTGCGCGATCGCGGCTACGACGTCCGCATCACCACCACGGTCATGGGCCGAGCCGACCACGACGCGGCGCTCGCCGCGGCGGTGCTGTCATGAGCCTGCTCGTTACCCCGATCGCGCTGCACGGTGCGGTAACGCGCGACAGTGACATCGCGGCGCTCCTACTCGCAGCGATGGACGAACAAGGCGAATCCGTCGTTGACGGCGACGTCATTGTCGTCACGAGCAAGGTCGTCGCCAAGGCCGAAGGACGTGTCGTGACCTTCGACGGCACCGACGAGGCGAAGCTCACCCTGATCGAGTCCGAGTCCCGACGAATCTTGCGCCGACGCGGCACACTTCGCATCACCGAGACGCACCACGGCTTCGTCAACGCCAACGCCGGTGTCGACCTCTCGAACACCGAGCCCGGCACCGCCGTCCTGCTCCCGACCGACCCGGACCGGTCCGCTCGACGCCTGCGGGCCCAGCTGCGCCGACGTCGGGGCGTCGACGTCGGTGTCGTCATCACCGACACCTTCGGTCGCGCATGGCGACACGGCGTCACCGACGTCGCCATCGGTGCGGCCGGTCTACGGGCCGTGCTCGACCTGCGCGGTACCGTCGACGCGACCGGGCGCACACTCGAGGCGACCGAGGTCGCGATCGCCGACGAGATCGCCGGGGCGGCGAACCTCGTACTCGGCAAGGCCGCTGGCACACCGTTCGCTCGGTTGCGCGGGCTCGATCCGACCTACTTCGGCGACGGTTCGGTCGCGCGCGACATCATCCGACCGGTGAACGGCGACCTGTTCCGTTAGGGTCAGACGCCGCCGAGGCGCACGTCGCCGCTCAGGATGGAACCCGGGGCCACGTGCTCCTTGGCCCCGACCACGCACGTCGGTCCGAGTTCGGCGAACTCACCGATGACCGCACCCGGACCGATGATCGACCACCGTACGACGGCGCCGTCGCCGACCACGGCACCGGGCAAGAGCACGGCACGCTCGATGAACGCACCGGCGCCGACCTGGCAGTGCTGGTCGACCACGGCGTTACGTAGCGTCGCAGACTCATCGACACGACTCGTCGCGTGCGCCCAGGAGCCGTTCTGAATCGCCGGCACGTTGCGCCCGTCACGGCCGCGCAGGATGTCGACGTTGGCCTGCAGGTAGGCGTGGGGCGTACCGGTGTCGAGCCAGTAGGCGTGGTCGGCCATGGCGTAGAGCACGCCATCGGCCGCGAGCGCGGGGAAGGTCTCTCGTTCCACGCTCACGCGCCCGGTGGGTGCGATACGGTCCAGGACCCCCGGCTCCATGACGTAGGTGCCGGCGTTGATGAGGTTGGTGGGGGCCTCGTCGCGCGGCGGCTTTTCGACGAAGGCGAGGACACGTCCGTCGGGCGCGGTGGGTACCACACCGAACAGGGACGGATCCACGACCGGGTGCAGTGCGATGGAGGCCTCGGCGCCGCGCTCGCGGTGAAAGGCCAGCAGTGCGGTGAGGTCGAGGTCGGTGACGACGTCCCCGTTGACCACGATGAAGGTCTCGGTGATGCCCGCCTCGGTCGCGGCGAATCGGATCGCCCCGGCGGTGTCAAGCGGCTCGGACTCAACGGCGTAGGTGACCTTGATCCCGGCGATCACGTCGTTGGGATAGGCCTCGATGAACCGATCCGGCAAGTAACCGAGTGAGAGCACGACGTCGGTGACCCCGTGCCGGGCCAGGTTCTCCAACGCGCACTCGATCATCGGCACGCCCACGAGCGGCAGCATCTGCTTGGGCGTCTCGTAGGTCAGTGGGCGCAGTCGCGTCCCCATGCCGCCGACGAGGATGACGGCCTGCAAGTTATCCCTTTGACGTCGTGGTGGTCGTCGACGAGGTGGACTTCACGGTCGTCGTCGTGGACCCGCTGGACTTCACGGTCGTCGTCGGTGCCGGAGCCAGCGTGGTCGACGTCGACGGAGTCACGGCCGTTTGCACCATCGCCGTGACCGTCGACTTGGACGGAGCGGGCGGGGTGACGCCACTCGGTAGGAAGGCCATGGTCACACGCAGGTACTGCGAGAACTTGATCGTGCTCGGATCGGTCGTAACCGTCGGCTTCTTCTGGGCGAGCGAGGACCAGTAGGCGTAGGAGACCTGACCGACCTTGCCGGCGTACTTGGTCTTGGGCGCGCAGGTGGCGCCAGTCTTCAGTGTCGTCGTGCCCTTGCCGTGGGGGTAGCTGAGCTCGGTCGAGGTCGCGAGCAGACCGGTGTACTCACGCGTGAACTGGGCCAGGGTCGCGTTGTTGCCGGCGTCCGCCTTGGTAACCGGGCTCACCTTGATCACGTTGTTCGCCTCGACGGCAAAACCGCCGGTTGTCGTGGGGTCCGGCGCCAGACTGGCGTGCGTCCCACAGTTGTCAATCGAGAGCGCCGCGTACCAGGTCGTGCCGATGGTGGGAGGCGTGGAGGGTGAGCCGGCGCTCGGATTCTGGTACTCGTAGCGAGCGAGCACCGTCGCCGCTAAGCCCAGCACCACGATGACGACCAGCGCGCCGTAGAAGTTAGACGGCCTCGACTTCTTGTAGGACCGACCGCCACCCGACGATCCGACCCGGCTGACCCATTTACCCGCTGCGCTCTTAGCCACGGGGGCAACGCTACTAAAAATGCGCGCATCGACCGAACGCGTAGGGGCGGAGGGACTCGAACCCTCACTGGAGGCGGTTTAAGCGCCCTGCCTCTGCCAATTGGGCTACGCCCCCGCGCGGTCGTGCTTGACACCGTAACGCATCGCAACCGCGCTCGGGAACCGGGTGGTTGTCCACTCGTGCACCAGACTCGCCGCTCGGTCGGGCTCGAACGCGACACGAGTGCACGGCGCCAACACGATGGACAATGGTGTGAAACAGTGAAAAACGATCGACGCCCGTTAGGCTGAAACAATGAACCGCGTGCGTCGTCGGGGCACGGCCCGTTCACTCAAGACCCGTTTTCTCGCCGCGATGATGGTCGTAGCGATGACCACGACGACGCTTTCTTCGACTTCGAGCGCACAGACAATCGCCCAGACCCGCGCCGAGATCGCCGCGCTCTCGGCGACCCTCGCCCAGCAGCAACGCACGAGCGAGTCCACCGCCAACGCCTACGACGCCGCCAAGGTCCAGTTCGCCACGATCACGATCAACGTCAAGCGACTCGAGGGACGAGAGACGCTCAAGCGTGCGTCGATCGCGACCACGTCGCGCCAGCTGGTGCGCGCGGTCGTGCGCGCCTACGTGTTCGGTGCCGCAGTCGCCCAGACGATTGCGCTCTTTAACCAGCCGGTGACATTGAGTGATGCACGCACGGAGTACGAGAACCAGGCCATCGGCAACCTGACCACGATCAGGACCCGCTTCCAGGACGAGAAGCGCTCACTCGACTCGACGATCGCCCAACTGGCGGCCCAGCGGATCCAGGCCCACCAGCAAGAGAACACCATGCGCGACCTGCTCCAGCAGAACATCCGCAACGAAGCGTCGACCCAAGCCACGTTGACCGCGGTGACCCAGTCGCTGAAGAAGCAGATCATCGCCTACGAGATCCAAGTCGGCACGGCGGCCGCAAAGGTCCGCGACGTTGCCCAGGAGCAGGCCGCGGTCGCGGCGGCCTCGGCCGTCGGGGGCCAGAGCGCCGCGAACCTCGTACTGGCCGCGATCCAAGCCGCGACACCACCAATCTTCACCGGAGGCACCGCCGGCTCGGCCGCCGGACGTGCGGCACTCGCGGCCGCCGTTTCCCAGATCGGCGTCCCCTACGTCTGGGGCGGCGAGACCCCCGGCCAGGGCTTTGACTGCTCGGGACTCGTCCAGTGGGCGTGGGCGCGCGCGGGCTTCCAGATCCCACGCACCACCGAGACCCAATGGCCGGCCCTGCGTCACATCCCGCTCAGCCAGCTCCAGCCAGGCGACCTGCTCTTCTACTACAACCTCGACGGCGACCACCTGGTCGATCACGTCGTGATGTACGCGGGCAGTGGCCCGTGGGGCACGAATACCATCATCGCCGCCGCCAGCGCCGGCACGCGGATCAGTTACGCACCCATCTTCACGTTCGGACTCATCGGTGCCGCCCGACCGTAACGGTCCCAAGTTCACCCTCACCGTCGTCGTTCCCGCTTTTAATGAGGCCCAACGACTGCGGCGCGGGTTTACACGACTCCAGCCCTGCCTCGACGACCTCGACCTCGAGCGCACCGAGTTCGTGATCGTGGACGACGGTTCCACCGACGACACGGCTCGCGAGGCCCTCGAGGTCTACGGCGAACTCCCCCATCGGCTCGTCGTCCAACAGCCAGCCAACCGGGGCAAGGGCGCGGCCGTGCGACTCGGGGTCGCGGTGGCGCGCGGCGAGCGCGTGCTCGCCGTGGACGCCGACATGGCCATCGATCCGTGCCACTACCGCGCGATGGTCGACCAGCTCGACCAGGCCGACCTCGTGGCCGGTACGCGCGCCCACGACGGCCACCTGCTCTATGAGTCACGCACGCGCACCGTGGCCGGGCGGGTATTCAACCGACTCGTTCGCCACTACACCGGCGTCACGTTCCTCGACACCCAGTGCGGCGCCAAGGCCTTCCGTCGAGGTCCCGCCCGGCTCCTCGGGCTGTTGGGCATGGTCGACGGGTTCGCCTACGACGCGGAGTTCTTCCTGCTCGCGCGCCAGCTCGGCCTCACGGTCCTCGCGCACCCCGTCACCTGGGAGGACGTCGAGGGATCCTCCCGACATCTGCGCTCGGCTCCCCTCGCGATGATCGCGGACTTACGGGCACTGCCGCGCACCCGTCACGTGAACCCGGTCGTGGTCGCCGCGGCGGACGTGTCGCCCGAGACGGTCGCTCAGGTCGCGCGCGCGGCGCGGGTCCAGGGCCTCGTGATCGCCCGCGGCACCGAGGACGCGCTGATCGTCCTCTCCCGTGACGACGCCATCGGCGCGACGAGCATCGCGGCCGCCATCGCCGGCACCGTACGAACCACCGACGTCGCGGGCCTCGTCGAGCGCGCGATCGAGGCGGTGTAGGTCAGTCGGCCCGTGGGAGCAGCCAGTCGGCGACCAGTTGGGGCGCCCGATCGGCCCATTCCTCGGCGGTGATGGCGTAGCGGCCGTGGTCTTCCCAGGCGCCGTCGATCTCGAGGTAGCGTTCGGCCACGCCCTCAAAGCGCAAGCCGAGCTTCTCGACGACTCGTCGCGACGCCCGGTTCCGCGGGATGATGTTGATCTCAATACGGTGCAGGCGCAGCGTCTCGAAGGCGAACTGCAGCACGACGACCACCGATTCGGGCATCAGCCCGCGTCCCGCCACCGCCTCGTCGATCCAGTAGCCGATGAAGGCTGACTGCAACGGTCCTCGCTGGATCGACGAGAGCGTGAGCTCGCCCACGAACCGATTGTCGTAGAAGATGCCGAACCCGTAGCCGCTACCCAGTTGACGTTCGCGCTCGCGCAGTGCGCAGCGGCTCTCGAAGCTCCGTTGATCCTCGGCCAAGTGCGACGAGTGTGCCGAGCGGGGCTCCCACTTCACGAGCCAGTCGTGGCAGCGGGTACGCACCTCCAGCCAACCGTCGTAGTCCTGCTCGTTGAGCGTGCGCAACACCACACGCCGTCCGTGCAGGGTCACCGGCGAATAGAGCGTCCCTCGCGCTGTCACCGTCGCCACCTCACCCCACCATCGTGCCAGGTTGCCGAGACACCCCGCGTCACCGCAGTAACCACGCGGCGACACCGTCGAGGATGTCGCTCTCCGAGCTGAGCAGGTCCGCCACCCCGACCCGACCCATGACCGCGTCGAGCACCATCAGACCCGCGACGAGCACGTCCTCGCGGCCCGCCACCATCCCGGCGTGTTCGAGTCGTTGCTCGGGAGTCTCGACGGCCAGTCGGTCGCGCCAGTACTGGACGGTATCGCGGGTGAGCACCTGGTGGTGGACGGCCTCGCGTCGGTAGGTCCCCAGACCCCGGTCCAGTTGGACCAGCGTGGCGACGGTCCCGGCCAGTCCGATGAGGCGCACCCCACCCGGCGTGGATGCGAAGGTCGGATCGGACGCCATCGCGGCGTCGAGCGCCTCGTCGATCATGGCCTGGGCCGCCCGGCGTCTCTCGTCGGTCACTGGCTCGCGCCCGAGTGCCCGCTCGGTGACGCGCACGCAACCCAACTGCATCGACACCGCGTGCAGCACGCCCTCGTGGCGCACCGCGATCTCGGTGCTGCCCCCACCGACGTCGACGATCATCGTCGCACGGTCGTCCGTGGCCAGTCCGGCCGTCGCGCCGTCGTAGGAGAACTCGGCTTCGGCCTGTCCGTCGAGCACGCGGACCTCGATCGCCGTGAGCCGGCGCGCACCGTCGACGAACTCGTCACGGTTGGTCGCGTCGCGGATGGCCGAGGTGCCGACAACCATTCCCGCGCCCACGTGGTGACGGTCCATGAGCGCCCGGTACGCTTCGAGCACTGCGAAGGTCCGCGCCATGGCGTCGGGCGCCAAGTGTCCCGTCGCGTCCACACCCGCACTCAGCCGAGTGATCCGCATCGCCCGTTCGAGGGTTCTCCCCGAGCCATCGACGATCAGCAGGCGCGTCGAGTTCGACCCGCAGTCGATGACCGCCACCGGCTCAGGCACGGACGTCCTCAACACGTATCTCGGGTAGCTCGACGGCGGCGGCGACCAGTGCGCCGACGGGGTCGTTCGCCCCGACGAGAAAGTTCGCGAGGTGCGCGTGGAGGCATTTGACTCCGAGGCGCGTGCCCCCGACGCCCCCCACCGGTGCCACCGCGTCGCGTTGGATGATCGCCCCGTCTCGACGCCGGGCGTAGTCGTCGTGGGTCGCCGCCAACTCGACGGGGTCGACGAGCGCTTCGAAGCGGTGGACCCCGCCCTCGCCCTCGAGACGGCTCACCGACGCGTGCAGTTCCCGGTCGACCAGCCAGTACAGGGTCGGCATCGGTGTCCCGTCGCGCAGGTGAGGCTCGTTCTCAATCACGACGGGTCGTCCGTCGAGTCGGCGCACCACGACCGCGCAGCGGCCGGCGAGTGGGCGCCCGATCAACGCCTCGACGGCAATCAGATCGTCCCGCGACGCGTCACGAAACGTGCTCAACGCCAGAACTCGAGCGTGCGAACGAGTCGCGAGAAGAACCCGCCCGAACCGGTCGACTGGCTGTGCGTCACGGGGGCCGGTGCCCCCGCCGCCGACGACGGGGCCACGAGTGGCTGATAACCCGGGTCTCCACTGCCCGCACCCTCGGCCGCCGACGTGCCCGGGAGCACTTGGATCAGGCTCTGACCGGGGTTGACGAGCTGGTAGAGCTGACGCGCGAGCATCGCTGCCTCGGCCTTGGTCGCGATCGTGCGCTGCTGGGCCGACAGGGCCTGCTGTTCACGTTTGATCACCGCGATCTGCTGGGCGGTGGCTGACAACTGGCCCTGCTGATGCAGCAGCGTGCCGAGGGGGAACCACGCGACCACCATGGCGATGGCCGTCACGATCGAGAGCGGATAGAGCCACTGGATCCGGCCCTTCTGCTTCGTCGTGATGTTATGGGTTATTGCCACCGACCGCCCCCGACAAAGACGACGCGCCGAGGAACCGGGCCTGATCACCCAACTGCTCCTCGAGCCTCAGGAGTTGATTGTACTTCGCCACCCGGTCAGAACGTGCCGGCGCCCCCGTTTTGATCTGGCCGGCGTTCGTCGCCACCGCCACGTCGGCGATCGTCACGTCCTCGGTCTCGCCCGATCGGTGCGATATGACCGTCGTATACCGGGCACGGTTCGCCAGGGCCACGGTGTCCAGGGTCTCGGTCAATGTGCCGATCTGGTTCAACTTGATCAGGATCGAGTTCGCGACCCCGCGCTCGATACCGCGCTGGAGCAACGTCGAATTGGTCACGAAGATGTCGTCGCCGACGAGTTGGATGCGACCCCCGAGCTTCGTGGTCAGCGCGGCCCAACCATCCCAGTCCTCCTCGGCCATGCCGTCTTCGAGGGACACGATCGGGTACCGGTCACACAGGTCGGCCCAGTAGTCCACGAACTCGAGGCTCGACAAGACTCGACCCTCGCCGTCCAGGTGGTAGGCGCCATCGCGCCAGAGCTCCGAGGTCGCCGGGTCGAGCGCGATCGCGACGTCGAGTCCCGGGGTCCGTCCGGTTGACTCAATCGCCTCGACGAGAATCTTGACGGCGCTCTCATTGTCCGCGAGGTCCGGCGCGAACCCGCCCTCGTCACCGACCGCGGTGGCGAGGCCCCGCTTGGCGAGCACCCCCTTCAAGGCGTGGTAGGTCTCGGTGCCCCAGCGCAGGGCCTCGGCGAAGGACGACGCGCCCACCGGCATCACCATGAACTCTTGGAAGTCCACCGAGTTCGCGGCGTGCACGCCGCCGTTGAGGACGTTCATCATGGGTACCGGCAGGACGTGGGCGTTGACCCCGCCCAGGTACTGATAGAGCGGCACGTTGGACTCCATGGCGGCCGCCTTGGCCACGGCCAGTGAGACCGCGAGCATCGCGTTGGCGCCCAGGCGCGACTTGTTATCGGTGCCGTCGAGGTCAATCAGCGCGAAGTCGATCCGGCGCTGTTCGAGGGCGTCGAAGCCCTCGAGGGCGTCGTAGATCTCCCCGTTCACGTGGCCCACGGCGGTCTCGACACCCTTGCCGCCCCAGGCGTCACCACCGTCGCGCAGTTCCACGGCCTCGTGGATGCCCGTCGAGGCACCCGAGGGCGACGCGGCACGACCGACGGCGCCGGACTCGAGGAGCACTTCGGCCTCCACGGTCGGATTGCCGCGCGAATCCAGGATCTGCCTACCTCGTACCAATTCGATCGCACTCATGGCGACTCCTTCCCACTGGGCTCAACGCTAGTTGGTGTCCTCGTGACCATCGGGTGAGGACTCAGTCGCCCGGACGCGATCGGCGACGCGGTGGACCCGGTCGCGCAACACACCCTCAAGGTCGACACCGGCGCCGTACGCGGCCCGCGCGAGTGCCTCGATCGCGTCGCCCCAGGCGGGATCGACGTCCGAGGTCGAGCTCGCGTCAGAGGTCGCGGGCGTGGCGTCGAGGGCCGCGAGGGCCCGTGCGGCCTCGGCGACCTCGGCGGCGAGCTCCTCGCGAACCACGCCCACCGAGGTCGCCTTGCGCAGCAATTTGGTGTACAAGGTGAGCGCGGGCAGTTGCCACGCGATCCCGTCGAGCACCGAGGTGCGACCCTTCTCGGCCTGCTTGATGACCTCCCAGCGCGCCGCCACGTCGTCCGCGTCGCGCACCTCGACGTCCGCAAAGACGTGCGGGTGACGTCCGATGAGTTTGCTGCGCACCGCGTCGGCGATCGTGGCCAGATTGAAGCGGTCGAGCTCGTCGCCGAGTTCGGCGTGAAACACGATCTGGAACAACAGGTCGCCGAGCTCCTCTTGGACGTGGGCGATCACGTCGGGCGTCGGGTCGGGTTCTCCTCGTACGAGGCTCTCGAGGGCGTCGAGGGCTTCGTAGGCCTCCTCGAGCAGGTGACGCGTGAGCGACGCGTGCGTCTGTTCCTGGTCCCAGGGACAGTCGCGGCGAAGCGTGCGCGTGAGTGACACCAGGTCATCGGTCGCCGCCCCGGCGCTTCGCAACTCGTCCACCCAGAGTGAGGTCAGGTGGTCAGCCGCGAATCCGGCCAGATCGCGAGCCTGTCGGACCTCGATGACCTGGTCGGGAAGTCCGAGGTGGTGCAGCACGGTGACCGGCGTCTCGGGCGCGAGCCGGTCGGCGACCGAGGCGAGGACCGGGGCCGAATAGGTCTGAAGCACGAGTAATGGGCCGGGGCCCACCAGCGGTTCGGTGGAGCCGAGCGCGTCGACCACGCGTAGCCCCACCGCCATCGGGTCACGGCCGAGGGCACTGCAGGCGAGGTCGATCACCGAGACGGCGGGTTCACAGACCACCCGCACGGGCCGTTCGTAGAGCAGCTCGACGGTCCGTTCGGCGACCACGGGCGATCCCGGTACGACGTAGATGACTTCGCCGGCCTCCTTCGCCAAGCGCACTAGGTCATCGGCGATGGCCGCATAGAGCTCATCGAAGGAGTCGGCGGTGTCGTACCAGTCGTCGTAGCTCGTTGTGGAGTCGAGCGACGCCGCAGCGGGGTGACGACGAGTTCGCAGCCGTACGACTGGCGACTCACTGATCAAGCGCCATGCGCCGTCAGTGACGAGGTTTCGGTCCCCCGGCCCCAGTCCGACCACGCGGACCGTGGGTTCGCTCACTGATAATTGAGCGCGCTCGGCGCGGTCAACGTCGTCGAGCCGGTGACGTCGGCCGTCGACGGCAGGGCCGGCACAAAGACCGTCGGCCCGTTGGTCCCGAACGCCCAGCGGCCCAACGCGGGATCAACGGCGATCACCGCTCGATTGAGAATGTCGTTCTTTACGGTGTTGGCCGCGTTCGCGTTGAGGTTGCGCACGTCAGCGAGCACGGCGGCCTCGGCTTGGGCGAACGGGGTCGGGGTGCGCTTGGTGGGCGCGATGTAGAGCGCGTAGGGCACGCCGTTACTCGTCGTGGTCAGCGGGGTCTTCGGGAAGGTGTTAAGCGGGGTCGTCGCGGAATCCGCGCGCACGGCCGCGTACAGGTTTGACGTCGGACCGTAGCAACCGTAGACCCCACCGTGCAGTGAGGAGGGGTCGATCGAGAACTTCCTCGCCAACGCGGCCACCGAGGCGCCCTTCGCCTGGGCCGCGGCGAAAGCGGTGACGTCGGTCGTGGGCACTTCGGCGACGCTGATGCAGATGGTCTCGTAACTCGAGCGGTGCGCATCGAAGTAGGTCCGCAGCGCGCTCGGGGTGAGCGGGATGGTCGAGTTCAACTTACTGACGAGATAGAGCGACTCGGCCTGGGCGAGAACCTCGGCGTCGCGCATCGACGGCGTCATCGCCGCGAGTGCCTGGGCCGCGGTCCCGGGGCAGCTGAGCGAGTTGGCCGCGGCGGCCTGGGACATCTCGAATTCGAGCGACGCCTTGGCCTTGACGAGGTCCGAGCCTGGATAATAGTGCAGGTGGCTGCGGACGTACTGGTCGATCGCCATCCCCTCGATGCGCAGGTTCGACCACGCGGCGACTCCGGACGCGGCCATGGTCGATGAGCCGCCACCGGCCGAGAAGCTCGCCGGGGCAATTGCGGTTAGGTAGCACTGGAGCGTCGGTGACACGGCGATGGCGCTCAACTCGGCTCGAACCTCGGACGCGGACACGGTCGTCCCGTTGACGCTCACCCCCGAGGAGATGCTGGAGCGACCGACGAGGACCGCGAGGACGAGGGCAATGACGAAGAGGGCAGTGATTCGACGCACCTAGACAGCCTACCGAGTCGTCTCTGACGCCGAGGTGGCAGTCGTGGCTCGCACGAGGTCACGCAGCGCCGCGGGGGTGATCGAGGACGCGGGCACCTCGAGGCGAACCTCCCCGGTCGTCTCGTCATAGGCTCGCGAGCCGTGGCGCCGGCGCAGCCGCATCTGTTGGCTGAGCGAGAGTGCGACGGGTCCAAAGCGCACCACCGGCGTGGAACGCACGCCGACCTTGGCCGGGAGCACGGTGAGTTGGCTCGCCCCCACCTCGAGACAGGCGAGACGGAGCTCGGCCAGATCGAGCAGACCCTGGGCCGCGCGCGGCAGCGGCCCGTAGCGGTCGATCCACTCGTCGCGCAGGTCGGCCAGCGACTCGGGGCTCGACACGGCCGCGAGCCGTCGATAGGCCTCGAGACGGGCGTCGTCCGCCTCGACGTAGTCCTTGGGCAGGTGGGCCTCGCCAGGCACGTCCAACGTGATCGTGACGACGTCGGGCGCCACGATGCCCTTTGCTTCGGCCACGGCCTCGGCGACCAGCTGGACGTAGAGGTCGTAGCCGACGGCGGCTACCGGACCGGACTGGTCGTGACCGAGGAGGTTGCCCGCGCCGCGGATCTCGAGGTCGCGCATCGCGATCTTGAAGCCACTGCCGAGCGCGGTGTTGTCCCCGATGGTCCGAAGTCGCTCGAAGGCCGTCTCGGACAGCGTCTTGCCCGCGGCGTGGAAGAGGTAGGCGTAAGCGCGCTGCCCCGAGCGTCCGACTCGTCCACGCAACTGGTGGAGCTGTCCGAGGCCCAGCCGTTCGGCGCGGTCAACGATCAGGGTGTTTACCGACGGCAGGTCGATGCCAGACTCGACGATGGTGGTGCACACCAGCACGTCGTAGCGGCGCTCCCAGAAGTTGACCATGATCCGTTCGAGGGTCCCCTCGTCCATCTGGCCGTGGGCCACCGCGACCCGGGCGTCGGGCACCAACTGGCCCAGGCGGCGTGCGACCTCGTCGATGTCGGACACGCGGTTGTGGACGAAGAAGACCTGTCCCTCACGCAGTAGCTCACGGCGCACGGCCTCGACGACCGCGGCCTCGTCGTACTCGCCCACGTGGGTGAGGATCGGACGTCGGTCGGCCGGTGGCGTGGTGACCATCGAGAGGTCGCGGATACCGGCGAAGGCCATCTCGAGGGTGCGCGGGATGGGGCTCGCCGACAGCGTGAGCACGTCCACCCCGACCGAGCGCGCCTTGATCGCCTCTTTGTGACTGACGCCGAAGCGCTGCTCCTCGTCCACGACCAACAGGCCGAGCTGCTTGAAGCGCACCCCCTCACCAAGCAGGCGGTGGGTGCCGACGACCACGTCGATCGAACCGTCGGCGAGTCCCTCGATCGTCGCTCGAGCATCCGCGTCTTCGACGAATCGACTGAGTAGCGCCACGCGCACCGGGAAGCCGGCGAAGCGCTCACTCAGGGTCGCGAAGTGTTGGCTCGCGAGCAACGTGGTCGGTACCAGCACCGCGGCCTGGCGATTGTCCTGAACGGCCTTGAAGATGGCCCGCACGGCGATCTCGGTCTTGCCGAATCCAACGTCCGCGCAGACCAGTCGGTCCATCGGGCGCTCACGTTCCATGTCGGCTTTCACGTCTTCGATCGCCTGGGCCTGGTCGGGCGTCAACGTGAAGGGGAAGAGGTCCTCGACCTCGCGCTGCCAGGCCGTGTCGGGCGCGAAGGCGTGCCCCACCGCCACCGAGCGCTGTCGGTACAGGTCGACGAGTTCCTGAGCGACCAGGTAGGCGGCAGCGCGAGCCTTCGCGCGCGTCTTTTGCCATTCGGCCCCACCCATGCGCGACAGTGTCGGCGAGTCGCCACCCGTGTAGGGCGTGAGAACGTCGATCTGCTCGGTCGGCCAATAACTGCGACCATCCTTGAACTCGAGGATCAGGTAGTCGCGCACCGTTCCGTTGATGGCCCGCGTGGTGGTGCCCGAGAACCGGGCCACCCCATGGTGGCGGTGCACGACGTAGCTCCCGACAGCCAGGTCGTCGAAGAAACCGTCACTGGTGCGTGTGCGGGTGCGCGCGGCGCGGTGCACCGTTCGCCGACCCGTGAGGTCGGTCTCGCTCCAGACCACGACCTCGGGGTCGTCCATGGCGAAGCCCGCGGGCAGCAGGCTGTGCAGCACCGTGATACGAACGTCGAGCGCCCGTTGCGGGTCCGTGGTGACCTCGAGCCCCTCGGCGCGCAGTTGGTCGGCCATGCGTTCGACCGCGGCGGCGTTGGCCGTCAACACGACGCCACGACGTTTGGCCGACCACCCGCGAACGTGCGCCGCAATCCGGGCCGGGTCGCCCTGGACGACGGGTGGTGAGCTCACGAGCAACTCACCGCCCCCGGGGTTGTCCCCGAAGGGCACGTAGCCGCGGGCCAGGACCTGTACCCAGTCCTCGTGCAACAGGGGTACGACCTCACTCGCGCGCCACGTCGCCGCCACGGTGTCGGTCAGCTCGCGTTCCTCCTCGAGCAGTTCACCCAGGCGGTGCGAGACCCGTTCGGGTTCGACGACAAAGACCGAGGCGTCACCCAGTTCGTCGAGCAGGGTCCGTCGCTCGTCACAGAACAGCGGCATCCACCCCTCCATGCCGTCAAAGGACTCCCCCACCGCGATCCGATCGAAGACGGCGCTGCCCCAAGGCTCGGCCGAGACCATGCGCCGAGCGCGGTCGCGCGAGACGGGCCCCGCCAGCCACTCGCGAGCTGTGATGAGCATCGTCTCGTCGAGGTCGCCGGTGGAACGCTGGCTCGCCACGTCGAAATTGGTCACGCGCTCGATCTCGTCACCGAAGAAGTCGAGGCGAACCGGTTGCTCCTCGTGCGGTGACCACAGGTCGACGATGCCGCCTCGAACGGCGAACTCGGCCCGGTGCTCGACGATCGACTCACGTCGGTACCCCATCGACACGAGCGCGCTCAGCAGCTCATCACGGTCGCGGAACTCGCCGCGACGAACGGCGATGGGCGCGGGCGACTCATCGGGCGCGAGGATCTGGGCGAGAGCGCGGATGGGCGCGACCACGATGCGCGGTCGTTCGCCCTGGGACAGGCGCCAGCGCACGAAGGACCTCGCGGCCATGACCGAGGCATCCGGGCTGACCCGTTCGAGGGGGTGCGTGTCCCAGGCCGGCCACAGGACGACGGCCGTGTGGTCACCGAGCAACGCCACGAGCGCGTCGTGGAGCAGTTCAGCCTCGGTCGAGGTGGCGACCACCGCCACGGTGAGGGCGTTCCCTCGGGCGTGGGCCGCGACCGCGAGCGGTGTCGCGGCGCCACTCGGGGTGAGCGTGCCCGCGGCTAGTGCGTCCTTCAGGCGCGGTGTCGCGAGCTCGAGGACCCGCGTCAGGCCGATTGGGGCGCTCACGATCGATTCGCGCGCCGCTGGGCCTCGTCGAATCCGTCGTCGAGCAGGACCTCGATGGCGTCAGCGGCGCGCTCGACGTCGGCCTCGAGTGCGGCGCGACGAGCGCCGGTCTGACGCTGCAGGACGTGGTCGGCCCCCTGCTCCTTGCGCGGTGGCTTGCCGACACCGATGCGCAGGCGACAGAAGTCCTGGGAACCCAGGGTCTTGGCGATTGAACGGAGTCCGTTGTGCCCGGCGAGGCCACCGCCGCACTTCAGTTGGAGCCGGCCGGGCTCGAGGTCGAGCTCGTCGTGGACCACGAGCAATCGGGTCAGGTCGTCGAGCGAGGTTCGCCGCAACAAGGGGGGCAGGGCGGCACCTGATTCGTTCATAAACGTCGTCGGCACCGCGAGGGTGACCAAGCCCTGGGTCGTTTCGATCGTGGTCGACATCGCCCGTTGACGCCGTTCGAGCGTGAGGCGACCCCCACGACGCTGCACCACGAGACGCACGGCGTCGCCGCCGACGTTGTGGCGGCTTCCGGTGTAGTCGTCACCGGGGTTGGCGAGGCCAACAATGAGCCAGGCGCTGGAACTACCGTGACGCGTCGCGGCAAACGAGCGCCGCAGCGACACGGGACTACTCCGTCGCGACGGCGCCGGCCTTCGCGGATCGACCGGCGTGGGTTGCGACCACCGCAGTCGCCGGCTCGCCGACGGGCTCGACACCCGCTGGAAGCACGAGGTCGGCGATTCGAATGGTCCCACCAACGCGTAGCTCGGTGATGTCCACGTCGATGTGCGTGGGGATCTGGTCGGGCCGTGTGCGAAGCTCGAGGCTGAACAGCTGCTGGTCAACCTCCCAGTCCGCGTGTCGCACTTCAACGGCGTCACCGATGATGTGCAGCGCCACGTCGGCGACGACCGGCTTGTTCGGGTCCACGATCTGAAAGTCGACGTGCGCGACTGTGCCCCGGACCGGGTGGCGCTGAATCTCACGGGCCATCACCAGGAACCGGCGGCCGTCGGCGTCTAGTTCGAGCAGCGTGTTGAGCCCCTGCTCGCCCGAAACCGCAGTGCGGAACTCCTTGGCGTTGACGGCCACGGCGAGTGGCTCAGCGCCGACGCCGTAGACGACGCCGGGGATCGATCCGGCCGTGCGCAGGCGCCGCGACGTGCGCGAACCAGTCGTGCGACTCGTCGATGCGTTCAAGGTGACCTGCGACATGAGTACTCCTAACCAATTGCGGCCCAAACGAGGGCGGCACACAGGACGAAGAGTCTAGTCCGTGCGCGCCAAGGTGGCGAACTCGGATCAGAGCAGGTTCTCGCCGCCGAAGATGTCCGACACCGAGG
>JAJYSP010000039.1 GCA_021793515.1 Actinomycetes bacterium | reverse complement strand
GCATGGCCAAGATGTACTCGCGCATTCTCGGTGCCGGGTGCGACCACGGCATCGAATAGCGCTTCTCGATGTGCGGCTTGATCTGGCTACCGATTCCAAGCAAGAGCCGTCCGCGCGAGAGCCGCTGCACGTCGTTGGCCTGCGTCGCGGTGATCATGGGACTGCGCCCGAAGGCGACGAGGATCCCGGTGCCGAGTTCGATGCGCGAAGTGACGGTGGCAGCGCCGGCGAGCACGAGCAGCGGGTCGTGGCCCACCTCGGCGGCCCACAAGCCCGCGTAGCCGTCAACTTCGGCCTGTGTGGCCGCCGCATAACGTCCGTCCGGGTCGAAGGTGAGATCGGTGTCGAGCAGCACGAATCGACTGTACACACACTCGTCTTCACCCCAGATCGTCGTTGACGAGTCGTCAGAACCAGTCGCGGCCACTGTCTGAGTACGTCATCGCAGGACGGCGCACCATCTCCTCGAAACGTGCGCCCAACAACTACCGTCGTACCGAGAGGGGGCGTTATGACAACCGAGGCCGGCGGGGTCCTCGATGAGTTCGGTCGTGAACGTCGAGCACTCGGTCTCTCCATGGCCTACGGGATGGTCCTGGCCGCCATCGGCATCGCCATCGGCGTCATCACCGGCTCGCAGATCATCTTGTTCGACGGGTTCTACACCTTCCTCGGGATCGGCCTGTCGTGGATGGCCATTCGAGTTTCGATACTCGTCGCCAGCGGTCCGACCTCGCGCTACCCCTTCGGACGCGAGGCGCTGGTCCCGCTGATCATCGGTGTCGAGGCCGTCGCGCTGCTCGCGACTTGCGCGTACGCCACCTTCAACGCCGTGCTCTCGATTATTCACGGTGGCGACACCCTCGCCTCGGGATGGGGTGTCGGGTATGCCGTCGTCTCACTCATCGTCCCGACCGGCGTGTGGTGGTGGTTACGACGCTTCGCGAGTGATTCCGAGCTCGTGCGCGCCGAGGCGACACAGTGGCTCACCGGCGGCGTGCTCGGCTCGGCGATGATCATCGCTTACATCGCCGCCCATCTCTTGATCGGGACGTCAGCGGCTCGCGTCGCGCATTACCTGGACCCATCTCTCGTGATCCTCGCGTGCCTGGTCTTCGTGGCGCCACCGTTGCGCATGATCCACACCACGTTCATCGAGTTGGTCGAGGGCAGTCCTGACATCGACCTGCGTGGGCCGGCGAACGACGCCGTGAACGAGGTCGTGGCGCAGTTCGGCCTCGGTGACCGGCACCTACGCATGACCAAGATCGGCCGCAAGTTCTACGTGGAGCTCGAGTTCATCGTGTCGCCCTCGTGGACCGCGTATCAGTCAGACCAGGTTCGTAACGCGTTGTTCGCCAAACTCGACCAGTTGCCTCACGACATCTGGCTCACGGTCGAATTCACCGCACAACGATCGACCTGGGCCTAGCCGAGGGCTCGATCAGCCAGCTCGCTCGACGCGGTCCTCGCCCGGCGCACGACCAGCAGTCCAACGAGCGCCGCAACCAGGCACGAGAGTGCACCCACACCGAGCCCGACGCGCGCACCCCAGTGGCTCGTGATCAGTCCGACGAGTGGACCACCAATGGGCGTCGAACCCATGAAGGCAACCGCCCACAGCGCCATCACCCGCCCGCGCATGGCCGGGTCACTCGCGAGCTGGAGTGTTGAGTTGCCCATCGACAAGAACGAGACACTCGCGAAGCCGACCAACGCCAGTGCGACAATCTCAAGATCGATGATCGGCGCGACTGAGGCGACGGCGAGTAACGCACCGAAAGTCGCACTCGCGGCAACCATCGGCGCGATACCGACACGACCGCGCGTGGCCGACACGAGGCCACCGACCACCGCGCCGACGCCCATCGCGGTCACCAGGAGACCGTACGCGCGTGACCCGCCGTGGAACACCTGGGACGCCACGACCGGGAGCGTCACTTGGAACTCGTAGGCGAACGTTCCGACGAGTCCCATCATGATCAACGGGATCAAGAGCGATGGCGTACGAGCCACGTAACGGAATCCCGCCCGGAGCTGACCGCGTTCGCGCGCGGCGGGTGGACTGGGCGACAGGGTCGAACGGTCCATCGCCATTAGCGATCCGACAACGGCTACGAAACTGACGGCGTTGAGGACGAAGCACCACCCCTCGCCGACGGCCGCGATCAGCACGCCGGCGACCGCGGGGCCAACAGCCCGCGCCGCGTTGTTCATCGTCGAGTTGAGACTCACCGCGTTGCGAAGGTCCGCTGGCCCCACCATCTCGAGCATGAAAGCTTGACGCGAGGGGTTCTCAAAACTGTTGTTAAGTCCGAGCACGAATGCAAGGACGCACACATCGAGGTAGGTGACGTCGTGAGCGAGCGTGAACGCCGCGAGCACCGCAGCCTGGACTGCCATCAACGACTGCAGGACAATGAGGAGTCGTCGCTTGTCGACCCGATCGGCGATGACCCCGCCGTAGGGCCCGAGCAAGAGGACGGGGAGCGTCTGGAGTGCGACGACCACGCCGATCGCCGTCGCCGAGTGCGTCAGCACCAGCACGAGCCATGACTGCGCCGTCGATTGCATCCAGGTGCCCACGAGCGAGGTCGACTGGCCGATGAAGAACTTACGGTAATTCGCGTTGGCGAGTGATGAGAACGTGCGCTCCGCCGTCGAACGCAGGCTCATCGACGCTCCGCTGATACGTCGTCGGCGACAAGGTCGAGAATGGGCAGTGCCTCGTGCAAACGACGAAGGTCGCGGTCGCCCAATTTCGCGAGGGCCTCACCGAGCACTGCGGTACGTTCGCGACGTAACGTGTCCGCGAGTCGGCGCCCCGCACGCGTTGGTGCAACGTGCACCACACGTTCGTCCTCGGTGTCGAGGCTTCGCTCGACCAGGGAGGCCCGTTCGAGGTGACTGATGATCCGCGACACCATGGTGATATTCATGCCCTCGTCGGTGGCGATGGTGGCGATGCGAATCGGCCCGCGGCGTACGACAACGCGCAGCACGTCGCGCTGGCTCGGCGACAGTGGGCTCGCCCCCTGGGCCGCGCGCAGCGACCGTCCTAAACGTCCGACCACCGACCGGAGTTGGTCCGCAACCTCGTCCAGTTCGGGTGGGTGCTCATCTTCCACGCTCGGTATAGTACTTCATTTGCTTGCCAGCAGGCAAGTGACTACCACGCGCCAACGAAGCGAGGTGACCAGACGGTCATGGTCACGCTCGCGTGATATTGCCTCGTTACCATGCGGTAACGATTGGCGTGCCAATGAACCCGATAGGGAGCACAGCCGAGAGACGTCACGGCGACGGGCCCGATGCCCTACCCCGTGGTCTGGGGACCGTACACCATGCATGGAAGTACGTGGTAACCCGTAAAATCTGCCTTCGTAGTCCATGGCAGACTGGTACGTCCATCCCCGACACTCGGCTCGAGTGTGACAACGAGAGAACAGCGCTGATGACCAATCAAGTGAACGCACCGCGTAAGGCGGCCGGTAGATCGGCGGCCGCGAAATCGGTGAAATCCGCCACCGCGGCGCCAGCCAAGCGCGCCCCACGCGCCAAGGTGACCAAGCGCACGCCTACCGAGGTGGCGGCGCTCACCGAGATCTATCGCCAGATGCTGCTCATTCGTCGCTTCGAGGAGCGGGCCGCTCGCAGCTACACCCAGGCGCTGATCGGGGGCTACTGCCATCTGAACTTGGGCGAGGAGGCCGCCGTCGTGGGCCTGCTGTCGGCGCTCGCACCGACGGACTACCTCTTCACGAACTATCGGGAACACGGCTACGCCATCAACCGAGGCATCGACCCGAACCGGGTGATGGCTGAGCTCTACGGCCGCATCGACGGCGTTTCCAAGGGTTGGGGCGGTTCGATGCATATGTTCGATATCTCCCACCGTCTCCTCGGTGGCTACGGCATCGTTGGCGGTCAGATCCCGCTCGCAACTGGTGCGGCACTCGCCATCGACTATCGGGGAGGCTCCGAGGTCGTCATGTGCACGATGGGTGACGGCACGACCAACATCGGTGCATTCCACGAATCGCTCAATATCGCCGCGCTCTGGAACCTTCCCATCGTCTACGTGATCATCAACAACCGCCTCGGTATGGGCACGACCGTCGAGAAGTCTTCCGCCGAACCAGAGCTCTTCCGTCGTGGCGAGGCCTACCGGATCGAGTCGGCGCGAGTCGATGGTCTCGATCCACTCGCGGTCGCCGAAGCCAGCGCGAAGGCCGTCACCGTCGCTCGCGCCGGACGGCCCTATCTCCTCGAAGTGGTTTCGGAACGTCTCCGTGGCCACTCGGTCGTCGACCCGGCGAAGTACCGTACCGAGGCCGAAATCGTCCAGTTGCGCGAACACGACCCCGTGGTGACCTTCGGCGCGAAGCTCGTACGAGAGCGAGTCATCGACGCCGACACCATGGCCGCCATTGAACACGAGGTGACGGCGCGGATCGATGAGGCCGCGGCATTCGCCGAGGCGAGCCCGACACCCGACGTCGCCACACTCTTCGACTACACCTACGCGACACCCGTCGCCAATGACTCGAGGCGCTTGCCCGGTCAACCATTGTTCGATCCAGCTCCGCTGCCCGACCCGGGAGAAGACCAGTGACCACGATGACGTACCGCCAGGCGCTGCACGACACGTTGCGCGCCGAGATGCTGCGCGACGAGAACGTCTTGCTCCTCGGCGAGGAGATCGGTGTCTTCGAGGGCTCCTACAAGATCACCGCCGGGCTCTTGGCGGAGTTCGGCGAGAAGCGGGTCCGCGATACGCCTATCGCGGAAGAGGGATTTACCGGCGCCGCCATCGGGGCCGCAATGCTCGGGCTGCGGCCCGTCGTCGAGATCATGACGATCAACTTCTCACTACTCGCTTTAGACCAGATCGTCAATCACGCCGCGAAGATCTACGGCATGTTCGGTGGTCAGGCGAAGGTACCGCTCGTCATCCGCACACCCGGTGGTGGTGGCCAGCAGTTGGGCGCGACCCACTCGCAGAACATCGAGTTGTACTACGCCTTCGTCCCGGGTCTCAAGGTCGTCGCACCGAGCACCCCCGCCGACGCGAAGTCCCTTCTCATCGCAGCCATCCGAGACGACGACCCCGTACTCTTCCTCGAGAATCTGGCGCTGTACAACACCAAGGGGGATGTTCCCGAGGACGACACCCCGGCCGAGATCGGGCGGGCGGCCGTGACGCGGACCGGGCGAGACATCACGCTCATCGGTTACTCACGCATGGCCCACGTCGCGGCTCAGGTCGCCGACCAGCTGGCGGCCTCGGACGGCCTGGACATCGAGGTGATCGACCTGCGCAGTCTGCGCCCGCTCGACCGCCCCACGATCATTGAATCCGTGAAGAAGACCCACGCCGCGGTGATCGTCGAAGACGATTGGCTGACCTACGGCATCGGAGCCGAAATCGCGGCGACCATCTCCGACGGTGCCTTCGACTACCTCGACGCGCCGGTGCGCCGCGTGGCGATGGCCGAGGTACCGCTCCCCTATTCCAAGCCCTTAGAGACCGCGGCGCTGCCGTCGGTGGACGACGTCATCAACGCCGTTCACCAGACGCTCGACGCCGTCGGTCGCCGTCATCAGAAAGTCGGCCATGATTGAGATCAAGATGCCCCGTCTCTCGGACACCATGGAAGAGGGCGCGGTCGCCACGTGGCACAAGCACCCCGGTGACCACGTCGACGTTGGAGACGTGCTCGTCGAGATCGAGACCGACAAGGCCACGATGGAGTACGAGGCCTACGAGGCCGGCACGCTGACCGAGATTCTCGTCGCCGAGGGTGAGACCGTCGCAATCGGGACGCCGATCGCCCTTTTGGACAGCGGCGTCGCCACGGCGCGCGCCGTCGCCGCGCCGTCGCCGTCGCCGTCAACCGAGGTGACGACACCGCCGCCGGCCCCGCAGGCCGTAGGTTCCGCACCGGACGCGCCACTCGACACCACGGTCGCCGAGCGCCCGGTCAGCGCGGTCCCCACCGGTGCTGACGGTCCCCGACGTTTCGCTTCACCACTCGTACGGCGCATCGCCCGTCAGTACGGCATCGACCTCAGCGGTGTTCGGGGCACTGGCCCGGGGGGTCGCATCATCCGACGCGACATCATGTCTCTCGTCGACGGTGCCGCCAACGAGGTCGTGGCGGAACCCGCCGAACACGCTCCGGTTATCACGGACGAACGACGGGGCTCCGAATCCGTCGCCCTGAGCAGCACGCGCCGGGTCATCGCGCGCCGGCTCGGCGAGAGCGCACGCACGATCCCGCACTTCTTCGTCACCGCTGTCGCCGATGCGCACGCACTGGTTGCGATGCGCACCGAACTCAATGCCCAGCTCGTCGCGGTAGGTCGAGCAAAGGTGAGCGTCAACGACCTCCTGATCCGTGCCTGTGCACTGGCGTTGCGCGAGCACCCACAGGTCAACGCTTCCTACATCGACGACGCGAGTACCACGATGATGGTCCATCATCGGATCAACATCGGCGTGGCGGTCGCCTCGGCCAATGGCCTCGTCGTGCCTGTCATCAATGACGCCGACCAAAAGACCATCAGCGAGCTCGGCGTCGAAGCCAAGCGGCTAGCGGCGCTCGCCAATGACAAGAAGCTAAGCCTCGAGCAAATGTCGGGCGGGACTTTCACGATCAGCAATCTCGGTATGTTCGGCGTCGAACAGTTCACGGCAATCATCAATCCGCCCGAAGGTGCGATTCTCGCGGTTGGCGCAACCACGCTCGAACCCCGCGTGATCGATGGCGAGGTCCAGGTGCGCCACACCATGCGATACACCTTGTCGTCGGACCACCGAATCATCGACGGAGCGCTCGCCGCCCAGTTCCTCCAGACGTTAACGACGTACCTCGAGAACCCCTGGTCCCTAGTCGCATGACCCACGAACGTCGCGACGGCCGATCGACGGCGTAGCGAACGGCTTCGGCGGCCACGTTGCCGATCGATGTCGCGGACGCCGCGTCTGACGGTAAGCCAACGTCACCGAAAGCAACCATCGTGTTCGACGCGGCACTCGTCGAGAGACAAACCGCGACGGCCCCCAGCCGTCCGACTACCGGAACGCCTGGATACCGGTCAGCGCGCCGCCGACCACGAGCGAGTGGACATCGGCGGTCCCCTCGTAAGTCACCACCGACTCCAGATTCACCATGTGACGGATCACCGGGTACTCGAGTGAGATGCCGTTCGCGCCCAGCACCTGTCGAGCAGTCCTCGCCACCTCAAGTGCGTCGTTGACGTTGTTGAGTTTGCCCATGCTCACGTGTTCTGGCCGCAGCGTTCCACTGTCCTTCATGCGACCGAGGTGCAACGCGAGGAGATACGAGCGATTGACCGCGAGTGACATCTGGGCGAGCTTTTGCTGTTGGATCTGGTAGGACGCCACCGGCTTGCCGAAGACCTGGCGTTCGCCGGCGTAGTGGAGGGCAGACTCGAAACACGAGCGAGCCGCACCAACGGCGCCCCAGACGATTCCGTACCGGGCCTCGTTCAGGCACGACAACGGGCCGCGCAGCGACGTCGCCTTCGGCAGTAGGGCCGACTCGGGCAGACGGACATCGGTCAAGAGGAGTTCTGACGTCACCGACGCCCGCAACGAGAGCTTCTTCTTAATCTCCTGACTGGTGAAGCCGGGCGTTCCCTTGGGGACGATGAATCCCCGAATGCCCTCGTCGGTCCTCGCCCAGACGATGGCGACGTCAGCGACCGATCCGTTGGTGATCCACATCTTCTGTCCGTTGAGCACCCAGTCAGAGCCGTCCCGACGGGCACTGGTGCGCATCGAGCCCGGATCAGACCCGGCGTCGGGCTCTGTGAGTCCGAAGCAACCGACCACTTCGCCGGCCGCCATCCTCGGTAGCCACTCCTGCTTCTGCTCCTCGGACCCCCAGTGGTGAATCGCGAACATGGCCAAGGAGCCTTGCACCGAGACCAGACTGCGGATGCCACTGTCGCCGGCCTCCAACTCGAGGCACGCGAGACCGTAGGCGGTAGCGCTCGTACCAGCGCAGCCGTAGCCCTCCAGGTGCATCCCGAGCACACCGAGCGCTCCCAATTCCTTCATCAACCCAACTGGGCTGCGCCCCTCCTCGAACCATTCAGCGACGTTCGGCTCAACCTTGTCACGCACGAACTTGCGCACGGTGTTCCGGATCGCCAGCTCCTCCTCGGAAAGGTTCCCGTCGATGTTGAGGAAATCCTCGGGACGCAGTTCGATAGGTGGGTTGCTCGACGACATACGTACTCCCTCTCAAAGTTTCAACAGTTGACTCTAATACTCCACTTGTATCGCTCCCTTTGCCGCGGGCGTCACTGATGTGGCCCCTCGCGGGCCACCGCGCAGTATCAATGCGGGTGCGCCCCACTTGGACGAGAGCGACGATCGCGGTGTCCCAAAATGAGATGTCGCGGTGTCGACCTGTTCGCATCGAGGCGACACGATCGATCCTCGTTTTGACGAAACGAAGCGCGAAACGTAGGTTCAGGAGGGCACCGGTCTGACGGCGTTGGTCCGGCGCGGTGCAGGAGGTGCGATGCGAGTCCATTACGTCTCTCTCAACCCCTTTCGCGCTGCGCGTGCAGTCGTCACCGGGCGAACGGCGCTCGTCATCGCCGTGGCCCTCGCACCCTGGTTAACGCCGACAAGTAGCACTGAGCTCGCGGCCTCGGCTCTGCCACCGTGTCCCGTCATGGCGAGGATGCCGGTCCGCGCCGTCGAGCCAGCGGTCGTACGCGTGGTGCAGCGGTACTACTCGCAAAAGCACCTCGCGCCCATCGCGATTATCAAACGCCAAGAGACGATCCTCAACGTCGTCACCCAGCGCGTCGGCGTCCACTACTGCACGAATACCAGCGGCGGCAAGAGCGGCTACGTTGGCGCGGTTCCGAAGAACGCCGTGGCCGCAGTCATCGTCTACGTCCGACACAAGCCCTACCCGGTCACCCAGTCGCCCGCCAATTTCGTGACGCTCGTCCGTCTTCCGCGAATCGGATGGAAGGTCGTCTCGGAGGGTACCGGTCCGTAATCTCCCGACTCGCCCGGTACGCTTCGCGCTCGGCGGGCACGCGTTCGACGTCCCACTTCTCGTAGGCCACATCGATCATCGTTCACTGGCCGAGGCGGCGCGAAATGCGAGGTCCGTGGTCACCTACGTCCTGTCGCCCCTTAAAAGTGACGAGGCGTTCCGAATCGGTACACCGTCGATGCCTCGCTGTATTCAAGCGCGTGACACTCGAAATCGAAAAGGGGTCACCGGCTCCAACTGTCACGTTGTATCGAACCGCTCAACGTCACTTCGTTGGTCGTGACTGGTTACGTCCAGCGCCGTGGGACCCGATTCGCGTCGTGATGCGATAACGACCGCGGTACTTTGGAGAAGCCGTGCGAGGCGGTATCCACTCGTCACCAGGTCGTGCGTACGAGTGGCGCAGCATGGCTACATCGCCGGACTCGTGATTGGCCTTGGGAGTGATTGAGCGCTCGGCGCTCGCCATAGAGTGGCCGTACTTGTAATAAGGACGTCATGCTTGTGAGCATCACTACCGGCCCTCCACCGGTTCAAACTGGGGGCTTCGCTGGTGCATTGACCCGGGCAGTCGCAGAGCGCCTTGATGCAGCCACGTTACGTACCGCCCATCGCCGATTGCACGTGAAGGCATTGATCATCGGAACGTGGTACGTGGCGAGCTTCGTCGCCGTCATCCTCTCCTCGGGTTGGCTCGAGGGCATCCTCGCCGCGCTTTCGCTGTCCCTCGCGTTCGCTGCGGTGGGATTCAATATTCAACACGACGCGAACCACAACGCATTCTTCGCCGCCTCGACGAAACGTCTCACGAAGGCCAATCGCATCGTCGGTTGGAGCATGTTCGTCGTCGGCGCCGACGCCAACCGATGGCTCTATCGCCACAACACGCTGCATCACGGATCGCCCAACGTGGTCGGTGTGGACTCGGACATCAATCTGGGCCCGCTGGCCCGTCTCGCCCCCTTCCAGCGACGGTACTTCTGGCATCGATACCAACACATCTACCTCTGGCCGCTCTACTGCTTCACGGTCCTCGAGATCATGTTTAATGACGTCGCCACCTTGGTCGGCGCCTCACGGAAAGTTCGCAGCACGAAGTCGCGACTCAGCGAAACCACCGTGGCGGTTTTGACCAAGCTCGGATTCCTCGCGCTAATGATCGGTTTGCCCAGCCTGACCCACCCATTGTGGGTCGTGGTGGTGGGCGGGCTGGCGGTGATGTTCGCCGTCGGATTCCTGCTCGGGGTCGTCTTCCAATCGGCGCACATCGTCGAAGGCGCCGAATTCGCCCAGGCCGATGCGCGTCCGCCCTACCAGTGGCACGAGTGGCAGGTGCGCTCCAGTTTCGATTTCTCGCACGGTTCCGGCCCGCTTAGCCGACTCTTCCGTTGGTACACCGGCGGTCTTGACCACCAGACCGAACACCACCTCTTCCCGCGACTACCCCACACTGCGTATCCGCTCATCGCACCGATCGTGACCACGGTCTGCGCAGACTTCAGTATCCCGCGACACGTGCAACCATCGTTCCACGCGGCCGTCGCTTCACACTTCCGTCACCTGCGCTCCATGGGACGACCAACGACGTCGAGTCGTTCGACTTCGACCTAAACGGTGGCACTCCGCGGGGCCGACAGACAGTTCGGTGCGCGAGGAGAGCCTTGATCCTGTGCATCCGCCGTTCGGCAAACTACGAAGATATTGGGTGGCGTATCAATGACGTAACGTCATTGACTATGAACCATCGCAACAGGAGCGCTGGTCGAGATGCCACTATCGTCCGGGTCGTGCGTCTGGCCGTGCCGGTACTCGCCGCGAGCGTCAGCGTTTCGACGCTGGCCGTCATTTCGTCACCCGCGGCCAATGGCGCGGCGACGCCCACGTGTCATTCCACTCAGTTGTCGGTCACGGTGCGCGCCTGGGTCTACAACCCGAGCACGCTGGGCACGGTGTTCGAGGTTCTACCCATTACGATCACCAACAATGGTGCCAGGTGTGTACTCGTCGGCACGCCGAAGATCGCTCCCGTCGGCGTGCGGATGCGCCACGCGATCAATGGTGCCGAGACGTCGATCATCGTGGTTGGCGCCGCAGTCTCCCCTTCCCCGCCGCGACCGCTGTTCCTCGCCCATGGCCACGCGGCGTACACGTACCTCGACCTCGTCTATCCGATCGGCAACACCGCGACTGCCCGGCGGTGGAACCGGTCCTGTGAGCCCTCTTCGGCGACTGGCATCGTGCTCTTCGTTGTTCCCGGTCACAGCATCTGGAATCGCCATGTCGCCGTCGCGGTTCCCAATGTGTGCACTACTGGGCGAGCTAACGATCTGCGCTCGGGTCCGCTCTCCGGCTCGCCGCCAACTTGATGGGGTATCGCGGGGTCCTCGCAGTGCGTACTGCCCTTGATCAGCCACGTTGTGCCGGCCTGCAGGTCAGGTATACGTGATGTAACGCGCTGGCCAGCACAATCCGTGTGGGTTCTAATTTGCGGCCCGACCTGAACCCAGTTGAGTTCCAACGAGTGGTGTATGAGTCAGTGGCTGAATCAGGGTCCACCAAACACGGCGTTCATCGCGTCAATCTCAAGAAACAGTTCTGACACAACATCTTGATGAGACGTGATGTACGTACCAACCACTATCGACGCTGGCGCGTGGCTTGACAAGTACCTGGTAAATGCGGTCGGTGTCACTGACCTGGTGCGATCCATGCTGTTTCAAGCCGAGTGTCGCTGACGGTCTCGCCCCAGCGCATCACGACCGCCCGATGTGGTCAGCCAGACAGAATGATGACGGTGTAGACACTCCTGCTGATGACCTCGCGTAATCGCGTTGTCGCTTGGCGGCGTCGACGGTGATGACGGAGTCCTCTCCCCGTCACCTCACTCGGCGTCCATTTCAGTGATGGCCTGGCGGGCCGCCTTCTCGTCAACGATTGCGCTGCGGTTCGCGTAAGCGGCGACGAGGGCCTGGCGGGCGAGGTTGTTCACCGCTCGCGGAAGTCCCCGACCGGCCTGGTGGATGCTCGAGAGAGCGTCGTCAGAAAAGAGCGTGTCCGAGCGCCCGCAGAGCGCGAGGTGGTGGCTCACGTAGCTCGAGGTCTCGTCCCTGCTCATCGGGGGCAGCGCGTATCGCAGTGTCACGCGCTGGTCGAGCGCGG
>JAJYSP010000018.1 GCA_021793515.1 Actinomycetes bacterium | reverse complement strand
GCTGGTATCCCAAAGGCGTCAAGATCAGCGACCGTGAACTCGCGGCGTTGCCACTCGCCCCGCACGACTTCCACGGCGAGTGGAACTACACCATCAACGCTCAATCAATCTCGACGTGAGGCCTTAGTTCGTAACTCTTCGCCAAGTCTCCAGTGCAAGGTTGCAGAACTGCTGTGTCGGGCCCTCCGATCCATCACGAATTCACCGAAGACCGTCGACGAGTGAAGCCGTGAGTACACGACCACGGAAGGTCCAGTTGTAGCGTTGACCGCCAGAGTCTTCACGGCGTCTAGTCCACACGCTCACGAGGTTCGAACATGTTGTCGAACTCCGTTCGCCGTACTGTGATGTGGGTGACTCACAAGTTATTCCCGTTTTCTCTCATGACCTTGGCGGGAATAGTCGTATGCGGAGTCTGTGTCCCCGCCTTCTATCCGCGACCCAGGGGGATGGCCACCGTTCTCCTCGTCCTGTGGGATTGGGGTACCGGCTTCGCGACCGTAGCCATCGCACTACTCATCATCCTGGCTGCGATCAGCTCACTGACGAAAAATCTTTCAAGCGCTCCGGCGATAATTGTGTCCCTCTTCGGAGCAGTCGCCGTGCTGGTCGGATCTCAAATCGTGCAACTGTACGTCGGACTGCGCCTTGTTCATCCGGGATTCAGATACGCGACTCCCAGTTGGGGACTCTGGCTCGCCTTTGCTCCATCGTTGCTTGGAGTAATTATCAGCATCTCTTGGATGGGGCAATTCCGGACGCCGAGCCTCCGACGCGAATCAGGCATTTGTTAGATCGAGCCGCCAATGCAAGGTTGCACTTCTCTTGCGTCGGGCCTCGGAAACTAGCACTCTGCGAATGGCTCAGCCCGCGGATCCTTTTTGGCTGATCCTCGCGTGCAAGTGCATGTCGTGCCATCCATCGGCGTGCAACTCCCGGCCTCCGATGGTGGCCTTGCCGTCGTCGAGGAGGTTCTCCGCGGCGGCGTTGGAATGGTGGGCCGGGAGCCGGCTGCGCCACGAGGTCTGGGCACGGACCTGAGCGTTGACCTGGTCACACGAGGCGTTCAGGGTGATGTTGCCGTCCAGGTCGATCTGGCGGCGAAAGGCCGCCCAGCCCTGGGGACTGTGGAAGGCCGAGCGCAGGTGCTCAGCGATCGTACTTCCCTCCTGGTCGAGGCCGTAAGGGCGGAGCTGCGCGAGTGCGTCCTCGCGAAGGTGATTACTCGAAGAGGGGGTTGACGAACACGACCAGTTGCTCCAGTAGCGTTCGGCGTTTGGTGAAAATTCTCGTTGCTCTAGGTTGACAACGACTCCAATCGCGCGATCTACCGGTTTTCCGCGTGGCGTATTCGCGAGTTAGATCACCGACGAAACTTGAGACGATAGGAAGACAGAGCCTCCGCCCGACCCCGCCTGAGAGCAACGGTCTGAGTTACTTTCAGAGGTTGGTTACTGAGAGCATTCGCGTGATGAGTGCCACCATGAGGTCCTTCTCGCTCGGGTCGCTCATGGCCACCATGAGCGTGATGGCCGCCAAGGCGTTGTTGGAAATCTTTGGCTTACCCTCGGCGTCGCGAAGGATGCCGTTTCGATCGAGAAAAGTGACAAAGAGGGCAGCCGCGCTGCGCTTGTTCCCGTCGGCCAGGGCGTGGTCCTTGACGACGAGGTAGAGCAGATTGGCCGCCTTGTCCTCTGCGGTTGGGTAGATGTCTTGACCACCGAAGCCCTGGTAGATGGCACCGACGGTGCCATCGAGCTTGCCTTCGGGATCATGGCCGAAAAGCGTGTCCTGTGGGAACTCGGAGGCGACACGCTTGATGACGGCTCGAGCTTCCTCAATCGTGAGCTCCCACCCCGGTACGGCGCCATAGGGGACGGCAATGTGACCGTCGTCGTACTCGCGAAGTAGTTGCAGCCCTGGGATATAGCCGGCGAGCACGTCAGCCACACCGGCGACGAGTTCGTTGTCCGAACGCGACAGCAAGCGCACAATCGACCCGAGATCGTCTAGGCGCCTGTTGTTGACGGCGACGCCCGCGACGATGTAATCCTTGAGCACACCGCTCGCCCAGCGTCGGAAATGGATTGCCCGCCCGGAGTTCGCCCGGTAGCCGACGGCGAGGATAACGTCCAGGCTGTAAAAGGCTACCGGTCGGTCCGCAGAAGCAATGTGCAAATTTTGCACATTGCTATCTCTATCCACCTCGGCACTACGAAAGACGTTATTGACGTGCTTGGTCACGCCTGACCGGTCGACCCCGAACAGTTCCGCGATCTGAGCCTGCGAGGCCCAGATCGTCTCGTGCTCCCGATCCAAGGGCAGGGAGAGCTCGACTCCAGGACCAGCGTAGATAACGATCTCCTGGCCGAGGTCGTCAGGAAACTTCTCAGGCACGGCTCTCCTCATCAGGACATCGGGGACAGGGCTTCATACGTGCAACGGTGCCTACCCGGTCTACCATGCATTCGATGCCGAGCGCCGAATGGATCGCCACCGTGGTCGCCGAGCGATGTGCGAACGCCACCTTGTGTGCGGACGCGTTCCACATGGTCGCGTGGGCGACCAAGGCCCTCGACGAAGTGCGAAAGGGCATCTGGCGAACGGCGAGAAGGATCGGCGCACCCAACCTCATTGCCCACCTGAAGGGCTGTCGCTACGCGCTGTTAAAGAATCCCGAGCATCTCACCGACAACCAGCAACAGGGGCTCGCCCGCGTGGCCGCGGTGAACAAGACCCTCTACCGGGCCTACCTCTTGAAAGAGCAGTTCCGCCTCGTCTTCCAACTGCGAGGGCGCGAGGCCGTGCGGGCACTCGACGCGTGGTGCAGTTGGGCCAGGCGGTGCCGGATACCGGCCTTCGTCGAGCTGTATTACCGGATCGTTCGCCACCGTGACTCCATCGTGGCGACACTGACCAACGACGGGCTGTCCAACGCACTGGTCGAAAGCACGAACACGAAGCTGCGCCTGCTCACCCGCATGGCCTACGGATTCACGTCCACCGACAACCTCATCGCGCTGTGTCTGCTCGATCGCGGTGGCTACTGTCCGGCACTGCCGGGACGGAACCGATCCTCAGCGTCGGCGTTTGCGACGCTTGGTTGAACGGGCTTTGGGCGGCGTCCCCGGCGGGGTGAAGCGACCCGTCGCCCGGGGTCGCGGAGGAAGGCCCGGGCCCAAGATGGCGTCGCGCTGAGCGAGTGGTCGGGCGTTGAAGTCGGCGATGAACGCGTCGATTGATGCCCGGTCATCGAGGCGGACACCTTCGGACTGCGCCGTCATCCACATACGCTTGCCAAAGCTGTAGCGAGAAGCGTCGGCCATGTTGTGACGGAACTGCTCCTCGATCGCGTCCAGATGGTCGACCAGCACGTCGGGCGAGTCGCTGTGGGGATCGAGCAAACCAGTCTCGTCTAAGAAACGGATGAAAGTCTTGGCTTCATCAAGGACGTCTGTGAGATCGTCGTCGTCGACAATCACCTTGGCGGGGTGCAACTCGAGATAGACGTCGTCGAGGTCTTCGCGGGTCCATCGGGTCAGATGTCCGTCGAGAAAGGCCCACTTGTAGTGGATCGGCGTCTCCCCGGCGTCCCTCTCAACCGCGGCGCCGACCGTCGCACGCCACTGGGCAAAGCGCTTCTTCAGTTGCCTACGAGCAAACTCGTAGTCCTCTTCGCTCTCGGGCGACCAGTCAGGAGTGGTTCGTGGCACCGCACCATCATTACCGGCTCCACTCAGATCAACGGGTCGAACGCTCTCAACTGGTGAAACCAGACCCACACATTAGGCAGGAGCGATCCATACAAAATAGGTTGTACAGAGCCCAAGGCTTGCGCATCTGACTGCTCCTCCTGGGTTGGATCGATAGTGAACTCATCGTGGCCAACGTGGCACCACATTCGATGCGATGAACGGACCGACTCGTGGCGCGTCGTCATGCTACGTGACTGCTGTAACTCGATGGTGCGGACTCGCGCTTCCGGCTGTGATATGCCGCCTGGGCACAGTGCTGGCTGCACCACTTCTTGCCTCGTCGAAGCGTGGGCGTTGCCGGCACCGGATTCCCGCACCACTGGCAGAACTGTTGCATCGTGGACGGTCACTCGAAGAGCCGCTGGCCTTTGTCGTTGTAGACGTAAGAGGCAATGTGGCCAGAGCGCGCCCAGGCCTTCACCGTCGAGGGGTGGGCCCCGAGCAGCTCACAGATCTCAGCCAGCGTGAGCAGGCCTCGACGACGAAGACGCGTGTAGCGATCTTCGAGTCCGTAGGTGCGTCGCAGGAGATAGAGGATCCTCGGGCTGAAGCGTTCGGCGACGCCGGGACGCCACCCCGCTGCGTTCAGTATCGCGGCGGTCTCGGCGTCGGTGTGCTCGTCGAGTAGTCGGTCGACTTCGGCGACCACCGCCGGGTTGACCTTGCGCAGCTCGGCGACGCTGAGGGGCAGCGACAGACGCAGGGTGTGTGTGGCCCCGCCCCGGAAGCGAACGTGGGCGACGATCTCGTCGGTGCGTAGCAGGGTGACGTCGTCGACGAGGAGCCGGATCATTCGCTTCCCGCACACCTACGCCCGTTTCACTCTTACACCGGGGACGGGACGCGACCCTGTCAGTTTGAAGACGTTGAAGGTGAATTTGGACCACGACTGGTCGAAGAATTGTGGATGTTGTTAGCGACAGGAAGAAAGGATCGGCTGATCGCGGTGATCAACGAGATCCTCGACCTCGCCGGTAGCCCGCTCACCGAAGGGTACGGCGCTCGAGTTTCGCAAGTCGACGTCGATTCCAAAGATGGGATCGACGAGGTCGGCCTCTCGAACGATGATCCTGGGAGTGGGTCAGAAGTGAACTCCACGATAAACCGCTAACCGAACTAGCACCGCAAGCTTGACTGCGACACAACGTGCATGCTCGACACTGCTGCGCCGCTACTCGGGTAGACAGTCTGGTTCCACATGAGGTTGGCCCCATTTACTCGCAGCGGTCCGACCATGCCCGACGACGCAATCGTCGCTCCAAATGCGTGGGGCACCTGACACCACGACGTCGCCGAAGGTGCGAGGCGAAACAACTTCTGTGTCAGCCCAGATGATGTCGTGATTGCGGCGAACAGCGAACCGTCCGGTGCGAGTACCAGTGAATTACTCGTTGGCACGGAGTCCGCTCCGTAGTTCGCCGCAGAAATCACCGGCAACGCAACGCTCCTCCACGTGCGGCCCGCATTCGTTGATTGCTGCAGCGGGTACTGCGAGGACGGGTCGACCAGGAACAGTTCTCGCGACGAACTCACTACGAGTTGTTGAGGAAAGCAACTATCAACGGAACTCACCAACGGTGACGTTGTCCACGCGACCCCCGTGGTGGCGGTAGCGCCCGGGGGCCCGAGTAGCAGTGGCTGGGTGGCGTTACTCATGTTGCAGCCACCCCAGTAGTACGGACCGAACGACACGCACGGTCCGCTCGGGGGACAGCCCATGGTCGTCGCAGCCCAACTGACTCCCCCGTTCGACGTCACCTCTGTCGATACGCGACCGGCGTTCGTGCCCCAGGGGACGTGTCGGTTGTCGGAACTGTTCGTTTGACGAAAGAGCGCGTCGACCTGGTCACCTTGGATCGTGAAACCAGAAAAGTCTTCGAGCGACGTGCCGGGAGGCGTCGGCACGGTGTGCCAGGTCGACCCGACGTTCGTCGTATAGAGCGGCGCTAAATAGACGGGAGGAATGGAGTTTCCTCGCGCGGCGCTAAAGCCGGCGTAGATGCTCGTGGTGTTGCGCTGATCCAGTTGCACCGTCTCACACTGAGGACTCGACGGTGGCCGCGAGAAGATGTGGAGCGTCGATCCCTTCAGGGCCATCGGGACGCCGACGGTCGGCACGTTGAGCGGAGAAGTACCCCCGTTGATCACGATTCGCGACGGTTGACACCACGCGACACGGGTCGCGCCCCTCAACGGTGCGATCGCGGACGATCCTGAATAAGTCGATGACAGGTAGGGCACTCGACCGAGGCTGGACCAGGTGAGACCCGGCGCCACGTGCAGCACCCTCGGCGAAAGAACAACGCTGAAGCCTCCACCCTTTCGATTCCGAGCGAACGAGAGGGGCGGGTACGTTGTCGTCGCGTGGGTCGGCGTGACCGTGAGCGCGTAACTAAAAGGTTGACCAATGGTCAACTGCAGCGGCGCCCAACCGGTGACGTGGACCACGTCGCCAACCGCAGCCCGCGAAACGTTCAGCGACATGGTCTCACAGGGCTTGCCAGCAACACACCTCGTGGGCTCCGGGGTTTTCAGGTGGATAGTCGTCTGCGCCTCCGCGGGACCGATCGCACAACCCGACTGGACGATGAGGCACTGGACGCCCACGTGGTAGTTGCCCGACGACAGTGGATGGGCCCTCACCACGCCACCTCGGGTCACCAGCCACGCTGTGTCGGGTACGACAAGACTGGTGTGAAACGTGCTCGGCGACAACCAGTGAAGTGGTGCGGCCTGCTCTTGCAAACCGCTCCGGCAACCATCCCAACACAGCGTCGCGTACGGCTGACCTTGGCGCTGTCGAGCCGATGGTGGGTGACTCGAGAAATGACCCGTCAAAATTACGGTCTCACCGGGCGTCGCGATTGGCGTGTTCGACGTCAGCGTCAGGGGGCCGACCGACGGCGTTGGTGCGACCGAAGTCGCCGGGGACGGCTTCACTCGTGACGGACTACTGACGTAAGTCTGAAGTGCCACCACGTCCAACGAGCCCTTCAGGGCGGGCACACGGAAGCAACCCGTAAAGTCACCGTTTAGCGACTGATGAACGTTGTCACCTTCGTCCGAACCGCACAACGAACTCGGGTAGAGGAACGTCGTCGTGATCGCCGCTAGGTTCGAGTTAGCGCTCAACGAGGTGCTGCGGGCGGTGCCGCAACTTGCCAGAACAAGCGAAGCCGTGACAAAAACCACTCCACTTCTAACAATGGATCGAGTTCCGAGCATCCTCAGAAAGGGCATAACACGACTCCACGCGGTGACGGTCGTGGAATATCCACCAACCTGCGCCCACCTTAACGAGGTCACCGTCGAGTTAGTTGGCAAGGCCACGGGCCCGCGCACGTTGGGTTGCACCACGGCCTTACACACCTCGCCCGCCAGTTATCAAATCAACGACAGCATCCCCACTGACACGTTCCGCTGATCCGCAAAGACAATCGAGAATTCAGCGTTGAACCCCTCGCGATCAAGGTGCCCCAGAGAGGTGCCCGAGGTGCCCGAGGTGCCTGAGGTGCCTGAGGTGCCTGAGGTGACGATGTGGCGCACACTTTCCAACGAGCACGGAGATCTCCGCAGTTGGGTTAGGTCACCCTCCAATCCGGCGCGTGCACGTCAATGAAATTCAAGAAGGTTAGGACTCCTAGCGTGGATTGGCCGGTTGCCACGTTCATCGATGCGAGCACATCCGTGATGCCGTGACGCTTGTAGTCCTGGTCATCGTCGTGACACTCGTTAAGGAGGTTCGTGAAGTGTCCCGGCATTTCCCTCCAGATCGCGGTAGTCAACTACCGCTGTTTGAGGTCGACGGATGGAGTCAGGCGACGGTACTGCTCAATGGTCGGACGTGGCCCGAGCTAACTCGCGTCCCCGTCAACCGCAGGCGCGCGCATGTTCGCTACCTCGACGTGCTCTGACTGGGCCCTGCAGAACCCATGCCGCACACGACGAAGCCGGGTGTCTTACCAATGATCGTTATGGATTGAGGTGAACTCGCTCGAAAAGGACGCGAACCACAAGCCCACTTGATTCCAAGAAACCGGCCCCTTGGTTACTTCTCAACGCAGATCACGTTCCCATTCGCGATCGCGTTTGTTCTTACGATCATTGGGATAGATCCACGGCAACGGTACAATCCGCCACCGTACAGCGGAGATGAGCCCGTCAGTTTGTACGTCCCCACCGGGACTCGAAACTCGAAGTACCCGCTGGCAAGAACCGTGGCGCCAAAGAGCTCACCGCCTTTGGCCGTCGCCCAGACCGTTCCCGGGTACGGTCGGTACCCCGAAGACTGGCCCGGCCCACCGTTGGCTTCGAGCCGGCCCTTGATGTAGCCAACCGGCGATTTCTCTATTACTCCGGCGCTGACGTTGAAGTAGTCCTTGGTACAGACCGGTACTCGCTCGGGCAGGGCGAAGTAGTGCGACGGCCACGAGTCACTGGCGACTCTTGGATTCGCTAGCACTTCAATTCCATCAGCGTATTTCGGAGAACACGAACTGCCGTGCACGCGGACCAGCGCTTTGAATTGAGCGGTCGAGATTGAACCGATCGAGACGGTGGCGTAGACGAAGCCGCCGTGACCCAGGACCAACTTGGGGTAGGCGACGGTTCCGCTCAACGAGCTGATTCCGACCGGCCGGTGTGTCGACCCACTGACCGCTTGCACGGGGACGTTGTCGACGATGGGTGCGCACGCTGCGCCGATATTCTTGAACCACAATGTCGCCCGGAAGCCGGCGGATGACGAGTAGGTACCCCGTGGCGGGCTCATGGAGACACGTAGCTGGCTCGATCTACAGGTCGCGGGTGACGTCGCGGATTTCGGTGAGGCTCCGAGCGAAGGCGTCGTGAGTGGGGTCACTGCGAGAAGTACGCCGACGATGACCGTGACGGCGACCGTCGTGCATGGGCGCCGGAGCGGCAGCGACATAAGCACCCCTTTCTTACTTGTAGGAATTGGCTACGACGGTCATCAGACCCGTGGTGGGGTGGATGAATCGAGTGCGCGATGACGTTGGACCCGGGAGATCAATGACCTCTCGCACTGGCGTAGCAACGGGACACGCTTGGAACCCCGTGGTGTACTCCGGTGACGTCCCATATTCGGTGATCGCGACCGATGACAGGACTCCGGAACGCCAGGTCCCGGCGACGGCGTTGCCCATGACGTGCCCACAAGGTGGCGGTGAGACGTTGAGCTCGATCTTCGAAGCGCCAACGGTACTGATGATCCTCCAGGGCAGTGAGAACTGCTCCAGCGCGTTGGCCAGGCGCGCCCGATAGAAACGCCCGCAGCGCACGCTCTTGGCGATGTAGACCACGGCCGGTGATCCAGAGGGTTCGCCTACGACAACCGCTGCCATCCCACTGTACGGTGCTCGCCGCAAAAGCTGTTGCGTGGACGGTCCAGTCGTCTGTATCGGACAGTGATACGGAGTGTTCTCATAGGCGAGGCCCACCCACGCCGTAACCTTTTCGACCGCGGGCACACCGCGCACATGCTTCGTGATGGTGACCACGCCGAATCCGAGCGAGACTCGTGATTGCTTCGAATACCCTTGCAGCTGCGAGGTAGCCCAGATACGTCTCGCGAATCCAAATTCATTTGTCGGCGTCTTCATCGAGGTTGCGGCTGGCGTGACGGTGAGGGCCCCATTGTCCAGTTGGAACGGGTGGATGTAGCGGTAATGCCTGACATCAACACCCGCGAACGCACCGGTTCCGGTCAGCGTGACTCCTGTATCCGTCGTGACCCTCTCGTGCGCGACCGTTGACTGCACGGTTTCCTGTGGCCCAACGGCAGCGCTCCTAACGACTGCCGGTGCCGAACCGAAGAGGGTGACGGCACCCGCTATCGCGAGCGTAATGGCCGCAGCACTTGTGCCGACGATCGCGGGCCAACGTCGCCGTGTTGGTGTCCGCACTGTCCGCGGCTCAGGTACCGCATCGCCAATACCCGCCGTAATCTTGGACATCAGTTGCTCCTGTCGCACGAGATCATTAAGGGTCTCGTCAGTGAGGCCACGTACGGGGTCAATATCGCTCATCAACTTTTGGAGCAGGTCTTCATTCACGAGTCGGTCCCTTCTCCTCGCAGTGGTGACACCGTCGTCTCGGTCCAGGATTGGTGGATTCGTTCACGGAGGTGTCGTCGAGCTCGCGAAAGACGAATGCCGGCTGCCTTCTCGCTACATCCGAGCGCGATACCTATCTCGCGATACGAGAGTCTTTCCCAGTAGGTGAGTTGAATCAACTCACGCTCTTGCGGGCTGAGTTCTCCGAGTGCGGCTCGTAGCGCCTCGACGTCTTCACCGGTGTAGCGAGGATTCGCGAGTCCGCCTTCACGCTCAAAGGCGAGGCGAGCTTCCAATCGCAAAGTCCGCTGACGTCCGCGAAGGACGTTGGAGAGGATATTTCCAGCGATGCCGTAGAGCCAAAACAGTTCCTCAGTCCGAGAGGGTAGTTCTTCGAAACGTCGCCAGACGACAACAAACGTGTCAGCCACGAGGTCCTCGGCAGCGAAGTGGTCATCGAGACGACGTAGTCCGTAGCGCAAGAGGGCGTTGCGGTGTGTCGCGACAACTCGTGCAAATGCCTCATCCTTGTTGGACATCGGTTTCCTTGATTTGCCATTTACATGTAAATGTCCGAGTAGCGCGAATCCCTTCACACGATTCTGGTGGAACGCGAGGAGAAGAGAAGGAACCTTCAGGCTCGAAGTTGATCAAGGGGGTCAGCAGAACGTCACGCCGGACTTTGCGCAGGAAGCATCGTGAGTCTTCGAGAGTCGTGACGGCCAAGTCAACCGATTGAGTCCGACTTCGTGCGGCCGGGGAAGCGGTCGTGGCCTCGATCGGGCTGGCGCGTTCGAGTTGGGTCACGAGTGGCAACCCGGGACACGAGAGTTTTCCGCGGTGGTGGACGTGGTCGATTTGTGCCGGTGGCTCAGACCGAACGCTCACGTCCCAGATGATCGTCATGTGCAGGAGAGGGCTGGGGTGGTCGAACGTGACGACGACTGGCGGGCCATCGATAAAGACGTCGAACTTTCGTACGAATTGCTTAATTTGCAGGTCGACCTTGCTGACGATCGCCGGCGCTGGCTCATGAGTTGAACGGCAAGGTAACTCGGGTGACAGTAGAATTGTGTCCTTATGGCCCGTTCTCGTCATTCAGGGCCGTCGGATGGCGTGCCGCTCGGCGAGGTGCCCAATGCCCAGCGCTTGCGTGCGCTGGCTGGCGCTATCGACGAACGAACGGGAACGCCGTCACGACGCGCAGGTCACCGCCAACGTCGGGCGGGACGGCGCCACTCGCGCGCGCGGCCGTGGTGGATTGCCCTAGGCGTCGTCGCCGTCGTCATCGTGCTCATCATCGCGGGTGGTGCCGGCTATCTCTACTATCTCAATTCCAAGATCCATCGCGTCGCGGTCGGCAACCTCACCACCCAGGCGACAACGGGCGCCGACGCCGGCACGCAGAACATCCTCATGATTGGTTCCACGTCGCGCTGTGCGTTGAAGGTGCAAAATGCCGCCTACGGCCTGTGCTCAGCCGGGGTGAACGGCGTCAACAGCGACGTCATCATGATCTTGCACCTCAACCCCGCCACCCGGGCACTGTCGATCCTTTCGATTCCTCGCGACCTCTTCTTGCCCAACGCCCGCTCGGGTCCCGATGGCGGCTACAAGATCGACGCCGCCCTCTATCAGGGTCAGTCCCAACTGATCAAGGTGATTCGCGAGGATTTCGGCATCGGGATTCAGCACTCGGTCGAATTGAACTTCGACACCTTTGCGAACGTCGTTAACGCGCTGGGTGGCATCAACATGTACTTCCCCATGCCGGTCTTTGACGCCTACTCGGGTCTCAACATCCCACAGGCCGGTTGCGTGCACCTCGACGGCTACCACGCCCTACAGGTGGTGCGCGCCCGTCACCTCCAGTACCGTCCGGCCAGTGTGAAAACCGGCGACCACGCCTACTGGCCCTTCGAACTGCAGAGCGATCTCGGGCGGATCAACCGTGACCACGAGTTCCTGCGCGTCTTGGCGTCAACCGTGTCCAAGCAGGGACTTGGAAATCCCGTGACCGACCTACGCCTCGTGAACAGCGTCGCGGGCCAGCTCGAGTTCGACAATGCCTTCACCACCTCGGACATGGTGCACCTCCTGCTCACCTTCCACTCCGCCAAGATCAATGGGGCGCCCCAGCTCACCATCCCGGTCTCGGTCGGCCCGAACGTCTCGTACATCTACGGTGGCTACCCCAAGGGCGAGATCGAGTTTCCGTCGCTGGTGCCTGACATGCACGCCATCGACCAGTTCCTCCAGGTCAGTCCGAACACCAACACCCTCACCGGTCGGCCGCTACCAGCGCCGTCGTCGGTCACGGTGTCGGTTGTGAACGGGTCGGGCGTCCCCAATCAGGCTGCGACCACCCTCAACTCATTGGTGGCCCTGGGATTTCGCGGTGCGGGCACAGGTAACACACCCGTGCTGGCGACACAGCTCGAGACCCTGGTTGAATACGCCTCGCCAGCCACCATCGGTGCCGCCGAGGCGGTCGCGCATTCCATGACCGGCGCCGTCACCCTCATGCAGGCCCCCACCACGAACGGCGCCCAGGTGACGGTGGTGACCGGCACCCAATTCGCGATCAATCCTCCAGCATCGACTCCAACTAAGACAACGACGCACCCGACGTCACCAACGGCGGCGGCAGCAGCAGCGGCGGCCGCGGCAGCAGCCGCCAGGGCCGGCTTCCAGCCGCCCTCGATTTCGAACCCGACGTTGGCGCCTTGGGATCCCCGAGCGTGTCCGTTGGGCATGCCGGTGCGCTCCGTTCCCTGATTGTCCGAACACCGTTGTGACGGTGTTCGACGAATGGGGACGTCGGTTTTCTCCTTTCAGAATTCACAATTCCAACTAAGTTGCTTTTCATGTCCTCAACTGAGCCGTCCGGTTCGAGGATCCACCGCCTCAAACAATCCGTGGTTCCGGCTTCGGGCCCCATTCGCACGCTGACCAAGTCAACACTCGCGAACACGATTGGGAATGGCCTTTTCTACACCGTCGAGGTCATCTTCTTCACGAGGTCGGTCGGTCTATCCGGACATGAGGTCGCGCTTGGTCTTGGCATAGCCGCCGCGGTGGGCTTGGTCGTGTCGGTTCCCGCGGGCCACCTGGCGGATCGACGTGGCCCACGTGAACTTTCAGCGGCCAGTTGCGTCTTGGAGGGTTTAGCCATGGCCGCCTTCACGCTGGTCCACTCATTCGCCGGATTCATTGTCATCTCGGCGATCGGGTCCATCTTCTCGAGCGCTAGTGGGAGCACTCGTGGTGCGCTCATGTCCCGCTTCGGTATCGGCGAAGAACGCGTACGCGTCCGTGCGTTTCAGCGAGCGGTCACCAACTTCGGAATGTCCATAGGCATGGTCGTCGCGGGAGTAGCACTCGCCATTGACACGCGCGACGCGTACCTCGCCATGGTGATATGTAACGCTGTCACCTTCGTCGTCGCCGCCTACTTCGTCATGAAGTTGCCCGCTATGCCGCCCGTGACCCTCAACGCCAACGAGAGGCCCGCGCCGATGTCCGTTGTCCTGAAGGATCGCCGGTACCTGACGGCGTCGGCCCTCAACGGCCTCTTCTCGATCCACTTCGTGGTCCAGAGTGTTGGACTGCCGCTTTGGATCATCGATCACACGCACGCACCGCGGTGGTGGGTGGCACTCCTGCTCATCATCAACACGACGATGATCATTCTCTTGCAAGTACGGCTAAGTCGTGGATCGGGCGATATCACTACGGCCGCCCGAGCGTTTCGCCGTTCCGGCGTGCTGATCGCAATCGCGCTGGTCTGTTACGCCGCAGCCTCGGGCGCGAACGCCGTTGCCGCCAGCGCCATTCTGGTAATCGGCATGGTCTTTCACACCGTCGGTGAGCTCTACAGTTCCGGGGCGTCGTGGGGCATCGGCTTTGGCATGGCCCGTGAGGACCTCCAAGGTCAGTATCAGGGGGCGTACTCGTTGGGACGCGGCCTTTCCGGAATCCTCGGTCCACTCATCGTCATCTCCATTGCGACGTCGTCGACTCGAATCGGCTGGATCGTGCTCGCCGTGATGTTCATGCTCGTTGGTACGGCCTTCGTGCCGCTCGTCAATGGGTATCGCAAGGCAGACGAACGCCAAGCCTCAATTTAGAAACGCCGGAAGCGAAGCCGTCGCCTCGTGCACCGTGCTACCACCACACGATCCCTTCGATAGCTGTGGGACCGGCTGCGCCCGGCCGACCCGTCGACCTACGGGCATTCCAACGACGTGGTTAGCACCGAGCCCCGTCACCGGGATGGTCTCGTTACAGATCGGGGAGACCGAAGTCCAGTGACGGTATGTCGGTACCGCCGTCCACCTCGAGGACCTTGCCCGTGAGGAACGCGCCGGCGGCCGACGCCAAGTAGACCACGCTCGCCGCGATCTCGGCGGGGTCAGCTATCCGGCGAAGCGGCGTCGATGATTCCACCATCGTTTTGAGCTCTGGTGTTCCCGTCACGATCTCCAGCGCCGACGTCGCCGTCGATCCGGCCGCAATCGCGTTCACTCGGATCTTCGGTGCGAGGTCCTTGCTGATGAGACGGGTGTAGTGCGCGAGGGCGGCCTTCACCGAACCGTAGGCGGCGTAGCCCCGCCCCGATACGCGTCCCATCACGGAGGAGATATTGACGATGGCACCGCCACCTTGTTCCAGCATCAAGGGGACGGCCACCAGATTGAGTGCGTGCGCAGTTGAGACGTTGAAGTGAAACGCCTCCTCGAGATAGTCGACCGTGGTGTCGAAGAACGGAAGCGGGATCGCACCGCCCACGTTGTTCACCACGACGTCGAGCCGGCCGAACTCACTGCGTGCGACCTCGGCGAGACGTCGGACTGCGTCAACGTCGGAGAGATCCGCCGCGACCGTGACGGCGCGTCTTCCGGTCACACTGACCAGTTCGGCCACCTGGTCCAAGTCGCCCTGCGTCCGTGAGGCGATGACGACGTCAGCACCGCACTCCGCAAGCGCGACGGCGCTCGCGGCGCCGATCCCGCGGCCCGCTCCAGTGACCACGGCCACCTGGCCGTCCAATCGAAAGAGATCGAGAATCACGTGCTCCTCCTCATCCGCTCCCCACAGGGTAAGCCACCCCCGGCACGCTCGGCTTCATCCCCCAGCACTGAACGTCGACTCCACTCGCCGTCGAGTGCGTAGAGGGTCGCTAGCATTTTTGAATGGACCCGCTCCTCGTTGTCGTCGTGACCGCCGGCGCAGCCAGCGTGTTAGCGCTCCTCGCGTCACTCGTGACGCGTGACTACTCGTGGGTCGATCGAAGTTGGTCGATCGTGCCGATTGTCTACGCCGTCGAGTTAGCCGGTTCCGTGCGCTTGCGCGACCCACGACTTGACGTCATGGCAATCGTGATCGCGACATGGGGTGCACGACTCACCTTCAATTTCGCGCGTAAGGGCGGCTACTCCGGCGTCGAGGACTACCGTTGGGCAGTCCTGCGTGCCCGCATGCCTCGCTGGCAGTTCCAGATCTTCAATGTCTTCTTCATCGTCCTCTATCAGAACTTCATCCTCGTGGCGATCGTGCTTCCCCTCTGGACGGCGTATCAACACCGTTCCCACTCATACGGCATCGTCGACGTCATCCTCGCCGTGCTCTTTCTGGCGTGTACGGCCGGCGAAACGGTGGCCGACCAGCAGCAGTGGGACTTCCAGTCGTGGAAGGCCGCCGAGATCGCGGCGGAACGGACGCCCCAGCCGCAGTTCCTCCAGGAGGGACTCTTTCGGTACTCACGTCACCCCGCGTATTTCTTCGAAGTCGCCCAGTGGTGGGTGATCTTCTTGATGGGTTGTTCCGCTGCGGGCTCACTACGCCAGTGGTCGGTGATCGGCGCGGTACTCCTGACACTGCTCTTCATCGGATCCACCAGATTCACCGAGAGCATCACGATCTCGCGGTATCCCGAGTACTCGCGCTACCAGCAGCGAACGTCCGCGATCATCCCGTGGCTCCCTCGACGCCCCGAGCCGATCACGTCGACCGTCGACTGATCGACCGATTCCACAAGGGCACGTCGTTAGCCACCAGCGAGGCTGAACCCGGTCATCACGTGGTGGTCTTCGTGACCCCCTCGACAATGATCGCCACGATCTGGTCACCGTAGCGATCGGCCTTGGCCGGGCCGATACCACCGATAAGGAGGAGATCACGTATCGTGCACGGCTGCACACGGCAGAGCTCGTCGAGTGTCTTGTCGTTGAAGATCACGTACGCCGGTACCTTGTCCGCTCTCGCCTGTTCCATTCGCCACGACTTGAGCGCGGTGTAGAGGTCGGCGTCAACGGCTGTACCGGGCGCTCGCGAGTTCGTCGCACTGCTTGGGGCGACCAATGTGCGCGATCGGCCGTTCACCACCACGGTCCAACCGAAGGGGATATGCGTGGGGCGCGTCGAGCCGGTGGCGACCGTCACCCCGTCGAGATCCACGGAACGAATCTCGAAGTCATAGCCACCCCACGTGAACCGCTGGCCGACCTCAGCGGTGATCGGCGCAAAGACGGTGGCGCCCTTGCGAGAGTCCCGATCGCTCAGGTCTTGCGTCGGCCCCTTTGAGGCATCGAACGGAGCCGCGAGCTCATCGAGGAACTGTGACGGCTCACCACGCGCCGCAGTGATCGTGAGCGACGAGATGCACCGGGTGATCGCCACGTGGAAGACACGGCGCTCCTCTTCGAGGTCATTACTCAAGCGGTGTGGAAAGACGGAGGCGCTCGCGTCGTAGACGATGACGTGAGGCCATTCAAGGCCCTTCACCTTGTGGACCGTCGCGAGAACCACACCGTATTCGTCGGATGGTACCTCGAGCATTCCGCGCAGCCAGCTGTCGAAAGTCGACGGGTTCGCGTGTTGGCGACCGAGGGCGACCAGGCTGCGCAGGCCGTCCGAGTTGAGTGCCTGATTTCGACCTTGATGCGCGTGGTCGAGCGTCGCCAATGAGCGCTCAAGACCTATGTCACCGCGAATGAACTCGAGAAGCGCCGACGTCGTCGCGCGCTTCGAGAACTCGGCGACGAGTTCGAGGTCACCGACGAACTCGACGATCTTCTTGGCCGTGCGTTCATCAAGGCGACCCGCGAGCTGCTTCAAGGCTTCAATGGACGTCTGCTCCCCCATCCACTCGCGCGCCCGTGGCTGGATGCCGCGCCCCGGACGGTGCGCGGCGAGCATGACGTCAGTGCCGACTAGCCGGTCCGGCCGCACCGCGAGGCGTAGCCACGCGAGCGCGGCCTGCACACCCGAGGATCGCAGGAACTCGCTGCCGTCGCGGACGTTCACCCCAATGCCCGCGTCGAGCAGCGACACCTGGACGGGCACGAGGTTGGCGTTCACCCTGGAGAGCACCGCTATCTGGGTTGGCGAGGTGCCGACGTCCAGTAACTGACGAACGGCGTGCTTCACGTGTTCCACCTGATCGTCGACGACGGCGACGGCATAGGAATCGGGGGTCCGCACGCTCGTCGGCCCGGGTCGGATCTGCTTGGCCACGCGAACGGTGTTGTGCGACAACAGGTTGGCGGCCGCTTCGACGACCGGCGCCGGACAGCGGTAGTTCACCTCGAGCGCGTGATGCACGGCGTCAGGTACGTGGTCCTCGAAGCGTACAAGCCACTCCGGCGTCGCGCCCGAGAAACCGTAGATCGTCTGATCGTCGTCGCCGACGGCGAATATCGTGAGCGATGGGCCCGCGAGCAGGCGAAGCAACAGCATGTGTGCGGGTGTGAGGTCCTGGAACTCGTCGACCAACAAGATCTCCGCTCGACGCTCGGCGGCGAGGCGGACTTCGGGTTCGCGCAGCAGCGTTTCGAGGGCCAAGTAGACCTGTTCGTCGAAGTCCGCTTGTTGGTGGGTGGCGAGGTGCTGACGGAACTGGGGGAAGAAGGCTGCGAAACCTTCGAGGTCACCCTGGTACTCGTCTTCGACCGATTGGGGGGAGCGAAGACCAAGGCGTACCTCGCTCAGCGCGTCGATCCACGCGACCGCTGGATCGGTGTTTGCCCTGCGGGGAAGTTTGACATAGGTGGCAATGATGTCGCGCACGTCACGCTCACTGGCGTGCCGACGTCGAACGCCCCGACTCAGAAACCCGTTCGTTCCATTCACGATCGACAGTGCCAGTGCGTTGAGCGTTTGGATCTGCAGGCGGGGATGGTCACCCGTTCGCTCTCGCATCTCCCCTTGGGCTCGTTTGTTAAAGGCGACGAGCAGGAGGGCTTCACTCGGTACACCGGCGTTGAGTACGTGACGCGCACGCTCGGTGAGGACCCTCGTCTTACCTGATCCTGCCGGCGCGATGACCCGAGCACGCGTCGAAGGATCGGTGACCGCCGCGAGTTGGTCGCGAGCGAGCACCGCCGTCGGTTTGTGCGCCGCGATCGGTGTAAGTAGTCCCCTGGTGAGTGCCACGCGAGGGATGACCACCGCGCCACCGAACCGCGCGTCGTCGACACCCCACAGGTGCACCGGACCGCCGTCGCACCACGCCAACGTGTCATCACGCACGATCACGTCGGCGTGGTGGTGCGTGGCGGGCGACGCACCCGCCGCCAGTGCCAGCGCGATCAACGGCCACGATGGCGATGTCACGTCGCGGGCGTCGACGGCGTTGGCCCGAGCGAGCCGTAACGTCGCCTCAGCCACGAAATCCAGGTTCGGGGCAATCGCCCACACCTCTCGACGGTCCACCCCTCGATCGGGAACTTTGAGACCAGGTGCAACCTCGTAGACCGTGGGCGTGCGCGTGAGATAGGCGTGGCGAACCGCGCGCAGGGTGTTCGGGCTCTTCAACGACGCCTCGTCTAGTGCGATGTGGTCGGCGTCTGCCCACGGCGAAGGGACTTCGACGCCGGGGATGAGTAGTACCGAGCGCCCGAGCACGGATGGCCCGGCCAACGTGGACCAGCGGTCTCGCGACGTCGTCGGTCGAACTCGGTCCACACCTAGCTGGGAAGGTCGTTCGACGTCGCTCACGTCCGCCCACCACCGACGTTCGGGTACGGCACGTATCGCGCCGCACGTTTGCAGTGGTTTAACACCCCAGCATCTTGCCCCATCGGTGTCGCACGCGACGAACCGCGCCTTCGGTACCCGGGACAACGACTCCCCGAGTCGGGGACGAAAAGGGCGACTGAGCGAGCTCGACCGAGACGACGTCGCTGAACACCGCACGGCACCGCGAGCGCCATGGACTATCCCACGCTGCGCCATCGCCCATCCGCCCACCACTAGCGGTGCATCGACGTGGGTGCTCCCTCATTCACTGCAGTGACGACTCATAAACTCGGGGCACCATTGCGTCGTCACCTCAGACAGGAGAACCGTGGACAGGAGTCAGTGGATAGCGACCAAGACCACCGAGTCACGCGCCCTCTTCGAACGTGTCAAGGTCGCGACCCGACTCTCGTCAATGTTGGACACCTGTTCATTGGACGACCCTGAAGCAATTACGAGGATCGTCGAGGAACTCATTGGCAAGACCGTGGGCGACGGTTTCACGCTGATCCCCCCCTTCTACTCGGACTACGGCCTTAACATCAGCGTCGGTCGGGGCGTGTTCATCGGCTCGCAGTGCGCGTTCACCGGACACGCCGCCATCGATATCGGCGACGACGTGATGTTCGCCCACAAAGTAAACCTGGTCACCGCGGGACACCCCGTAGAGCCAGACCAGCGACGCGACTACATCACCGCCGCTCCCATCACCATCAGTTCGAATGTCTGGATCGGAGCCGCCGCCACGATCCTGCCGGGCGTCACAATCGGAACTGGCGCCGTCGTCGCGGCCGGAGCCGTCGTGACTTCCGATGTGCCGCCGGCCTCGCTGGTGGCCGGCGTCCCGGCGAGGATTCTGCGACGACTGTGACAGAGGTGTCGTCGTGATCGACGCGCCGCGGTCCAGGCGATTGCGCTGCGCAGCATCCGGTGCGCGATGCAGTCGCATCGCGCCCTCGTGATGCCCTTGAGACCGTGTTCGCCACACCTTGACTAGTTGCACCTGCTTGCAACCGATCCGTTCCGCGAAGTCGCACACGCGATCACCGGGCCCACACGTGCGTTGTTCGCGCCCAGAACGTGCACGGCCCCAGACGGGTTGGCCCAGATCACAGCCGGTATTGGCCACGGGCGGCTTCATCTCAATCCCTGCCCCGTAGGTTGGCTCTAGCGGGCACCACGCGATGTCCGAAGGGAGAAACGATATGGAAATCATTCGGAACCCCGACGGGAGCCTGGTCGTGCCAATTCCAGAGACACGGCACCACGACGGCGACGATGTACCCGAGCAGACTTCCAGCGATGGGGCTGGCGACGCCGGCGCACCGACGACTCGAGTCCTGCACCCCGGTGAGGGCGGTTACAACGAGGCACTCACTGAATGGGACTTGCAGCAGAATCCCGATCGCGAACCCGTCGTCTCCACGGCGAGCGGTCGCGAGGAGGCGATGCGTGTCGTCCATGCAGTCGGCGAGTCCCCCGATCACGACGTCATTGCTGCACTCGCGCACGTGACCGACGCCGAGGCAACTGGCGAGGCGTTGCGTTACGTGCTCGTGGGCGGAACACACTCCGTCGAGGCGTTCGCCAGCGAGGTGGCCGAGGCCGAGGGGGGCGAACCACTCCCGGCCCACAAGATGACCAAGATCATCGGCGAGGTACTCGCAGAACTCGATAAGTAATCGACGAGCGACACCAGTAACCGATAGTCAAAACGGACGTGGTATCAATCGCGGGAACGCGGTCGTGCAGCCGAGTTCGTCGATTTATCTGACGACGTCGGCCGCATCACCGCTTCAGCGTCACCTACGTTGCGTCTCACGCCATTCCAGGGTCCGTCAGCGATTCCCAGTCTCGCCTGATTAAACCGAACACCCACGAATCCGAGACCTCACCGTCCACGACGCAGTCTTCGCGTAGTGTCCCTTCGCGCAGGAAGCCCAGCTTCTCGAGCACGCGCGCCGAAGCCACGTTGCGCGTATCGGCCTCCGCCTGGACCCGGTTGAGCGCCAGCGCGCTGAATCCCCACCGCAGCAGCGCCCGTCCCGCCTCGGTCGCGTAACCGCGACCCCACGTCGCGGCATCGAAGCAGTAGCCCATCGACGCGCTGCGGTACTCGGGGTTCCACCGCGTCAAGGCGCACCAGCCGATGAACGCACCGTCCGAGCGGCGCTCCACCGCCAGGCGCGTCCCGCTACCCGACTCGGCGATCTGCCGGCACGCCGCGATGAACTGCGTCGCGCGTGTCGCCTCACGCCAGGGCGGCGCGTCCCAGTAACGCATGACGCGAGCGTTGCTGTGTAGTGCGAACAGGGCGTTCGCGTCGCTGTCCTCGAAGGGACGAAGTCGCAGGCGGTCCGTTCCCAACGTGGGAGCTGGCACAGTCACGCGACTGACTGTACCCCGAGCGAGGGTCGCCACGCTCGGCGCTCCGCAGGTACACCACAAGCGTCACGCGCGGTGTCGTCGGCGACCATCGCTCTGGTACCGTGCACGGTTGACCGGGTTGACAGACACCGACCTTTTCGCCCAAGGTGCACCATGAACCTCAACGAATTCGACGCCCTCAGCTTCGACTGTTACGGAACGCTCATCGACTGGGAGACGGGCATGACGGTCGTCCTACGTCGCTGGGCCGATGAACACGGTGTCGCCATGACCGACGAGGAGTTACTCAATGCGTACGCCAGTCACGAGGCGACTGGCGAAGCCGCCCACCCCGCGGACCTCTACCCCGACATTCTCGCTCGCGCCATGCGAGATCTGGGTCACCAACTCGCCGTGCCGGTGAGTGACGCCGAAGCGAGGGCGCTCGCGGACTCGGTACCCGACTGGCCGGCGTTCGATGACTCGGCGGCGGCACTCGCTCGACTCGCGTCTCACTACCATCTCATCATCCTCTCCAACGTCGACCGCGCGTCCTTCGCCAGGTCGAACGATCGATTGGGTGTCACCTTCACCAGCATCATCACCGCACAGGACGTCGGATCGTACAAACCGTCACCGCGGAACTTCGAGGCACTCGACGAGGAGCGCCGACGACTGGGAATTGGGGCCGGTCGGTTACTGCACGTCGCACAGAGTCTCTTTCATGACCACGTGCCCGCCCAGGCGGCAGGGCTCCCCACGGCATGGATTAACCGGCGTCACGCCACACCGGGCTGGGGCGCGACACCCGCGCCGTCGATAGCCGTCACCCCAAACTGGACCTTCACGTCGATGGCGGCATTCGCGGACGCTTGCGACCTCGCCTCCACATGACGACGGGCCCCAACGGCCGCGCGGGCGAAGGACCCGGAACGTGGAGTGCGACAACGGACCACTCAACCAGTGTCCCCTCGCGCTGACCACGTGGCATACGAGGTCCAAGACCGGACCACGGGATCTGTGCGCTGGCCGTTCACCGCTCGCCCAGTTGACGTCGCCGTTTGACCGGACGCGATCCATCGTCGGCCACGTCTCTAGGATGCGGACATGAAAGCCCTCGGGCTCGTTCGTATCGCGGGCGCCACGGTTGCATCCCTGGTGCTCAGTTCGTGTGGCACCGCGGCCCCGTCGGGCGGTGTTGTCCCCTGGGCGGCGCTGACGGCCTCTCCGACGACCACCACGACGACGACCACGACCACGTTGGCCCCTGCGGCGCCGTGCCACTCGAGCCACTTGGAGACGCGCCTGGGCCGGGGTGGCGCGGGACTCGGTAACGAGCTCACGGTCGTTGTCTTCACCAACACCGGACCGTTGTGCCAGTTGAGCGGCTATCCCGACCTCGAAGGTCAGACGGGAACACGCCAGTGGCGACCACTTCGCGTTCGAAAGGACGGCACCTACTTCGGCGGTCTGAACGGAACCGATCTCGCCACGGGGCGAAGCGGCCTGCTACTCCTCGGGACGTCCGTGGGCTGCAACGCGCTGAACTCGCCGTCACAGTCGCAAAATCTCGCCAATGAGCGTCTGGCAACGTACAACACGATTCGCGTGCTGCTCCCCCACGGCGGCGGTGGCGCCGGCGTCACTGGCGTCCACCTCGACGTCGCCTGCGGTCTCGACGAGAGCCAACTCGGTGTTCGACCCCCAACGCCAGGCGTCGTCGAACCGCGTCCCGGCAGTGTCGCGTCACTGACCGCGACGGCGTCGTTGCCGACCACATTGTCCGCCGGGACGACCCTCTCCTACGTGGTCACGCTGCACAATCCGACCGCGACCGAGGTCGCGTTCACGCCGTGTCCGAACTTCACCGAAGCGATATTCGTCGCACCAAACGTAAAAGGCGCAAAGCCCGAGGTACGCACCTTCGCACTCAACTGCGCCCGGGCGGCACCCGTGGCGGCCCACGGATCGGAATGCTTCGCAATGAAGCTCGTGCTTCCACCATCTAACCATGCGTCACTCGCAAAGTTCGCCTGGTCACTAGACACAGGCAGTGGGCCGTACATCGGACGGGCTATCGAGGTCGAGCCATGACACACGCCCAACTCGTGCGTCGAGTGACCGGAGCAGATCGGACACACGCTCGTCATGTCGGTGCGGTCAACGGTGCGAACGTGACATCATCGATCGCGTCCGTGCGGCCCCCTCGACGAGCCACGGCGATCTGGTTCGGCGCGGTGATGGCGATCACGGTGCTCGTGCCACTCGCCACCTCGCCTGGCGTCACCCAACGCGCCGGCGGGGCCACCATCCCGATTTGCGCACCGGCGCAGTTACAGACGATGGTCGTCTTCAACGGACCGGGCAACCCCGATGGGGACATCACGATCTCGAGCAACTCGCCGCGCGCGTGCGCGCTGTCTGGCCGTCCAACGATCCGCCTCTTCACGTCGTCGCGGCGCCCGCTCGCGTTCACCGAGACGCCCTACCGCTGGTCACCGTCGCTCCCGATTCCGTCGGGTCCCATCGTCATGTCACCGAACCAACCGTGGGCTATCGTCGAGATGCGCTGGTGCGGTTTCTCGCCCGCGCCCCGTCGCATGGCCCTCTCGTTCCGCGGGTGGCAACACGCGCAATCGGTGGGGGCGTCGAGCTTCGCGTCCTCGTTCTTTCGCCCACCGAGTTGCGCCAACGGTTCGGCGAACCGTATCGCGCTCGACGTCACTCGAAAACTCGGACCGAGAGGGATAGCCGGCCGCGTACCAGTAGTGCACGTCACCCCGGCGTCGAACCTGCACGGTGGCGAGACCGTGCTCGTGACGGTGCGGGGCTTTGACATTGGCGCAAAGTTCTTCATGTCCGAGTGTGCAACGGCGGCCGCCGCCAACGAAGGCGGTTGCGGCGAGGAGCTCGCCGCCGAACCCTTTGGCGTCACCGACGTCACGGGCTCGGGCCGCATCACCTTCGTCGTATCGAGCCGTGCGGGGACACGACCCTATGACCCGAGCGATACCGTCGCGTGTCGACAAACCTGCGTGCTCGTAGCCACGGGTGGTCTTGGCAGCTCCTTCGCGATGGCGCCACTGCGCTTCGTTAACCCGTAACGTCGACGATCGGACGGTACCGCGCAGCCGATGTTGCAGTGATACACCACGTCGTCGCGATAGGTCTCGTCGTGCGGTACCGGGCGGACTGCGGCATCGCCGGGACGCCTTTGCTTGACGAGGCGACGAGCCCGGTAAGGTCCAAGCACGCGGCGATGCCGTGACCTGGTAGTGACGCCATCGACGCAGCGATGATCGATGAACCAACTGACCGACCAATGGAGGAGTTGGACTATGAGTCTCACCGATGCAGAAGGGCGAGTCTTTGATGAGCGTCCGTGGGGATCGTTCACCGTACTGGACGACACAATGGCCGATCACAAGGTCAAACGAATCGTCGTCGACGCGAACAAGCGCCTGAGTTACCAACGCCACGAGAAGCGGGCCGAGCACTGGTTCGTCGTCAGTGGCACGGCCACCGCAATCCTCGACGGCGAGACGATCGAGCTAGGACCTGGTCAGAGCCTCGATATCAATATCGGTCAGGCGCACCGATGCGAGAACCACACGGACGTGCCGGTGGTCTTCATCGAGATCCAAACCGGCACCTACTTCGGTGAAGACGACATCGTTCGACTTGAAGACGACTTTGGTCGTGCGTAGGAGTTCGCGCGCCAAAAGCGATGGTGGCGGCGGATCGAGCACAGTTCGAAACGATGACCACGGGGTGCCACGCCAAACACCACGCGCGAACGGTAGCCTGCGACTATCACCGATGCGCGGTTCGAAGAAGGCGCGGGGTTGTTTGCGCCAAATTGAAGCGTCGCCGTGCGTAGCCGGTGGCCTCGAGTTACGGGATTGAACGATGTCGGCGCGATGAAGCCGCCTGAACGCTCAAGGAGCTAGCCGGGCACGAGGCAACACACGACCGAAAACAACGGAAGAACGATACGCCAAGGGGGTGCAGGTGCCAAAGAAATCACACCAGCGAGTGAAGGAATCACCTGAGGAGAACCGCCGCACGAAGCGGCTCTTCGTGTTCGACCTGGATGGGACGCTCGCGCCGAGCAAGTCACCACTCGGCGCAGAGATCGCCACCTTGCTCACCGCGTTACTGCGAACGATGAGCGTCGCGGTGATCTCGGGGGGCGCGTGGCCCCAGTTCGAGAAACAACTGCTCGCGCAACTGCACAGCAACGAGCACTTCGAGCGACTCTTCCTGCTGCCGACCAACGGCACGCGATTCTTCCGCTACGAGGAGGGTTGGCACGAACTGTACGCGGAGAACTTCAGTGACGAGGAGCGCCAGACCATCATCACGTCACTGCAACACGCGCTCGACGAATCCGGGTTCGCCGCCAGCAAAGTGTGGGGCGAGGCGATCGAGGACCGGGGTAGTCAGATCACCTTGTCGGTACTCGGTCAAGAAGCCCCCCTCGCCGAGAAGGAGGGCTGGGACCCCGACTTCGCCAAGCGCACCAAGATCATCGAGATCCTCACCCCGCTCCTACCTGACTTCGCCATCCACATGGGTGGGACTACGTCGATTGACATCACCAAACCGGGCATTGACAAGGCCTACGGCATCGCGAAGCTCACCGAGCAGCTCGGTGTCACCGTCGACGAGATGCTCTTCGCCGGCGACGCCATCTTCGAAGGCGGCAACGACTACCCGGTTCAAGTCGCCGGGGTCGACTCGATCCTGGTCTCGGGACCCGCTGAGACCGCCCGGGTCATCCAGACGGTGATCGCGTGTCTCGGCGACGGCTCCGAACAGGTGAAGGCTCCGGCGGACCATCATGAGTGAGTTCACCCTGCGTCCACTCGACCTCGTGATCGAGCCCGAGGCGGGAAACCCCCACGAGGTCGAAGGCGTGCTCAACCCCGCCGCCGCTCGCGGCCCCGACGGCGAGCTCTACCTGTTCCCTCGCATCGTCGCGGCGGGCAACTACTCACGCATCGGCATCATGAGGGTCGTCTTCGACGACGACGGCGAACCACAGGGGGTCGAGCGCCTCGGAGTCGCGCTCGAGCCCGAGGCGCCCTACGAGCTTCGCCCCGACGGCGGCGGCTGTGAGGACCCTCGGATCAACTACGTCGAACCACTGCGGCGCTACGTGATGACCTATACGGCGTTTTCTCCCGATGGCCCACGAATCGCCCTCGCGATCTCCAAGGACCTGCTCACGTGGCAACGACTGGGACTCGCCACCTTCGAACCTCACGAGCACATCGATTTCGAGGGCATCGACAACAAAGACGCCGTGTGCTTCCCCGTCGCCATCCCGAATCCCTCGGACCGGCCGGAGCTCGCCATCCTGCACCGACCGCTGTTCCCGGGGACCCGAGCCGAAGAGATCAGCGCCGCCGACGGCAGTCACGTCGTGGACGAGTATCGCGAATGCATTTGGATCTCCTACAGCACGATGCCGTTCTCGGGCATGGACCCGGCCCAGCTCCTCACCTTCACGTCGCACCACCGACTCGCGACACCCGAGTCATCCTGGGAACACCTCAAGATCGGGAGCGGTACCCCGCCGATTATGTGCCGTCACGGCTGGCTCGTCATGTACCACGGGGTGAGTGATGTCCCCGACCCAACGACCGGCACTGATCGCCTCACGTACGCGGCCGGAGCCATGGTCCTCTCCTTGGAGCACCCCAGCGAAATCCTCTACCGGACCCCGCAGCCCCTTCTCACACCCGAACCGTCGAGCGGACCACGCGCCACGCCGGCGGACGTCGTCTTCCCCACCGGGATCGACCGACGCGACGACATCGGCCAGCCCGATCGCTACGACGTGTACTACGGGTTGAACGACTACCGGATCGGTGTCGCGCGACTCGACGTGCCGCGGGAACTGCCCGACGCTACCGACGCCATCGACGCCTCGGAGAACGCCGCGTGATTCCACTCACCGCGTACCGAAACGACGAGGCGCGACTCGTCGCTCGCTCGTTCTACTGTCGAGTCGTGATACTTCGACTTCGACCATGAAGGGACCATCGTGACGCCAGCCCCACTTCAAGACCGTCCAGCCTGGCGAGCACTCGAAGCCCACGTTGAGACCATCGGACAACGCCACCTGCGTCAGCTCTTCGAGCAAGACCCCGAACGTGGTCGGCGCCTTCGAGCGCAGGCGGCGGGGATCTATCTGGACTACTCGAAGAACCGGATCACCGATGAGACGCTGAAACTACTCCTGCAGCTCGCGCGTGAATCCAACGTCGCCGAACGGCGCGACGCGATGTTTCGCGGCGAACACATCAACGTCTCCGAAGACCGCGCCGTCTTGCACGTCGCGCTTCGAATGCCCCGCGAGTCGTCCCTCGTCGTCGACGGTGTCGACGTGATCGGCGAGGTTCACGCGGTGCTCGATCGAATGGCCGACGTCGCCACCCGGGTCCGATCGGGCCAGTGGCGGGGCTTCACCGGCCGGTCCATCAAGAACGTCGTGAACATCGGGATCGGCGGATCGGATCTCGGCCCGGTGATGGCCTACGAAGCGCTTCGCTTCTACAGCCAGCGCGACCTGACCTTCCGCTTCGTCTCCAACGTCGACAGCGACGATTTCGTCGAGGCAGTGCGCGACCTCGACGCCGACGAGACACTGTTCATCATCTCCTCCAAGACCTTCACCACGGTGGAGACGCTCACCAACGCGCACTCCGCTCGGGCGTGGCTCCTCGAGCGGCTCGGCGACGACGCGGCCGTGGCCAAGCACTTCGTCGCGGTGTCGACCAACGCGGAGCAGGTCGCGGCCTTCGGCATCGACACCGCGAACATGTTCGGCTTCTGGGACTGGGTCGGTGGGCGTTACTCGATGACGTCGGCCATCGGGCTCTCGACAATGCTCGCGATCGGTCCCGACGCCTACGCCGAGCTCCTATCGGGCTTCCACGAGATGGACGAGCACTTCCGCCTCGCGCCCCTCGAGGAGAACCTTCCGGTCCTGATGGGGCTGCTCGGGGTGTGGAACCGTAACTTCCTCGGCTGCACCACCGTCGGGGTCATGCCCTACGACCAGTACTTGAAGCGCCTGCCGGCGTACCTCCAGCAGCTGACGATGGAATCAAACGGCAAACACGTGACCCTCGAGGGGGTCACCGTGGACTACCAGACCGGGCCCGTCTACTGGGGTGAGCCCGGCACCAACGGTCAGCACAGCTTCTATCAGCTCATCCATCAAGGTACGTCGATCATCCCCGTCGACATCATCGGCTTCGCACGGAGTCTCAATCCGCTCGGTGACCACCACGACATCTTGAGCGCGAACGTCTTCGCCCAGGCTGAGGCGCTCGCCTTTGGCAAGACCGCCGACGAGGTCCGCCGCGACGCCGGTCCCGAGCGAGTGATCGCGCACCGCGTCATGGAGGGCAACCGGCCCACCAATGTCCTGCTCGCGGAGGTCTTGACGCCGAAACTGCTCGGCTCACTCATTGCGCTCTACGAGCACGTCGTCTTCACGCAGGGTGCGATCTGGGGGATCGACTCCTTTGACCAGTGGGGCGTCGAACTGGGCAAGGCGCTCGCCAGTGCGATCGTCCCCGAACTCACCGACGTCGCGCCCGTACTCGGCCACGACTCGTCCACGAACGCATTGATCGAGCACTATCGAAAACTCAACGGAAGGGGCTCCTGATGACCACGGAATCGCCAATGCAGTTAGGCATGATCGGACTCGGGCGCATGGGCGCGAACATCGTTCGCCGACTGACCCGCGACGGCCACCACTGTGTGGCCTACGACGTCAATCCCGAGGCGGTGACCGCGCTGGAACCCGAGGGCGTGGTCGGCGCTACGTCGATCGAGGACCTCGTCGCCAAGCTCGACGCACCGCGGACCATCTGGCTCATGTTGCCGGCGGCGATCACGGGTGACACCGTGACCCAACTGTTCGACCACCTCGATCCGGGCGACGTCGTGATCGACGGCGGCAACTCCTACTACCAGGACGACATCGTCCGTTCGAGAGCGCTCGCCACCCGAAACATCCACTACGTGGACTGTGGGACGAGCGGTGGCGTCTGGGGCCTCGAGCGGGGCTACAGCCTGATGATCGGTGGTGAGACGACAGTCGTAACCCGACTCGAACCGCTCTTTCGCTCGATCAGCCCCGGTGACGACGGCGTCGTGGCGACGGCGGCGCGATCGGGACGACCCGGCACCGCGACCAGTGGTTACCTGCACTGCGGACCGAACGGGGCCGGACACTTCGTCAAGATGGTCCACAACGGCATTGAGTACGGCATGATGGCGGCCATCGCCGAGGGCCTCAGCATCCTCAAACACGCGAACGCGGGCACGACCGAGGTCGAGGCCGACGCCGAGACCACGCCGATGCGCAATCCCGACTTCTACGCTTATGACATCGACGTCGCCGAGGTCGCCGAGGTCTGGCGGCACGGTTCGGTCATCAGCTCGTGGCTGATGGACCTGACCGCCGACGCACTGGCCGGTTCGCCCGAGTTGAGCGAGTTCAGTGGCCGGGTCTCCGATTCGGGCGAGGGCCGTTGGACCGTGCAGGCCGCGATCGACGAGTCGGTCCCCGCGCCCGTGATCAGCGCCGCGCTCTGGCAACGCTACGAATCGCGCGAGCGCGGTCAGTTCACGGCGAAATTGCTCTCGGCCATGCGCTCGGAGTTCGGCGGGCACGTCGAGAAGCCGTCGTGACGATGACCCCGCGGAAGGCCCCGTGGGTTACCCGTTCGGATGGTTTCGCCCAGTGAGTACCCACCCAATCGAAACAGACGTCGAGGTCCCCGCCAGTTACGTCATCGTGCTCTTCGGTGCGACGGGCGACCTCGCACGACGCAAGATCATCCCGGGGCTCTACCACCTGGACCTGGCCGGACTGCTCCCGAAGGACTACCGGATCATCGGGTCGGCCCCGGCGGCCTTCGCCCTCTCGAGTGAGGACTTCCGCTCGTTCGCGCACGATGCAGTCGACGAATTCGGTGAACTCGGGCCCGACGGCGACGTCTGGGACTCCTTCGTCTCGTCGCTCTCGTTCGCAGAGTCCTCGGCGCAGGACGGATCGTCGCTCCTCGCCGCCATCGAGGAGGCTGAGACGGCCATCGGCGGTGAGGTCAACCGCCTGTTCCACCTCGCGGTCCCACCCGACGCGGTCCTGGGACTGGTGACCATGCTGGGCGCCTCGGACCTGCGTCGTAACGCCCGCGTGATCTTGGAGAAGCCCTTCGGCGTCGACCTCGCCTCGGCGAAGGAGCTCAACGCCGTCATCAAGGCGAACTTCGAGGAGACCCAGGTCTTTCGCATCGACCACTTCCTCGGCAAAGAGTCGATTGACAACATCCTCGCCCTGCGTTTCGCCAATCGGTTCTTCGAACCCCTGTGGAACCGCGACCACGTCCGCTACGTCCAGATCGATGTCCCCGAGACCCTCACGATCGAAGGTCGTGGCGCGTTCTACGAGGGAACTGGCGCCTTTCGCGACATGGTCGTGAGCCATCTGTTTCAGGTAATGGGTTTCATCGCGATGGAACAACCGACTTCACTCGAGGCCCGACCGCTGCGTGACGAGGTCCACAAGGTCTTCGAGACCTTGCGACCCATCGACCCCGCCCAGGTCGTTCGTGGCCAGTACGACGGCTACCGCAACGAAGCCGGCGTCGCGCGAGACTCATCGACCGAGACGTTCGTCGCCATTCGCGCCGAGATCGAGAACACCCGTTGGAAGGGCGTCCCCTTCTACTTGCGCACAGGCAAGGCACTCGCCGAGAGCCGCCAGATCATCACCATCGGCTTTGAGGAGCCCGTCATGCGGCTCTTCCCCTTCGCCAAGGGGGCACCGGCGAACCGTGGCAACCGACTGGTCGTCGATTTCGCCGACCCGGGATCGATCCACGCGCACTTCTTCGCCAAACAGCCCGGCCCCGAGATGCGTCTGGACGCCGCGGAAATGACGTTCAACTATGCGAGTTCCTTCCAAAAGGCTCACCACCTTGAGGCGTACGAGTACCTGATCCTCGAGGCGATGTTGGGAAAACGCACGCTCTTCACCCGCTCCGACGGTATCGAACGGCTCTGGGAGGTGAGCGCGGACCTACTCGCGTCGCCACCGCCGGTCCAGCCCTACGCCCAGGGTTCGTGGGGGCCCTCGTCCGCAAACGACCTCATCGCCCCGAACGCGTGGTGCCTGCCCGAATGAGTGGTCGCATCCGGCTCTTGCTCTCCGACGTCGACGGCACGTTGATCACGCCCGAAAAGGAGTTGACCGCGTCGTCGATTGGCGCCGTGCACGGGTTGCGTGACGCGGGGATCATGTTCGCGATCACCAGTGCGCGACCACCGCGCGGCTTGGTCCGCTTCGTCGAGCCACTTGGGTTGACGACACCCCTCGGCGCCTTCAACGGCGCCGCGATCGTCGACGGTAATCTCACCGTCATCGAAGAGCGAACCATCGACGACGACATCGTCGGCGAGGTGATCGACGTACTGCAGGCGCACACGATGTCCATCTGGGTCTTTCGAAGCGACGAGTGGTTCGTGCTCGACGAGGACGGGCCCCACGTCGACCAGGAGGCGCGAATCCTTGAGGGCGGGCCGACCGTGGTCACGAGTTTTGAGGGGATCGTACGTGGGGTCGACAAGATCGTCGGCGTGAGCGATGACGCCGACGCGAGCGCGGCCGCCTGGTCGGCGACGAATGAACGGTTCAGGTCGCGCGTCTCGGCGACTCGTTCACAGACCTACTACCTCGACGTCACCAACCCCGCCGCCAACAAGGGCAGCGTCGTTGACTACCTGGCCACGCGCTACGACATCGCCCCCCAGGAGATCGCGACGATCGGCGACATGCACAACGACGTGTCGATGTTCCAGGCGTCCGGGTTCAGCGTCGCAATGGGCAACGCCGACCCCGCCGTGCAACGCGCCGCCCACGTCGTCACCAGCACCAACGCCGAGGAGGGGTTCGCACGGGCCGTCGCGGATTTCATACTGAGCTGACCGTCCACCTGACGCCAACCGCACCGATGGACGGGGCGGCGCCTCGATCACGAGGTCGTGACGCCGCGGCACCGGGCGTCACGTCGCGCGTACCGTCGAGCCGGTCCACGACGAGAACCGACGCGTACCGTTTCGCCCGACCACACCGGAGGCGACGACCGTGGTGACCGTCATCGTCCTGCTCGTTGCCGTCGCGATTGTCGCCTTCGTCTTCTACTGGTCGGGCCGCTATGGCGGACGGGCGAAGCCGGGCACATCACTGCGTCGTGGACCACGTTCGCACACCACAGCACGGGGGCGGCCGAAGGTCGGTTATGACCGGCGCGAGGACGCCGAGGCCCGCGCCCGTCTGCTGTCCAAACGCGACGGGGCGCCGATGAACGTCTACCAGTGCGCCGTTTGTGCGAAGTGGCACGTCGGCCACAGCAAGTAATCCGGCCTAAACGCCATCGGTCCCCCGGGTTCACCGGACGACACGAAGCTCCACGCGAAACTGCGGGACGATCAAGCGATGTTCGCCCGCAAACCGCGCACCACGGGGCGTCCGGCGCTGACCCAACTGCTCGTGCCGCCGATGACCGCTCGGACGTCGTGACCGATGCGCGCGAGGTGCGCCGCGGCGACCCGGCTTCGGCTGCCGCTCTGACAGATCACGTAGATCGGCGGACCAATCGGCAGTTCGCGCGCCACGTCGGGCACCGTGCTGAGCGGAACGAGTCGGGCACCGGGGACGTGACCGGCTTCGTACTCGTGGGGCTCGCGCACGTCCAGGACGTGGGCACCGTCGGCGTGGGCGGCGATGAACGTACGGACGTCGACTTCAGAAATCACCGATTACCTCCTGTGGAACGTTGATTGAGTATACCCCATGGGGTATACAGGTTAATCGCCTCCGTTGGGCGTCGACCAACGAACTCGTCGACGAAGCCGGTGCGCGCAGGCAGCACTGGTACGCTGTGGTCGCTGTACAACGGGAGCTCGGACGTACCGGGCTGAGAGGGTGGTTGGCCTACGGGCCGCAGTGCCACCGACCGTCGAACTTGTCCGGGTAATGCCGGCGTAAGGAGGTCCTGGTGACCAGCCAGCCAGATTCATCGTTCACATTGGTTTCGGGGGACCGTCACGCCGAAGTGCCGCGAACCCTCGTCGAGCCCGTCCCGCAACCACTCGGGATCATTGATCAGTTCGGGTTGTGGGGCAACCTCGGCGTCAGTCTGCTCGGATTCACCGGCGCGATCTTCGTCCTGCAGCCCAACGGTGGCGGAACGCCCGAACTCTCACTACTCGCCGCACTGACGGCGATCCTGCTCGGCACCGTGCTCGGCACGCTCGCGATCGCGTTCTCCGGTGTCGCCGGTGCGCGCACGGGTGCGCCGGCGATGGTCCTGCTCCGAGGCGTCTTCGGGAGTCGACTGTCCTACGTGCCGACCCTGATCAATATCGTCCAGCTACTGGGTTGGGGGATCTTCGAGCTCGTCACCATCGCAACGGCCGCGCGAACCGTTGAGCCGGGTCTCCCCCAGTGGGCCTACGTACTCATCGCCGGGGTGATTACGGGACTCTTGACCCTGTATCCACTCGGGGCGATCCGTATCCTGCGACGCATCGCGACGCCGGCAGTGTTGGTCGTGCTCGTCTACCTCTTCGTCGAGCTGCTTCGTCACCCGATGCCGGCGCTCACCCACGGCACCTGGACTGGCTTCTGGGCGGCGACCGACACGGTCATCGCGGTCGCGATCTCCTTCGCCCCACTCGCCGCCGACTACACACGCCACTCGCGCACGCCCCGCACGGCCTTCTGGGGCGCCTTCGTGGGCTACGGCGTCACCCAGGTGCTCTGCTACGTGATTGGCCTGGTGGCCCTCGTGACCGTGGCCCGATCGCCGTCGGACATCTACGGCGCCTTCATCGCCGTGCCCCTCGGGACCCTCGCCTTCGCGCTGCTCGCGGCGCGCGAGCTCGACCAGTCCTTCGCGGACGTGTACTCCACCGTCGTCTCGATCCAGAACCTGCGGCCCCTCTGGGACCGGCGAGTGCTCGCGCTCATCGTGTCCACACTCACCACGGCGCTCGCCCTCGGGATCAACATCGCCGACTACGAGAACTTTCTCGTCTTGCTCGGATCGGTGTTCGTCCCACTGTCCGCGGTGTTCATTGTCGACTTCTTCTTACTCTCCAAGGGGAACCTCAACCTCTCGTCACGAGCCCAGAGTCGCTCGACCATGCTGATACCCTGGGCGATCGGCTTCGCCATCTACCAGCTGATCAACCCCGGCTACATCGGCTGGTGGGTGGCGATGTGGGCACACATCGCGAACGCCCTGCACTTCCACGCGCCGAGCTGGATGTCGGCCTCACTCACCTCCTTCGTGGTTTCAGTGGTCGCGACGCTACTCACTGGCGCGCTCGTCAATCTGCGCGCACGCCGCACTGAGCCACTTCGCGTCGGGGCCGACGCCGAGGTGTGACCACGTCCGACAACGAACGCAGTGAGCCCGACGGGCTCGTCCACGGGATGACGAACGACCTCGTCATTCCCGACTGGCCAGCAATCACCGCCGCGGAGGCCACCGAGGTCCTCGGCCACTACGTCGCCGACGCCCCGCGAACGAATGACGCGACGGTCCTCTGGTGCAGCCCGCGGCCGATGTCGGCCGCGGCACTCGTCGAATCGGATGGGCGGACGTACTTTCTCAAGCGCCACGACGTTCGTGTCCGATCGCGCGAACGCCTCGTGCTCGAGCACGCCTTCGTCGGTCACCTGCGCTCGCGTGGCCTGAACACGCCGGCGGTACTCGCGGCGCGTGACGGCTCGACCGTGCACGAACGGGGACGAGTCCTCTACGAGGTCTACGAACCAACGACCGGCGTCGATCACTATCGCGACGTCCCCTCGTGGCACCCGTTCCTGTCGCGCGCGCACGCCGGCGCGGCCGGTGCCGCCCTCGCGCGTTTCCACCGGGCCGCGGCCGATTTCGATCCTGCGGCGTGGGACTTCGGTCCCCTGCTCGACTCGGTCGCCGTCATCCTCGCGCCCGACCCCGCCACGGCGTATCGCCACCTCGTCACGACCCGCCCGGGCCTCGCTCGAGCCACCGCGCCCTACGACGTCCTCGGTGACTACACGTCGATCCTCGCCGGACCGATCGAGTCCGCGGCGGCCCAGCTCAGCGACGTCGCGACGCAGTGGACGCACGGTGACTGGCACGGCTCGAACCTCACGTGGCGTGACGCGACCCCCCAGGCCGACGTCGCGAGCGTGCTCGACCTCGGCCTGTCGAACCGCACCTTCGCGCTGCACGACCTCGCGGTCGCGATCGAGCGCAGCATCATCGACTGGCTCGACGTCGCCGGCGTCGGGACCATCACCGTCGACTACGGCACCCTCGACGCCCTGCTCGAGGGCTACGACGGGGTCATCACGATCACCGAGGACGATCTCGCCACACTCGGTGCGGTGCTACCAATCGCCCACGTCGAGTTCGCCCTCTCCGAGGTCGAGTACTTCGGCGAGGTCCTTGACTCACCGACCAACGTCAAACTCGCCTACCGGTCCTACTTGCTCGGTCACGTCGAGTGGTTCCACACCCCGGCCGGAATCGAACTCCGGCGACACCTGGGCGCATCACGAGCGCGCAAGCGCGCCTAGGGCCAATCGTGCCGTCACCGTAGGTCGTGGTCAGGCGGATCTTTCGCCGCGACCCACCAGTAGGGTGGTCGGGTGAGGCTTTCCTGCGTGAGCAGTCGAGCGGTCGCGGCGGCCGTGGTGGGTTACATCGGCGCCGCTCCGATCCCTGACGCGACGGTACGCGACGCCGTGCCCCTCATCGCCGTAGCGGCCACGCTCGCGTGGCCGCGCCTGATGGGCCGGGGGTCGTCGTGTGCGGTCGCACCGCCGGAGCCGAACGTCGAACGAGAGCGGTCGTCCCAGGTGACGACCGATGAGAGGACAGAGGAACACCATGTCAAGTGAGCAGTCTCGCGCCAAGGTCGCGTTCATGATCATCAGTGACGACCCCGCGCGCGCCGTGCCCGGCATGGTGATGGCGACGCGCATGAAGGCCAACCGCGGCGTCGACGTGCGGGTCCTGTTCTTCGGCCCCGCCGTCAAGTTGGCCGCGAGCGGCCTCATCGACACCCAGCTCGCCGACTTGCGCGACGCCGGTATCGGCGCCACCGCCTGTCGAGCCAACGTCGAACAGTACGAGGTGGTCGCCGAGATTGGTGTGCGCCCACTCGAGCTCGTGGCCGCGGGGGCCGAGGTCGAGTCCTTCGCCCTCGAGGGCTACACCGTCGTCAGTTTCTAGGCCGGCGGCGACGCACGCCGCGCTTCGGCGCGAAATTCACTTCAGTGATGAACTAATTGCACATCGTGCAGTGAATCGGGCATACTGGGTCCGTGGTGACGGACCCCATCGGACGGCGAGAGCGTAAGCGCCTCGCGACCCATCACGCGTTGCGTGTAGCGGCACTGCGTCTGGGTGCCGAGCGCGGGATCCGTGACGTCACCGTCGAAGAGATCGCGACGGCGGCCGACGTCTCGGTGCGAACGTTCTACGACCACTTCCCCTCCAAGGAGGACGCGATCATCGGGTTCGACGCGTGGCGCGTGGACCAGTTGCGCGACGCACTGGCCAGCCGACCCGCCGACGAGACGCCACTCGAGGCGCTGCGCGTCGTCATGGGCCAGCTCTTTCGCGAATCGAGCGAAGAGTGGCCGTTGCGCATGCGTGCGATCAGCGCCGACCCCGCACTTATCGGACGCATGTTCGTCTCCTTCATCACCTATGAACGTGCCCTCGTCGAGGTGATCGCCGAGCGCACTGGTCTCGACCCCGAGCGCGACCCGTACCCGGCGCTGGTGACCGCCGTCGCCACCGCCGCCTTTCGGGCCTCGATGACCACGGCGCGCGCGAGTGGCGGTGCGCTCGATCCAGCCACGACCTTTGACGCCGCGATCGCCCGGCTGCGCCCCGCGTTCAACCCGACCGTGGACGGGAGCGGCCGAGCCCCGTGCTGATCCGACTCCTTCGAACCCACCTTCGTCCCTATCGCGCCCAGGTGCTGCTGCTCAGCGCGTTGCTCATCGCCCAGACGGTCGGCAACCTCTATCTGCCGAACCTCAACGCCGACATCATCAACGGCGGAGTCGTCACCGGCAACTTGCACTACATCATCCGCACCGGCGCGTGGATGATCCTGCTCACCCTCGCGATCGGCCTCTTCGCGGTGATCGCCGTCTACTGGGCCTCTCGGGTCTCCATGGCCACCGGCGCCGACCTGCGCCGGGCGGTCTTCACCCGGGTGCAGTCCTTTTCGGCGCGCGACGTGAACCACTTCGGCACGGCGTCACTGATCACGCGCAACACCAACGACATCCAGCAGATCCAGATCTTCTTGCAGATGGCGCTGACCATGATGGTGATCGCCCCGATCATGTCCGTCGGCGGCATCGTCATGGCGATCCACGAGGGGGCGAAACTCTCCTTGCTGTTGCTGGTCTCGATCCCGGTCATGACCACGTTCATCGGCGTCGTCATGGTCCGGGTCATCCCGCTGTTCCGCTCGATGCAGGCCAAGATCGACCGGATCAACCAGGTGTTACGTGAACAGATCACGGGGGTGCGCGTTATCCGCGCCTTCGTGCGTAACGAGGCCGAGGCCGACCGCTTCGAGGTCGCCAACGCCGACTTGACGGGCACGGCCCTGCGCGTGAATCGCATCTTCGCGCTCACGATGCCGATCATGATGATGATCTTGAACCTGTCGAGCGTCGCGGTGCTCTGGTTCGGCGGCCGGCTCGTCAGCGAGGGCTCGATGCCGATCGGCAACTTGACGGCGTTCCTCACCTACATCTTGCAGATCCTCACCTCAGTGATGATGGCCGTCATGGTCACGATCCTCGTGCCGCGCGCGGCCGCGAGCGCCGAGCGCATCGCCGAGGTCCTCGACACCGTGCCCTCCATCAGCGACCCTATCGACCCGATCACGCCGTCACCGACCGGCTCGGTGCGACTTTCTGCGGTGTCCTTCGCCTACCCGGGAAGCGAGCGGCCCGTCCTCGACGAGGTGACCGTCGACTTCGAACCGGGGGTCACGAGCGCGATCATCGGCGGAACCGGAAGCGGCAAGACCACGCTGGTCGCGCTGATCCCCCGACTCTTTGACGTGACCGACGGCGCGGTCGAGGTCCACGGCGTGAACGTGCGCGAACAGTCCCAAGAGGCGCTGTGGTCGTCGATCGGCCTCGTACCCCAGACGGCCTATCTCTTCAGCGGCACCATTGCCTCCAACCTTCGCTTCGCGCGACCCGCCGCTACTGACGCCGAGCTCTGGCGCGCCCTCGAGGTGGCCCAGGCGCGAGACTTCGTCGCCACCATGCCCGGCGGGCTCGACGCGCCCATCGACCAGGGCGGTACCAACGTCTCGGGGGGCCAGCGTCAGCGACTCGCCATCGCGCGCGCCCTCGTCAAGCGGCCACGCATCTACCTCTTTGACGACTGCTTCTCGGCGCTCGACGCCGCCACCGACACCCGACTTCGCGAGGCGCTACGCGAGCAGACCGCTGACGCCACCGTCATCATCGTCGCCCAACGCGTCAGCACGATCATGCACGCCGATCGGGTCGTAGTGCTCGATGACGGGCGCGTCGTCGGTGTGGGCACCCACGACGAGCTAGTCGAGTCCTGTGAGTCCTACCGCGAGATCGTCATCTCCCAACTCGGTGAGGGGGCGCTGAAATGACGATGGGGCCAATGCACGCGATGCGCGGGGCCGCGGCACCGCCGCGCACGAGCAAGGACGTGCGCTCCACGCTGCGCCGGCTGTTGCGCCGACTACGTCCCGAGCGCTGGCGGTTGCTCGGGGCGCTCGTGCTCGGTGTCACCTCGGTCGCCTTCATGGTCTCGGGACCGCAGATCCTGGGCAATGCGACCAACGTCCTGTTCGACGGGATCATCGCTAAGCGACTCCCCGCCGGGTTCACGATGACCCAGACACTGCACTACCTGCGCACCCACGGACACGCTCAGACGGCGTCGATGATCGCCGGGCTCCACTTGACACCGGGGGCTGGCGTGAACATCACCCGCATGGGTGTGATCCTCGGGGCCGCCGCGCTCGTCTACCTCGGCGGGGCCGGCTTCAGCTACCTCCAGGGCTTCACGATGGCCGGCGTGACCCAACGCACCGTGTCGGGTCTGCGACGCGAGGTCGAGGTGAAGATGAGCCGGCTGCCGCTGCGCTACTTCGACAGCCACCCTCACGGCGACGTGCTCAGCCGCGTCACCAACGACATCGACAACCTCACTACGACGATCCAACAGGGACTCAGCCAGCTGCTGACGTCGTTCCTGACGATCATTGGCGTGCTCGCGATGATGCTCTGGATCTCACCGTTGCTCGCGGTCGTGGCCATCGTGACGATCCCCCTCGCCTTCGTCATCACCTTCGTGATCGCTCGTCGCTCCCAGGTCCAGTTCGCCGCCCAGTGGCGCCAGACCGGGACGCTCAACGGCCTCGTCGAGGAGACCCACAGCGGACACGAGCTCGTGCAGGTCTTCGGGCGCAGCGGGGCCACCATCGAGGAGTTCAACGACCAGAACCATCGGCTCTACCGCTCAAGCTTCCGCGCCCAGTTCCTCTCGGGGATCGTCCAACCCTCGGTCCAGTTCATCTCCAACGTCAACTACGTCGTCATCGCCGTCGTCGGCGGCTACCGAGTCGCGACGGGTCTGCTCTCGCTCGGTGCAGTCACCGCCTTCATCCAGTACTCACGCCAGTTCACGATGCCGATCATGCAAATCGCCGGCCAGATGAACATGCTCCAGTCCGGTCTCGCCTCGGCCGAGCGGGTCTTTGAGTTCCTGGACGCCGACGAGGAGTCGCCCGAGGTGTTGAGCGCTCACGTCGCGCCGTCGCACGAGCGCGGCGGACGCGTGACGTTAGAGCACGTCTCGTTCCGCTACGAGCCCGAGCACCCACTCATCGACGACTTCAGTCTCGACGTCGCCCCGGGCGAGACTGTGGCGCTCGTGGGTCCGACCGGCGCGGGCAAGACAACGGTCGTCAACCTGCTCGTGCGCTTCTACGAGATCGACGGTGGACGGATCCTGCTCAACGGCGTCGACTACCGGGACCTCACGCGCGACGAGGTGCGTCGGGCCTTTGGGATGGTGTTACAGGACACGTGGGTCTTCGCCGGCACGATCCGCGACAACATCGCCTACGGGCGGCCTGAGGCGAGCGACGACGAGGTCGTCGAGGCCGCGCGCGCCGCTCACGTCGACAACTTCGTGCGCACGCTCCCCGACGGCTACGACACCGTGCTTGACGACGAGGCCTCGAATCTGTCCTCGGGGCAAAAGCAGCTGCTCACCATCGCGCGGGCGTTCCTCGCCGACCAGAGTGTGCTCATCCTCGATGAGGCGACGAGCAACGTCGACACCCGTACCGAGGTGTTGATCCAAGAGGCCATGGCCCGGTTGCGCGAGGGTCGCACCAGTTTCGTCATCGCCCACCGACTCTCCACGATCCGCCACGCGAACGTCATCTTGGTGATGGACCACGGCCGCATCGTCGAACAGGGTGGCCACGACGAGCTCATGGCCAACCAGGGGCTCTACTACACGCTCTACAACAGCCAGTTCGCGGGCGCGACGACCTGACCAGGCCCCGGACGGGCGTCTCGCCCACAGTCACTAGCCTGGCACCCGCGTGACAATCCTCGTCGACCTCCAGCACGTCAGCCTGCACGGCGCCGATCGAACGGTGCTCGACGACCTCTCACTCACCGTCTCAGACGGCGAACGCATCGGCGTCGTCGGGATCAACGGGACCGGTAAGACCGCGCTGCTGAAGATCGTCGCGGGGACTCTCGTCCCCGACGGCGGCGAGATCCGCCGTGGTCGCGACGTCCGGGTCCGGGTGCTCGAACAAGAGCCCGACCTACCCGTCTCGAGCGTGCGCGACGCGCTCGGTCACGGCTGGCAGGTCGACGCGGCACTCGACCGACTCGACATGCTCGGCTTCGTCGACGCCACCACCACGGAGCTCTCGGGTGGTCAGCGCAAGCGCGTGGCCCTGGCGCGTCTCTTCGCCGAACCCGCCGACCTGCTGATCCTGGACGAGCCGACCAACCACCTCGACCTCAACGCCATCCGCTGGTTGGAGCAGAACCTGCTCGAGTTCCGCGGGGGCGTCGTGCTCGTGAGCCACGACCGGTTCCTGCTCGACCAGGTCACCACGCGCATGGTCGAGATCGACCGCGGCGTGACCTACGTCCACGGTGGGGGCTACGGACGGCTCCTCGAGGCCCAGGCCGAGCGCGAGGCGCAGGCGGCCTCGGCCGAGCAGGTACGGCGCAACCTCGCACGTACCGAGCTCGCTTGGCTGCGCCGGGGCGTGAAGGCGCGATCGACCAAGCCCCAGGCCCGGATCGACGCCGCGCATCGACTCCTCGCCGAGCGACCGAGCGCCGCGGCGCGCTCGGGATCGCTCGATCTGAGTACTCAGACTCCCCGACTCGGCAACACCGTCATCCGCGCCCACCACGTCACCTTCGCCTACGACGGCGCCCCCACCGTGTTGCACGACGTCGACCTCGACCTCGGACCTGGTGACCGAATCGGCATCGTCGGACGAAACGGTGCGGGCAAGTCGACTTTGCTGGACCTGCTCGCCGGCCGACTCGGGCCCACGAGCGGGACCGTGAAGCGTGGCCCGACGGTCGTCACCGCCTACTTCGAACAGCACGCGACCGAGATCGACGTCACCAAGACGGTCCAGGAGCTCGTCGCGGGCCCGCACGGGGTGCCCGGCTCGCCCGCGGACGTCGCGCTCATGAAGCGGTTCTGGTTCACCGGGGCACTGCCGGCCACCAAGGCGGGTGAGCTCTCGGGCGGCGAGCGGCGCCGGCTCCAACTGCTACTCGCGCTCGCTCAGCGGCCGAACGTGCTCTTCCTCGACGAGCCGACCAACGACCTCGACCTCGAGACGATCCGACTCGTCGAGGACTTCCTCAGCGAGTGGCCGGGTACCCTCGTCGTCGCCTCGCACGACCGCACCTTCCTCAGCCGCACGACCGACCGGCTCATCGAGGTCCACGCCGACGGTCGCGTCGGGGACGTGCCCGGTGGCATCGACGCCTGGATCGCGCGTACCCTCGAGGCCGGGTCCGTCGAGGCGCCCCGCGACCAGGCGAACACCGTGCCGCGGGGCCGGGCGTTGCGCGACGCGGAAAAGGAGATGACTCGGCTCGAACGGCGCAAGCAGACCCTGAGCGAGAAGCTCTCCTCCGTCACGACCATCGAGGATCAGACCCGGCTCGGACTGGAGCTCGAGGGCGTACTGCGCGACCTGCACGCGGCCGAGACGGCCTGGCTCGCGTTCTTCGACTAACGGCGGCGTCACCCCGTTACCGTACGAAGGTGTCGGGCACGAGGTAATAGTTGACAAGTTCCATCATATTTATCTACTATGTCGAGTCACGACGTCGGCTTCCCGACACGACCAAGGAGCACCGATGACTGCATGGGGATTCGAGACCCGCCAGATCCACGCGGGGGCCGTCGCCGACCCCACAACCGGGGCCCGGGCCGTGCCGATCTACCAGACCGCGAGCTACGTCTTTCGTGATACCGATCACGCAGCGGCGCTCTTTGGACTGAGTGAGCTCGGCAACATCTACACCCGGATCATGAACCCTACCCAGGGCGTCTTCGAAGAGCGCATGGCGTCCCTCGAGGGAGGCGTGGCCGCACTCGCGGTCGCCTCCGGTCAGGCGGCCGAGACCGTGGCGCTGCTCAACCTCGCCGAGGGCGGCGGCCACATCGTCGCCTCCGCGTCGCTCTACGGCGGTTCCTACAACCTGCTGCACTACACGCTGCCCAAACTCGGGATCGAGACCACCTTCGTCGACGACCCCGACGATCTGGACGCCTGGGCCGCGGCCGTTCGCCCCAACACCCGCGCCTTCTACGCCGAGTCCCTCGGCAACCCCAAGGGTGACGTGCTCGACTTCGAGGGCGTCAGCCGCGTCGCCCACGAGCACCACATCCCCCTCGTCGTGGACAACACCCTGGCGACTCCCTACCTGGTGCGCCCCCTCGAGCACGGGGTCGACATCGTGATCCACTCGGCCACCAAGTTCATCGGTGGTCATGGCACCTCCATCGGCGGTGTGATCGTGGACGGTGGCACCTTCGACTATGAGGGCAGCGGCCGCTTCCCATCCTTCACCGAGCCCGACCCCAGCTACCACGGCCTGGTCTTCGGTGAGCTGCCCGAGGCGCTCTTCCCCGCGCGCTTCGCCCTGAAGGCTCGCCTGCAGTACCTACGCGACACCGGTCCAGCGATCTCGCCCTTCAACGCCTTCTTGCTGCTCCAGGGGCTCGAGACGTTGAGCATTCGCATGGAGCGTCACGTCGCCAACGCGACCGCGGTCGCGCAGTGGCTCGAGGCGCGTGCCGACGTCACCTGGGTCGCCTTCAGTGGGCTCGCCTCGAGCCCGTGGCACGAGCGCCAGCAGCGCTACCTGCCGCGCGGGGGCGGCGCCATCGTCTCCTTTGGCATCGAGGGAGGGGCCGACGCCGGACGGCGCTTCATCGAGGGTCTCGAGCTCTTCAGCCATTTGGCTAACGTCGGGGACGTGCGTAGCCTCGCCATCCACCCGGCCTCCACGACCCACTCGCAGTTGACCGAGTCCGAGCAGCTCACGACCGGGGTCACCCCGGACCTCGTGCGCCTATCGGTCGGCATCGAGTCGATCGAGGACATCCTGGCCGACTTGACGGTGGGGTTCGAGGCCGCTCGGCGGGCGTGAGCGACGCCCCCTACTGGCGGCCCGGGGACGACCCCGGCCGACGCCAGTTCGTCGAGGTCGACGGCGCCGGACGCGGCATCGACCTCGAGGGTGGGGGCCACCTCGCGAGCGTGACCATCGCCTACGAGACCTGGGGTGAGCGCAATGACGCGGGCACCAACGCGGTGCTCGTGCTGCACGCGCTCACCGGCGACTCCCACGTGACCGGCCCTATCGAAGCGGGTCACCCGACGCCGGGCTGGTGGGACGGGGTGGTCGGGCCGGGGCTCGCCATCGACACCGACCGGTACTTCGTGGTCTGTCCGAACGTGCTCGGGGGCTGCCAGGGGACGACGGGTCCGTCCAGCCTCGCACCCGACGGCCGCCCCTACGGCTCGCGCTTCCCAGTCGTGACGATCCGCGACATGGTGGCCGTGGAGACGATGCTCGCCGACCACCTGGGGATCGACCGCTGGGTCGCGGTCGTGGGCGGCTCTATGGGTGCCATGCGCGCCCTCGAGTGGGCAGTCGCGCACCGGAACCGGCTCGAGCGCGCGGTCGTGGTCGCCGCCGGCGCGGCCGGCACGGCCGACCAGATTGCCCTGTGCTCGCTGCAGGTGCGCGCCATCCGCGCCGACGCCGACTTCCACGACGGCGACTACTACGAGGGGCCGGGCCCGCGAACGGGCCTCGCCATCGCGAGGGGCATTGGCCAGTTCAGTTATCGCACCTGGACCGAGTTCGAGGACCGATTCGGTCGCGTCGCCCAGGACGACCGCGCCGTGCTCGACGGCGGGCGCTACGCCATCGAGTCCTACCTGCGCTACCAGGGTGAGAAGCTCGCGGCACGCTTCGACCCGAACAGCTACGTGGTCTTGAGTGAGGCCATGAACCACCACGACGTCGGCCGGGGTCGCGGCGGGGTGGTCGCCGCGTTGAAGAGCGTGCGCGTGCCGGTCACCGTGGCGGGGGTCTCCTCGGACCGTCTCTACCCGCGCGAGCTCCAAGAGGAGCTCGCGCGACTGATCCCGCGCGCCGGTCTGGTCAAGGTGATCACCTCACCGGCTGGACACGACGGCTTCCTGATCGAGACCGACCAGGTCGCGGGAATCGTCGCCGACGCACTCGCCGACCGCTAGTCGCGCGCCTCGAGTTCAGCCTCGCGCCACCGATCGGGCGTCACGATCGCCCCGGCCACACGGTTGACCAGGGCGACGAAGCGGTCCGGTTCCACCAGGTGCGGGAGGTGCCCGAGCCCGGGCCACTCGACAAGACGCGCCGCGGGGACCCGCTCGGTCAACCACGACTCGTACTGCTCGGCGAGGGGTGACCCGTGCAGTGCGAGGTAGGGCACGGTGATGGGCCGGGTGATCGAGTCGATGTAGGCGTCGAGGCCCGCCGCGTCCAGATCGAAGATTGTCGACCAGATCCCGAGCACCGCCACTTGGTTGAACCGGCGCTCGCGTGCGAGCCGGTCCCACTCATCGTCGTTGAGCGCGCCGCGCATGGTCGCAAAGACCATGAGCATGATCGCCTCGAACTGGGCGGGGTCGCGCAACTGGTCCTGGAACGGACCGACCATCGCCGCAAAGGCCGCGAGGTCGAGTGACTGATCGATGTTGACCACGCCGGAGCAATCGAATCGCGACGCGTAGGCCGTGGCGACGTAGCCGCCGAGCGAGTGGCCGACGACGAGCGGGGCATCGAGCGCGAGATTGACGACCACCTCGTGGACGTCGCCCGCCAGGGTCACGACATCGTAGGGCGTGCCGTCAAAGGACTCGCCGTGCCCACGCAGGTCGACACTGACGACATCGAAGGTGGTCGCGAGTGGTGCGAACACGGGGTCCCACACCCGTCGGGTGTCGGTGAGGCCGTGGATGAGCACGAGCGAAGGTCCCGAACCGAGTCGTTCATAGGCGAGCACTGTTCGGTTCTAGCAGAGCTTCAGGCGCGCACTCGATCGAGGTGGTAGCGCAGCGCGATCGCGGCGGCCGCGCCCTCGCCGACCGCTGACGCCAGCTGCTTGGTCGAACCTTCGCGGACGTCGCCGGCGACGTAGACCCCCGGCATCGACGTGCGGAACTGCTCGTCGCTGATGACAAAACCCTGGTCGTTGCGTTCGATCACCCCCGCGAGGAACCCGGTGTTGGGCTCAAGACCGATGAAGACGAAGGCCCCCGCGGCGGCGTGGGTCCGTTGCTCGCCCGTGGCCCGGTCGCGCAGCACGACCGCCGCGAGTTTGCCACCGGCGCCCGCTTCGAAGGCGACCACCTCGGTGCCGACCAGTACAGACATCGCCCGATGGGCGGCCACCTTGTCCTGGAGCAGTCGGCTCGCGCGCACCTCGTTCGCGTATTCAACGATGGTCACGTGCGCGGCGAACTGGGTGAGGAAGAGCCCTTCTTCGAAGCCACTGTTGCCCCCACCGATGACGACGACCTCGTCGGCACCCTTATAGAACGGTCCGTCACAGGTGGCACAGAAGTGGATCCCCGCGCCGATGAGGTCGGCCTCGCCCGTCGCCCCGGTGCGCCGATAGAGCGATCCCGTGGCGAGCAGCACGCCGTGGGCGCGGTACTCGTGCCCGGTCGACGTTGACACCGTGATCCAGGACTCATCGACCGGCTCGATGGCACTCACCGCGACGGCCTGGAGTATCTCGACGCCGTAACGCTCGGCCTGGCGCCGCATCCGATCGGCGAGCTCGTGACCGGCAACCCCGTCGGGGAAACCGGGGTAGTTGTCGAGGCGTTCGGTGACCCCGGCCTGTCCACCGACGGCCGACTTCTCGACGATGAGCACCGAGAAGTTCTCGCGCGCGGCGTAGATCGCGGCGGTCAGCCCGGTCGGACCACCACCGACGATGACGAGGTCGTAGGCCTTCTCGGCGGCCACGCGTGAGAGTCCGAGCTTGTCGGCGAGTTCGTCGTTACCGGGTTCGGCGAGGTGTGAGCCGTCGGGGAAGATAATCGTGGGGATGATGCGGCTCCCGCCGTTCAGGGCCTCGACACGCTCGGTGTACTCGGGGTGCTGCTCGAGGTCGATCCACTCGTAGGGCACGCGCTGCTCGCCGAGGAAGGTCTTGGCCCGCCGGCAGTCCGGGCACCAACTGGCGCCGATGACGGTGATCAGTGTCGCGGTCGTGCTCGACATAGTTCCTCGTTCCCTCGCGCTGCTGTTCATACTATACAGGTCTGTCTAGTATGATGTGACCGTGACACGGACATCGGCTCGGGCGCGCCTCCTCGATACCGCAACAACGCTGTTCTACCGCGACGGTATCAACGTGACCGGCATCGACCGGGTGATCGCCGGTGCCGGGGTGGCCAAGGCGAGCCTCTACAACAACTTCTCGAGCAAGGACGAACTGATTGCGGCCTACCTCGAAGCGAGCCTCACCCGGTTCCTCGACCTGATCGATGGGTTAGACGAGGTCGCCGACGCGCGCGAACGCCTCGCGCGGTTCTTCGCCGAGCTCGCGCGCAGTGCGAGCGCCGCCGGGTTCAGTGGCTGCCCCTTCGCCAACGCCGCCGTGGAGGTGGCCCCCGACTCGGCGGCGCACCAGGTCATCGTTCGCTTCTATGACCACCTGGCGCGGTTCTTCTCGCGTGTAGTAGCGACCACGCCCGACGACCCGGCCGTGAGACAGCTCATCGTCTGCTACGACGGCGCGATGTCGGCGGCAAAGATCCTGCGTGACCCCTCGCTCGTCACGGCCGCCGCCGCGCTCGCTCAACGAATCGTCGAGGTCCGGTAAGCGAACGGCGCGTTCGTCGTTGGCGCGATCGGTGCCGACCCGCTCGTGAGGCGATCTAGTTGTCGCCGCCGTAGAGGGCACCCGACCCGTAACTCGAGCCGTCGTCGCCCCCGTAGCGCACGATCGTGGTCGGCGGGATCGTCGGACTCGGCGCCGTGGTCGTCGGGTTCTGGGGACCCGTCGAGGGCGTCACGGCCGTGACGCGACTGCTCTGGGGCACCGAGGGACGTGCGGTCATCGCGACGATGCCCACTCCGAGGGCCAGGGTGAGTCCACTCGTGAGCACCCACGTCATCGCCGAGCGTGTACGGCGCATCCGTCCTCCTTTCGCACACCCCTAGCGATATCGCACCCAGTTGAGCGTCGGCTGCGTGATTTCTGTGAGAATCCGGAGAATCGGTGCCGTGGCACCTGGGCTAACCTGGGAAACCCCATGGCACTCTCGATCGGCATCGTGGGACTGCCCAACGTTGGCAAGTCCACGCTCTTTAACGCACTCACGGACAACCACGTCCTCGCGGCGAACTACCCCTTCGCGACCATCGAGCCAAATGTCGGCGTGGTCGCCGTGCCCGACCGACGCCTGGCCCAGCTCGCCGCCGTATTCGGCTCGGAGCGTGAGTTGGCGGCGAGTGTGACCTTCGTCGACATCGCCGGCATCGTGCGCGGTGCGTCCGAAGGTGAGGGGCTCGGGAACCAGTTCCTCGCCGCCATCCGTGAGTCCGACGCCATCTGTGAGGTCGTACGGGCCTTCCACGACGATGACGTCGTGCACGTCGACGGGCGAATCGACCCCGCGAGTGACGTAGCCACCATCGAGACCGAGTTGATCCTCGCGGATTTACAGACCGTTGACCGCGCTATTTCGCGCCTCGAACGCGAGTCCAAGCGCGGTGGTCCGGCGCTCGCGCGCCTCGCCGAGGTCAAGCGCGCCCGCGCAGCGCTCGACGAGGGTCGGGTCATCTCCTCGGTGCCCGAGCTCGACCGCGAAGTCCTCGCTGAACTGCACCTGCTCACCGACAAGCCCTTCATCTACGTCTTCAACGTCGACGAGTCGACGATCGGCGACGAGTCGAGGCGCGCCGAACTCGTGGCGTCGGTCGCCCCGGCGCCGGCCATCGTGCTGTGCGCGAAGATCGAGGCCGAGCTCGCGGGCCTAGACGACGCCGACGCCGCGGAGCTCCTCGAATCCTACGGTCAGTCCGAATCGGGGCTCGCCCAACTCTCGCGCGTGGGCTTCGCGACCCTCGGTCTGCAGACCTTCCTCACCGCGGGGCCCAAAGAGGCCCGCGCCTGGACGATCCGACAAGGTGCGACGGCGCCCGAAGCGGCCGGCGTGATTCACACCGATTTCCAGAAGCACTTCATCAAGGCCGAGGTCATTGCCTTTGACGACCTCATCGCGGCGGGCTCAGTCGCGGCCGTGCGCGCCGCCGGTAAGGCGCGCATCGAGGGCAAGGACTACGTGATGCGCGACGGTGACGTGGTCGAATTCCGAGTGAACGCCTGAGCTCACGCGGTAGAATGTCGCTAGGCGCACGCGACAGAGGTCGACGCCTGGACATCTCGAAACTTAGGAGAACCATGACCTCGCACGCCTTCGACTTCAAAGTCGCCGACCTCTCACTCGCCGCCTACGGACGCGCCGAGATCACCCTGGCCGAGCACGAGATGCCCGGACTGATGGCGATGCGCCGCGAGTTCGCCGCGACCAAGCCCCTCGCCGGAGCGCGCATCGCCGGCTCACTGCACATGACCATCCAGACGGCCGTGTTGATCGAGACCCTGGTCGCCCTCGGCGCCGACGTGCGCTGGGTGAGCTGCAACATCTTCTCCACCCAGGACCACGCCGCCGCGGCCATCGTCGTGGGCCCGACCGGCACCGTCGACGAGCCCGCCGGTGTCCCGGTCTTCGCCTGGAAGGGTGAGAGCCTCGAGGAGTACTGGTGGTGCACCGAGCAGCTGCTGACCTGGCCCGGACACGCGGGGCCGACGACGATCCTCGACGACGGCGGCGACGCCACACTGCTCGTGCACAAGGGACTCGAGTTCGAGCGAGCCGGTTTCGTCCCCGCCCCCGAGGCGACCGACAGCGAGGAGTACGGGGTGATCTTGGCGCTGATTGACCGCATCGTGCGCCGCGGCGAGCCGTTCTTCGAACCCATGGCGGCCGGCATCACGGGCGTCTCAGAGGAAACGACGACCGGCGTGCACCGCCTCTATGAGATGGCGGCCCAGGGCAGCCTGCTCTTCCCGGCGATCAACGTCAACGACTCGGTCACCAAGTCCAAGTTCGACAACAAGTACGGCTGTCGCCACTCGCTTATCGACGGCATCAACCGCGCCACCGACGTGCTGATCGGTGGCAAGGTCGCGGTCGTCTGCGGCTACGGCGACGTCGGTAAGGGCTCGGCCGAGTCCCTGCGCGGCCAGGGAGCACGTGTCATCGTCACCGAGATCGACCCGATCTGCGCGCTGCAGGCGGCGATGGACGGCTTCCAGGTCACGACCCTCGAGGAGGCCCTCCCCTACGCCGACATCGTCGTCACCGCGACGGGCAACCGCGACATCGTCACAGTGGCGCACATGCAGCAGATGAAGCACCAGGCGATCCTGGGCAACATCGGGCACTTCGACAATGAGATCGACATGGCCGGGCTCGCGGCCCTGCCGGGCGTCACGCGCGAGACCATCAAGCCCCAGGTCGACAAGTGGACCCTGCCCAATGGCCGCTCGATCATCGTGCTCTCCGAGGGACGCCTGCTCAACCTGGGCAACGCGACCGGTCACCCGAGCTTCGTGATGAGCAACTCCTTCACCAACCAGGTGATGGCCCAGATCGAGCTCGTGACCAACGCCGAGCACTACCCCGTTGGGGTCTACACCCTGCCCAAGCACCTCGATGAGAAGGTCGCCCGTTTGCACCTGGACGCGCTCGGTGTGAAACTGACCACCCTCTCCAAGCGCCAGGCCGACTACCTCGGCGTGCCGGTCGAGGGCCCCTACAAGCCCGACGCCTACCGCTACTAACCGAGCGGGTAGCGCGCGAACCGTTCGCGCAAGAACGCGACGAAGCGCGCGTTGTCCAGTCCTACGCCGACCTTCGTCGAGCTCGCCGCGTAGCCGCGGCGACGATCGATGACCGTCTCACCGCGGGTGTGCACGCCGCCGGTCTCGACGACGACGTGGGCGCCCTGCTTCTCAATGGCGTCGGGCACGAGCAGCTCGTAGATCGCCATCGCGTCGTGCATGATCACGTCGCGGTTGCCGTACCACTGGTCGTGGAAGGCGGCGTAGGGCTCGAGGATGGCGGCGACGCGTCGAGCGACCTCGGTGCCTAGTCCCCTGAAATAGGCGAGATCCCCGTCGTCGAGCGTGGCCTGGTGCGTGAGGTCGAGGGGCATCAACGTGATCGGCCACGCGGCCGAAAAGACCCGCGCCGCCGCCTCGGGGTCCGCCCAGATGTTGAACTCGGCCGCGGCGGTGACGTTGCCGGCGAACGAGGAGCCACCCATGATCACGACGCGCTCGACGCGTGACTCGACGCCCGGGTAGCGCGCGAGCAGGACGGCGAGGTTGGTCAGCGGTCCGATAGCCGCGATGGTGAGGGGGGCCTCGTTGGCGAGCCGCGCGATCAGGTCGACGGCGTGTTCGGGACTCTCGGGGGTGATTGGGACAGGCCACTCGATGTCCCCGAGCCCATCCAGGCCGTGCACGTCACCGGCCTCGTCGAGCTCGCCCACGAGCGGCGCGGCGCAGCCGCGCGCGACGAGCACGTCGTGGCGCCCCGCGAGGTCGATCAGTCGGCGCGCGTTCAGCGTGGTCTTGTCGACGTTGACGTTGCCCGCGACGCAGGTGAGGGCGAGCACGTCGAGCTCCTCGCTCGCGAGCGCGAGCAGGATCGCCACGGCGTCGTCCACGCCGGGGTCGGTGTCGATTACCAGTCGGGTGCGAGCCACGATCGGACCTCCGTATCGGTTGGGAGCCCCCCTTGGGCGCCGGGGGCGAGGGTGGCGAGCGCGCCAGCGGTGACAGCGTAGGCGAGCGCGCGCGCCGGCGGGTCGCCGAGCGCGTGACGCAGCGCGTAGGCGCCACAGAAGACGTCGCCCGCCCCCACCGTGTCGATCGGGGTCACGGCCGGGGCCGAGGCGCGCGCGACCTCGACGCCGAAGGCGTAGTGGACGGCGCCGGCCGCCCCGAGGGTCACGACGCAGTTCGCGAGGTTCGCCAGGTCAAGGGCCGCCACCTCGACCTCGTTGGCGATCACGACCGCGCAGCGCGCGAGTACGGCGGGGTCCACCGGCACCGCCGGGGCGACGTTGAGCACGAGGGACCGGGCTCGCCCGGCGACGTCGGCGATGACGTCGGTGGGCACTTCGAGCTGGGCGAGCACGACGTCAAAGGCCTCGAGGTCGACGCCGGACACGTCGAGGTCGTCGTTCGCCCCGGGGGCGACAACGATCGAGTTCTCGCCCCGGTCGTCCACCGTGATGAACGCCACGCCGGTCGCCCGACGCGAGGCCACGGGCTGGACCACCTCGACGCCGAGGTCGGTGGCGTTTCGAGCCAGCCACGCACCCGACTCGTCGGCTCCGAGCGCGGCGAGCAGGGTCACGCGCGCGCCCAGGCGAGCCGCGGCGGCGGCCTGATTGGCGCCCTTGCCGCCCGCGAGGCGCGTCACAGCACCGCCGAGCACCGTCTCACCGGGGCGCGGCAGTCGCGCACAGCGCACGACGAGGTCGACGTTCGCGCTCCCCACGACCCCGATCCGGGGGCTGTCCCCGGCCACCTAGGGCAGGAACCGGTTGGTGTAGTACGTGGTGGGCGCGGGCACCTTGTTGATCAGGTGGATGCTCTTGAGCGCCTTGGCGAGCGTCGTCCACTGGGCGCTCGTCTGGACGAAGTACAGGTGCTTGGCGTTAGTGAGGAACGGCACGGTCAACTTCCAACCTTCGAGGTTGTAGGCATTGGTGTAGCCGCTCTTCGGGTAGGCCTTGGAGAAGTCCGCCGCCGCCTTGGCGGGGTTGGCCGCCGCCCAGACGGTGGCCTTCTTCACCGCAGCGAGAAAGGCCTTGACCGTCTTGCCGTGGGACGCGGCGTAGGAGCGCGTCACCGCGTAGACCCACACCGGGATGTCGGGAGCGCCGACCTTGGTGCCGAGCAGCTGGACCTCGGTGCCCTTGGTGCCCGAGCCCTGGAAGCCGGGGATCTCGTAGTTGGTCGTCGAGGTGGAGATGTCAACCTTGCCCGCGAGCAGGTCGGTCAGGTCATTACCAGTGGGCGCCGTGACGATCTTGACCTGGGAGGGCTTCAACTTGGCGTAGCGCAGCACGAAGGGCAACATCGACTCGGTCCAGGTGTCGCCGTAGGAGAAGATCCGCTTGCCCTTCAGTGCGGCCGTGAGGTTGCCCGGGGTCAACTTGGTGCCCGGCTTGGCGAAGAGCGCCCAGTTGTTGCGCATTGAGTAGTTGGCCACCGAGAGCACGGGGGCGCCAGCGTTCACCGCGACGCCCATGTCGGTCGTGGTGAGAAAGCCGATCTGGGCGCTGCCGGTCGCGAGCAACTTGGTGGTCGAGGAGGTGTCCGGCGGGAAGCTGACGTTCACGTTGAGCCCCGCGGCCTTGAAGTAGCCGAGGTCCTTGGCCACCACGACCGGTGTGAGCTCGAAGTCCGGACCCGGGAAGTCGTACGCGAAGGTGATCGTTGTGGTCGCAGCGGACGACACACCGCCGGCCATCAGGACGAATGAACTCACGGCGAGCGCACCCGCGCTCGCCACGGCGGTGATTCGGCGAAGTTTCACGATGCTCCTTTTCGACGGTGACCAGATACTAGTGAGCCGACTCGTCCTCGAGCCGGTCACCCCGACGCCAGCCGCGGCGCGCCACGGTGCGGCGCTGCCAGGGGGTGGCGAAGACCTCGGCCCCGACCACGAGCAAGAACCAGCTGATGCCGATCACGGTCATGAGCATCGTGGTGCCGTAGACCGCGGCGGTGTTGAGGTTCGTGTTCGCGTGCTCCTGGTAGAGCGCGAGCGACGAGCCGTCCGAGGCCGCGAGCTCCCCGATAATGGCCCCGGTGACGGCGTACGTGGCGCCGATCTTGAGCCCGCTGAAGAGCGGGGTCGCCGTCGCGGGGATCTCAATCTGGATGAAGGTGCGCCAGCGTGGCGCGCCGTAGACGCGCGCGAGGTTCACCAGGTCCTGGTCGACGTGGCTGAGGCCGTCGAGGACGTTCACCGTCACGGGGAAGAAGACGATCCACGCGACGATGACCACCTTGGGGGTCACCGAGAAGCCGAGGATCAAGACGAGCGGCGCCGCCAGCGCGATGATGGGAACGGCCTGACTCAGCACCAGCACCGGGTACACCAGACGCTGCAGCACCGGGACTTTAGCCATGATGACCCCGAGTCCGACGCCGAGCACCGCCCCGGCGATGAACCCGTAGACCGTCTCACGAATCGTGCCGAGCACGAGTGGCCAGAGGGTCGACCAGTTCTGGGTCACGGCGAGGACGGCCTGGCGGGGGCGCGGGGCGATGTAGGGCGCAACGTGAAAGACGACGACGATGCCCTGCCAGAGCGCGAAGAGCAGCACGATCGAGAGCACCGGCACCCCCACGTTGCGCGCGACCTTGCGCGCGACGCGCTCGTCGCTCGAACGGGCGCGGCGCGGCGCGCCCGGGGCGGTGACGTCGCTCACGGCTGGCCCCCGTGCAAGAGGTGCATGATCTGGCCCTTGATCGTGACGAACTGCGGGTCGACCAGGGTGTCCACCGTGCGCGGGCGCGCGAGTGGATTCACGATGTCCGCCACCACCCGTCCGGGGCGCGGTGACATCACGAGCACCCGGTCCGAGAGGAAGATCGACTCGTCGACGTCGTGGGTGATAAAGAGCACGGTGCGTTCGGTGTCCTTCCAGACCTGCAAGAGCCACTGTTGCATCTCGAGGCGAGTCTGGGCGTCGAGCGCGCCGAAGGGCTCGTCGAGCAATAGCAGCGGCTGGTGGGTCACGAGGGTGCGCATAAACGCGACGCGCTGGCGCATCCCGCCCGAGAGGGCCGACGGGTAGTGGCGCAGGAACTCCCCCAGCCCGTACTGGCGCGCGACGCGCCGGGCCTCGCTGCGGTCGGCGGCGCTCACCCGACCGGTGAGTCGCTTGGCCATGGTGATGTTGTCCTCCACCGTGCGCCAGGGCACGAGCAGGTCCTTTTGGAGCATGTAGCCCACGTGACCGGTCGCCCCGGTCACGGGCTGGTCGTGCAGTCGCACCTCGCCGCCGTCGGGGGCGAGGAGCCCGGCGATGATGTTGAACATCGTCGACTTGCCACAGCCCGACGGGCCGACAATCGCGACGAAGGAGCCCTCGTCGATGGACAACGTCGTGGGCTCGAGGGCCACCGTGTCGCCGAAGACCTTGCCGACGTCGCGCAGCTCCAATAACGTGCTGGCGCTCACCGAACCAATGTACCGTTCACGCCGGCTCAGCGATAGCCGGCGAA
>JAJYSP010000017.1 GCA_021793515.1 Actinomycetes bacterium | reverse complement strand
TGTTTCCACGGGGGTTCTTCCAATCTGTCGGTGTCGTAACCACCAGATTTGCAGAGCCCCCGTCTTGCTTCAGCCCCTTGTCACCAGCTCGTACTCACCGCCAGACCCCGCGCATTTCCGAAGCGCCGGATTTGCCAGCCCCGTTGACTCCGACAAGCGCCGTGATCACGCCCTCGGGAACTTCGAGATCGCAATCGGCCAAGACTTGCGTCGTACCGTAGTGCACGTGTAGTCCACTGGCCGAGATCGCGGTCATGCGCGGTTCATGCGCGTGCCTCGCGTTGTCCCCTCATCACTGGTTTCCGCCAGCTCTCGCAGGGCGCTTGCAAAAAGAGCGGTGATAGCTTCATCGTCGAGTCCCGCCGCTCTTGCCTCGCGCAGCCATCCGCGCGTGAGCTTCGAGCGCAGTGAGGAGAATTCGCGAAAGCTCAGGGTGTCGGGGGCAACTTCGACGAATGTGCCCTGGCCGGGATAGCCGCGCACAAGTCCCTTCTGCTCTAAATTGCGGTAGGCCTTTTGCACCGTGTTCGGATTGATCGCGAGGGACTCGACGACATCCTTGATCGTTGGCAACTGGTCGCCCTGGCGCAGATGACCTAGGGCTAGAGCGTGTTCGACCTGGTGCACCAACTGCAGAAACGTTGAAACGCCCGAACTTGGACTGAGGTGAAAGACTAGCGGCGACACCGCCGCAGGCCGGTCGGACTCGTGTGATTTCCCTACTGCCATAGGGTAACAGTAGCATGAAGGTTGTTCACCTCGCTGTCGTCACGCTGTTGCAGCGGGCAGCATCGCGCGGGGTGGCATTGAGAGTTCAATACCGTCGAGAAATGACATCATGTGCATTCCGATCTGCGCCGCGTCCTCTTCCATCGTCGCTCTCACGGTGTGGCGCCCGGGCGCGGCCCGCGCAAGCGCATGGCGAGTGTCAGCTATTTCGCTCTCGTTCACGAAGTCAGGAACGACGAGCAGACGCTGATCGCCGAGGGTGTTGAACGCGTCGGTCATTCGCAGCAAGGACCCGTGGAATCACGATCGACTCGGCTTGACGAGCGCGCGGAACTGTGGTATCACTATGCAGATAATTAGGGTATTCCTATGTTAATAGTGTTACAGTACTAGACGTCCGGGAACGCCCTCTGAGCAGAAGGGCATTATGAAACAGTTCATCAAGATGGTAACGATTGCGTCGACGGTTCTTTTATCGGTCCCTGCTGTCGTACTCGGAACCGGCGGCGTGTCGTCCGCAACCACGCCACGATCAGCGCCGACGACGGTTCCTGCACCGGTGCAGGAAGCCCTGTCTATAGTCGAAGCTTCTCGTAACGCGGGACCACTCACGATTGACACAACACGCGGCAGCGTGAGCGGCGGAGTGTGGGCCTCGAACACACAAGGTCAAAGTCCCGATGTGACACAGCACTGGTCACTCGCGGCATCTGATAACGCAGGCGCAGTCGTGCTGGGTATCATCGTCACCACGGACGACACGGAAGTTGTCAGTGCCTGGGTACCGGGGGCCAGCCATTCGAGTAATTGGATATTCAACACGGCCAATCCTTCGCCCTCCGCGGCGCAGGAAGTGACCGTACCGGGGACGGTGGGAACCATTACGCCCTCATCGCCCTCATCGACTGCTTCACCCACGCCCAATGCTCGGGTAACTCCGAAAGACAGTTCCGAAGTGTGCTTTTTGTTTGCAGCGCAGCCATACGTTTCGGGTAGTTACATTTATTACAGCGGCTCCGCAACGTGCAATGTCGCCGCGTTGCTCTCGGACACGTTGAATTTGTGGGATTACTACGACAACTACGCGTATTATAACGTTGCTGTGACGACATCCGCAGGAGTTGGAGTCGACTACCCGAGCGGCACGCATTACTGCACGTCTGGCTACGCACCTAGGAACCTCTACGACACAAGTTTGTACACTTCTGTCACATGGCCCCCGGGGTCAGTTCCGGCAACCGGTTCCGGGTACACTCAGTCGCCATCAATCGGTCTGCCGTGTCACTTGTAGGTCCATAGTGGGGCGGAGCCGTTGTCGGAAGATCCACGGCGGCCGCCGCAGTGCGTGACTTAGCCCCCCGAGTCTTGCGGCCTAGCAACGCAGACTCGGGGGGGGCTACCATGCGGTCGGCCGATCCATCGTGACACGGCCCGAGGGAAGTTGTTGCGTACCGCGTTTGAATCACCAGCAGACAGGGAGGTGTGTAACGCCATGAGAACTCTTCCAATTCGTCGAACCCTGCAAACTTTCGTGTTGATAGGAGGGTTTGGGCTTGTGTTGGCGAGTTGTACAATCGGTGCGTCGTCACCGACAAAGAGCAGTCGTCTCCAGCACGAGGCATCCGCCTGCAGGCGCATCGCGCCACCTCCAAGACCAGTGGCAGGGACAAGCAGTTCTATAACCATAGCGGTCCGGGGCTCTCTGCTTACGGCACTAACGAAATCGGGCAACGTCTCTCTTGAACACATCGCTCGAGAACTGAAGACTGCGGCGCGGAAGGACGACAGCGAAGCAATGTCACAGGCATTGTCAAGAGGAGTGACCGTGTGTCATCGTCTTGGCTTACGGACAGCGAAGTAGATTCCCGACACCCATTCACCCCACTTGAATAAGTAAAGAAAGTTCTCACACGTGAGGTTCTGCTCGTGTGTAGAGACACTCGCCGGGCGGTGAAGACGCCCGGCGAGTACTTTTCTCCTGAAACCATTCAGTCAAAGATGCGGTTCGCGCACCGTCCCGGTCGGTGGACCTTGAGGGACACAATAAGAACCACGTCATTGTGACATTCGTGCGAGAGTCGAGCGACCTCGACGCGAGGATGTTGGGCGATTTCTTGAATTAGCTCACGGTTACGCCAGAAGAACCTCGACATGTTCGGTGCTAAACCGAATTCGGCTTAACACCGATCGCTGCACCCAGTTCAGTGATGGTGGTATCGCGGCACTCTGCGAGCAACTCGGCATCGTGCGCTCGATGGGGGCAACCGGCTAAGGTTTCGACCACGCCAGCGCAGAAAGTTTCTGGTCGATCTTCAAACACGAGTACTTCTATCGCCACGTGTTCGCCACCATGGATGAGTTGCGCACCGGCCTCGCCGGTTACATCGACTGTTACAATCACACCCGTCGCTTGCCGTGTGATGCAGGGGAGGTAAACCCGGCCTCCGACACCCTAAATCGTCAGAAATTCTAAGGCCATTCGATCATCACCGTCCAGAGTTGACCTCCCCTCTACCACACGGCAACCCGTCGCTACTCGAAGGTCGGAACCATCAGCCCCGTCAACTACGAGATAACGTTGGCCTCAGCCGCACGCATCGCAGCATGAAAACCGTGTCCACTTTCGCTGGGGAACCTCATGAAAGACCTTTCGGATAAAATGGCAAAGTGAAGTCTGTTAGTTCGAAAACTTGGATTCTTAGCACTTCGAACGATCAGGCACTGCATGTGTGGCTCTACGTTCGAGACGTCTTTGGGTTAGAGCCTGTCAGTGCCGAGGTGCCTCCCTCGCTTGATGACGTCGTCCGCAACCCGGATCTGGAAATGAGCTCCTCTGACCGAAACGATCTATCGCTGGCTTGGCTTTTTTGGTGGCGCCGACTAATTCATGCGACGGGCGCGAATCATCTCGGTTCTCAGGACGGTGATCAAATGGCACGCATAATGGCTCGCAGACCGATATTTGACCAGTTCGATGAGTTCGAAAGTCTCGCGGACTTTCCGACTCTGAGGAGCGCTGCACAACGAACTTGGAAGCAGGGAATCGAATGGACAAACATACACGCGGCCAAGACCTTACGACGCGATTGGGCGCTATCAAAGAACGTCGCGGAGTTGGTCATGCAAGAGCATCACGTGCCTCCAGAACGGGTTAGGGCCGCTGTACTCGTCTTGGCGGTGAAAGGCGAATGGTCTTGCGTTTCGGATCCTGGGGTGCTTCTGTGCTCAGAGGAGACCTTCTTTGACGATGCACACTTCGCCGCGGAACTCAAAAGGACCTTCGAATCGGGTTTAAGGGTAATCGGTGAGACGTAAAAAGTAGAGCGAGAAGGATATTTCGTACCCACAACCATCGTTGGCTCAAACGTCAAGCGATGAGTTGCGTCGGTCTATGAGGTCTCAGGCGGCCGTGCCATTGACAGTTACACATCCTTATAATTAACATGGGTGCGGTGACGGCGGCCAACTGTTCACACTTTCGAACTAGTCGTCGCCCATCGCTCAACCGCTAGCGAAAGAGGGAAACGGCTCATGAAAAGCATGAAACTTAATCTGGTTCTTCGTTATCTCTGTTCATTGGGAGCGGGTCTTTTTGTTGTGCTCGTGCCCCTCAGTTCGGGCGCGGTGCCGGCGCAAGCGGCGAGTTCAACCTCTACTTCCGTCCCGATGACTCTCGTGGGCGTTTCAAATAGCGTTCAACTCGCAAACGGCATGAGTGAATTGACATTGTCAAACGGACAAGAAGTCACCGTCCCAACGACGGTTGCATCGCGAGTAAAAATTTCCACTCCATCGAACGGCGTTCAACCTGACACCACGATTACTGGAGATTGCGGCACCTCTGACATTTATATTTACGCAAACTCAAACAACTCGGGTATCACCGGAGTGACCGGTTGGGACGTCAACTATCAGGATGTCGGGACCGTTTACTACTTCCAATGGGGAGTCGACACGACGAACGTCACTTACAATAGGTCTGCTCAGGTCGATTGGGATGAGGACTACGCTCAACAGTCTTGGTTGGGTAGTTTTGACGACATTCAGGGCACGGGACACTACCATTCCGAGGTAATCCAATCTGACGGTTCTCCAGGCTACGTATTTGGGACCACGGGTGTCTGCGAGTCTGCGAGTGCGGCCGTTTTATATTCCAATACGGATGTTTGAAGTTGCCCATTCTGCTGATCGGCGGTTTCAAGGGGTGAGTGCAACGCCCTGGTGAGTCATCCTTGACGGATCGACTAACAGGGAGGCGTAGTGGGTGTTCACCTCACGAAGCAGCAACGGCAATTGGCTCGTCGGCTTCGACGGGTTAAGTCCCAACGAGTGGTGTAAGAGTTCGTGCGCCTCGTCGTTCGCCACGCCAACCTCGTCGTCGTGAACTCTAGGCCGCGGTGAGATCGATGACAACCTCCTCGCGTGCGGCAATGATCGCCGGCCTCGGATCCTCGAACGACGGTTCGGTGATCGCGGGCTGGCTGAGTGATTCAATTCGCACGTAGCGCCTCGAGACGGCCCACTCGTCGTTCTGCTCGGCGAGCAGGGCGCCCACGAGACGGATGACCGCCTGACGGTTGGGGAAGATCCCCACCACGTCGGTGCGCCGGCGGACCTCCTTGTTGAGCCGTTCCTGGGGATTGTTGGATCTGATCTTCTTCCAGTGTTCGAACGGGAAGGCGGTGAAGGCCAAGATGTCGTCGGCCGCGTCGAGCAAGTAGGTCGCCTCGTCACAGAACCCGGCCTGGGTGAGTCGACTGGTGACCTCGGCCAACTTGGCCCAGGTGCTGTCGCGGTCGGGCTGATCGAAGATGGAGCGCCGAGCAGCAGCCGAGTCTGGCGTTCAACCAGCGTTCCCACCGCGCTCGCGCCATCTTTGCCAATAATGAGATCACCCTCCCAGTGGCCCGGCACGGCTCGATCTTCGACCTCCGCTGGTCGTTCAGAGATCATGACTATGTTCGGTATTTTCCCGCGAGTCTCGACCGGCCCACGAACTCTGCGTTTCGTCCGCCCCGAGCGAAGACACCGGGCCAACTCGCGACGCAACTCGCCGCGTCCTTGCACGAACAGTGACTGGTAGATCGTCTCGTGGCTCACGTGCATGGTGGGATCATCAGCAAACTGTAGGCGCAGACACGCCGAGATTTCCTCGGGCGACCAGAACTTCTCAAGCCACTCGGTGACCTGGTCACACAGCGCTGGGTTGGCTAGTTTGCTGGGCTTTGGACGCTTGGAGTTCTCTCGTGCGCGCTGGTGGGCGGGCCACACCCGATAGTTCTCACGCCCGCCGTTGGCCTTCACTTCTCTGGTCACGGTGGAGAGCGAGCGGCCGAGCTGCAGGGCGATTGCGGTCATCGAGAGGCCATCGTGGAGAGCCAGCATGATCACTTCACGTTCGCCCACTTGCAGGCTTCCTGGACGCGGCATCCAGACGTCTGGTTTCGCCGCACGAGCTTGCCCGCGAAGCACCACATCGATGCCCGAATGGCTGCAGCCGATCTCCTTCGCGATGTCGCGAAGGCTCACTCCCTTTGCTTGAATCCGCCGTGGCGATCATCGGCCAGCTGGCCTTGGTGCACCGGGTCGCCAAGTTCGCCATGAAGTGGGTTCGACAGCGTTGCCAGCTGGCCCCGGAGAGCACCTGGGCGATGGCGGCTTTGATCCCGCCGTGCGCGTCGGAGATGACGAGTTCGACCCCGCTGAGCCCGCGAGCCACGAGCGAGCGCAGGAAGGCCGTCCAGGCCGCGGTGTACTCGGTGGTGGTGATATCGAAGCCGATGATCTCACGAGTCCCTTCGTTGTTGACGGCGGTCGCAATCACCGCGGCGACGTTGACGACCCGGCCACCCTCTCGCACCCGCTGGGTCAGCGCGTCGATCCACAGATAGCGGTAGGGACCACGGTCGAGGGGTCGTTCCTTGAACTGAGCCACGACGGCGTCGAGCTCGCCGGCCAGGCGCGAAACCTCGGACTTACTCATCCCGTCGATGCCCATGGCCTTGACGAGGTCGTCAACGCGCCGCGTGGAGACTCCTTCGACGTAGGCCTGGCAGATCACCGCCACAAGTGCCTGCTCGGCCCGTCGGCGCGGGTTCAGCAGCACCTCGGGGCTGTAGACCCCTCGGCGCAGTTTGGGGACGTTGAGCTCAATCGTGCCGACCCGCGTGTCCCAGGGCCGGGTGCGATAGCCGTTGCGCGAGTTCTCACGCTCTGCGGTGCGCTCGTTGTAGGCGGCGTTGCACTGCATCGACGCCTGGGCACTCATGACGGCATCGGCGAAGGCCCCGAGCATGGACCTCGCCAGGTCGGTGTCGCCATCGGCACCCTCCAGGTACTTGCTAAGCCAGGCGCCAGCGTCGATAGTGGTTGGGACGTTCATCGTGTCTCTCCTCAAGTTGTTGTGTCAGAACTGCATCTTGAGATTGACGCGATGAACGTCGTTTTTGGTGGACCCTGATTCAGCTCACTGGCTCGTACACCACTCGTTGGGACTCAACTCTTCGACGCAAGGGCGAGTCTCTTCGAAGCATTGCTCGACACGTCAGTGTGTCCGGTCCGTCGCAGGTCCGAACAGTCCTGGCCGGTCAGAAACGAGAGGGTCGTGACGACCAGTGGGTTCCTCGTGCGGGACGGCTGACTCTCGAATACGTAAAGAAAGTTCTCACACACTTGGCCTTGGCGTAATGGCGGTGGCTCTGACGGGGGCCGAAGGTTCCCGGCAGGGCCACCGCCTCGTCATCAACCCCGAAAGTTGATTATTTGGGATTCATCGGTCGATTGCAGGTGCGTCCACACGAGTTCCCATTCCGACTGGTATCGATGAACTTCGATGGTTCAGGTCTCTGGCACTGGTGAGCGTGAACATTGGTCGATCGCAGTTCATGCACCTGACTCGGACGGAATTGCGTGAATTCGGGATTGCCGGTGCCGGGCCAGATGGGGCGGGTACGGTTTCCAGAACAGCAATTTGCTAATGAGAGGCCGCGCCGTGTTTGCTCTGGTTGTCCGCTTTACCGTGCTCCCCGACCACCTCGAAGCCTTCGACGTGCTGGTTTCTGACACGCTGGCGCAGATTGCCCGCCACGAGCCCGCCACCCTCGTCTACGTGAGTCACGAGCGCTCTGATCGGCCCGACGAGCGCGTGTTCTACGAGTGTTACCAGAGCGACGACGCCTTCGCGTTCCACGAAGCCCAGGTCCACACGATTCGATTTCTCCAAGAGCGCGGCCAACACCTGGTCGGTCCACCCGAAGTCTGGCCGCTGGCGACACTGTCGGGCGTGATCAACGGAGAACTGCGTGCGAAGTGACGCCGCTGACGAAGTCAACGTCGTAGGCACGCTCGTCAGGCAGTACCGGCGTGAGAGGAACTGGACTCAAGAGCGACTCCACGACGAGATCGGTATGTCCACGAGCTGGGTCGCTCAGGTGGAGCAGGGCGAGATCGAGGTCAGGGACATCAACCACCTCGGGCGTCTCGCCCTGGCGTTGGGCGCCCCGCTGATCGAGTTCGTGCGCGCGACGGGGGTTCCCGACGCCGCGAAGAACCTGCGGGAGCGTGACTACGTGGAGATGGTGCGCGTAGCGATCGCCGGATTCCCGAACCCCGAGTCACTCGTACCCAACGCGGCGGCGGTGTCGACCACCGTCACCCTCGAAGAGTTAGAAGCCCAGACGCATCACGCCTGGGCGTTGGTGCACGCTTCTTCCTACCAAGAACTCGGCCACGTACTCGCGGCGCTCATTCCCGTGGCCGAGGCCGCCAGTCGATCGACGAGTGACGTCGACTCGACTCGGACCCTTACCTGTCTCGCCGACGTCTACCAGGTCGCGGCCGCCATGCTCGTCAAGGTCGACGACCACGGTGCCGCCTGGGTCGCCGCCGATCGGGCCATCACCGCCGGGGAACGTTGCGGAGATCGCTGCCTGATTCTGGCGGGTCAGTTACGGATGGCGCGCACCATGCTCGACGCCAAGGACCAGAAACTGGCGGTGCACGTCTTGAAGCGGGCCATGGTCATGGCGAATGACGTGAAGTCCTCGCACGATCCGGGACTGATTTCACTGGTGGGAGGGTGCGCGCTGCTGACCGGGGTGTTGCTCGCGCGCGACCACGACACCGCCTCAGCGCAGAAGTCTCTCAAGACGGCCCAGACACTGGCCCGTCAGTTGGGTGAAGACCGAAACGAGTACGGTACCGAGTTCGGTCCAACCAACGTGGCCATGCACGCCGTCGCCATCTCGGTCGAACTGGGCAACGGGCAAGAGGCCCTGGACCGCGCCAAAGCCGTTCCGCCGCGAACGCTGTCACCTGAACGCCAGGCCCGCTTCTTGATCGACGTCGCGCGAGCCAATCTTCTGATCAAGTCGCCCGAGCGCGCGATCGACACGCTGCTGCACATCGAAGAGATCGCACCCGAGGAACTCAGGAACTTGGGACTCGTGATGATGATCATCGAAGAAATCGAAGACCAGTTGGGCCGACGGCGAAGTCTGGCCCTGCGCAAACTCAAGCAACGCCTCTACGGCTGAGTAGTTCGACGAGTTCTCCGCGCGCCAGACGGTTGACGTAACTCCACGCGCCTGCTGGCGACCCTCGACGGCAACTAACAATCACTCACAATCCTGCTGTGACTTTGACTGTTTTCGCCTTTTCACCACCTGAGATTCTTTACCTTCGTTTCGTCGCCACAGATTGTGCCGACAACGCACGAAGGAACGAACATGAAACTACCCATTGAAACAAGTAGCCTCGACTTTCTCGCGGTTTCGATTGCCGAGCCGGTGATCGACTTCGACTCGAAACAACAGCGTGTCGACGCCGACGGCAAGGCGATTTTCGCCGTCAGTGTCGTGGCGATCGGCGGTGAAGGAGCCGACATCCTCGTCGTGAAGGTGGCCGGCGAGCCCAAGGGCCTCACGCTCGGAGCCCAGGTGAAGGTCACTGGTCTCGTGGCGACGACCTGGCAGATGGGCGACCGTCATGGCGTGAGTTTCCGCGCCGAGCGAGTGGAAGTCCTGTCCGGTCCCGCGACCAAGGCCCCGGTCGCGGCCTAAGGAGGTGCGCCCCGAGAGAACTCTCTCTCGGGGCACCTTCCCCTTCTCGAAAGGAACTTCCAATGAACGCTCCCACCAACTCACGTTCAATGACCGACGAAATGCTCGATGAACTGCTGCGCCTGCTCGCCGTCTGGCGCGTTGAGCTCGGGCTGTTCGCTCTACCCACCGGACTCGGCGTCTGGCTCTACGTGCGCTTCGGTCTGTTCTTCGCCATCGCCGCTCCGGTCGCACTCGTTACGACCGTCCTCTGCGTCGGTCCACTTCGCCGATTCCTCGGGCGACTGTTGCACCGATCAAGCGTGCGTCGACACCTCGAAGCCGCGTTCCACGCGCTGCCCGGAGTGCTGAGCGAGAAGCGGCCTCACATCGTCAAGATCACGCGCACGACCTTCGGGGACCGTGTCGAGCTTGTGCTCTGGCGTGGTACGTCCATTGATGACCTCGTGAAGGCCGAAGCCGTCCTCGCGGCGTCGCTCGGGGTGCGCCAGGTTCGCTGCGTGGCGAACTCGGCCAAGCGGAACCTCGTGTCACTGACCATCACCCGTGACGACCCGTTCGGTGTTGAAGCGCTGCGCTGTCCACTGCTCCACATGCAGCGGACCTGTCTCTGGGACGCAGTCCCGGTGGGCGTTAACGAAGAGGGTGAGATCGTGACGCTGTCGCTACCCGAGCGCAACGTGCTGCTGGGCGGCGAACCCGGCGCGGGCAAGTCGGTCGCCCTATCGCTGCTGGTGGCTGCCGCCGCGCTCGACCCCGAAGTCGACCTCTGTCTCTTCGACGGCAAAGTAGTCGAACTCAGCGCGTGGTCAGCGTGCGCGAGAGTCTTCGTCGGCCACGACGTGCAACTCGCCATCACGGTCCTCGAAGAGCTGACCGTTGAGATGGACGACCGTTATGACGAGCTCCTGCGTCGCGGCGTGCGCAAGGTGACCCGCGCCGAGGGGCTTCGCCTGCGCGTCGTCGTCATCGACGAGCTCGCGCTCTACGTCGCGGGGACCGACAAGAAGTCCGCCCAGCGTTTCGCCGAACTGCTGCGCGACCTCGTCGCACGTGGGCGAGCCGCCGGGATCATCGTGCTGGCGGCCACGCAGAAGCCCTCGACGGACATTGTGCCGTCGACACTGCGCGATCTCTTCGGGTTTCGCTGGGCGCTGCGCTGTGCGACGCGCGACGCGAGTGACACCGTGCTCGGGGCCGGTTGGGCCAGCGAGGGCTTCTCCGCGTCGAACCTCAACTCGGCGCGGCGCGGGGTCGGTCTGCTCCTTCACGAAGGTGGCGTACCGGTGCAACTGCGTGCCTTTCACCTGAACGACGATGACGTGCGCGCACTGGCCGAGCGTGCCCGCCAACTTCGACTCGGGAAGTAGGAACCGTGTCTATGGTCACCCGCGCACCCGACGAGAAGACCTGGCACGGGGTGCTGGCTCGCGCCAGTGACCCGGCGTCCTTGGCCAACCTGCAACGCCAGGGCGAACAGTGCGGCTGGTGCGCGCACCCCATCCGTCTCATTGGCAACTCGGTGAGCGTAGACACCTCGACCGGCGAGATTCTGCGTTCGTACTCCACGAACGACGAACCAGATGGCGTGCTCTTGAAGGCGTGCGGTACCCGACGCGCGACGCGCTGTCCCAGTTGCGCCGCCCTCTACGCGAGTGACGCGAGGATGCTCGTGCGAGCAGGGATGTCGGGTGGCAAGGGCGTGCCGGAATCAGTGTCGCAACACCCGATGGTCTTCGCCACGTTCACTGCCCCAAGCTTCGGCGCGGTCCACGGCGCGAGGGGCACGAGACCCTGTCGTGCGGGCACGAACCAGCAACCCTGCGCGCACGGTCGCCGCGCCACCTGCCACCTTCGCCACCGCGCCGATGATCCCGCACTCGGACACCCGATCTGCCCCGACTGCTACGACTACGAGCAATCAGTCTTGTGGAACGCGACCTGTCCCGAACTGTGGCGGCGCACCACCATCTACGTGCGACGCGAACTCGCGCGACTCTGCGAGATGAACGTAAAAGAACTGGACCAGTCGGTGCGACTCTCGTTCGCCAAGGTCGCCGAGTTCCAACGCCGGGGCGTCGTGCACCTGCACGCGATACTGCGCGTCGATCCCCGTGACGGCGAAGGTGATGTACCGCACTTCATCGACGCACAGACTCTCACCTCGGCTATTCGCGCCGCCGCCTCGAAGGTGTCGGCACCGCTGCCCGCAGGATTCTCGGACGCACCACTCGCAAGTGCGCGGTGGGGTCGACAACTCGACGTGCGCGTGATCAACGCCAGCGAGGTCGACGGTGACGACGCCGACAGTAGTGAGTCACGACGCAGTTCGCGCGCCGTTGCGAATTACGTCGCCAAGTACGCGACAAAATCCACCGACGATCTGGGCGCCCTCGACCGGCGTCTCACGAGTCTCGACGACCTCGACGCACGTAACGTGTCGGTACACTTGGCCCGTCTGGTCACGATGGCGTGGCGGCTCGGTGCACTGACCCATCTCGCGCGCCTGCGCACGTGGGCACACTCGCTCGGCTTTGGCGGCCACTGGCTCACCAAGTCGCGTCGCTACTCAGTGACCTTCAAGTTCTTGCGGGCGGAGCGCCAAGCTTGGCAGGTACAGCGTCAACACGGCACCGCACCCAACGAACAGTCAATCAATATTGGCGTGTGGAAGTGGATCGGGGCCGGTTGGAGCAGTCTTGGTGATGCCTGGCTCGCGTTGCAGGGCCAGCGAGAGAAGGTGCAGTCGCGAACGGAGGCCCGTGAGGCTCGCTGCATCGAACGACGACATGACGCCGACCTCTGGGACGAGCGGCCTCGTCACTTCCTCGACTTCGAACGGCGTGAACCGTGACGCCACGCAAGAACCCCCGTCCGAAGGTCGACTACCCCGGTTCTCGTGGCCCCGGACCTGGCCGACCCGTGCAACCCCCTCGACCAACGACGCCGAAGGACAGCGCCTCGGTTTCGCTGTGCATCAACGCACCCGTCTTCGTCGATCTCTCGAACGCCGACGAGATTCGCGCGACGATCGCGCTCGCAACGCTGCTGGGGTCCGTGCTCGACCGAACGGTGTCTGGGGGTCGCCCCACCGGTGTCGTGATCGAACCTTCCGATGTCACAGCGTCGACGCATGGTTGACTAGCAAAGTGGACGTTCAGTTTGTTTGAAGTTATGTCTACCGCCACCGATTGAGGAGAGCATCGTGCGCATCGCCACTTACACCCGGATTTCGACCGACGAGGTCAACCAGCCCTACTCCCTCGGCGCGCAGTCCGAGAAACTGAGCAACTACGTCGCGAGCCAAGAGGACTGGGAATTGGTCGCCACCTTCACCGACCAGATGTCGGGTGCCAAGTTGGAGCGCCCCGGACTCACCAGCGCGCTGCGCGCCGCCAAGGCCGGAAAGTTCGATCTCCTGCTCGTCTACCGCGTCGACCGGCTCTCGCGCAGCGTGCGCGGGCTCGCCGAGATACTAGAGACCTTGGACAGCGTGAACGTGGGCTTTCGCTCGGCGACCGAACCCTTCGACACCACGTCTCCGGCGGGACGCATGATGGTCCAGATGCTCGGCGTCTTCGCCGAATTTGAACGAGCTACCATCATCGACCGCGTGATCGCGGGCATGGACCGCAAGGCCAGCCTCGGCGGTTGGTGCGGCGGCGTCGCCCCCTACGGCTACCGCGCGGTGAAGGGTGAGGGCCGTCTCAGCGTGGATGAGTCCGAAGCACCCCTCGTGCCGGTGCTCTTCGACCTCTACGCGAACCAGCACCTCGGCAGTCACGCCGTCGCCAATTGGCTCAACGCGGCGGGCCTGGTGACCCGATCGGGCAAACCCTGGTCGTTCAAGTCGGTTCTCACCGTGCTGCGCAGTCGGGTCTATCTCGGCCAGGTCCGCTACCGCGACGGGTGGTGCGACGGCAGTCACCCCGCTCTCGTCGACGAGGAGCTCTTCGACGCCGCACAGGTGATCCTCGATGAGCGCGCAGAGGACAGCGCCAAGCGCGCCACCAACGCGTCGGACTACCTGCTCACCGGACTGGTCGTCTGCTCACACTGCGGTCAGCACTTCAGTGGCACCCGCGCAACCGGTCGCAACGAGACCTATCGCTACTACACCTGCGGTTCGCGCCAGCGCTACGGCACCAAGACCTGTGACGCCGACCGGCTGCCCGCCGACGTGCTCGATAGTGCCATCCTCGAGTCGCTGCTCGCCGCCTACGAGGACTCGGACCTCTTTCGCGCTGCCGTTGGCCAAGCACAGCTACAAGCCCGCGACGGTCATTCGCGCCACGACGACGAACTACAAGCCGTCACCAATGAACTCGCCAAGGTCGACGCCAGTATCGATCGCTACCTACGAGCTTTCGAGTCGGGTTCCATGCCCGAGGCACTGTGCGGTGAACGAGTGAAGGAACTCGCCACTCGCGCCACCGTTCTTCGAGCCCGCCGCGAAGAACTGAACGAGGAGATGGAACAGGCCGACATCACGTGTGCGTCGCCCGAGGAACTCGCGACACTGCGCGACCGAGTGAACGAGGCCATCGCCGAAGGCTCACCAGCCGTGGTTAAATCACTCCTACAAGCCCTCATCCACGAAATTCGTGTAGACAGCCGCAACGCCATTCAGCCCGTCTTTCGCGTGCCTTTGGCTGGCGACGCCATGGCGGGCGATGCGGTTCGCGCACCGTCCCGGTCGGTGGAGGTGATGGGATTCGAACCCACTGCCTCTACATTGCGAACGTAGCGCTCTACCAATTGAGCTACACCCCCGAAGGAGCCACCAGTTTAGCCCAACGCGTAACGGTCAGATTCGTCGCCGTGCCACCGGCCATTCACTCGGGCACCCGGGCGGGTCTCGAAAGGTGGGAACTCCTCGAATTCATCATCGACGTACTCGTCATAGACCGGCTCGCTGTGACGTGGGGCGCGGGCTCGACGGGAGTCGAGTGGCTCGACCGGCGCTGCGGGACGACGACTGAGCGAACCGACCCCGAGCGACGACTCGTGGAGGTACCCCTGGCCCACCGCGTAGAACGCCAGCGCGATGAACCCGACGACGCCGATCCACGCGACGATCGCGAGGTCCCAGGCCAACGCGAAGCCAGTGAAGAATCCGATGATGCTGAGCGTCACCGCGGTCAGGACGAGACGGGTGAACATGACACGCCGACGAGCGCGCATCGATCGCGCGCGACTGGTCGCGGCCGGCCGTGTGGACGTCGGCCGGTGAGACGCCGGCCGTGGTGTCGCCGCGTAGGCCGCGGCGTACCGGTTGGCAGTCGGTCGCTGGGCCGAGGGTGACTCGGTGCGCACGTCGCGACGCCAGTCGGGCGACTCATCGAACTCGTAGTCCTCGCTCCACTCGTCCCATGAACTGCGGGCCTCGAGTGTCTGGTAGGTGTCGTCGTCGTGAACGACCGTCAGATGCGGACGACGGGGCTGAGCGCGCTCTGGCTCGTAGGACCCGTACCCGTCGTACTCGTCCAAGCGGTGCACTGGTTCGACGACCGCGCGTCGGGCTAAAACGTCGTGTTCTTCGTGGAAGTGCTCGATTGACCGGTCGTTACGATTGTCGCGAATCCGCCGTACCAGCATCGGGATGAGGAACGCACCCCAGAGCAGTAGCAGGATGATCAGTAGCATCCGGCTCGCGTTCGCTGGATCTCACTCGACATTGCCGTTAAATGTACAAGGCCGTCACGTGAAATTGGTGGATGTTACTCCTCGTGCAGTCCACATTCGACTTTGTCACCACCGGCCCAACGTCCACTTCGACGGTCGCCGGGGTTCACTGGCTTGGTCGTCACCGCCGCGCAACCGATCGACGCGTACCCCTCGGCCCACAGTGGGTGCGACGCCAGCGCGTGCTGTTGGATGTAGTACGCGATGTCATCATCAGTCCAGGTCGCGAGCGGGTTGACCTTGACCAGACCGAACTTCTCGTCATGGGAGACGATGGGTGTGGTCGCGCGTGTCGGCGCGTCCACACGCTTGAGCGCCGTGATCCAACCCGCGCGACCCGCGAGCGTGCGCTGGAGCGGCTCGACCTTGCGTAGGGCACAGCACTGGGCGGTGCCACAGGGCCACTCGGCGACGTCGGGACCGAGGTCGGGTCGGGTGATTCGCAGTGACCACTCGCGCTCGATTCGGTCGACGAACTCGAGCGTCTCGGGAAAGTGTCCGCCGGTGTCCAAGAAGACGAACTCGGCCTCGGGCCAGCGCGTGCGCACGAGGTCCACGAGCACCAGATCCTCGAAGGAGCACGCGACCACCACGTCGCCCAGCTGGTCGAACGCCCACGCCAACACCTCGCTCGGATCGGCCGTCTCGAACTGGGAGTTGAGCGCCGCCAGGTCCTGAATCGTGGGCTGACTGGGTATCATCATGAAAAGACCTCGAAAAGTTTAATATTTCCTAGTGATATTGTAGACTATTCGAGGAACGGAACCATGACCTTGACACCCCTGCGCCCCCAGACGACCACTGACCATCTCTCGTTGCTCGAGTCCCACGCCGTCTACATTCTGCGCGAGGTAGCCGCCGAGTGCGAACGCCCCGTGCTGCTCTTCTCGGGCGGGAAGGACTCGGCGGTGCTGTTGCACCTGGCCGTCAAGGCTTTTGCACCGGGTCGCCTCCCCTTTCCCGTCATGCACGTGGACACCGGGCAGAACTTCCCCGAGGTCCTCGCATTCCGTGACCAGACTGTCGCCAGACTCGGCGCGCGCCTCGTGATCGCGAGCGTCCAGGAGGCGATCGACCGTGGTCGGGTGGCCGACCCTGGCCCCCACGGCGCGCGTAACCGTCTTCAGACGGTCGCACTGCTCGACGCGATCGTCGAGCACGGCTTTGACGCCGCCTTCGGCGGCGCGCGGCGCGACGAGGACAAGGCCCGCGCCAAGGAACGGATCCTCTCGTTTCGCGACGCGTTCGGACAGTGGGACCCTCGTCAGCAGCGCCCCGAGCTCTGGCAGCTCTACCAGGGTCGGGTCAATGCCGGTGAGCACCTGCGTGCCTTTCCGCTGTCGGACTGGACCGAACTCGACATCTGGCAGTACATCGCGCGTGAGAACGTCGCGCTGCCACCGATCTACTTCGCCCACGAGCGCGATGTTGTGCGTCGGGACGCGATGTGGCTTGCCGTCAATGAATTCATCCAACCTCGCCCCGGCGAGCACGTCGAGCGTCGCCTCGTGCGCTACCGCACGGTCGGCGACGCCACCTGCACCGGTGCGGTCGAATCAGACGCCGTCACGCTCGAGGCCATCGTGCACGAAGTGGCGACCGCGAATGTTTCCGAACGCGGTGCGACCCGAGCCGACGATCGCTTCTCCGAGACGGCGATGGAAGACCGCAAGCGCGAGGGCTATTTCTAAATGCAGCGCACGACCGACATCTTGCGCCTCGCGACCATCGGCTCGGTCGACGACGGCAAGTCCACGCTCATCGGCCGTCTCCTCGTAGACACCCGACAGCTCTTCGACGACCAGCTCGACGCCGTGGTCAACGCCTCGGAGCGTCGCGGCGTGGGCGACCTCGACCTGAGTTTCGTGACCGACGGCCTGCGCGCCGAGCGCGAGCAGGGCATCACCATCGACGTTGCCTACCGCTACGCCTCGACCCCGCAACGCAAGTTCATCATCGCCGACTGCCCGGGCCACGTGCAGTACACCCGCAACATGGCCACCGGCGCCTCCACGGCGGACCTCGCGCTCGTCGTAGTGGACGTCGCGCACGGGCTCAAGGAGCAGACCCGCCGCCACCTCTGCATCGCGGCGCTGCTCGGCGTTCGCGGCCTCGTGGTGGCGGTCAACAAGATGGACGCGGTGCACTGGTCGCCCGCAGCCTTCCAGAGCGTGGTCGACGAGGTGGAGACCGTCGCCGGTGAACTTGGCTTCGACGCGATCACCTGCGTGCCAACTTCGGCGCTGCTCGGTGACAACGTCGTTGACGCGTCCGATCACACCCCCTGGTACTCCGGCCCCACCGTGCTCGCGGCGCTCGAGTCGAGCGACGCCGGCGCGTGGACGAACTCGACTAACGGACCTCGCCTGCCCATCCAGTGGGTGCTGCGCCAGCCCGGCGGCGGGCGGACCTACGCCGGCATGGTCAACGGTGACACCCTGCACGAAGGAGACGTCGTCACCCTGTTACCCGCCGGCATCGAGACGACGATCACCGCCCTCAACACGTTGCACAACGGTCCCGACGTCCAAGCCGGTGCCGGACTCTCGATCGACGTGGCCCTCGCCGACGAGACTGACGCCGGACGCGGCGACCTGCTCGCCTGTGCGCCGCTACCGCGGGTGACGCGCGAGATCACCGCAACCGTTTGCTGGTTCGGCGAACGCCCGCTCACGACCGGCTCGCGCCTACGCCTGAAGCACACCACCCGGGTCACCCCAGCGCGCATCGTCGGGCTCGACGGCGTCGTCGACGTGGCCACGCTCACCGTCGAAGACGGCGATGAGCTACGCACCAACGACATCGGCTTGGTCCAGTTGCAGACCGCGGACCCACTGGTGGTCGACGACTACCGAGACAACCGGGTCACGGGGAGCTTCGTACTGATCGATGAGGTGACCAACGCCACGGTCGCGGCCGGCATGGTCGGGCGCGCAGCCTTCTTGTAGATCGCTCGCCTCGGACCTAAAACTGGACGAGCATCGAGATCAAAGCGACAGCGAGCAGGACCGCGATCACGTCAATGGAGCGGGTGAGCTGACGGCCCTTGGCGACCTCGGCCACGCCGTCGCGGGCGATCTCGTTGGCTACCGTACGCTCCAGGGGCAACGTCCGCGCCTCGAGGTGACCGGCGATGGCGAGGTAGCACAGCAGGCCCACGATCACGAAGGGCCGCCGCAGCGAGTCCGCGCTGCCGCCCGTCGCCGACACGGCCAAACCGCTCAATACCAGGAGATGGACGACCCGTGCCGCCCAGTTGCGCCGTTCGGGGAAGCGGCGACGTTGGATGACTGCGTCGGCGCCGCCCGCGACCGCCACGGCCCCAGATCGCATCACCGCGATGACGGTGATCGTCGCCACGGCGGCGAGGACGTGAACAAGAAAGAGGAGGTCGAAACCGACCGACGCGGCAATCACGTCTCAGACAGTAACGCCTCAGCCGCCCGATACGGGTCGGTCTCACCGGCGATAAGCGCGGCGACTTGGTCCGCGTAGGCCGAGCCCTCGGCCAACTCGCCGATGCGCGCGCGCAGCATCACCGACAAGACCCGGTCCAACTCGGCGCGCGCCTGGGTCTCTCGGTGCTGATCGTGTTGCGCACCGGTCACGAGTCGACGATGGTCGATGATCGCACGCCAGAGCTCGTCAGTGCCCGCCCCCGTGCTGGCGACGGTCTCGAGGATCGGCGGGCGGGGCTCTTTGGCACTGCCGAGCTCGAGCATCTGCTCGAGGTCCCGACGGGTCTCACGCAACCCCGCTCGGTCGGCCTTGTTGATAACGAAGATGTCGGCCACCTCGAGCAGGCCGGCCTTGTTCGCCTGCATCGAGTCGCCCCAACCAGGGTTGGTCACCACGATGGTCGTGTCGGCGGCCGAGGCGATGTCGACCTCCATCTGCCCGACGCCGACGGTCTCGACGAACACCACCGAGAACCCCGCCGCGCCGAGGACCCGGATCGCGTCGGGCACCGCGAGTGAGAGTCCACCGAGGTGGCCGCGCGTGGCCATCGAGCGGATGAAGACGTGATCGTTGGTCGCGTGGTCCTGCATGCGGATCCGGTCGCCAAGGATCGCGCCACCGGTGAAGGGTGAACTCGGGTCCACACAGAGCACGCCGATCTGGTCGAAGACCTGAGTCCCGTCAAAGGAGCCACTCGCGAGCGCCGTCTTGATCAACTGGTCGGTGAGCGTCGACTTGCCCGCGCCAGGCGGACCGGTGAGTCCGACCACGTAGGGGGCGGGCGCCGCGTAGGCGCGCGAGACCGTCGCGCGCTGATTCGAGCCACCGGACTCGACGTAGGTAATCAAACGCGCGAGGGCCGTGCGCGACCCCGTGCCCGCTTGGACGATCAACTCATCGGGGTCGCGCGCGATCATCGAAGACGCTCGATTCGGGCGCCAAGACTGGTGAGCCGTCCCACGAAATCGTCGTACCCGCGCTCGACGTGTTCGAGCCCCTCGACGGTCGTCGACCCGTCCGCGACGAGGCCCGCGAGCACGAGCGCGGCGGCCGCCCGGATGTCCGTTGCGCGCACCGTCGTTCCGGTGAGGTGGTCGACGCCCCGGATCATCGCGTGATGGCCGTCGGTAGTGATATTCGAGCCCAGTCGGACCAGTTCGTCAACGTAGCGGAATCGACCGGCGAAGAGGTTCTCGGTCACGACCGAGACCCCGTCGGCGACGGCGAGCATGGTGGTAAGCAATGGCTTGTAGTCCGTTGCGACCCCGGGGTAGGGCAAGGTCGAGACGTCACAGCCCCGCAGTCGGGCGGGGCCGCGCACGACGATGCCCGGGCCGGTGACGTCCACGACGCCCCCCATTGCCTCGATCTTGCGCAGCAGCATCTCCATGTGGTCGGCGCGCGCGTCGATGACCCGCACCGCCCCACCGGTGATCAGCCCCGCGGCGAGATACGTCGCGGCGACGACGCGGTCGGGGATGACCTCGTGGTCGGCGGCGTTGAGCGACTCGACGCCGTCAATGGTGAGCCGCGAGGTGCCGAGTCCCTCGATACGAGCCCCCATGGCGATGAGCTGGTGGCCCAGGTCTTCGACCTCGGGTTCGCGCGCGGCGTTGTCGATGACTGAGCGACCCTCGGCCAACACGCAGGCCATCAGCAGGTTGTCTGTCGCGGTGTGGCTCGGGTACTCCAGGGTGATCCGCGTCGCGCGCAATCGGGTGCGCGTCGTCGTCGCGTGGATCGAGACACGGTCGTTGTGGAAGTCGGCGCCCATCGCCGACAGACCGTCGGTGTGGAAGTTGATCGGTCGCTGCCCGAAGTCATCGCCCCCCGGCAGGGCCATGTGGGCCTCGCCGCAGCGCGCGAGCAACGGGCCGAGCACGACGATTGAGGCACGCATCGCCTCAAACAGGTGAGCGGGCGCGATCGGATGAAGGTCCTTCGCGTCGGGCACCGTGATGGTCAGGCGGTGGTCGCTCGAGACCACCTCACAGCCCACCGCTCGCAGCAACTCGGTCATGACGGCGACGTCGCTGATCGCGGGGACGTTGGTCAGGCGGTGGACCCCGCTCGCCAGCAGACAGGCGGCCATCTGCTTTAGAACCGCGTTCTTCGCGCCGAAGGCCTGGACGTCGCCCGACAAGGGACCCGCGGGCTTGACCAACAACGAACTCACCCATCCAGTATTGCCGCTACGGAAGGGGGCTCCAATCGGACCCGGTCGCGACAGGCGGGCTACGCTTCGTATCGTGCAACCACCGTCAGAACCGGACCGTAATCTTGCCCTGGAAATGATTCGCGTGACCGAGGCGGCCGCCATCGCCGCCGCTCGCTGGGCCGGTCGCGGCGACAAGAATGCGGCCGACGGCGCAGCCGTGGACGCCATGCGCTTCGTGCTCGGTGCGGTCGCCATGGACGGCATCGTCGTCATTGGCGAGGGCGAAAAGGATGAGGCGCCGATGCTCTTCAACGGTGAGCACATCGGTGACGGTCAGCCGCCACTGGTCGACGTGGCTGTCGACCCCATCGACGGCACGACGATGACGGCCATGGGTCGTAAGGGTGCGGTCTCGGTGATCGCGCTCTCGGAGCGCGGCACCATGTTCAATCCGGGCCCGTGTGTCTACATGCGTAAGATCGCGGTGGGCCCACGCGGGCGCGGCGCTGTTGACATCAACGCGACGCCCACCGAGAACTTGCGCGAGCTCGCCAAGCGACTCGGCAAGCCGGTCCAGGAGTTGGGTGTCGTCGTGCTCGACCGCCCCCGCCACCACGAGTTGATCGGCGAGATCCGCGAGGCCGGCGCCCGAGTCCTGTTGATCTCCGACGGCGACGTGACCGGCGCCATCGCCACCGGCTGGCCCAACTCCGGTGCCGACCTCCTACTCGGCATCGGCGGCACGCCCGAGGGTGTCATCGCCGCCGCGGCGTTAAAGGGGCTCGGTGGCGAGATCCAAGGCGTGTTGTACCCGCGCGACGAGGTCGAGCGCGAGACCGCCGAGGCGATGGGCTACGACCTGGACCGAGTGCTCACCACCGATGACCTCGTGACCGGTGACAACTGCTACTTCTCGGCGACCGCCGTCACCGACGGTGACTTCCTCAAGGGCGTGCGCTTCACCGAGTTCGGCGCCACGACCCAGTCCCTCGTGGTGCGTTCGCGATCGGGCACCGTGCGCACCATTGAGACGTTCCACCGCCACAACAAGCTCCAGGAGTTCACGACCGCTGGCTTCTGATTCGTGAACCAGTGCACGAGTCAACACGTTGCGACTGGCGCGGTTGCGCGTTAGGGTCCGGCTACGAGGACAACTCGTGAGAACTGAGGAGGCCGGAGTGAACGTAGCCAACCTGCTGGCAACAAAGGGACGCGACGTCGCCACGATCAACCAGGAACGCTCCGTGCATGACGCGGTTGCGATGCTGAAGGAGCGGGGCATCGGCGCCCTGGTCGTCGTCGGAGGCACGGGGCCCCTGACCGGGATATTGAGCGAGCGCGACGTCGTGCGCGCCTTCGCGCGCGAGGGTGCCGACGCCCTCGACCTTCGGGTCGCGGCCCTGATGAGCACGTCGGTGACCACCTGTGAGGAGTCGACGTCGGTCAACGAACTCATGACCACGATGACTGAGAAGCGGATCCGCCACGTACCGGTCGTCCAGGGCGGCCTGCTCGTCGGGATCGTCTCGATCGGCGACGTGGTGAAGGCCCGGGTGACCGAGCTCGAGAACGAGAAGCGCGACCTCTTGGAGTACGTGAGCGCTCGCTGACACGCATTGCCGTACGGGGTACGGTGATAAGCGAGGTGGGTCATGCTTGCGACAATCACGCAGTCGACGTTGACGGTTCGGGTACTGCTGCTCCACCTCACCATCGCGCGCGGTGGCACGATCGTCGGCGTCATCGGATCGCTGCTCGTCGTGGTAGCAGTCGTGGCGTCGGCCTGGGCGATGGGTCACGCCGTCGGCACGCCAGAACGTGTGTTCCACTCGATCGGGCGCTCCAAATGGCGATGGGTGGTCGCGATTGTCGTCCTGCTGGCGGCTGGCGACGCGACCGCGTTAGTGGTCGCGCTCTACTACCTGACCCGAGTCCGTCCGCGGCTCAACGACGTGGTGGGCACTCGGCCCACCTCTCACACGCAGGATGACGAACGCTGACGGCGCGGCGCGTAGTCCGCTAGTTCGCCGCAGCGCGCAGGCGTAGTTCGGCGCGCTCCAGTGCGGCGTGCGCGAGCAGATGCGCCGCGTGGTCCTCCGGATCGCCCTTGGTCAGCGCGGCCAGTTCGGCCTCGGCGCGCTCTTTCGCGGCCTGGGCCCTCGCCACGTCGATATCGGTCGTGCGTTCGGCGACACCCGCGAGGACCGTCGCGCGCGTCACGCCTTCAACGTCGTCGGGACCGACCTGGAAGTAGCCACCGTGCACGGCGAAAGCGAACTCGCCCTCGTTGGTCTGGACTCGCACGACGCCCGCCACGATGTCACCGACGGTCTCGGTGTGCTGGGGCAGGATCGTGAAGTCACCCTCCGAGGAGCGCGCGATCAACGCGTTCGCCTCACCGCGCCACAACGCCGCTTCGGGCGTGACGATCTCAACCTTCAACGTGGCCACGACTACTCGTTCGCCAACTCGGCAGCCTTGCGCTCGACATCGGACGCGCCGCCGACGTTCAAGAAGGCCTGCTCCGGGTACTGGTCGAGGTCGCCGTTGACCAGGTGCTCGAAGGACTCGATCGTCTCGGCGACGGGCACGTTGATGCCCTCGATACCCGTGAAGACCTTGGACACGAACATCGGCTGGGACAGGAACCGCTGGATCTTGCGGGCGCGCGAGACGGTGATGCGGTCCTCCTCGGACAGCTCGTCGAGACCGAGGATCGCGATGATGTCCTGGAGTTCCTTGTTCCGCTGGAGGATCTGCTGGACGCGACGGGCAACGGCGTAGTGCCGGTCCCCGACCACTTCGGGCGCGAGGATGTTCGAGGTGGAGGTGAGCGGGTCCACCGCGGGGTAGATACCGAGCGCCGCGATCTGACGGCTCAACTCGGTCGTCGCGTCGAGGTGGGTGAAGGTCGTGAACGGTGCCGGGTCGGTGTAGTCGTCCGCGGGCACGTAGACGGCCTGCAGCGAGGTAATCGAACGGCCGCGCGTCGAGGTGATGCGCTCTTGGAGCTCACCCATCTCATCGGCCAGGGTCGGCTGGTAGCCCACCGCGCTCGGCATACGCCCGAGCAGCGTTGACACCTCGGAACCGGCCTGGACGAAGCGGAAGATGTTGTCCACGAACAACAGCACGTCCTGGTTCTTCACGTCACGGAAGTACTCGGCCATCGTCAGCGCGGCGAGCGCGACGCGAAGGCGCACCCCCGGCGGCTCGTCCATCTGCCCGTAGACCAGTGCTGTCTTCTCAATAACGCCGGACTCGCGCATCTCGAGCAGGAGGTCGGTACCCTCACGGGCGCGCTCGCCCACGCCGGCGAAGACCGACACGCCGTCGTGCTGCTCGGCCACGCGGCGGATCATCTCCATGATCAAGACCGTCTTGCCGACGCCCGCACCGCCGAAGAGGCCGATCTTGCCACCCTGGACGTAGGGGGCGAGCAGGTCGATGACCTTGATGCCCGTCTCGAACATCGTGGCGTGGGGCTCGAGCTGATCGAAGGACGGCGGGTTGCGGTGGATCTCCCAGTGGTCCTCGACGGTGCCGATGTCGTCGGTGTCGAGCGACTGGCCGATCACGTTGAAGACGTGACCGAGCACGGCCTCACCGACCGGCACCGTGATGCCGCGTCCGGTCTGACGCACGACGGCACCACGCACGAGTCCGTCCGTGGGCTTCATGCAGACGCATCGCACGCGACCCTCGCCGATCTGCTGGGCGACCTCGCCGACGACGGTGATCGTCACGCCGTCGAGCTCGATGTCCATCTCGACCGCGTGGTTGATCTCGGGCAAGGAGTGCGGTGGGAATTCGACGTCCACCACCGGGCCGGCGATCGCGACGACGCGACCGGTCTCCAGCTTGGTCTCTTCGGGGGCCATGGTCATTGGTCTCTCACTTTCCCGAGCGGAGCGCTTCGGCGCCGCCCACGATTTCCATAATTTCTGTGGTGATCGAGTCCTGTCGGGCTCGGTTCATGATGCGAGTCAGGTTCTGACCCAAGTCGTCGGCGTTGTCAGTGGCTGCGGCCATCGCGCGCTGCTGTGACGTGTGGAACGACGCAGCGCCCTCGAGCAGCGCGCTGAAGATCTCGCTCTCCAGGGCCCGTGGCGCCAGGAAGAAGAGCAACTGCTCGACCTCGGGCTCGAACTCCGTGTAGCCCTTCAGCTTCGTGCTCGTCTCCACGGGCGCCTCGGGCACGCTGAGCGGCAGGAGCTGCTCGGTCTCGACGACCTGGGAGCCGGCCGAGAGGAATCGAGTCGACACGAGGAAGACCTGCTGGACTTCCCCGTCGATGTAGGGCGCGGCGACCGTGCTCGCCACGCCGCGGGCGTCGGCGAAGCTCGGGCGGTCAGCGAAGCCAATGAAGCTCTGCTCGACGTTGAAGCCACGGAAGCGGAAGTACGGCGCCGCCTTCTTGCCAACGGCGATGATTCGCACATTCGTGCCCTGGGCGCGAAGCGAGTTCACGAGCCGCTCACCGGCGCGCAGCACCGACGAGTTGTAGGCACCCGAGAGTCCCCGGTCCCCCGCCACGATCAGCACCAGGGCCGACTCGACGTTCTCGGGTTGGGCGAGCAGACGCTTGGCCGCGGCGGGATCGCCCTTGGCGGCTTCGATGATGATCCGACGCATGCCGTCGCGGAAGGGACGGTTGGCGGTGATGCGAGCCTGACTGCGCGTGATCTGAGACGCCGCAATTAGCTCCATCGCCTTGGTGATCTTGCGCGTCGCGTTGACCGTCTTGATACGACGGCGAAGGTTGCGTTCCTGTCCACCGGCCATGTCTCCTCCTCTCTGACTCGCGGGTTGGCTTAGTTACTGACGGCGAAGTTGTCGACGAAGTTACGCATCGCCGCGTCGATCGCATCGGTGTCGGGCAGGGTGCCCGACGTACGGATCTGCTCGAGCAGCTCGGGGTGCTTCGCGCGGAAGGTCGCGAGCAACTCGGACTCGAAGCGGCGCACGTCGCTCACCGGCACGGTGTCGAGCCAGCCACGGGTGCCGGTGTAGATCACGATGACCTGCTCCTCGACGGGCACCGGCGCGTTCAGACCCTGCTTCAAGAGCTCGGTCAGGCGGTACCCACGGTCGAGCTGGGCCTGGGACGACTTGTCGAGCTCGGAACCGAAGGTCGCGAACGACTCGAGGTCGCGGAACTGCGCGAGGTCGATCTTGAGCGTACCGGCCACCGACTTCATGGCCTTGATCTGGGCGGCGCCACCGACGCGCGACACCGAGTTACCGACGTTGATCGCCGGGCGCACGCCCGAGTAGAAGAGGTCGGACTCGAGGAACACCTGACCGTCGGTGATCGAGATCACGTTGGTCGGGATGTAGGCCGAGATGTCGCCCGCCTTGGTCTCGATGATGGGCAACGCCGTCATCGACCCGCCACCGAGCTCGTCGGACAGCTTCGCGGCGCGCTCCAGGAGACGGCTGTGCAGGTAGAAGACGTCGCCGGGGTAGGCCTCGCGGCCCGGTGGGCGACGCAGCAGCAGCGAGATCTGTCGGTAGGCCTCGGCCTGCTTGGAGAGGTCGTCGTAGACGACGAGGGCGTGCTCGCCGCCGTCCATCCACTGCTGACCGATCGCGCAGCCGGCGTAGGGGGCGAGGAACTTGAAAGGTGCGGGGTCCCCAGCGGAGGCGACGACCACGACGGTGTACTCCATCGCCCCGTGGTCCTCGAGGGTCTTGACGGTCTGGGCGACCGACGAGTTCTTCTGGCCAATGGCGACGTAGATGCACTTGACGCCCTGACCCTTCTGGTTGAGGATCGTGTCGATGGCGACCGTCGTCTTGCCCGTCTTGCGGTCACCGATGATCAACTCACGCTGACCTCGGCCGATCGGGGTCATGGCGTCGATGGCCTTGATACCCGTCTGGAGGGGCTCGCCCACGGGCTGGCGACCGATGATGCCCGGTGCCTGGACCTCCATGCGGCGCGACTGGGGGTTCTGCAGTGGCCCGCGTCCGTCGATTGGCTCACCGAGCGCGTTCACCACGCGTCCGAGCATCGCGTCACCGACCGGCATCGAGAGGATCCGACCCGTCGAACGGACGATCTGGTCCTCCTCGATCTTGTCAACCGAGCCGAGCACCACCGCACCGATGGTCTCCTCGTCCAGGTTCATCGCGAGGCCGACGGTGCCGTCCTCGAACTCGAGCAGCTCGTTCACCTTCGCCGACGGCAGTCCCGACACACGTGCGATGCCGTCCCCGACTTCGACGACGCGCCCGACCTGCTCGGCGCCGATCGCCGGATTGAAGTCGGCGACGTGCTTGCGCAGCGCCTCGGTGATCTCCGTGGCACTAATCGTGAGCTCAGTCATCACAGTTTCCTTTTCCTAGTCGTTTTGCTTCAAAGCTGATTCGTAAAAGTGGCCGCTCGCGACGGCGTCGCGCAGCGTGCTCAAGCGACCGCGAGTCGTGGCGTCGAGGCGCAAGTCGCCAACCTCGACGAGCACCCCGCCGAGCAACTCGGGCTCCTCGGCGATCTGCAGTTCGACCGAGCCGCCCGTCAGGGCGCTCAGGGACCGCGCGAGATCGAGCTGGTCTTGTTCGTTGAGCGCGCGGGCGCTGTGGACTCGTGCGACGCGCCAGTTCCTCGCCTCGGCGACGTGGTCAACGAGGAAGTCGAGGGTCCCCACGACGTCTCGGGGGCGCCCACCGACGATGACGTAGCGCGCGAGCGCCAGTGTGGCGGCGCTCACACGCCCACTAAGCAGTTGGTCGGTGACCGCCAGTCGCGCGTCGAGGGACGCGTCGCGGTCAACGAGCAGTCGGCGCAGTTCCTGGTTCTCCTCAATCGTGCGCGCCCAGGTGAAGAGCTCGTGCTCGATCGCGGCGAAGTCTTCGGTCGCTAAGTCCTCAAGGATGGCGTCGGCGTATCCGCCGACGCGCTTGCGCGCCCCGAGCAGTCCCAGGTTGCTCTGCTCGATGGCGCCCGTCTCGACGAGGTGGTGCGCGCCCTGGTTCAACTCCCCGATCGCGCGCGGGACCTCTTGGGCCGGCACCATCGTCGCTGCGAAGACGGCCAGGCGGCTCGTGGTGTCAGCCACCTTGCCCGCGAGTAGCTCGCGCACGATGACCCCACGCACGGGTCCCGCAATCGAGGTGTCGGCAAGCACGCCGCGCAGGTCGGCGCGTGTCAGCACCGTCTGCTCGAGTGCGACGAGGTCGCTCGCGACCGTCGTGAGGTCGGCCGCATCCAACGTTCCCAGGAGGGCGGCGGCGTAACCTTCGAGCTTGGGCAACATGGTCAGCGACTCGTTCCGCGCTGCGCCTCGGCCGTGAGAGCGGCGACCGCCTCACGGATGAGGTCCTGGTGCGTCTGCTGGTCGACCTCGCGCCCGACGATCTTGTTCACCAAGTCAAAGACGATCTCACCGATTCGCGCCGAGGCCTCCTCGATGGCGCGCTGGCGCGCCGTGGCGACCTCGTCGTTGGCCGAGCCGACGATCCGGTCGTACTCGGCCTGACCACGTCCGCCGGCCTCGCTCTTGACCTGTTCGGCCAGGGCCTGGGCCGCCGCGACGATGTCGCGGGCCTGGTCCCGAGCCTGGGCGAGCACCTTGGCCCGCTCGTCGCCGGCCGCGGCCGCTTCGGCGCGCGCCTGTTCGGCGGCTTCCAGGGAGGCACGGATCTTCTCCTGACGGCCCTCCATCGCCTTGTTGAGCGGTGGCAGCACGTACTTAGCCATGATGAGCACGATCACGACGAACACCAGCAGTTCGACGAAGAACGTGCCGTTGGGGAGAAGGAAGATTGATACGCCAATCATCTCGAGAGTCCTACTTTGATTAGTGGGTGAACACGTTGGTCAGCCCACCGACGTGGGCCGACCAACGTCATGACTACTGCGCTTTGAAGACGTAGACGAAGACCACCATGAACAGCAGGTTGATGAAGTACATCGCCTCCACCAGACCAACTGTCAAGAAGAAGTACTGACGGGCCTTGTTCTCGATCTCGGGCTGACGAGCGATGGCGGCGATCGTCTGGCTACCGGCGAGGCCGTCACCGATCGCCGCACCGATGGCGCCACCGCCGAGGGCGAGACCGCCGCCGACGAGCGCACCAGCGATGCGTACCGCAGACGCAACGGAGTCTGTATTTGCCATTTTAATCTTTCCTCCTGGGTTGGTTTAGTGTGAGGCCTCAAGTGCGACGACTGGCTCTTCCTCGTGGCTCGTGGCCATGCCGAAGTAGAGGATCGTCAAAAGCATGAAGATGAACGCCTGGATCGCGCCGAGCAGTCCCGTGTCGAAGAGCTTCCAGCCGATCTCGAACGGCGGGCTGATGTAGATGGGCAGCAGCGTGGTGAGCACCACCACGAACAGGCCACCGGAGAACAGGTTGCCGAAGAGACGGAAGGTCAGGGTGATCGGCTTGGTGATCTCCTCGACGATGTTGATTGGCGTCAGGGCCGCGTAGGGCTGGGCGTAGTGCTTGAAGTAGCCCTTGAACCCGCGGGCGCGGAACGACTCGATGTGCACCCAGACGATCACCACCAACGCCATGGCGAGCGGTAGATTCACGTCACCGGTCGGAGCGGGGAAGATTGGGCCCGACACACCGGGGTGCATCGCCGACGGGATGAAGTCGATCCAGTTGGCGATGAGGATGAAGAGGAAGATCGTGACCGCGATAGGCACGTAGCGCCGACCCTTGGGCCCGATCGCCGAGAGCGCGAGCTCGGTGACCTGCTCAACCAGGATCTCCCAGAACAGTTGGAGTTTGCTCGGCACGCCGTCTGAGACGCGCGCGCGCATGCGAAGCGCGAGGAAGAGGAAGATCGCCGCCGTCAACAACGTCGACATCACGATGTCGCCGTCGATCGTCAAGCCGAACACGCGGAAGGTCGGGTGGACGCCAACCGTGATCGTCTTCGCGGCGTACAGCATCTTCACTCTGGGCCTCCTTGGCTCGCCACCACGCGCATCACGTTGATCACGAACACGATTTGATAAATCACGAGCCCCGATACAATACCGATTCCTAAGGGGGCGTTCAGCCAAACCAGCGCGAGCACCACCACGGTGACTACCGCGAGGCGTCCGGTGGTCTTACCACCGAGTTGGCGACGGACCGCTTTGGAACTCTGCTCACCTCGAAGTTCGACGCGCGCGGCCTGTCGATCGAGGAAGCGCAGGTTGACCACGGCGAGCCCCACGCCGATCGCCACGCCGAGTGCGGCCAGGGGCGGCGCGATGACAAGGGCGACCACGAAGCCCACGAGTCCCGCCGCGAGGGCGGAGACGGTCGTCCGCCTCAACAGGCGCGGCAACGTATTCGTGGGTAGGTTCTCAAGCACGGGCAATTAGGTTTCTAGAGGAAACGCCGGACTTGCTTCACTACGCTCACCACGGCGGCGACCGTCCCCAACACTATCCCGAAAACGAGACCCCACGGAGTGGTCCCCCACGTCCGGTCGATCCAGATGCCGGCCACGACGCCCACGGCCTCGGTGATCGCGATCGTCGTGCCGAGCGCCGCGAGTGCGCCCAGGCCGATCCATGTCCCGTCACCGACGTCTTCGTGCTGGTCGGGGGAACCGTCGTGGTGTGCGGGGTCGGTCCCGTTCGCTTCATCACTCACTGGTGCACCGCCTCGTCACTGGTCTCGACGTCCACGGGACCGCGACCCGTCCAGCGGTTGAACAGCGGGCTGAACCAGGTGAGCAGGCCCACGAGCAGCAACGCCACGCCGAAGGGGATGAAGACGTTCACGCGCGGCTCGAACAGCGGGAAGAGGACGAAGCCGCACAGCAGCGCCGTCCAGAGCCAGAGGATGAACACCGTGCGCCGATGACCATGTCCGAGCCGCATGAGGCGGTGATGGATGTGGTTCTTGTCCGGGGTGTGGAACCCCTGTCCCGAGGCGGTACGTCGCACGAAGGCCCAGACCGCGTCGATGAGCGGTACGCCGAGGATGAACACGGGGATGAGCAGGGGCGCGAAGAAGAAGAAGGTGACGCCGCTCGCTGGCGGGGTGCGCCCCCCGATCACCATCGTCGAGGCCGACATCAAGAGCCCGAGCATCAACGCGCCGGCGTCGCCCATGAACAGCTTGGCCGGATGGAAGTTGTCGCGCAGGAAGCCGACACAGATTCCAAAGGTGAGCGCCGCGATCAGTGGTCCTACGTTGGTCACCGGTAACAGTCCCAGGTCTTCGAGGCGCAGTCCGTACACGCACAGCGTCGCCGAGGCGATGGCCACGATGCCCGCGGCCAGGCCGTCGAGCCCGTCGATCAGGTTGATCGCGTTGGAGATCGCGAAGACCCACACGGCGGTGATCAGGGGCAGGATCGACGGGCCGAGCACGACGAAGCCCGCGAAGGGCAACTTGAGCTGGTACATCGTGGCGCCGCTGAAGTAGAGCACCGAGGCGGCGAGGAACTGTCCCGCCACCTTGGCCGGTGGGCTCATCTCGCGGAAGTCGTCCACGACGCCGACGACGAAGATAACGCCCGTGGCGATGACCACCCCCAACATCTCATGTGACGACGAGATCACCATGCGCAGTTCGGGGATGAACACCGCGGCGACCAAGGCGACGCACAGACCGACCAGCATCGCGGCGCCGCCGCCGTAGGGCGTGACGGTCTGGTGGACCTTGCGGGCGTCGGGCTGGGCCGTGTAGCCCACCCGCAACGAGATCAACCGCGCGGGGCGGTTGAGAACCATGGTCACGAGGGCCCCGACGAACGCGACGACGGCGTAGGCGAGGATGTTGCGCACGGTTACTTCACGAAGGTGGCGTACGGGTTGAACGAGCGACAGAGTTCGGCCACGTCGGCGCGCACCGCACTGACCTCGGCTTCATCGGCGCGCCCGCGAAGCGCCCGCGTCATCAGGTCCGCGATCTGGGTGAACTCACCCTCGCGCATGCCCGCCGTCGTCTGAGCGGCGGTGCCGAGACGGAGTCCCGACGTGATGAAGGGGCTGCGTGGGTCGTCGGGGATCGTGTTGCGGTTCGTCGTGATCCCGGCCCGATCGAGCACCTCTTGGGCTTCTTTTCCCGTGAGCTCGGCGTCGAACTCGCGCAGGTCGAGCAGGACCATGTGGTTCTCGGTCCCACCGGACACCAGGCGGAACCCGTGACCGGCGAGCGCCGTCGCGAAGGCCTTGGCGTTGGCGACGATCTGCTCGGTGTACAGCGAGAACGACGGAAGCGAGGCTTCGCGGAAGGACACCGCCTTGGCGGCGATCGCGTGCTCGAGCGGTCCCCCCTGCTGGCCCGGGAAGACGGCCGAATCGATCTTCTTGGCCAGCTCGGCCCGCGCGAGAATGGCGCCGCCGCGCGGACCACGCAGGGTCTTGTGCGTGGTGAAGGTCACCACGTCGGCGTAGGGCACGGGGTTGGGGTGCGAACCACCGGCGATCAGTCCGGCGACGTGGGCCGAGTCGAACATCAACAGGGCACCGACCTCGTCGGCAATCTCGCGGAAGGGCGACGGGTCGATGCGACGGGCGTAGGCGGTCGCGCCGGCCACGATCAGCTTGGGCCGGTGCTCGCGAGCGAGGTCGCGAACGTTGTCGAAGTCAATCAGCTCGCCGGGCTGCTCGGGATCGTCATTGCGCGCCGTCACGCCGTAGGAGACGAAGTGCCAGGCCTTGGAGGTCATCGACGCCGGTGAGCCGTGGGTGAGGTGCCCGCCCTGGTCGAGTCGCATGGCGAGGATTGTGTCACCGGCCTCGAGCAGAGCCTGGTAGACGGCGACGTTCGCGTTCGCCCCGCTGTGGGGCTGGACGTTGGCGTGATCGGCACCGAAGAGCGCGGTGAGGCGACGTCGGGCCAGGTCCTCGACCTCGTCGACGATCTGGTTACCGCCGTAGTAGCGCCGTCCGGGATAGCCCTCCGCGTACTTGTTGGTCAGGACTGATCCGGTCGCGGCCATGACCGCGGGCGACGCGAAGTTCTCACTCGCGATCAGCTGCAACGTCGAAGTCTGTCGCTGCCACTCCTGGGCGAGCAACGACACCAGCTCGTCGTCGTTGGTAATCCATGCGTCGAACGGGGATGACTCCACGGCCGCCTCTCTTTTCAGGCCCGACGATGGTCGAGCGTCGTCAACTTCTCGATCCGCCCCAGGTGGCGACCCTCGCCCGGGGTGGCGTCCAACCACGCGCGCAGCGACTCGACCGCGACGGTCGCGCCCGTGAGGCGACCACCCAGGCACAGCACGTTCGCGTGGTTGTGTTCGCGCGCGAGGTGCGCCGAGGTTACGTCGTGCACCACGGCTGCGCGCACACCGGGCACCTTGTTCGCCGCGATGGCGATTCCGATGCCCGAGCCACAGACCGCGACGCCGAGATCGGCGTCGCCCGAGGCGACCGCGCGCCCGACGGCCTCGCCGTAGTCCGGGTAGTCGACACTGTCCTCGCCATTCTCGGTACCGAGGTCTAGAACGTCGTAGCCCCACTGTTCGAGCGTGGCGACGAGGTGCGCCTTGAGCTCGTAGCCAGCGTGATCGGATCCCAGAGCGACGCGCATCACACCCACCCTACCCGTCGGCCATTCTCACTCACCGGTGCACCGGCTCTAGTATCGGCGCGTGGAGCGACACCTGCTAGCCCCTGCCCTGGTCTCACGGCTCGACGTCGTCGGCGACGCCTTCCAGCAGAATCGCGTCGACATGCTCGAGCAGTTGGGCGTCATCGACGACCTGCTCGACCAGGCCAACGCCGGCGGTGGCGAGCAGGCGATGGCCCGGCTGCGCAGTCGCGGCAAGATGCCCGTGCGCGAGCGGATCGCGGCGGTGCTTGACCCCGACAGCCCCTTCCTAGAACTGTCCGCCCTCGCGGGCTACGACTCGGACTACGCCATGGGCGGCGGGATGGTGGTGGGCATCGGCGTCATCGCCGGCACCGAGTGCGTCATCATGGCCAACGACCCCTCGGTGCTTGGTGGGGCACTCACGATCTATTCGGCGAAGAAGTGGATGCGGGCGCTCGAGGTCGCGCGCGACAACCAGATCCCCTACGTGAGCTTCGTCGAGTCCGCTGGCGCCGACCTGCGCGTGGGCAGCGGTGGCGGGGGCAAGATGAATACCGGCCACTTCGCCGAGAGCGGCCGCTTCTTCTATGACCTGATCGAGCTGTCCAAGATGCGCGTGCCGACGGTGAGCGTCGTCTTCGGCTCCTCGACGGCCGGCGGGGCGTACCAGCCCGGACTCTCGGACTACAACATCGTCGTCAAGGACCAGTCCAAGATCTTCCTCGCCGGACCGCCCCTCGTGAAGATGGCGACCGGAGAGGAGACCGACGACGAGACCCTGGGCGGCGCCCGGCTGCACGCCGAGGTGTCCGGGCTCGGCGACTACTTCGCCGAGGACGAGATGGACGCGATCCGACTCTGCCGCGAGGTCGTCTCGCACCTCAACTGGCGAAAGCGCGGACCCGCTCCTTCGCTGCGCGTTGAGGAGCCGGTGCTCGACCCTGAGGAGCTGCTCGGCATCGTGAGCCGCGACCTGCGCCAACCCGTCGACGTGCGCGAGATCATTGGGCGGGTCGTGGACGGTTCACGCTTCGAGGAGTTCAAAGCGCGCTACGGCTCGACGATGATCTGCGGGTGGGCCTCCATCCACGGCTACCCCGTCGGCATCCTCGGCAACAACGGCGTGATCTACCCGCACGCCGCCGAGAAGGCGGGCCAGTTCATCCAGCTCTGCAACCAGATCGACGTGCCGCTGATCTTCGTCCAGAACGTGACCGGCTACATGGTCGGGCGCGAAGCCGAGGCCGAGGGGATCATCAAGAAGGGCTCCCAGATGCTCAACGCCGTCACGAACTCGACGGTGCCCCATCTGACGGTCATCGTCGGCTCCTCCTACGGCGCCGGCACCTACGGCATGTCGGGGCGAGCCTTCGGGAACCGGTTCACCTTCCTGTGGCCCACCGCGAAGATTGCGGTCATGGGACCCAAGCAGATCGCGGGTGTCATGAGCCAAGTCCGACGGGCCCAGGCGGAGCGTAAGGGCGAGGCCTTCGACGAGGAAGAGGACGCGAAGATCGTCGCCATGGTCGAGGAGATGCAGGAGAAAGGGTCGCTCGCGTTGGCCGCGACCGGCGTGGTGAGTGACGACGGCATCATCGATCCCCGCGACACGCGCACCGTGCTCGGTCTGTGCCTGTCGGTGGTGCGGAGCCGACCCATCGAGGGTGCGACGAGTTACGGGGTGTTCCGCCTATGACGATGACGAGCGTGCTCGTAGCCAACCGGGGCGAGATCGCCCGACGCGTCATCCGCGGCGCCCGATCGCTCGGCCTGCGTACGGTGGCCGTCTACGTCGACGCCGACGTGCGCGCGCCCTTCGTCACCGACGCCGACGTCGCGATTCGCCTCGCGACGGGCTACCTCGACGGCGCCGCCGTAATCGAGGCCGCGCGTCGGGCCGGCGCCGACGCGATCCACCCCGGCTACGGCTTCCTGTCAGAGAACGCCGACTTCGCCCGGGCCGTCGCGGCCGCCGGCCTCACCTGGGTGGGGCCACCGCCCGCCGTGATCGAGGCCATGGGCGACAAGCTCGCGGCCAAGGACCTTGCCCGGTCACTGCAGGTGCCGGTGCTCGTCTCGAGCGAAGACCTCGCCGACGCCGAGAATGTCGGTTTCCCTCTGCTCGTAAAGGCCGCCGCCGGTGGCGGTGGCAAGGGCATGCGACTGGTCACCTCGATGGACCAGCTCGAGGAGTCCGTCGCGGCCGCGCGACGAGAGGCGCTCGGCGGCTTCGGTGACGACCGGGTCTTCCTCGAACGCTACGTCGGCGCATCGCGCCACGTCGAGATCCAGATCCTGGGTGACGCCCACGGCAACCTCGTGCACCTCGGTGAACGCGAGTGCTCGATCCAACGACGGCACCAGAAACTGGTCGAGGAGTCGCCCTCGTCCATCGTCGACCCGGCGATGCGCACCGCGATGGGCGAAGCGGCCCTCACACTCGCGCGCGCGATTGGCTACCAGTCCGCCGGCACGGTGGAGTTCCTGGTCGACGACGCGACCCGCGAGTTCTTCTTCCTCGAGGTCAACACGCGGCTCCAAGTCGAACACCCGGTCACCGAGATGGTGACGGGCGTCGACCTCGTACGCGAACAACTGCGCATCGCCGACGGCCACCCACTGAGCGCCCCCGCGGTGACGACGCCGAAGGGTTGGGCCATCGAGGTTCGACTCTGCGCCGAGGACCCGAACGCCGGCTTCCTGCCGGCGACGGGCACACTCGCCGCCTTCGAACCGGCGAGCGAACCGACGGTGCGCTGGGAGTCCGGCGTCGAGCGGGGGTCGGCCGTCTCGGTCGCCTTCGATCCGCTGCTCGCCAAGGTGATCGCCCACGCGCCCACGCGCGAGGAGGCGGCCGGCGTGCTCGCGAGCGCCCTTGAGCGACTGCACCTCGGTGGGGTCACGACGAACCGGGACTTCCTCGCCGCGACCCTGCGCCACCCCGGCTTCCTCGCGGGCGACACCACGACCGACTTCATCGAGCGCCACGCCCCGGCGCGCACGCTGGTACTCACCGAGGACGAGTTGCACGACGCAGCCGTCGCCGCCTCCCTCTGGCTCCAGGGTCGAAACCGACACGAGGCGCCGGTACTCGCCGCCGTGCCGAGCGGCTGGCGCAACGCCCGCCTGCCCGACCAACGAGTCGAACTTCGTCACGGGGACCACACCATCGCCGTCGACTACCACGTGCGCCGAGACGGCACGGTGGCCCTCGCGACGGGATCGGCCCGAGTGGTCGCCTGGACACCCACTTCCATCGACCTCGCGGTCAATGACCGACGCTGGCGTGCGCGCATCACGGCGGTCGCCCACCACCTCTACGTCCAGGTGCCGCGCGGCACCGTCGAGTTCGCGCTGGTGTCGCGCTTCCGCGTACCCGGCGTCGTCGACACCGTCGGCGGCCTCCTCGCCCCGATGCCCGGCGTGGTGATCGACCTGCGCGCGAGCGTCGGTGAGCACGTGCGCGCCGGCGCGACCCTCGTCGTCTTAGAGGCAATGAAGATGGAGCACCCGATCACCGCCCCAACCGACGGCGTCGTGAGCGCAATCTTCGTTCGCGAGGGCGAGCAGGTGGACGGCGGAGCCGAGCTCCTCGACTTCGAGCCCGACGAGCCCGCCGAAGACTAGGGCGTCGTGGCCGACCCGATCCGCATCGCGAACTGCTCGGGTTTCTACGGCGACCGACTGTCGGCCGCGCGCGAGATGGTCGAGGGTGGCCCGATTGACGTCCTGACCGGTGACTGGCTGGCGGAACTGACGATGCTGATCCTCGCGCGCACCCGCCTGAAGCACCCCGGTGGCGGCTACGCGCGCAGCTTCGTCGCCCAGATGGAGCAGGTCATGGGCACCTGCCTCGAGCGCGGGGTCAAGGTCGTCGCCAACGCCGGTGGCCTCGACCCGGACCACTGCGCCGAGGCCGTCGCCGAGGCCGCCGACAAGCTCGGCCTCTCGCCGCGCATCGCCTACGTGAACGGAGACGACCTCCTCGACCGCCTCGATGCGCTGAGCACCAGTGGCAACGGACTGACCCACGCCGAGACGGGCGAACCCCTCGAGTCAAGGGCGCTACTGACCGCGAACGCCTACCTCGGCGCCTTTGGCATCGTGGCGGCGCTCGACATGGGGGCCGACATCGTGGTGACCGGTCGGGTCACGGACGCGGCGCTCGTCTGTGGGCCGGCCGCGTGGCACCACCGGTGGGCCCGCGACGATTACGACGCCCTCGCCGGGGCGGTCGTGGCCGGGCACGTCATCGAGTGCGGCGCGCAGGTCACAGGGGGCAACTACTCGTTCTTCGGCGAGGTCGATGACCTCACGCACGTGGGCTTCCCGTGGGTCGAGGTCGCCTCGGACGGATCGTGCGTTGTCTCGAAGCACGACGGCACGGGCGGCGAGGTCTCGATCGGCACCGTGACGTCCCAGCTCCTCTACGAGATCGCCGGACCTCGCTACCTCGGACCGGACGTCACTGCACGCTTCGACACGATCACGCTCGACCAGATCGGACGCGACCGCGTGCGCCTGAGTGGCGTTCGCGGCGAGGCCCCGCCGGCGACCCTGAAGGTCGCGGTCAACGAACTCGGCGGCTACCGCCAGGACCTCCACATCGCGCTCACGGGACTCGATATCGACGAGAAGGCCCGCGTCGTCGAGGCGGCCTTCTGGGACGCCTGTCCCTACGCGCCCGAGGACTTCGAGCGAGTGACCACCCGACTGTCGCGCACCGACAAGGTGGACCCGGTGACCAACGACGAGGCCGTCGCGCTTTGGCACCTGACACTGCGCGACCACGACGAGCGCAAGGTCGGTCGGGCCGTCGCCAACGCCGGCGTGGAGATTGCTCTCGCGACGATCCCGGGGTACTTCGGGGTCGGGAACGCCCCCGGCGCGGCCACGCCCTTCGGGGTCTACCGGCCAGCCCTCGTGCCAGCCTCGGTAGTGCCCCAGTACGTCACGATGCTCGGTGGCGAGACGCGCGTCGTCGACTCGGTGGCACCCCACACGTCCTCAACGCCACTACCGCCACCCGACTCTTCACCCGGTGCGACCGCCAGGGACGATGCGGTGCCCACGACGCGCGTGGCGCTCGGACGTCTGGTGGGGACCCGTTCGGGCGACAAGGGTGGCCACGCCAACCTCGGGGTCTTTGCCCGCAACGAGCGAGTCTGGGCCTGGCTGGATGAGTTCCTCACCACCGAGCGGTTGGGCGAGCTGCTGCCCGAGACGAGCACGCTCGTCGTGGACCGGTACCGGCTCGCGAATCTGCGTGCGCTGAACTTCTTCATCCACGACCTACTCGAAGAGGGTGTCGCGGCGTCGAGTCGTCTGGACAAGCAGGCCAAGGGTCTCGGCGAGTGGTTGCGCAGCCGGTTCGTCGACGCACCCGTCGACCTGGTCGACGAGTGAGTACGCGCGCCGAACTCGACGCGCTCGCGCGTGACCTCTCTGACGAGCAGACGTCCCTCGACGGACTCGTCGCGTCGATCGACGAGTCCGCGTGGCACCGTGACACGCCGGCGGTCGGCTGGACCGTCCTCGACCAGATCGCCCACCTCGCCTACTTCGATGACGCCGCCACCGTCGCCATCCTCGACCCCGACGCCTTTCGCGCCTCGCTCGAGGCGGTGGCCGATGTCGCCATCGCCGGGGAGCTCGACGAGTACACCCTGGGTCCGTGGCGCGCGATGGACCCGACGACGGTCCTTTCGCGGTGGCGTGCGAACCGAGCTGGTCTGGCGGTCGCCGCGACGACCCTCGACCCGGCGACGCGGGTCCCCTGGTACGGACCGTCGATGAGCGCGGCCTCGTTCCTCACCGCGCGCCTGATGGAGACCTGGGCGCATGGCACGGACGTGGCCGACGCCCTCGGTGCGCGGCTTGTCGCGAGCGACCGTCTCGTGCACGTTGCGCGCCTCGGCGTGATCACGCGCGCCTGGTCCTACGCCGTACGCGGTGAGCCGATGCCCGAGGGACGCGTGCGCGTCGCCCTCACCAGTCCGAGCGGAAATCGCTGGGTCTGGGGCGACGAGGACGCCGAGGACGTGGTGAGCGGTCCCGCCGAAGACTTCTGTCTCGTGGTCACCCAGCGGCGCCACCTCGACGACACCGCGCTGGTGACCGGCGAGCTCGCACGACACTGGCTGATCCGCGCGCAGGCTTTCGCCGGCGGCGCCACACTCGGCCCCAAACCCAAGGAGCGACCATGAGCCTCGTAGCGACCACCATCGAACGCGGGGTCTGCACGATCACGCTCGCCGACGAGGCGCGGCGCAACGTACTCAGCGCGGCGATGCTCAACGAGCTGATGGACGCGATCGACATCGCCGAGACCCACCCGCTCGTACGGGTGGTCGTCATGACCAACCGGGGTCGCACCTTCTGTGCGGGTGCGGACCTCAGCGAACAGCACGACGCCGCGCCCGGCACCCGTCCCCCGGTGGGCCTCGTCGACCTGCTCCAGCGGATCCGTCAGTCGCCCAAACCATTCGTCGGACGCATCGACGGACACTGCGTGGCCGGCGGCGTCGGGCTCGCGGCCGTGCTCGACGTGGCCGTCGCCGTACGCGAGGTCACCTTCGGCTTCACCGAGGTCCGCCTCGGGCTCGCTCCGGCGATGATCGCCGTCGTCTGCCTACCCAAGATGCGTCGCGGCGAAGCCCAGGAGGCATTCCTGCGCGGGACCCGCTTCGACGGCACCGAGGCCGCCCGCCTCGGACTGATCGCCCACGCCGTGGAACGCGACGACCTCGACGCGACGGTCGACGCCGTGGTGAACGACCTGCTCGCCGGCGAGCCGGGCGCGATCGGAGAGATCAAGCGGCTCATCGCCGTGGTGCCCACCCTCGAGGACGACGAGGCCTTCGCGTGGAGCGCCGAACTCTCCGCGCGACTCTTCACGAGCCCGAGCGCGCGCGAGGGCATGAGCGCCTACCTCGAGAAGCGGCCCGCCGCCTGGGTGAAGCGCCTCGACGAGGACCGCTAGGCCGGTCCGAGTACGGTGGCGAGCGCGTCGGTGCTAATCGCTCCGGCGCGAAGCACCCGCCAGTTGTCATCGGTGACGTCGACGACACTGGACACCGCCCCGGAACGCTCCCCACCGTCGAGGACCCCGGCCAGCGCGTCGTCGCCGGCGAAGGCGTCAAGTACGGCCGCCGCGTTCGTGCACGGCGGCTCGCCGTGACGGTTCGCACTGGTGAAGGCGATCGGTCCCACCGCCCGCGCGATGGCGCGCAGGGTGTTGTCGTCGGGCACGCGCAACCCGACGGCACCGGTCGCGCCGACGAGACGGGCGAGGGTCGCGTCAGCGACGACCACAATCGTGAGTGCCCCCGGCCAGTAGGCGTCGGCCAGGCGCGCCGCGCGCGCCGACCACGTCACCGCGAGGCGCGTAGCCGTTGCGACGTCGTCGATGATCACGGGCAGCGCAACGCTCGTCGGACGACCCTTTAACCCGAACAGTCGCGCGACGGCCTGCGGGTGCGCGATCGCCGCCCCGACGCCGTAGACCGTATCGGAGGGCAGCGCCACAATCCCTCCCCCGAGAAGGGCGTCGATTGCGGCCTCGCGGTCGAGTCGCGCGGTCACGGCCGTCTCGCCACGAGCACGCGGGGCCGTCCGGCCAGGTCGTCGTGATCCACGACGTCGCGCAATCCCGCGCCGTAGGCCGCGCGGCGAACGGCCTCGCGGTGACCCTCGCCGTGCTCGACGACCAGTGCACCGCCGTGGCTGAGCCAGTGCGGCGCACCGGCGATCACGACGGCGAGGTCGGCGAACCCGGCCACGCCCTCGGCGTCGGGCGCCACCAACGCTCCCGCCGGCTCGTGGTCGAGCACCGGGTCAAGCGTCTCGCGCTCGAGCGCACCGACGTAGGGCGGATTCGAGACAATGAGGTCGACCCGCCCGGCGAGGGAGTCGTCCAGCCCCTCGTACCACGAGCCCTCGACGAAGGAGACCGCGAAGAGCCGGTGTTTGATGGCGTTCTGGCGACAGAGCGCGAGCGCGTCGTGCGACTCGTCGAGCGCGATCAGGGTCGCCGAGACGCCGCGCTCGGCCAGCTCGGCGAGGATCGACAGGCCAATGGCCCCGGTCCCGCAGCCGAGGTCGAGCACGACCGGGGCGGCCACGTTGGACTGGGCGAGCGCGTCGATGGCGTACCCGACGAGCTCCTCGGTCTCGGGCCGCGGGATGAGCGCCCGGGGGTCGACGTCCAGGTCGAGCCCGCGAAAGGGCCAGTGGCCGATCACGTACTGCAGCGGCTCGCCGGCCAGACGGCGCGCGAGGGCGCCCTCGAGGGCGACGCTGTCCGCGCCAAACTCCTCGGTCAGCCAGCGCGCCTCACGCCGTTCGAGACCGGCCGCGACCAGTCGCGCGAGGACGGTCGGCTCAGCGCCCGTCACTCTCGGCCAGTTGACGGGCCCGCTTGTCGGCGAGCAGGGCGTCGACGTAGGTGTCGAGGTCGCCGTTCAGCACGGCGTCAAGGGTGTACGTCGTCAGGTTGATCCGGTGGTCGGTGACCCGGTTCTCCTTGAAGTTGTACGTGCGGATCTTCTCGCTGCGTCCGCCGCCGCCGAGTTGGGAACGCTTGAGGTCCCCGAGCTCGCTCGCCTGGGCGTCCTGGGCGGCCTTCAAGAGCCGCGAGCGCAGCACGATCATCGCCTTGGCGCGGTTCTGGATCTGGCTCTTCTCGTCTTGCATCGACACGACAATGCCCGTGGGCAGGTGGGTAATGCGCACGGCCGAGTCGGTCGTGTTCACGCTCTGGCCACCGGGACCCGACGAGCGGTACACGTCGATCTTGAGGTCGTTCTGGTCGAGGTCGACGTCGACCTCCTCGGCCTCAGGCAGCACCGAGACAGTGGCCGAGGATGTGTGCACGCGGCCCTTGGCCTCGGTGACCGGCACCCGCTGGACACGGTGGACGCCGGCTTCGTGCTCGAGCCGGGCCCAGGCGTCGTCGCCCTTGATGAGATAGGTCGCCTCGTCGATACCACCCTGTTCAGTGGGGCGCTCCTCAACCACTTCGAGCTTCCAGCCCCGCAGCGCGGCGTAGCGGCGGTACATCTGGGCGAGATCGGCCGCGAAGAGGTTCGCCTCCTCACCGCCCTCGGCGCCACGGATCTCGAGGATGACGTTGCGGCCCTCGTTGGGGTCGTGGGGCAACAACAAGGTCTCGAGGGTCGACTCGAGCTCGGCGATGCGCGACTCGGCGGCGTTCACCTCGTCGCGCCACTGCTCGCGGTCATCACCGGCGGACTCGTTGAACATCTCGCGCGCGGTCTCGAGGTCCTCGCGCGCGCCGCGCAGCCGGACCCAGGCGGCGTTGATCTCGGCGAGGTCCTTGTGGCGGCGCGACAGGTCGCGCAACCGGGTCAGGTCTTTGGCGACATCGGGATCGGCGAGGGCCGCCTCGACAGTGTGGAACTCCGCCTCGAGGGCGTCAAGGGTCTCGTCGATCGAACGCACGGCGGGTGGTCCGAGGGCCTAAGCCTTCGGAGCGCGCGCCTTGGAGGTCTTCTGGGCGTAGCGGCGCTGGAAGCGCTCGACGCGGCCACCGGTGTCCACGAGCTTCTGCTTGCCGGTGAAGAAGGGGTGACAGGCGTTGCACAGTTCGACGCTCATCACGGGCTTGGTCGAGCGGGTGGCGAAGCTGTTACCGCACGAACAGGTGACGGTGCATTCGACGTAGTTGGGGTGGATGTCGGTCTTCATGTGACTCCTTAGCGCGAAGGGAGAGTTTAGCGGAAGTTCAGCTGGTCGGACTCGGGCCGCGCCCGATCTCGGCGAGGAACTCGTCGTTGGAGCGGGTGGACTTCAACTTGTCGATCAGCAGCTCCAGGCCGGCCGCGTCGCGGCCGTCGGCCGCGAGCCCGTTGAGCACGCGGCGAAGCTTCCAGACCTGGGGCAGCGCCTCACGGGTGAAGAGCAGCTCCTCGTGGCGGGTCGAGGAGCCGTTCACGTCGATCGCCGGGTAGAGCCGGCGCTCGGCGAGTCGCCGGTCGAGGCGCAGCTCCATGTTGCCGGTCCCCTTGAACTCCTCGAAGATGACCTCGTCCATCTTGGACCCCGTCTCGACAAGGGCCGAGGCGAGGATCGTGAGCGAGCCGCCCTCTTCGATGTTGCGCGCCGCCCCGAAGAACTTCTTGGGCGGGTAGAGCGCGCCGGAGTCGACACCACCGGACATGATGCGCCCGGTGGCCGGCGCGGCCAGGTTGTAGGCGCGCGCGAGGCGCGTGATGCCGTCGAGGATGATCACGACGTCGCGACCCTGCTCGACGAGTCGCTTGGCCCGCTCGATGGCGAGTTCGGCGACGTGGGTGTGCTCGTCGGCCGGACGGTCGAAGGTCGACGAGATGACCTCGCCCTGAACGCTTCGGCGGATGTCGGTGACCTCTTCGGGTCGCTCGTCCACCAGCAGGACCATGAGGTGAACCTCGGGATTGTTGGCCTCGATCGACTGGGCGATCTGCTTCATGACCGTGGTCTTGCCAGCCTTGGGCGGCGAGACGATCAGCCCGCGCTGACCCTTACCGATCGGCGCGATCAGGTCCACGATGCGTGGGGTGAGGTCGGTCTTACCGGCGTTGGTCTCAAGCTTGAGCTTCTCGTCGGGGAACAGCGGGGTCAGGTCCTCAAAGCGGGGCCGCATCTTGGCGACCTCGGGGTCGAAGCCCGCGACGGTGTCCACGCGCAAGAGCGCCGGGTACTTCTCGTTCGAACCGGCCGCGCGGTACCCACCGGTCACCGTGTCGCCCTTGCGCAGGCCGTAGCGACGGACCTGATTGATCGAGACGTACACGTCCTGGGGCGAGGGGTGATACCCGCGCAGGCGCAGGAACCCGTAGCCGTCATCGCGCAGGTCGAGCAAACCCTCGACGTCGAGCAGTTCGCCGTTGTAGGGCTGGTCGGCGCCGGGCATGACCTCGGTGGGGAAACGCTCGCGGCCGTTGCGGTTGCGTCGGTTGCGTCGGTTGCGCGAGTTCGGCTCGTTGGTGAAGTCTCGAGTGCGATCGGTGCGGTCGGTGCGGTCGGGCCGCTCCGTGCGCTCGGGCCGCTCGGTGCGGTCCTGCCGTGGCGGCCGCGTCGTCGCGGGAGCCGGTGCACTTGTCTCATCGGCGACCGCGCTGTGGGCCACGCTCGAGGGAGCGTTCGAGGGTGCGCTCGCGGACGTCGCCGACACCACGGGCTCGGCGCTCACGGACGCCTCAGCGCGTACGGGGTGGGCCGGTGCGATGTCCGAGGCGAACTCCCCGAGCAGCGTCTCGAAGTCGTCCACCGGTGTCGCGACCGTTCGGCGTGATCGCACGGCGCGCGAGGGCGCTGAAGCGGGCTCGCCGTCGCTCTTCATGATGGCGTCGATGATGGCGGCCTTGGTGGCTCGGGCGCCGAGGTCGACACCCTTCACCTTGGCGATGGTCTGGAGATCGTCACGCGATTTGGACTCGAGGTCCGAACGATCCGGGGCGGGCTTAATAGCCATGAAGGTCCTTTCTCGCCGGCAGCAACACGGTCGACGGAGAAAATACGAAGAATGTCATCCTGGAAAGAGTTCCCCACGTCGGCGAATACGGCCGTTCGCGGATGACTCCTTCAGTGTAGTCGACGAATGAACGACTCCATCGTCACCGATGGGACGGCCCCAATCTAGGACAGTGCGCCGAGCAATGCGTCGATGGTCGCGTCCACGACCGGTGGGTTGGAACTCGTGCGCAGCGCCGTGTCGGGGTCCTTCAGGCCGTTGCCCGTGAGCACGCACACCACCGTCGAGCCCTCGGGCACGCCATATTTGATGATGCCCGCGACCGAGGCCGCCGAGGCCGGTTCGCAGAAGATCGACTCGTGGCGCGCGACGTAGTGGTACGCGTCGAGGATCTCGTCGTCGGTGACCGCGCGGATGTCCCCGAGCGACTCGTGGATGACCTCGAGCGCCGGCACCCAGCTCGCTGGATTCCCGATGCGGATCGCCGTGGCGATGGTCTCGGGGTGCTCGACGGGGTGGCCGAGCACGATCGGCGCCGCGCCGGCGGCCTGGAAGCCCCACATGCGCGGCAGGCCGTCAATCCGTCCGGCCTCGTGATACTGGGTGAACCCCCGCCAGTAGGCCGTGATGTTGCCCGCGTTGCCCACGGGGATCGAGAGGATGTCGGGTGCGTCCCCGAGCACGTCGACGACCTCGAAGGCGCCGGTCTTCTGGCCCTCGATGCGATCGGGGTTGATTGAGTTCACGATCGTGATCGGCAGGTGCTGGGTGAGTTCGCGCGCGAGGTCGAGCGCCTGGTCGAAGTTGCCGCGGATCTGGAAGATCTTCGCGCCGTAGACCATCGCCTGGGCGAGCTTGCCCAGCGCGATCTTGCCGTCGGGCACAAGTACCACGCAGTCCATGCCGGCCTTGGCCGCGTACGCGGCGGCGGCGGCCGAGGTGTTGCCGGTCGATCCGCAGATCACGGTCTTGGCTCCATTGGCCTTGGCCTTGGTGATCGCCATGGTCATGCCCCGGTCCTTGAACGAGCCCGTCGGGTTCAGTCCCTCGAACTTCAAGTACACGTTCGCCGACAAGCGCTCCGAGAGCCGGTCCGCGCGGATCAGTGGCGTGTTGCCCTCCTGGAGGGTAACGACCTCGTCGACTCCGTCGAGATTGAACCACGTGGCGTACTCATGCAGCAGTCCGTTCCAACCGGTCACGGGTTCCCTCCATCAATCACTCGTATACACGCCCCGACCGAGTCGACCGACTCGATCTTCGCCAGTTCCTCGATCGTCGCGTCCACGTCGCGTGCGAGCGCGTGGTGGGTGACGAAGGAGAGTCGGGCCTCGGTGCCGACCCCGAACTGCTCCATCGACTGGATGGAGACCCGGTGCTTACCAAAGACGCTCGCCACGCTGGCGAGCACGCCCGGTTCGTCGGCCACGTCAAGGGAGATGTAATAGACACTCGGAAGGTCGCCGGCGGACACGCGTACCAGGGTGTCGTCGACCATGAACGGCACGTCGTGACGGCCGCTCACGCGGTTACGCGCCGCGTCGAGCACGTCGCCGAGCACCGCCGTGGCGGTCGGCGCGCCGCCCGCTCCCTCGCCGAGCCACATCAGCGGACCGCTGATCGCGCCCTCGACGAAGACGGCGTTCATCGGGCCGTGCACGGCGGCGAGGGGATGGTCGACGGGGACCATCGCGGGGTGCACGCGCCGCGAGAGCCCGTGCTCGCCCACCCGCTCGGCCACGCCGAGCAGCTTGATGACGTAGCCGGCGCGGCGGGCGAACTCGACGTCCACCGTGCGAATACCCGAGATGCCCTGGCGCGAGATGCGCTCGTCGCGCAGTTCGGTGCCAAAGGCGAGTGAGGCGAGAATGAGGACCTTGGCCGCCGCGTCGAATCCTTCGACGTCGGCCGTGGGATCGGCCTCGGCGTACCCCCGGGCCTTGGCCTCGGCCAAGGCCGTCTCGTAGTCCGAGCCCTCGGTGGTCATCTGGGAGAGGATGAAGTTTGTGGTGCCGTTGACGATGCCCATCACGCGCTCGATTCGCTCGCCCGCGAGCGAGGTGCGCAGCGCGCGAAGGATCGGCACCGCGCCGCCGACGGCCGCCTCGTAGAAAAGGTCCGCCCCGTGCTCGTGTCCAAGTCGCGCGAGCGACGTGCCGCGCTCGGCCATCAGGGCCTTGTTGGCGGTCACGACCGAGACGCCGCGACTGAGGGCCGACTCGATGTAAGCCCGCGTGGGCTCGAGCCCCCCGGCGAGTTCGACCAGGATGTCGATGTCACCCGACGCCGCGAGGCCCGCAGCGTCGGTGGTCAGGAGCGATGCGGGGACCCCCGGGTGCGGTTTGTCAAGGTCGCGCACGGCAACCGCGACGACCTCGAGCGTGGCCGTGGCGGCGTCGACGAGCGCGTCGTGCCGTGCTTCGTCCAGGAGCAGTCCAACGAGGGCCGAACCGACGTAGCCGGCGCCAATGACGCCGACGCGGATCACCGGGGTGGTCATCGGACAAGGCTAACCCGTGGGTGACGGGGTCTCGTTACGCCTCGAGACGCGCGAGGTCCTCGAAGGTCTCGCGTCGAAGCACCACCCGGGCCTGCCCGTCGCGCACGAAGACCACCGCCGGGCGCGGCACCCGGTTGTAGTTCGACGCCATCGCGTAGCCGTAGGCACCCGTCACTGGCGTGGCGACGAGCTCACCGATGCCCGTCGCTTCGGGCAGCCAGGCCTCGTCGACGATCACATCGCCGCTCTCGCAGTGCTTGCCGACCAGGCGCACGGCCTGAGGGCGCTCGTGGAGGGGTCGAGCCACATCAAAGACCTCGTAGCCCGAGCCGTAGAGCACGGGGCGGGGGTTGTCGCTCATACCGCCGTCCACCGCGAGATACGTCCGTGACGCGGCCCGCTTGCGCGTACCGGTGCGGTAGAGCGTGAGCGCCGCCTGGGCCACGATCGCCCGACCGGGTTCGGCGGTCAGTCGGACCCCCGGATCCACCCCGTTCGCGACCGCGCTCGCCCGCAGGCTCGCGGCCCACTGCGTGATCGAGGGCGCGTGCTCGCCGGCCATGTAGGCCACACCCAACCCGCCGCCCACGCAGAGCTCGTCGAAGTCGTCGTCCCGGGTGAAGTTCGCGACGATGGCCATGGTCTCGCGAAAGCCGTCGAGTTCGAAGATCTGTGAGCCGATGTGGCTGTGCACGCCGTGCACGCGCACCCCGCGCAATGCCCTGAGCGCCTCGATCGCGCGCCGGGCATCCCCCGAGGCGACTGAGAAGCCAAACTTGGAGTCCTCCTGACCGGTGCGAACGAATTCGTGGGTGTGCGCCTCGACGCCCGGCGTGATGCGCACGAGACAGTGCAGGTCGCTACCGGCGCCGACCAGTTGGCTGAGTCGGTCAATCTCGTCGAAGTTGTCGACGACCACCCGGTGCACGCCCACGTCGATCGCGGTGGCGAGTTCGCTCGCGGACTTGTTGTTGCCGTGCATGATGATCCGCGAGGCCGAGACACCGGCGCGCAGCGCGAGGTCGAGCTCACCGCCCGTCGCCACGTCCAGGCACAGACCCTCTTCGAGTGCGACCCGGGCCATAGCCCCGCACAGGAAGGACTTGGACGCGAAGGCGACCCCGTCGTCAAAGGCGCTCGCCGCCTCAGCACAACGTGCGCGCAAGGTGGCCTCGTCGTAGACGAACAGCGGCGTGCCGTGGGTTTCGGCGAGTGCGCGCAACGACACGCCGCCAACGAGGACGTCGTCGTCGAGCAGTTCCGCCCCGTCGGGCAGAAGGGTGACGTCGAGCGGCTCGGCCATAGGCGAACATTACTGAAGCCCACCGGGCAAGCCGCACGCGGCGCACGCAGACGAGCGTCCAGCGCACGACGCGGTCACCGTTGGCGTACGTCGGCGACGCCGGCGGCCGCTCCGAGCGCCAGTCCGGTAGGCTGGTCGGGCGAGTTGCCGTGGTGTAATTGGATAACATGCCACCCTCCGAAGGTGGAGACTTGCGAGTTCGAATCTCGCCGGCAACACCAAACCAGTACCGAGGGCCCGTCGTGCGGCGTCGCCCGCGGCTAGCCCAACCCGTCGAAGTGCGGTTGGCCCCAACGCAATCGATGCATCCTCGTACTAGGGCCGGGTGTGACGCCGCGCCAACACCCGAGTCGGGCACGACGAGGCCACTAGATTGCATGCGTGGGAATCCTCGTTCTAGGTATGCACCGGTCCGGCACGTCCGCGCTCGCGAGCGTCCTCGACGCCCTCGGGCTCGACGTCGGTTCACGGGAGGGATTGATGCGCGGCGACGTCGGGAACCCCGACGGCTACTTCGAGGTCCAGTCCGTCGCCGCCCTCGACGAGCGAATCCTCGCCGCCTACGGCGGGCGATGGGACATCCCGCCCCTGCTCGCCCCGGGCTGGGCCAACGAGGTCGACGCCCGAAACTTCGTCGCCGAGGCGCGCACGACCTTCGACGCGACCTTCTCCGGGTCCAACTTCGTGTTAAAGGACCCCCGTATGTCGCTGCTGATGCCGCTGTGGCGTCAGACCCTGCTCGATCGGGTGGCCGTCGTCGTGATCGTGCGCGACCCCGCGGAGGTCGCGTGGTCACTCGCCCTACGCGACGGGATGGCCCCGCTCACCGGACTCGGCCTGTGGGCCGCCTATAACCGGACCCTGCTCACCGACCTCGACGGACTGCCGGTGCACCTGTGTCACTACCGTGACCTCGTCGAGCGCCCCCTCGAGGTGGTGTCCGACATCGTGAGCAGCCTCAACGCCTGGGGTGAGCTCGACGAGCCCGACGCCGACGCGGGTGCCCAGCGCATCAAGCCCGACCTTCGCCGCGACACCCACCCCGCCAGCGACCCGATCCTCACCGACCCCCCGACCTCAATCCGTGACCTCGCCGCGTTCCTCGGATCGCTCAACGGACGTCACGACGAGTTCCACGCCACCGTGCCACAAGCCGGTTGGTGGGAGGAACCCCTGATGAACGAGCGGCGGGTCTTCGTCCAGCACTACGAGGCCGCCCTCGACGAGCGCGACGCCCAGATCGCGGCACTCCTCGCTGACAACGCGGCGCTGCGCGCCCAGGGTGAAGAGTTGCGCGGTGAGGTGAGTGCCGCCATCGACGCGGTACGCGAGCTCGAAGCGACCCGGGCGATCCGCGTGGCGCGCGCCTTCGGCCGTAGCCCGGCCAAGCCCTGACGGCGTACTACAGTCGCTCTACCGACGCCCTATGAACGCAGACGACCCACGCCCCAAAACCCAGACCCCCTTCGTCATCTGGTTCACGGGACTCTCTGGATCGGGCAAGTCCACCCTGGCGAGCATCGTCGAGGAACTCTTACGCGCACGTGAGGTGCCGGTGCACAACCTCGACGGGGACGCGTTGCGACGCGGACTCAACCAGGACCTCGGCTACGACGACGACGCACGCGACGAGAGCATCCGGCGCATCGGTGAGGTGACCAGGATCCTGGTCGACGCCGGACATGTGGTGCTCGTGGCGGCGATCTCACCGTTCGAGTCGGGTCGCAAGCGCGCTCGCAGCCTCATCGAGCCGGGTCGGTTCATCGAGGTGTTCGTCGACGTACCCCTCGACGTAGCCGAGGCCCGGGACCCCAAGGGGCTCTACCGCCTCGCGCGCGAGGGTCACCTGACCAACTTCACGGGTATCGACTCGCCCTACGAGCCGCCGTCGCACCCCGAGGTCCACGTCGACGCCGTGGCGCTCAACCCGCGCGACGCGGGTGAACTCGTGATCGCCTCGCTCGAGGCCGCCGGCCTGCTCGCGAACCGCTCGTAACCCTCGTTACGAGACCATCACCATCCGCACCGTATCGGTGATGGCGGTCCCGCCCGAGGCCGAACCGGCCATCACGACAACCGCGTCACCGGGCTTGGCGGTGCCCGAGAGCTTCATCTGGGTAACGGCAAAGTCACAGAGGTCGTCGATGTCGGTCGCGGGTGATAGATAGATCTCCTGGACACCCCACGACCCGTGGAGCTGGCGTGCGGTGGCCTCACTCGGCGTGATCGCGACAATCGGCATCGGGGGACGAAAGCGCGAGATCGCCCGCGCGGTCAGGCCCGACCGGGTGCACGCGACGATGGCGACGGCTTTTTCCTCCATCGCCGCGCGCCAGGCGGCACCGGTGATGGCGGCGGTGATCCTCGTTGACTCGGTGCCGGCCCCGATCTGCTGTACCCCGAGCGACCCACCCCAGGTCGCGTAGTCAAAGGACTCCTCGGCGCGACGAACGATCCGGTCCATCGTGGTCACCGTGCCAACCGGGTCGTCACCGATCGCGGTCTCCCCGCTCAACATCACCGCGCTCGCACCGTCGAGCACCGCGTTGGCGACGTCGGTCACCTCGGCGCGCGTGGGCACCTGGGCGTGGGTCATCGACTCGAGCATCTGGGTGGCCACCACGACGGGACGCGCGTAGCGAATGCCGTGACGCACGATGTCCTTCTGCAGGTGAGGGACCTCCTCAATGGGCATGCGCACGCCGAGGTCGCCGCGCGCCACCATGATGGCGTCTGAGACCGCGATGATTTCGTCGAGGTTGGTGACCCCCTCGGCGGTCTCGATCTTGGCCATGATCATGACGTCGTCGCGCGAGAGGACGGTGCGCGTCGAGACGATGTCAAAGGCCGAGCGGACAAAGGAGACCGCGAGGATCTCAAAGGCCTCGCCGCGCAGCGCCTCGAGACGGGCGCGGTCCTCAACGGTGGGCAGCCGGTCGTGCAGGATCGAGGTCGGGAGCGAGAGCCCCGGCTTTCCGGTCACGTTGCCGCCGGCGCTAACCACCGCGCGGGCCGTCGGACCTGGTTGGAGGACTTCCAGTGACACGCCACCGTCGCCGATGTGAATCTTGTCACCGGCGTGCAGCAAGCTGAGCACGTCCTTGCGCTCGACGACGATTCGCTGGGCGCTCGAGGTCTCACCGAAGGCCTCGACCAGCTCGACCGAGTCCCCGGTCTCGAGGGTGACCGGCGCCGTGCCGAACGACCCGGCCCGGATCTTCGGCCCCGGAATGTCGACCATGATCGCGAGGTCCGGCGCGAGCGCGCGTACCCGCCGAAGTCGCTCGATGCCCGAGGGGATGTCGCCGTGGGCCATGGAGAGCCGAAAGACGTCGACACCCGCCGCGGCGAGGTCAAGGATGACCGCGTCCGAATCAGACGCCGGTCCTAATGTGGCCACGATTCGCGTGCGTCGCACGTGCTTCCCTTCAACGCTTTTCGCAAGTCTACGAGAACCACCATCGGACTCGACTCGCACACGACATGACGAGAGTGACTAAAGGCCCTACTCAAGCGGCCCGCGGGCGACCCGCGCGCCACGAGCATGGAATCCGGACGAGTACAGTACTCCTGAGATTGGCCATTGCGTCGTCGTATATCGAGTCGCGGGTCCGTCTCGGGCGACTTCGAAGGAGGGCCGAGTGGAACCGACGGACGTACGGGACCCCAACTACTACCACCGCGTGGTGGACTGTCAATGGGCCTGTCCGGCCCACACCGATGTGCCGGGCTACATCCGTCTCATCTCCCAGGGCGAGTTCGACGAGGCCTACCTCCTCAACCGCTCCTCCAACGTCTTTCCGGGCGTGCTCGGGCGCACGTGCGACCGGCCCTGCGAGCCGGCCTGTCGGCGCGGGCGCGTGGACGGCACCCCGGTCGCAATCTGCCGGCTGAAGCGCGTGACCGCCGACCTGAAGGGTGACATCACCGATCGCCTCGCCCCGATCCCCGAGCAGAAGAACGGCAAGCGCGTCGCGCTGATTGGCGCCGGCCCGTCCTCACTCACCGTCGCCAACGACCTCGCCCCGCTCGGCTATGAGATCACCATCTTCGAGAAGTTCGACCAGCCCGGTGGTCTGATGCGTTCGAACATCCCGAACTTTCGACTCCCGGCAGAGGTCCTCGACGAGGAGACCGGCGTCATCTTGGACCGCGGCGGCGTCGAGATCCGCTACAACTCACCGGTCACGAGCCTGCGCGGACTGCTCGACGAGGGCTACGACGCTGTCTACGTCGGCGTCGGCGCCCCGCGGGGCAAGGAGCTCGACCTGCCGGGACGCCACGACGAGGTGGAGTCGCACATCCACATCGGCATCGACTGGCTCGAATCAGTAGCCTTCGGCCACCTCGACTCGATCGGAAAGCGAGTCCTGATCATCGGTGTCGGCAACACCGCGATGGACTGCTGTCGCACCTCACGGCGAGTCGGCGGCGAGGACATCAAGGTCATGGCCCGTCGGCCCCGCGAGTTCTTCAAGGCCTCGCCCTGGGAGCTCGAGGACGCCGAGGAGGAGGGCGTCGAGATCGTCGTCAACCACGCACCCAAACGATTCGTCGTCGAAGACGGCCGACTCGTGGGCATGGAGTTCGACGTGCTCGAGTGGGACGAGGGTGCTCGCCACTCCACCACAATCGACACCGTGGTCGTGCCGTGTGACGACGTCATCTTGGCCATCGGCCAGGAAAACGCGTTCCCCTGGATCGAGCGTGACCTCGGTATCGAGTTCGGCGAGTGGGACATGCCGGTCGTCGACGAGACGACCTTCCAGTGCAGCCGTCCGGGCGTCTTCTTCGGTGGTGACGCCGCGTGGGGGCCCAAGAACATCATCTGGGCCGTCGCCCACGGTCACGAGGCCGCCATCTCGATCGACAACTACTGCTCGGGTGTCGCGCTCGAGGAACGGCCCGCGAAGGGACTCAACCTGGTGAGCGCGAAGATGGGCATGAACGAGTGGCGCTACCACAACGACTACAACCCCTCACCGCGCCAGCAGATGACCCACGTCGACCTGACCGAGCGATTCAGCTCGCTCAACCTCGAGGTCGAACTCGGCTTCAGCGCCGCCCAGACGGCCCGCGAGGCCCAGCGTTGCCTCAACTGCGACATCCAGACGGGCTTCACGGCCTCGGCGTGCATCGAGTGTGACGCCTGCGTGGACATCTGCCCGGTCCAGTGCCTGACGATCACGCGCAATGGCGACGAGGCCGACCTGCGCACGCGCCTCTCGGCGCCGTCGGTCAACCTCGACCAGGCGCTCTTCGTCTCGGAGCCCCTCCCCCAGACCGGTCGCGTGATGGTCAAGGACGAGAACGTCTGTGTCCACTGTGGACTGTGTGCCGAGCGTTGCCCGACCGCAGCCTGGGACATGGAGGAGTTCACCTTGATCTCGCCCTACGCCGGCGCCGGCGTGCTGCACATCCCGGTCGGCTCGACCGCAAACGAAGGAAGGAACTGATATGACCATCGACGCGGCCCCCACCGTGCGAGTCAATGATTTCGCGGTCAAGTTGGCGAACGTGAATGGCACCGGCTCGGCCAGTGCCAACAGCCTCTTGATGCAGGCAATCTTCCGCATGGGCATTCCGGTGTCGGGTAAGAACCTCTTCCCCTCGAACATCCAAGGACTACCCACCTGGTACGAGATCAGGGTTAACAAGGACGGCCACACCGCGCGCGCACTCGAGTACGACCTCATGGTCGCGATGAACGCCCAGACCTACGCCGAGGACATCGCGGCGGTCCGCTCGGGCGGCTACCTCCTGTTCGACTCGTCCTGGCCCCTCGACGACGACCTCGTGCGTGACGACGTCACCTTCCTCGGCGTGCCCCTCGCGCGCATGTGCCTCGACAACTTCACGAAGCCGCGCGAGCGGATCCTCATGAAGAACATCGCCTACGCGGGGGCGATCGTCGCACTGCTCGGCATCGACGTCGACCTCGTGCGCTCTCTGCTGGCTGAGACCTTCGCTCGCAACGAGGCGTTGCGCGAATCCAACCAGAAGGCATTGCAGCTCGGCTACGACTTCGCCACGCAGACCTTTGACTGCCCGCTGCCGTTCCACGTCGAGACGATGGACGCGACCAAGGACTCGATCCTGATCGACGGCAACACCGCGACGGCGCTCGGTGCGCTCTACGCCGGGGCCACGGTCGCCGGCTGGTACCCGATCACCCCGGCGACGGCAGTGATGGACAACTTCACCAAGCTCTGCGCGACCTACCGCCGCGAGGTCGTGCCCGGCAAGAACGAGGGCGACCCGCCCACGGTGAAGAACAACTACATCATCCTCCAGGCCGAGGACGAGATCGCCGCGATCGGCATGGTGCTCGGCGCCGGCTGGAGCGGGGCCCGGTCCTTCACCTCGACCTCGGGTCCAGGAATCTCACTCATGAACGAGCTGCTCGGACTCGCGTACTACACCGAGATCCCCGCCGTCATCGTCGACGTCCAGCGAACGGGTCCCTCCACCGGCATGCCGACGCGCACCCAGCAGGCCGACATCCTGCTCTGTGCCTACGCGAGCCACGGAGACACCAAGCACATCCTCACCTTCCCGGCCAACCCGGCGGAGTGCTTCGAGTTCGCCGTCACCTCCTTTGACCTCGCCGAACGTTTCCAGACGCCCGTCTTCATGCTCCTCGACCTCGATATCGGCATGAACGACTGGGTCGTGCCCAAGCTCACCTGGGACGACTCATTCGTCCCCGACCGCGGGCGGATCCTCAACGACGAGGACCTGGCGGGGATGAAGGAGTTCTTCCGCTACGCCAACGCCGACGCCGAGCACGTGGCCGCGCGCACCGTGCCGGGCTCGGACTCCAAGGGCGCGTACTTCATCCGAGGAT
>JAJYSP010000043.1 GCA_021793515.1 Actinomycetes bacterium | reverse complement strand
CCGAGCAGGGCCATGAGCGCCTGGAGCGACACGCCGGCGTTGACCATCACGGTGGCGAAAGTGTGGCGCAGTTGATGCGGCGTGACGTGACCGACGCCCGCGACCCGCGCGGCCCGATCGAGCTCCAGACGCAACGCCTGCTGGCCCAGGCGTCGGCCGTGGTGGGTGAAGAGGAACTGCGCGGGTCGCCCATAGCGCGGATGAAAGAACGCTCGACCCTCGGAGCGGGTCGCGGTAATCCGATCGATCAAGCTAACGGTTTCGTCGTCGAGGGGCACCATCCGCTCGGTGTCCATCTTGCCGAGTGGAACCTTGAGCCACGCTCCGTTGCCGGGAACTTCGTGCACGCAGTCGAGTTCGAGATCGAGCAGCTCACCAATGCGCAGCCCGCAGGCCCGGGCCAGCAGCAGCGCGTCAGCGGCGAGGCGGAACTCGGACCCTTCGAGTGCCTCACCGAGACGCCGGTCGACGTCGAGGGGCAGGTAGCGAGGGAGGGGTTTGGGCAAGCGCGGGATGTCGGAGCGAAAGACGAGACGCCGTGGTGGCGCGTCGACCCATCCCCACTCGGTGATGTCGCTGAGAAAGCTCGACACCGTCAGTATCCGTCGTGACTGATCGGCGCTCGTGATCGGCTCGCCGTTCTTGGAGTTGAGCGCCCGGGCCACTGAGTTCAGGTAGGGCTCGATGTGGCGCTGTCGATCCAGGTCAGCCAGTGACCTCAGTCCGGGGTCGACGTCAGCGAGGAAGCGGCCGAAGTGGACCAAACGCGTCGCCATGCAGGTCACCGTCTCGGCGCGGCAGGTTCCCGTCTTTCGTTCCAGGTAGGTAACGAACGCCGGTCGAAGGGCGGGCGACACGTCAACGACGCGCTCGGCGAAGGTTGTGGGCCGTTGCCAGTGCGGCGGTGGCACGTCCACGATGTCCAGGTGGAACAACACCCGGTGCGCGGCGTTGAGCGCGGACCGGTAGTGGCCCCACGGCTTTCCCGTGCGCTCCTCGCGCCGCCGGCACTCAGTGGCGAGCTCGTCGACGTCACCCAGGGTCAACTGCTCGAGACGCACGTTGGTCTGGATGAGTAGGCGCCCGACGGACTGGGAAGCGATGCGAAGAGACTGGATCGGCGTGTAGCCAATGGCCTCGGCGCCCGCACGAAACCGGGCCATGTCCACCTCGAGCGGGCTGGCGGTGATCTCGCGCCAAAAGCTCGACAACTTGCGCGACACCAGGTAGTCGTAGCCGGGTTGAAGCCAGCCATGGACCATCAAGAACAGCAGGAACGACGTGGTCTGGGAACCCTCGCCCAGGCGGCGAGCGAGCGACTGGGCGGCCCAGTCCTGGGGGTCGGGCCAGCGGCGCATGAAGGTCGTCGCCCCCCGGGTGGTGCTGGCATTGCCGCGCCCGGTGATCGCCTGATGGCGGGCGTAGTCGGCGAGGAGATCCCCCACCGGTCGACTAGCGCCGAGTGCGTTGACGTTCGCGAGCGGCATCGAACTCCTTCTTCACGTGCACGGGGGCGAGATGGATGTAACGCGCGGTGGTGTCGACGTGGGCGTGACCGAGCAGGGCTTGCATCACGGCCAGATCCACTCCCGCCTCGGCCAGTGCGCTGGCGAAGGTGTGGCGCAGCGCGTGCGGATGACCGGCGGGAACCCCCGCGACCATCCGGTGGTAGCGAAAGATGGTGCGCAGGCCCGCGCTCGTAAGTGGTTGGCCGCGAGTCGGGCCCTTGGCCACCACGAACAGCCGGGGCGTCTGCGTCTCGGGGCGCTCGCAGAGCAGGTACGTCTGGATGACGCCCGCCACGTCGACGTCGAGCGGGACGCGGCGCTCCTTGGATCCCTTGCCCGTGACGCGCAACCATCGTCCCCCGATATCCACGTCGGCGACTTCGAGGGCCAGCACCTCGCCGGCGCGCAGTCCGCCGTAGACCATCAGGCCGGCGATGGCGCGGTCGCGCCAGGTTCGAAGGCTCCCCACCAGCGCCACGACCTCGTCACGGTCCAACGCCCGGGGAAGTCGCTGGGGCTCTCGCAGTCGCAGCGCGGATCGGCGCGTGGGCCGGCGCGCCACGTGGGCGAGCAGGCCGTTGCGCTCGCCCGCGGACAGTCGTCTCGCCTCCTTGCCCCTCGGCACCGGGTTGGTGGCGTGCGAGTCGCGCATCACGCGGAACGCAAACAGCCCCGCGATCACCGCCAGTCGATGGTTGAGCGTCGCCGCGGCGTACCCGTCGGCGCGCCGACCGTCCAGGCGCACCACGTTGGGGCCGGGACGCCTGGGCACCGTCGTCTGTCGGCACGCGGCCAGGTAGCAAAGCAGCACGTCGGTCGTGACCGACTCGAGCGCGATGTCCTGGGTCACCAACCACCGACCGAACGCCAGCAGCGAGAAGCCGTAGACGCGGACCGTCTGAGGCGAGTAGTTCCGGTCCGACAGGTAACTCAGATAGTCGTTCACCAACGCGAGCTGGCTCGCGCCCGTGCCCGCCAACGCCCAACTGCCGGCTCTGCGCTCGAGGTGAAGGTCCGCGTTCGTCACTGCAACATCTGTAATCGACTCTGTCCCCACATGCAAGCGTAAACTGCCTGCTTTTTAGTTATTGGTACCAGAATTAGCCGGTAAATAGGCATACCCGTGGGCGTGATCGGCTTTTCGAGATGCCCGCGATCGCGTAGAACTCGTTCATGGCGTCGGATCGCATCTGGGGACCGTTGTCGGAGTGCAC
>JAJYSP010000016.1:40726-63072 GCA_021793515.1 Actinomycetes bacterium | reverse complement strand
AGTCATCGAAAAGGTGCCTTCCTCAATAGGTGAATTTGTTGTTTCGCAACTCAAATTCTACCTGATGGAGGCACCTTTTTCGCGTATGGTCAGACCCTCAGTTCGCTACCCCGACGGTGGTTCCAGGTTTAGGCTCGTCTTGGCGGCGGGACTTCGCGGGCTTGTCTTCGCTGGCCATAATTCGCACTTTAAAGGGATTAGGGTCGGACTGGCCGACTAATCGATATACCGGATATTAGGGCGCCGAATCCTTGAAGCGAACACTTGTTCGTAGTACGGTGTCGGCGTAGCCCGACCGATGTCAGAGGGGCGCTCTACAGTGCCCCCACGACGTAGACGAAGGAGAACCATGGCCACCGACGACCGAAGCAAGGCACTCGACGCAGCCCTCGGCCAGATTGAGAAGCAGTTCGGCAAGGGATCGATCATGCGCATGGGCGAGAACCTGCACATGAACATCGAGACGATCCCGACCGGCGCACTCGCACTCGACATGGCCCTCGGCGTCGGCGGTCTGCCGCGTGGACGAATCGTCGAGCTGTACGGTCCCGAGTCGTCGGGTAAGTCGACCCTCGCGATGCACGTGGTCGCCGAGGCCCAGCGCAACGGTGGCGTGTGCGCCTACATCGACGCCGAGCACGCGATGGACCCCGTGTACGCGCGCGCCATCGGGGTGAACGTTGACGACCTCTTGATCAGCCAACCCGACACCGGCGAGCAGGCCCTCGAGATCACCGACATGCTGATCCGCTCCGGGGCGCTCGACGTCATCGTGATCGACTCGGTGGCGGCACTGACCCCGCGCGCCGAGATCGAGGGCGACATGGGCGACTCCCACGTCGGACTCCAGGCGCGACTCATGAGCCAGGCGCTTCGCAAGTTGACCGGTGGACTGTCCAAGTCGAACACGATCGCTATCTTCATCAACCAGTTGCGCGAAAAAATCGGTATTGTCTACGGTTCACCTGAGGTAACCCCTGGTGGGAGGGCACTAAAGTTCTACTCATCGATCCGGCTCGACATCCGTCGGATCGAATCGATCAAGGACGGCACCGAGATCGTGGGCAACCGAACGCGCGTGAAGGTCGTGAAGAATAAGTGCGCGGCGCCGTTCAAGCAGGCGGAGTTCGACATCATGTACGGCCAGGGCATTAGCCGCGAGGGGTCCGTGCTCGACGTCGCGGTCGAGCTCGGCTTCGTGAAGAAGGCCGGCGCGTGGTTCACCTACGAGGGCGAGCAACTCGGCCAGGGCCGCGAGAACGTGAAGAACTTCCTGCGTGAGAACCCCCAGCTCATGGCCGAGATCGACGAGCGGGTCCGAGCGCACCTCGCCGAGGCACTCGCGCCCGACGTGATTGGTGAGGCGATCGACGTCGACGCGCCGATCACCCTCGACTGATGTCGAGTGACCGGCCCCCGCAGCGCTCGTCGAATGACGGGACCTGTGGGTAGCGGTCACCGCTGAGCGCAGCGATAGCGTGACCCCCATGCAACTGCGCCGACACACGCGACGACTCCTCGGTGAAGCGGTGCGCGCGCTGCGGACCTACGTCAACGACGTCGCGATCGTCGGGACCCACGACCGCTACGCCAAGGCCTTCCACTACTTCGGCGCTGGTGCGGCGTTGATGGCCCCTCAGGGTGTCATCTACAACGAACGATACCTGTCGATCGGCGACGGCACGCTCGTCGGTCCGAACGTCTGTCTGACCGCGGGGATCAACGGCGACCAGACGATGCTCACCACGCCCGTTGTGTCGATCGGTCAGCGCTGCGTGATCGGTCGAGGCTCGCACATCATCGGCCACTGGCGCATTGAGTTGGGCGACGAGATCCAGACCGGCCCTTACGTCTACATCACCGACCAAAACCACGCCTACGACGACCCGGACGCGGCGATCGGCTGGCAGCGCCCGACCGAGGCCGCCGTTCGGATCGGGTCGGGGAGCTGGCTTGGCGCGAACGTCGTGATCCTGCCGGGCACCGACCTCGGGGAGCACACGACCGTCGCCGCGGGCGCGGTGGTGCGCGGCACGTTCCCGAGCCACGTCGTGCTCGGCGGCGTGCCGGCCAGGGTGCTTCGCCACTTCGACCGTGAACGCGGGTGGCTGGCGGGACCGCCGGCGTGAACCTGGGTCTCAATCTCGCACCGCTGCGAGCGTCACGCCAGTACCGCCGGCTCTACGTCGCGGGCTTCATCTCGGCGCTCGGCAGTCAGGCGACCTACGTGACGACCGCGTACCAGCTCAAGCAGCTCACCCACTCGCCGATCGCGGTGGGTGCGCTCGGCCTCGTCGAGGTCGTGCCGCTGCTCGTCTTCGGCCTCTACGGCGGCGTGCTCGCCGACCACTTTGACCGGCGCCGACTCGTGCTGGTCACCGAGTTCGTGCTCTTGCTCACCGCCGTCGCGCTCGTCGTGAACGCGGCGCGTCCCTCGCCCGCGGCGTGGGTGCTCTACGTGGTCGACGCCGTCATCATCATCGCGGGCAGCGTCCAGGGACCGAGCCTCGCCGCGCTCAATCAACGGTTGGTCGCCCACGACCTCCAGCGCGACGCGGCGACGCTCAACATGGTGCGTGGCACTTTCGCCTCGATCGTCGGTCCGGCCCTCGGGGGCTTCATCGCGGTGGCCGCCGGACCCCAGTGGGTTTACGTCATCAACGTGGTCACCTTTGTCTTTTCCCTCGGGCTGCTCGTGACACTGGCGCCGGTCGGGCGCGGCGGCGGTGATGGGGCCTCGATGAGCTCGCTCCTGGTGGGGCTGCGCTACGCGCGCTCGCGCCCCGACATCGTGGGCACCTACGTCGTCGACCTGCTCGCGATGGCCCTCGCCTACCCGGTCGTGATGCTGCCCTTCGTGGCCGCGCACTTCTCCGAGCACTACGCGCTCTCCCTGCTCTACCTCGGGTTGCCCGCGGGGGCCCTGCTCGCGACCCTGACGTCGCGCTGGACCCGGCGCGTGCACCGCTACGGCCGCGCCGTGGTCGCCGCGGCGCTCACCTGGGGTGTGGGGATCGCGATCTTCGGTTACTCGACGTCCCTGGTCGTCGTGCTGGCCGGGCTCGTCGTCGCCGGCGGCGCCGACGCGGTGAGCGGGATCTTTCGTAACACGATGTGGAACGAGTCAATCCCCCCTGACGTGCGCGGGCGCATGGCTGGCGTTGAGTTGATCTCGTACTCACTCGGCCCGACGGCTGGACAGTTCCGCTCCGGATTGATGACCGCCTGGACTTCGCTGCGGGTCTCGCTCACGGTCGGCGGCCTGGCGAGCGCGGGCTCGGTCGCGGTCGTCGTCGCGGCGCTGCCCCAACTGTGGGCCTTTGACGCGCGCACCGATCGCCACGTCGCCGAGGTGCGCGAGCTGCGAGCGGCCGAGCACGAGGCGCAATGACCGGACGTTCTACGCTGCATCCGTGACGAATGCGTATTTGGTAACGGTGAGCGGGCCCGATCGGATCGGCGTGGGTGCCGAGCTCTTTGCGGCGTTGTCGGCTCTCGAGGCCGGTGGCGCGACCCTCGCTGACGTCGGACAGATCACGATCCGCGGGGCCCTGGTGCTGTGCGCCGAGGTTTCCGGCGAGGGTCTGCGCGCCGAGGACGTGCACGCGGCGATCGCCACGCGCGCCATCGAGGGTGGCTCGATCACCGCCACGGTGGAGCTGGTCGACCCCGCCGCGGTCGTCCACGGTGGACGGCTGCTCGTGACCCTCATCGCCCCGACCATCGGAGCGTCCCAACTGCGCGCGGTTTTCGGCGCGATAGCCGCCAGCGGCTCGACCTGTGAGCGGATCGTGCACCTGGCCACCTACCCGGTCGACTGTTACGAGCTCGTGGTGCTCGGTGCGGACCACGAGGCCCTGCGTCAGGGGGTCACCGACGCCGCCAACACCGTGGGGCTCGACCTCGCCATCCAGCGCGCGGGCCTGCACCGACGCGCCAAGCACCTCGTGGTGATGGACGCCGACTCCACGCTCATTCAAGAAGAGGTGATCGACCTGCTCGCCGAGGCCTGCGGGCGCGCCGAGGACGTCTCGGCGATCACTGCGTCGGCCATGGCCGGGGCGATCGACTTCGCCGAGTCCCTGCGGCGTCGCGTCGCACTGCTCGAGGGGTTGCCCGCGAGCGTCATCGACGACGTGCGCTCGCGGCTTCGCCTGATGCCCGGGGCGCGTACGCTCCTCGCGACCCTGCAGCGGCTCGGCTACGTGCCCGCCGTCGTCTCGGGTGGGTTCCTCGAGGTGCTCGCGCCCTTGCTCGACGAGCTCGGCGTTCGCTACTACGACGCGAACCACCTCGAGGTGCTCGACGGTCGACTCACGGGTCGAGTACTCGGTGAGATCGTCGACCGCGCCGGCAAGGAACGGGCCCTGCGGCGTTTCGCCGAGGAGATCGGTGTTCCGCTCGAGCAGACCGTCGCGGTCGGTGACGGCGCCAACGACATCGACATGATCTCGGCGGCCGGCCTCGGGATCGCCTTTAACGCCAAGCCCGTCGTGCGCGCACACGCGAACGCCGCGCTCTCGGTACCGTACCTCGACGCGGTGCTCTACTTCCTCGGGATCAGTCGAGAAGAGATCGAAGCGGACTGACGTGGATGGGTCGGTCGAGTCGCGGCGAGCGTCGCTCTCGACGCTCCGTCGGCTGATCTTCTCGTCGTCGGTGCCCTGGGAGCGTCAGCGAACCCGCTTCGCCGCAGCGACGTCGACGACCCCGGTCGCACCAAGCGTGGTGCGCGAAGCGGTGACGATCGGGCCGCTCTCCGTCGAGACCCTGACCCCGCCAGACGCGGTGCGTGACCGGGCGATCGTCTACGTGCACGGCGGCGGGTACTGCATCGGCTCGCCGGCGATGGGTCGCGCCCTCGGGCCCTTCCTCGCGGTGACCCTGCGCGCCACGTGCTACGGCCTTAACTACCGGCTCGCCCCCGAGCACCCGGCCCCGGCCGCGGTGCGCGACGTGTCGTCGCTCCTCGCGCACCTGGCCGGTCGCGCGGTGGTCGGCCTCGCGGACTCGGCCGGCGCGGGTGCGCTGGTCGCGGCCCTCCTCGGCGGCGCGGCCCCGGTCGGCGCGCTCGCCTTGGTGTCGCCGTGGCTCGACCCGTTGCGTCCCTACGACGACGCTCTGGCCGCGCGCGACCCCCTACTCTCGATCGGTTGGCTCGAGGCCTGCGCGCGGGCCTACGCGCGCGGTCCCCTCGACGAGGCGCTCGTGGCACCGCTTCGCGCGAGCTGGACGGGCCTCGCCCCGACGGTCGTCGTGGGCACGGACGACGACCTCACCGCCCCGGACGCGGCCACCCTCGCCGCGCGCGAACTCACCGGTGTGACGGTGCGGACCTGGCCGGGGCTCTGGCACGACTTCGCGCTCGCGCTCGGTCAACTACCCGAGGCGACCGAGGCCGCCGAGCTGATCGGTGAGCACCTCGCCACGGCGATGAGGTGGCGTCGCGTCGGCGCGACCGGCTGGTAGGTTCAGCGACACCTGAGCGTAGGAGGGGACGTGCGGGTTTCGATCGACACAGACCGATGTCAAGGTCATGGGCGGTGCTTCAATGTCGCGCCGACGGTCTTTGGCTTCGACGACCTCGGTAACGGGGTCGTGCTCGTGGCCGAGCCGAGCGGCGAGGACGTGGCGCTCGCGCGACTCGCCGAGGCGAACTGCCCGGAGCGCGCGATCACGGTGGTCGAGTGAGATGGAGGGGCCCGTGACCGACTTCGCCACCGACTGGGACCACACTGATCCGCGTTGGGTGCACGACCCCTACCCGATCTGGGACGACCTGCGCGAGCGCTGTCCCGTCGCCCACACCGATCGCTACGGCGGCGCCTGGTTCCCGTCGACCCACGCCGGCGTGTCCGCGGTCGCGACCGACACCGAGCACTTCACCAGCCGCACGGTGGTCATCGGCAACGGTCGACCGATGGAGGAGGCGCCGCCCGCGCCGATCGGCGTCGCGCCGCCCATCACCTCGGACCCGCCGTTCCACCAGATCGCGCGACGACTCATCTTGCCGGTCTTCGCACCCGGACCGGTGCGCGAGCTCGAGCCGATGGTACGGGCCCTGTGCGAGCGACTGCTCGACAAGATCGCCGGTGAGGGGGTGATCGACGCGGCGACCCAGTACGCGCAGTTCATCCCCCCGGCGGTGATAATCCGGATGCTCGGCTTTCCCGAGGCCGACGAGGAACTGTTCCGCGAGTTCGTCCACGTGGTGCTCGAGGGCGTGAACCACTCCGTCGAGCAGCGCCTCGAGGAGTTCGCCCCGATCGAGGAGTACCTCAACGCCCAGATCGAGGACCACCGCGCCCACCCGCGCGACGACCTCACGAGCTACTTGCTCGGCGTCGAGGTGGCCGGCCAGCGACTCGCGATCGAGCACATCCGCGGCACCATGATCCTGGTGTTGATCGCGGGGATCGACACGACGTGGTCGGCGATCGGCGCATCGCTCTGGCACCTCGCGAGCCACCCCGACGACCTCGCGCGTCTCGTCGCCGAGCCTGAGCTCATGGGAGTCGCCGTCGAGGAGTTCTTGCGCTTCTACGCACCGGTCACGATGGCCCGACTCGTAAAGGAGGACGTCGACTTCCTCGGCTGTCCCATGAAACGTGACGACTGGGTCCTACTGGGCTTCCCGGCGGCCAACCGGGACCCCACGGTCTTCCCCGACGCCGACCGGTTCATCATCGACCGCCTCGAGAACCGCCACATCGCCTTCGGCCTCGGGATCCACCGCTGCGCCGGGTCGAACCTCGCGCGAATGGAGCTGCGGGTGGCGATCGAGTCGTTCATCGCGCGCTACCCGCGTTTTGAGCTACTCGACCCCGAGGACGTGACGTGGTCCCAGGGTCAGGTGCGCGGACCCCGCCGCGTGCCGATCCGTATCGTGAACGAGTCGTGAACGACTAGTGCAGGCCGAGGTCGGGCGTGGCGCGACGCCACTGCTCGGCCATCCACGCCTCGATGGCGTCGGGCTCGCGCGGCAGCGCGGCTGAGAGGTTGCGCGAGCCGGTCTCGGTCACCAGGATGTCGTCCTCGATGCGCACCCCGATGCCGCGGTACTCCTCGGGCACGGTGAGGTCGTTCTTCTGGAAGTACAGGCCGGGCTCGACGGTGAGCACGTAGCCCGCGTGCAGCTCGCCGCGGTAGACGTCGTTACGTGCGTTGGCGCAGTCGTGCACGTCCAGGCCCAGCATGTGCGACACGCCGTGCAGTGTGTAGCGGCGATGGGTCTGGCGGTCGGGACGCAGTGACGCCTCGGGGTCGTCGATGATCCCGAGCTCGGCCAGGCCGTAGGCGAGCACGCGCACGGCGGCGTCGTGGGCGGCGCTGAAGGGCACGCCCGGGGCGACCGCGGCGATGCCGGCGTCTTGGGCGGCGAGCACGAGCTCGTACACGCGTCGCTGGGCGGGGGAGAAGACGCCGTTGATCGGTAGCGTGCGGGTCACGTCGGCCGTGTAGAGCTGGTCGCACTCGACTCCCGCGTCGAGCAGCAGCAGCTCGCCGTCGCGCACGGCGCCGTCGTTGCGGGTCCAGTGCAGCACCGTCGCGTTCGCCCCGCTCGCGGCGATCGTGTCGTAGCCGACGTCATTGCCCTCGACGCGCGCGCGCAGGTTGAAGACGCCCTCGATCACGCGTTCGCTTCGACCCTTGGCCTGGGGTAGCGCGCGCACGACGTCGCCGAAGCCCTCGACCGTGTGGGCGATCGCGACCTCGAGCTGACGCTGTTCAAACTCGTCCTTCACGAGGCGCAGCTCGCCGAGGGTGGCGACCAGACGGTCGTCGTGGTCGCTCGGCTCGAGTGCGGCGTCGATCGTCGCGTCGAAGCCTCGCACGACGGCGATCGTCGTGTCGCCCAACTCGCCCAGGTGCTTGGCGAGGTCCTCGAGGGGGGCGGTCTCGATCTGGTAGTACTGCGCCGCTTCGATCACGCCGCGGCGCGCGCCGACCCACAGCTCGCCGTAGCGCGCGTCGGTGAAGAAGGCGTGAGTGCGCGCGTCGCGCCGTTCGGGCACGTAGAGCGTGGCGTGACCCGTGCCCGCCCCGGGGGTGATCACGAGCACGCAGTCGGGCTCGACGCAGCCGGTGAGGTAGAAGAAGTCCGTGCCGGGCCTGAAGCGGTAGTCGGTGTCGTTCGCGCGTACTTTGGCCGATCCGGTGGGGACGACCAGCGTGAGGCCGGGCATCGTGGCGGCGAGCGCGGCGCGCCGCGACGCGGCGTAGGTGGCGCCGGGATGGACGTCGCGACTCGGCACCGACGGCGCCCAGCCACTCGTCATGGCCTCGACGAGCGCGCGCGGCACCGGCGGGCGATGTCCCCCGGCCCAGACCCAGTGCTCGCTGATCGGGTGTTCGGCGGAGACGTCGGGTTCGGTGACGGGGTTATCGCTCATGGGCTCAATCTACCGTTCGAGGCGGTGGCGTCGACGTCGTAATCTCGTGCCATGGAGCTGTCCCTCGACTACGACGGCCCCGTCGCGGTGCTCACGTGGCGCGACGGGGAGAACCGGATCAACGACGAGTCACTCGGGGCGCTGCACGCCCGACTCGATGAGCTCGAGGCGCGCAGCGGACCGCTCGGCGTGGTCCTCACCGGCGAGGGCAAGTTCTTCTCCAACGGCCTCGACCTCGCGCGCTACGGCACGGACCCCGCGGGGCTCGGTCACATCCTCACCGAGCTGCACCGCATGGTGGTGCGTCTGCTCACCTTCCCCGCCTACACCGTGGGGGCCCTCAACGGGCACACCTTCGCCGGCGGCGCGCTGCTCAGCTGCGCGCTCGACTACCGGGTGATGCGCGAGGACCGGGGGTTCTGGTGCATGAACGAGGCCGACATCGGACTGGCGCTCGACGCGAAGCTCGCGGCGATCCTCTTTAACCGGTTGCCGCGCGCGACCGCGATCGACGCCATGTTGACCGCACGTCGCTTCGACGCGCCAACCGCCCTGCACGCGGGCATCGTCGAAGCCATTGTCCCCGAGGGGGCCGTGCTGGAACGCGCGGTCGCGGTGGCGGCGGCGATCGCCGACAAGGACCGTGGCGTCATCGCCCACCACAAGCGCCTCGCCTACGGCGAGGTCGCCGCGACCTTGGGTTTCCCGGTCGCCTAACGCTGGGTGCGGTCGACCAGGCGCCAGGTCGCGGGCAGTGCGACCCCGGCCAGGGCGGCCTTGATGACCTCGCCGGTGATGAAGGGCGTGAGGCCGAGCGAGATCGCCGTAGCGAGACCGACGTGCAGGCTGACTGCGAGCCACGGCACCGCGATCGCGAAGATGATGACCTCACCCACGACCATCGAGGTGACGGCGCGCGTCACGGTGCGGTCAGCCCCGCGCGAGGCGAGCCAGCCGAGCGCGGCGCTCGCAACGACGAAGCCGAGCAGGTAGCCGAAGGTCGCCATCGGGACCCCACTCGAGTGATCGGCGAACCACGGCACCCCAAGGACCCCAGCGGCGACGTAGAGACCCATGGCGAGACTGGCGCGGCGCCAGCCGAGCGCGGTGCCCACGAGCAGAACGCCGAGCGTCTGGCCGGTGATCGGCACCGGTGTGAAGCCGAGGTGGATGGTGACCTGGGCGAGCAGGCCGACGAGCGCGGCGCCCGAGACGACGAGCACGGCGTCGGCGACGCGCGACGAGGCCACGGCGTCGGCGAGGACGCGGCGCGGGGACGGAATGGCGATCGTGGACATGGAACCTCCCTGGACTTTCGGCAATGCTACGCGACGGCCGTTAACGGCCGTCGTGACCAGCGTGGCGCCTAGATCCAGCCCTGGTCTCGGGCGATCTGCTCGACGTCGCCGATGCGAAGGCCGCTGCGGTGCTGCAGGGTGCGAATCAGGCCCCCGGCCTCGTAGAGCGACTCGTGCGTGCCGGTGTCGAGCCACGTGGTCGCCCGCGAGAGCACCTCGACGCGCAGTTCGCCTCGTTCGAGGTAGGCGTTGTTGAGGGCCGTGATCTCGAGCTCGCCGCGCGCGCTCGGGGCAAGCTGGTGGGCGAACTCGCTCGCTCGCTCGTCGTAGAAGTAGATGCCCGGCACGGCGTAGTTGCTCTTCGGGGCGACCGGCTTCTCCTCGATCGAGAGCACGAGCCCGTCGTCGTTGAACTCGACGACGCCGTAGCGTTCGGGGTCCTTCACCTGATAGGCGAAGATGAGCGCCCCCGACACGTCGGTGTTCTCGCGCAGGTGTGTGCCCAGCCCGGGTCCGTGGAAGAGGTTGTCGCCGAGGATGAGGGCGCACTTGTCACCGTCGAGGAACGACTCACCGAGGATCAGGGCCTCGGCGAGTCCGTTGGGCTGGTCCTGGACGACGTAGGACAGCGAGAGCCCGAACTGGCTGCCGTCGCCGAGCAGCCGCTGGAAGGCCGCCTGGTCGTGGGGCGTCGTAATCAAGAGCAATTCGCGTAGCCCCGTCAGCATCAGGGTGCTGAGCGGGTAGTAGATCATGGGCTTGTCGTAGATCGGCAGCAACTGCTTGGATACGGCCCGCGTGATCGGGTGCAGCCGGGTGCCGCTACCACCGGCCAGGATGATTCCCTTCACCCCATTAGTATAAGAGGCCAACAAACCCCCTTCGAGGCCGAGGTAGACCATGCGCGTTGTCATCACCGGGGCGGCCGGGTTCATCGGCTCGCGTTTCGCCGAGCTGTTGCTCGCCGACGTCGATCGTTTGGGCTACGACGACGTCGTCCTGCTCGACGCACTCACCTACTCGGGCCGACGCGAGAACATGGACGAGGCGCTCAGTGCGGGGGCGCGCTTCGTGCACGGGTCGATCAACGACCCCGCGGTCGTCGACCAGGCACTTGCGGGGGCCCACGCGGTGGTGCACCTCGCCGCCGAGAGCCACGTGGACCGCTCGATCACCGGGGCGCGCGACTTCTTTCTCACCAACGTGCTGGGGACCCAGCAGCTCCTCGAGAGCGCCCGGCGCGCCGGGGTCGAGCGTTTCGTGCACGTCTCCACCGACGAGGTCTACGGTTCGATCGCGCAGGGCTCGTGGCGCGAGGATCACGTGCTCGAGCCGAACTCGCCCTACTCGGCGAGCAAGGCCGGCTCGGACCTGGCGGCGCTCGCCTACCACCGCACCTACGGTCTGGCGGTCATGGTCACGCGCTGCTCGAACAACTACGGCCCCCGTCAGTTCCCCGAGAAGGTGATCCCGCTGTTCGTGACCAACTTGATGGACGGCGAGTCCGTGCCGCTCTACGGCGACGGGCTGAACGTGCGCGACTGGCTCCACGTGGACGACCACTGCCGCGGCATCCTCGCGGTCCTGGAGGCCGGTCGACCGGGTGAGGTGTACAACATCGGTGGGGGCACCGAACTGACCAACCGGGAGCTCACCACGCGCCTGCTCGAGCTCTGCGGGGCCGACGAAAGCAGCGTGCGCGCCGTGCCCGACCGGCTCGGTCACGACCGTCGCTACTCGGTGGACTGGGGCAAGATCCACGCCGAGCTCGGCTACGAGCCGCGGGTGCCCTTTACGACCGGGCTCGCCGAGACCGTCGCGTGGTATCAGGCGAACGAGTCGTGGTGGCGCCCGTTGAAAGAGACGGTGGCGTGAACCTCGTCCCCCGGGCGATCCCCGGCCTCTACGTCCTCGAGTCCCCGGTCTTCGGTGACGAGCGGGGTTTCTTCCGCGAGTGGTTCAAGGCCCCCGACGCTGAGGCCGCGGGCGTGGACTTCACCGTGCGCCAGGCGAACCTCTCGTTGTCGGCGCGCGACGTGGTGCGCGGACTGCACTACTCACTCGCCCCCGAGGGCCAGGCCAAGGTAGTCACCTGCGCCGCGGGCTCCCTCGACGACGTGATCGTCGACGTGCGCGTCGGCTCGCCGACTTTCGGGCATGTCGAGGTGGTCACGCTCGAGGCGGGCGACGGACGTTCGGTCTACCTGCCCGTGGGGGTCGCGCACGGCTTTTGCGTGACGAGCGAGCAGGCGGTGTTGACCTACTTGCTCTCCTCGCCCTTCAACGCGGCCCTCGAGCTGGAGGTGAACCCACTGGACCCGCAGGTCGCGGTGCCGTGGCGCCTGTCCGGTGAGCCGGTGCTGAGCGCGAAGGACGCCGCCGCGCCGTCGCTCGCGCAGCGTCTCGCGGCGGGTGAGCTGCCCCGGTTCGCGCGCTAAACGAGCCGGGGAGGGCACGTTGCTAGCGTGGACGAGGTGACGACCACACCGCTCCGCTCGGTCGGCGCTACCAGCGCCGTGCGCTTCGCAGCCCACGGATCGGGACCGCGTATCGAGTCCGAGGTTGAGTTGCGCTCGGTGCTCGCGAGCCTCTCGGGCGTCGACGCGGTCGGACTCGAGGCCCGTGCGGCCAAGCTCGCCACCCGATCGATCAAGCGGTCCTCGAAGTTGGCCGCGCTCGACCTCGCGATCGCCATGGTCGACCTCACGACGCTCGAGGGTGCCGACACGCCCGGGCGGGTGGCCTCGCTCTGCGCCAAGGCCGCGCGACCCGACCCGAGGAACCACGAGGTCCCCTCGGTCGCGGCCGTGTGCGTCTACCCCGACCTCGTCGCCACCGCGAAGCGGGCTCTTGGCGACGCGCCGGTCGCCGTCGCCTCGGTGGCGACAGCCTTCCCGTCGGGCCGGGCCTCACTGGCCATGAAGCTCGCCGACGTCGCCGAGGCGCGTAGCGCCGGCGCCGACGAGATCGACATGGTCATCGACCGCGGCGCCTTCCTCGCCGGGCGCCTCGGCCAGGTCTTCGACGAGATCGTCGCGGTGAAGGCGGCCTGCGGGCCGGCCCACCTGAAGGTCATCCTCGAGACCGGCGAGCTCGTGACCTACGACAACGTGCGGCGCGCGAGCTGGCTCGCCATGCTCGCCGGGGCCGATTTCATCAAGACCTCGACGGGCAAGGTCCCGGCCGCGTCGACGCCACCGGTCGCTTTGGTCATGCTCGAGGCGGCGCGCGACTTCGCCGAGTCGACCGGCCGGGTGGTCGGTGTGAAGCTCGCCGGGGGCATCCGCAGCGCGAAGGACGCCATCCGCTACCTGGTGCTCGTCAATGAGACGGCCGGGACGGCCTGGCTCACGCCGGAGCGCTTCCGCTTCGGCGCCTCGTCGCTGCTCAACGACCTGTTGATGCAGCGACTGAAGCAGCAACGCGGCGCCTACGTGCGCGTCGATGAGTTCAGCGGAGATTGACGTGACCGACCAGCAGCTCGACCAGTCCCGCCTCGGCGGCTTCACCTACGACCCGGCGCCCGAGTCGGCCTCGGTCGCGCGTCTCGCCAGCGCCTACGGCCTCTTCATCGACGGCGCCTTCAGTGACCCGGGTGCCCACGAGCAGTTCGAGACGCTCAACCCGGCCACGGCCCGCCCGCTCGCGACGGTCGCCCACGGCTCGAGCGAGGACGTGGACCGGGCGGTGGCCGCCGCGCGACGGGCCTTTCCCGCGTGGTCCTCGATGCCGGGCAGTGCGCGCGCGAAGTACCTGTTTCGCATCGCGCGGCTCATCCAAGAGCGCGCCCGCGAGCTCGCCGTCGTCGAGACCCTCGACAACGGCAAGCCCATCCGCGAGTCCCGCGACATCGACGTGCCCCTCGCGGCGGCGTACTTCTTCTACTACGCCGGCTGGGCCGACAAGCTCGACTACGCGGGCTTTGGCCCGTCGCCCCAGCCCCTCGGCGTCGCCGGCCAGATCATCCCCTGGAACTTCCCGTTGCTCATGGCGGCCTGGAAGCTCGCCCCGGCGCTCGCGGCGGGCAACACCTGCGTGCTCAAGCCCGCCGAGACCACGCCGCTCAGCGCGCTCGTGCTCGCCGACATCCTCACCCAGGCCGACCTGCCCGCGGGCGTGGTGAACATCGTGACCGGCGACGGTGCGACGGGCGCGGCGCTGGTCGCCCACCCCGGCGTGGACAAGATCGCCTTTACCGGCTCGACCGAGGTCGGTCGGCTCATCCAACAACGCCTCGGCGAGCGCGGGACGCACCTGACCCTCGAGCTCGGCGGCAAGGGGGCCAACATCGTCTTCGAGGACGCCCCGATCGACGAGATGGTCGAGGGGGTGATCGACGGGATCTTCTTCAACCAGGGCCACGTGTGCTGTGCCGGCTCGCGGCTGCTCGTCCAGGAGTCCATCGCTGACGAGGTCGTGCGCCGGGTGCTTCGTCGGGTGGAACAGCTGCGCGTGGGCGACCCGCTCGACAAGAACACCGACGTCGGCGCCATCAACTCGGCCGCCCAGCTCGCGCGCATCGAGGAGCTCACCGAGGCGGGCGAGGCCGAGGGCGCGACGCGCCACACGAGCGCCTGCGCGCTGCCCAACGAGGGCTACTGGTTCGCCCCGACGGTCTTCACCGACGTCGCCCAGTCGCACCGGATCGCGCGCGAGGAGATCTTCGGCCCCGTGCTCTCGGTGCTCACCTTCCGCACCCCCGAAGAGGCGGTCGCCAAGGCGAACAACACGACCTACGGGCTCGCCTGCGGGGTGTGGAGCGAGAAGGGGAGTCGCACGCTGTGGGTCGCGCAGCGCCTGCGCGCCGGGGTCATCTGGGCCAACACCTACAACCGCTTCGACCCGACGAGCCCCTTCGGCGGGATGCGTGAGTCGGGATTCGGCCGCGAGGGCGGCCGCCACGGGCTGGAGGCCTACCTCGATGTCTGATCGGATCGACGTGCGAAAGACGTACAAGCTCGTGGTGAAGGGCGCCTTCGTGCGCTCGGAGTCCGGGCGCAGCTACGAGGTCACCGACGCGACGGGCGCATTCTGGGCCAACGTCGCCCAGGCCTCGCGTAAGGACCTGCGCGAGGCCGTGGTCGCGGCGCGCGGCGCGCAGCGCTCGTGGTGGGCCATGACCGCGTACAACCGCGGCCAGGTGCTCTACCGGCTGGCCGAGATGGCCGAGGCCCGCCGCGCCGAGCTCGCCGAGCACGTCGCCGTCGCCGAGGGGATCGACCCGGTCGTAGCGAGCGACGCGGTCGCGCGCGGGATCGACCGGATCGTCTGGTACGCCGGGTGGACCGACAAGGTCGCCCAGGTCCTCGGCGGCGCGAACCCGGTCGCGGGTCCTTACTTCAACTTCTCCCTGCCGGTGCCCTGCGGGGTCGTCGGCGTTATCGCGCCGACGGACTCGTCCTTCGAGGGCTTCGTCGACGCCGTGCTCGCCCCGCTCGCTACGGGCAACACCGTCGTTGCGCTCGCGAGCGAGACGCGCCCGACCCCGGCCGTGCTGCTCGGCGAGATGAGCGCCACCGCCGACCTGCCCGGCGGGGTGCTCAACGTGCTCACCGGCCGGCGTGACGAGTTGGCCCCCGTGCTCTGTGAGCACGAGGACGTCGACGGCGTGGACCTGGACGGCGCCGACGAGACCGTGGGCGCCCTCGCGTCACTCGCCGCCGGCTCGATCAAGCGGGTGCTGCGACCGCGCTCGAGCGCGGGGGACGGCGACGTGCGTCGACTGCGCGCTTTCGTGGAGACCTCGACCGTGTGGCACACGATCGGTCAGTGATGACGACGCCCTACGCCCTCGCCGAGCGCGCCGCCTCCGAGCTGCGCGAGGCCAGCGGCTTTGACCGGTACGACCTCGCCATCGTGCTCGGCTCGGGGTGGCGCGAGGGCGCGGTCGCCCTCGGAGAACCGGCGAGCGACGTCGCGACGACCGACTTGCCGGGGTTCCTCGCCCCGACGGTCGCCGGCCACAGCGGGCGCATCCTCAGCCTCGACTATCGCGGGGTGCGCGTGGCGCTCGTCTCTGGTCGGGTGCACCTCTACGAGGGCCACCGCGTCGACCAGGTCGTGCACCCCGTTCGCACGGTCATCGCCGCGGGGGCCGAGCGCGTCGTACTCACCAACGCCTGCGGGGGGATCGATCCGAGTGTGGCGCCGGGATCGGTCGTGGTTATCCGCGATCACCTCAACCTGACGTCGACCTCGCCGCTCGAGGGCGAGGCGCCACCCGAGCCCTACGGGTCGCGCTTCGTGGACCTCACCGACCTCTACAGCGCGCGACTGCGCCGAGTCGCCATCGCCGTGGCCCCCGAGCTCACCGAGGGTGTCTACGCGGGTCTGCGCGGGCCCCACTACGAGTCACCCGCCGAGATCGCGATGCTCGCGACGATGGGCGCGACGCTCGTGGGCATGTCCACCGTGCTCGAGGCCATCGCCGCGCGCCACCTGGGCGCCGAGGTGCTCGGGCTCGGGCTCGTCACCAACTTCGCCGCCGGCGTCACGCCGGCGCACCTCAATCACCTCGAGGTCCTCGAGACCGGTCTCGCGAGCGCGGCCGCCCTCGGGTCCCTGCTCACCCGGCTGGTGCCCGCATTGTGAGCGACGAGTTCATCGCGCGCGTGACTGACTGGATCGCCGGTGACCCCGACGAGACCGACCGCGAGACCTTGGAGCTGCTGGTGCGCGACGGCCCGCGCGAGGAGCTGCGTCGCCGCTTTGCCGCGCCGCTCACCTTCGGCACGGCGGGTCTACGCGGACCGGTCATGGCCGGGCCGGCGGGCATGAACCGCTACACCGTTCGTCGCGCGACCCAGGGCGTCGCGGCGTGGCTCGCCGCGGGACCGGTCGACCAGAGGCGCGGCGTCGTCGTCGGGCGCGACGCGCGGCGCGGGTCCGAGGCCTTCAACGACGAGGTCGTCGCCGTCCTGCTCGGCGCGGGGATCCCCGTCTACGAGATGCCCGGACCGCTACCGACCCCACTCGTCCCCTACGCCGTGCGCGCGCTGCACGCCGCCGCGGGCGTGATGATCACGGCGAGTCACAACCCGCCCCAGGACAACGGCTACAAGCTCTACGACGCGAGCGGTGCCCAGATCGTTCCCCCCGATGACGAGCTCGTCGAGCGCTTCGCCACGACGGCGACGACCCCGGCGCTCGGGACCCGGGCCGACCCGGATTATCACCGGGTGCCCGACTCGCTGCTCGCAGAGTACCGCCGCCACGCGCTCGCGCGCTTCTCGCCACCGGCGCCCAGTGACCTCGTGATCGTCTACACGCCCCTGCACGGCGTGGGCGGCGCGACGATGACGTCGCTGCTCGCCGCCGCGGGCTACGAGAACGTGCACGTGGTGCCCGAGCAGTTCGAGCCCGACGCCCGCTTCCCGACGCTGCCCTTCCCTAACCCCGAGGAGCCGGGGGCGCTCGACCTCGCGATCGCGCGGGCCGTCGAGCTGAACGCCGATCTGGTGCTCGCCAACGACCCCGACGCCGACCGGCTCGGCGCGGCGGTGCGTGACGGCGAGGCGTGGCGGACGTTGCGCGGCGACGAGATCGGCTGGCTGCTCGCGTCGGCGTTGTTGCCAGAGGCCGCAGCGAGCGACGTCGTCGCCACGACCATCGTGTCCTCGAGCATGCTTGAGGCCATGGCCCGTGACGCCGGAGTTGCGTGCGTGACGACCCTCACCGGGTTCAAGTGGATCGCCCGGGCGGCGCCGGGGCGCACCCTCGCCTTCGGCTACGAGGAGGCGCTCGGCTTCGCCGTCGATGACCGGGTCGCCGACAAGGACGGGATGACCGCGGCGCTCGCGCTCGCGAGGCTCGCGGACGAACTCGCCGCGCACGGCGAGACCCTGCTCGACCGACTCGATGCACTCGAGTCGCGCTACGGCGTGCACGCGGTCGACCAGCTTGCGCTGCGCGTGGAGGGCCCCGAGGGTCGCGACCGCATCGCGGCGATGGTGGCGCGGCTGCGCCGTGACCCCCCGCGCCAGCTCGGTGGTGAGCCCGTGGTCGAAGTCGTTGACCTCGCGACGGGCTGGCGCGGGCTCGCGCCGACCGAGGGGGTCGTCCTGCACGCGCCGCCGACGCGGGTGGTGGTGCGCCCCTCGGGCACCGAGGCCAAGGTGAAGGCCTACTTCGAGGTGGTCGTCGGACCCGACGAGCGCCCGTTGCTCGACCAGCGCCGGGCCGCTCGCTCGCTGCTCGGTGACGTGCGCGCGCAGGTGGCGAGCTACTTCGAGTGACTGAGCCGCGTCGCGGACGCGTTGCGGCGGTTGCGATTACCGGGCGCCGTGGCGTGAGTGGTCGTGCGCGCCGACCAGCGCTCGCTCGTGGACGCGCGAAGCAGCGTGGCGACCTCGTCGTTCGAGAGCGCCGGCGCGAAGAGGTAGCCCTGGCCGACCTCACAGCCGAGCCCGCGCAGGTAGGTGAGTTGGGTCTCGGTCTCGATACCCTCGGCGAGCACGGTCAGCTGCAGACGGCGTCCGAGCGAGATCATCGCGTCGAGCAGCGCACGACTCGCCACGTCGTCATCGGCCGCGACGATGAAGGAGCGGTCGATCTTGATGATGTGGGGGTGCAGACGCGTGATGTGTGAGAGCGAGGAGTAGCCGGTGCCGAAGTCATCGAGGGCGAGACGGACGCCGCGATCCTCGAAGTGCGCGAGGACGGTGGCGACCTGGACGGTGTCGGCGAGCGCGGCGCGTTCGGTGATCTCCAGGACGAGCCGGTCGGGATCGAGCCCACTCGTGCGCAGGGCCTCATCGACGAGCGCGAGGAGATTGGGATCGCGGAACTGGTTGGTCGAGAGGTTCACCGACACGTAGGGGGCACGGCCGTGCTTGACCGTCCACGAGGCGGCCGTCGTAGTCGCCTCGCGCAGCGCGAACTCGCCGAGGGCGACGATGAGGTCGGTCTGCTCGGCGAGGGGGATGAAGAGGTCGGGCGCGATCGCGCCCTTGGATGGGTGTTGCCAGCGCATGAGAGCCTCGAAGCCGACGACCTCGTCGGATGCGAGGTCGACGAGCGGCTGGTACTTCATCATCAACTGATCGGTCCCCAGCGCCGCGCGCAGGTCGCGCAGCAGCTCGTAGCGGCTCGATGCCCGGTCGTGCATGTCGTTCGTGAAACGCACCACGGTGCCCTTGCCCCGACGCTTGGCCTCGTAGAGGGCGGTGTCGACGTTGCGCAGCAACTCATCGTTGTCCATAGACTCGCCGTCCAGGACGACGACGCCGATGCTCATGCGCTGCTCGAGGCTGGTGCCGGCGACCGTGAAGGGCTCGTGTACGGCGCTGAGCAGGCGGTAGGCGACCTCCTCGTAGGAGCCGGTGATCCCCTGGGCGAGGTAGAGGAACTCGTCGCCGCCGAAGCGGCACAGCGTGTCGCTCGCGCGGGTGACCCGCTCCATCCGTCGGGCAAACTCGACGAGGAGCTGATCGCCGACGTGGTGACCGAAGGTGTCGTTCACGCCCTTGAAGTCGTCGAGGTCGAGCAGGAAGATGGCGTTGGTGCCGCCTTCGCGTGCGACCAGTGCGCGGGATCGTGAGAGCCGATCCTCGAAGAGTGTCCGGTTGGCGAGTCCCGTCAAGGGGTCATAGAGCGCCTGGTGCTCGAGCTCGGCGAGCAACGCACGCTCGTCGGTCGCGTCGCGCACCGAGGCGACGATCGTCTCGGGCTCACCCTGTTCGTCGTTGAGACAGGCCGCGGCGAGCTCGCCGAAGATCACTCGCCCGTCGCGGTGCACGAACCTCGTGGTGTAGTGCACGCGCGCGATACTTCCCGACGTGAGACGTCGGCGGTGTTCTTCAGCGACCATAACGTCCTCGTTGAGGCGGAAGGCGTCGGGCGAGTGGCCGAGCAGCTCGTCCTCGCTGCGCCCGATCATCTCACAGAAGGCCCGGTTGACGTCACTCATATGCCCATCGCGGTCGAGGAGGTACATGCCTGAGGTGTTGTTCTCGAAGGCGTCGCGGAAGAGGGCGTCGCGTCGCGCGAGTGCTCGCTGGGACTCGGCGTCGATGCGCAGTGCCCGTAGCTCACTCTCGACCTTCGTGCGTTCGACCTGACGCAGCAGTTCACGCTGGCGCCGTTCGACCTCGTAGTGGTGACCGACCTGGATGGCCACGACGACGGTGGTGGCGAGCACGGCCCACTCCTGCCAGATCTCCGAGGTCGGGTGGTCCATGAGCAGTTGCATCGGTACGGTGAGGGCGATGCCGGTCAAGGACGCACCGAGCGAGCCAACGAGACCGAACGCCGCGCCGCCGTAGACGATGGGGATGAAGAGCAGGAGGTCGATCGTCGAATCGCTCACGGGGATGGCGTGATGGATCGGTGCGATCGTCGTAACGAGGTGCACGACGAAGAGGCCGATGACCATCGCCTGGACGGCCCAGAACCGCCCTTCGCCGAGGGGCGCGTGCGCGAGGTTGACGACGAGGTCGCGCACGGCACCGCGAAGGTCGTCGCGTGGGTCGGGCGCGGTGCGTTCGGGGATGGACGGGCTCACGTGACCCCTTCAGTTACTACCCCCAGCTGCTAAGCGGAGATTAGAGGCGTACGCGCACCATCGCCAACCCCGCCGTAGGGACCTTGGACCCAAGTCGCGCCTGGGTTACGTGGTTCCACCGTCCCGCCACCGGGGTATCACGGCTACGCACCGTGCCCGGGACGTCGTGGCTAGGCGCTGGCGCGCAGCGCGGCGTAGCCGGGCTTGATGACCGTGTTGATCAGCGCCAGGCGCTGGTCGAAGGGGTAGAAGGTGCTCTTCGCGGCGTTGAGCGTCAGCCACTCCATGTCATCGAGGGTCCACCCGAAGGCGTCGGCGCAGACGGCGAACTCACTCGAGAGCGTGATCCCACTCATCAAGCGGTTGTCAGTGTTGAGCGTCACGCGAAAGCGCAGGCGGCGCAGCAGCTCGATGGGGTGGGCCGCGATGGAGGCGGCGGCGCCGGTGTGGACGTTGGACGTGGGACAGACCTCGAGGGGGATCCGGCGGTCGCGCACGTAGTTGGCGAGCCGACCGAGTCGGTACTCCCCGTCGACGTTGGTGAGGTCGTCCACGATCCGCACGCCGTGGCCGAGTCGCTCGGCGTCACAGAACTGCACGGCCTCCCAGATCGAGGGCAACCCGAAGGCCTCGCCGGCGTGGATCGTCATGTGGAAGTTCTCGCGCTGGACGAGGTGGAAGGCGCTGAGGTGCTTGGTCGGGGGGAAGCCGTCCTCGGGTCCGGCGATGTCGAAGCCGCACACGCCTTGGTCTCGATGGGCGACGGCGAGTTCGGCGATGGTCTCGCTGAGGGCGGCCTGGCGCATGGCCGAGAGGATCGCGCGAACCACGATGGTGCGTCCCTCGCGTCGCGCGGCGGCGCTGCCGCGCGCGAAGCCGGTGAGTACCGCGGTGACGACCTGATCGAGGGTGAGACCGCGTTCGGTGTGCAGCTCGGGGGCGAAGCGGACCTCGGCGTAGACGACGCCGTCGCGCGCGAGGTCAAAGGCGCACTCGGCGGCGACGCGCTCGAGGTGTTCGCGGGTCTGCATCACCGCAGTCGTGTGGGCGAAGCCCTCGAGGTAGCGCACGAGGTCACTGCCCGGCGCGTCGGCGATGAACCACGTCGCGAGCACCTCGGGGTCCGACGTCGGCAGACCGGTGTAGCCGACCTCGCGGGCGATCTCGAGCACGGTCGCGGGCCGCAGCCCCCCGTCGAGGTGGTCGTGCAGCAGGACCTTGGGGGCGCGGGCGATGAGGTCGGGCGTCAACGTCGGGCCAGGCATGGAGTCAGGCTACTCGCGCGGGTCTGCTCAGCCGATGCGCTCGAACAGCAGCGCGGTCGGTGCGGGTGCCTCGTCACCGATGGTGCAAGCGCTCGCGATCGTGGCCCGACCGTGCTCGAGGTGCGCCTCGTCATCGGCGTAGAGCTCAAAGAGCGGTTGGCCGGCGACGACCTCCTCCCCGGCGACCACGAGGCATCGCACCCCCGCGCCGGCGCTCACCGGGTCCTCCTTGCGCGCCCGACCGGCGCCGAGGCGCCACGCGGCGACGCCCACGTCGAGGGCGTCCACGCGCTGGACGACGCCGTCGCGTGGTGCGGTGACGACGTCGACCAACCCAGCGGTCACGATGGCCGCGTCGGGGTCGCCGCCCTGGGCGGCGATCATGGCGCGGTAGACCTCGTAGGCCGAGCCGTCGTCGAGACGGGTCTCGGGGTCGACGTCGAGGCCGGTGAGCTCGAGCATCACGCGCGCGAGTGCGAGCGTGAGAGCTCGCACGTCGGCGGGTCCACCACCGCGCAGGACCTCGATCGACTCGGCGACCTCGATCGCGTTGCCGACCGCCTGGCCGAGGGGTGCGTCCATGTTCGTGAGCTGCGCGACGGTCGCGAGCCCGTGGTCGGCCCCGATGGCGACCATCGTCGTGGCGAGCTCGAGGGCGCGGTCGTGGTCCTTGATGAAGGCGCCGCGACCGACCTTCACGTCGAGCACGAGTGCGCCCGTGCCCTCGGCGATCTTCTTGGACATGATCGACGACGAGATGAGCGGGATCGACTCCACGGTGCCGGTCACGTCGCGCAGCGCGTAGAGCTTGCGGTCAATGGGCGCGAGGCCGGCTCCGGCCGCGCAGATCACCGCGCCGACCGATTCGAGCTGGGTGTAGACCAGATCG
>JAJYSP010000016.1:0-40716 GCA_021793515.1 Actinomycetes bacterium | reverse complement strand
TCCGATCTCCGCGCGCCAGCCCGGGATCGTCTCGAGCTTGTCGAGCGTGCCACCGGTGTGCCCGAGCCCGCGCCCCGAGAGTTGGGGCACCGCCGCGCCACAGGCCGCCACCAGCGGGGCGAGGATGAGCGAGATCTTGTCGCCGACGCCACCCGTGGAATGCTTGTCCACGGTCGGGCGCGAGAGCCGGCCCAGGTCGAGCCGCTCACCCGATTCGACCATCGTCGTCGTCCAGGTGCGCAGCTCAGCGGCGGACAGGCCGTTAAAGAAGACCGCCATCAAGAGCGCCGACATCTGCTCGTCGGCGACGACGCCCCGGTTGTACGCGTCGAGCACCCAGGTGATCGCGTCGTCGTCGAGGACGTGCCCGTCGCGCTTGGCGGTGATGACGTCGACGGCCGAGGTCACGAGCGGGTGGCGACGTCGTCGGGTCCGAAGGCGTCGGGCAGCAGGGTCGCGAGGGGGCGAGCGGGTCGCTCGGGTCCGTCGTCGACGAGCAGGCCGGCACCGCCGTGCTCGAAGAGCAGCTGGCGGCATCGGCCACAGGGCGAGAGCGGCGCGCCGTCCGCAGCGACGATCGCGACGGCGACCAGTGTGCCGCCGCCCACGCGCGCGAGGTCGCTCACGAGTGAGCACTCCGCGCACAGGGTGAGTCCGTAGCTGGCGTTTTCGATGTTGGCGCCCTCGATGACGGTGCCGTCATCGGTCAGGGCGGCGGCGCCGACGTGCACCCTCGAATACGGGGCGTAGGCGTGGGTGCTGGCGACGAGTGCGCGGGCGCGCAAGGTCCCCCAAGGGATGTCACGAGGGTCAATCACGCCATCACAGTACACTGCTGCCCGTATGAAACCGCCACGCCACGAGTCCACGATTCGCATCGCCGAAGAAGTCGCCGAGGCGATCGCCGACGCCCGGCCGGTCGTCTCCCTGGAGACGACGATCGTGGTCCATGGGTTGCCCCACCCCGAGAACCTCGAGGTCGCCGCGCAGTGCGAGGCCGCGGTGCGCGCGGCCGGCGCGGTGCCGGCCACCATCGGGCTGCTCGACGGGCGGGTCGTCGTCGGGCTCAGTCTCGACGAGCTCGAACGGCTCGCCGAGCCCGAGCGTGCCAGCGCCAAGCTCTCCTCGCGTGACCTCGGACTCGCCCTATCGCTCGGGCGCGACGGGGCCACCACCGTCGCCGGCACGATCGCCGTCGCGAGTCGCGTCGGCATCGAGGTGATGGCCACCGGTGGCCTCGGTGGCGTGCACCGCGACGCCGCACGAACCTTCGATGAGTCCAACGACCTCACCACGCTGTCGCGTACGCCGGTGCTCGTCGTCGCGTCGGGCGTGAAGTCGATCCTCGACGTCCCAGCGACCCTCGAGCGACTGGACTCCCTCGGGGTCCCGGTCGTCGGCTACCGCACCGACCGATTCCCCGGTTTCTACCGTGCCGACTCGGGCTTCGCCCTGGACTGGTCGGTCGAGACAGCGGCCGAGGCCGCGGCCGCCTTCGCCGCGCATCGGGCCTACAGCCCGACCGGCTTCCTGCTCGCCAACCCCGCCGCCGCTGAGGTGGAGCTCGACGGTGACCTCCACGATGCGGCCCTCGCCAGCGCCCTCGCGCTCGTCGCCGCGACGGGCGTCACGGGCAAGGGTGTCACCCCGGTGCTGCTCGGTGAGTTCGCGCGCTTCAGCGCCGGCGCGAGCGTGGCGACGAACCGCGCCCTCGTCGTTGCGAACGCGGCCCTCGCCGGTGAGGTGGCGGTGGCGTTAGCCGCGTCGCGACCGTGAGACCGCGCGTCACCCTGATCGGTGACGTCATGCTCGACGTCGTGACCCGCCCGCTCGGACCGGTCCAGACGACCAGTGACACCGCGTCGACGACCGTCGTCGGGCGCGGGGGGTCGTCGGCGAACGCGGCCGTCGGACTCGCGCGCGCCGGGTGCGACGTGACCTACGTCGGCGCCGTCGGACGTGACCCCGCCGCCGACGTGCTGCGCGCGCTCTTCGAGGCGGCCGGGGTCGCGACGCGCCTCCAGGTGGTCGACGCACCGACCGGGGTCGTCGTCGCGGTCGTTGACGGGTCCGGGCAGCGCGCGATGTTCACGAGTCGCGGGGCCAACGCGCGGTTGGGCGAGGCGCACGTGGCTGACGCGCTCACCGAGGGCGCCGACCACGTGCACGTCTCGGGCTACACCGTGCTCGACGAGCGCACGCGCGGCGTCGCACGCAGCGCGATCGAGGTCGCGCGGGGTCGCGGCACGCCGGTCTCGGTGGACGCCTGTTCGGTCGGTCCGCTTCGCGCGATGGGCGCGAGCCGCTTCCTCGACGCGGTGGCGGGCGCGACGACGATCTTTGCCAACGAGGAAGAGGCGGTCGAGCTCGGTGGCGGTTCGCTCGAAGTGGCGCTCAGCGTGCTCAGGGGCCACGCCGCCGAGGTGGTGGTGACCCTCGGGTCACGCGGCGCGCTCGCGCTGAGCGACGAGGGTGAGGTTCGTGTCGCCGCAAGTTCAGATGTCGTGCTCGACACGACCGGCGCCGGGGACGCTGTCACCGGTGCCTACCTCGCCGCGCGGCTGCAGGGCTCGTCGCGTCGCGCGGCCCTCGAGACCGCCATGACGGCCGCAGCGGCCGTGGTTAGTGGCTTGGGCGCGGGTTAGTCGCGCTTGTAGGGCAGGCCGTCGGCGGCCGGCGGGCGGACCCGACCGATCAGGCCCGAGACCACGGCGATGGTGATCACGTAGGGGAACATCCCGAGGATCTCGGTGGGCACCGGCACCTGGTAGGTCTGGAGGTTGTCGGCGAGGTAGACCGACAGCCCGAAGAGCACCGACGCCACGACCGCCCCCGACGGGCGCCAGCGCCCAAAGATCAGCGCCGCGAGAGCGATGTAGCCGAGCCCCGAGGTGTAGCCCGGCTGGAACTGGCCCTGGGAGGCCATGAAGGCGACGCCGCCGACGCCCGCGATCGCGCCGCCCATGATGACGTTGGCGTAGCGCACCCCGATGACTTTGATGCCCACCGAGGCCGCGGCCTGGGGGTGCTCGCCGACCGCACGTACCCGCAGGCCCCAGCGAGTCTTGAACAGCCCGAAGCTCACGAGGGCCACCAGCACGATCATGAGGTAGAAGAAGCCGGTCTGGTCGAAGAAGACCGGACCGATGACCGGGATCTTGGACAGCAGCGGGATGGGCAGGTTGGGCGCGAGGTTGCCCGTGTTGTACTGGGGGAACGGCGTGAAGACCTGCAGGTTCAAGTAGGAGGAGAGGCTGCCGAGCATCGTGACGAGCACGACGCCGACGATGATCTGGTCGGAGAGGTAGCGCAGCGACAAGAAGGCGAGCACGAGCCCGAGCGCGCCGCCGACGAGCGCGCCGACGATGGCCGCGAGGAAGAAGTTGTGCGCGGTCGAGGCGACCATCGAGCCGACGAAGGCGCCGCCGATGAACTGGCCCTCGATCGCGATGTTCACGACGCCGGCGCGCTCGCACATGACCCCCGAGAGCGATCCGAAGACGAGCACCATCGCCAGAGCCGAACTGCCGATCAACACTGCGGTCAGGTTCACGAAGTTGATCTGTGAGGGCCCGGTGGTGCGCGCGGCCCAGAGCAAGAGCGCGAAGAAGAAGAGCACGGCGACGACCCCGAAGCGGGCCATCACGCCACGACGGGGCAACCGAGCGAGTACGTCCACGCCGAGCGCGACAATCGCGAGTCCGAGCACGACGTTGCTCCACGCGGTGAGCAGCGTCAACGTGCCGACGCGCCACGGGGCGTTGGTGAGTGACACGGGGTTAAAGGTGAGCGACGAGTGGGCACTGAAGCCGGAACCGACGCCGAAGACGAGCGCCGTGAACAACCCGATGACGAGCATGATCACGCCGATGCCCCGCGTGCGCCCGACCGGGATGCGCGCCGCCGTTACCGGTGTCTCGGGTTTCACGTCGATGCTCACGAGCCCCACCCCTTGGTCGCCAGCTGCAGTGCCGCCGTCGGGGACGTGCGCAGCCGGAAGATCTCCTTCACGAGCACCGGAGTCGCCACGAAGAGCACCACCGCCGACTGGATCACGGTCGCGAGGTCGAGCGGGATCCCGGTCGCCGCCTGCATCGCGCGCCCACCCACGCCGAGCGCCGCGAAGAGCAGCGACGCCCACACGATGCCGATGGGCTTGTTGCGCCCGAGCAGTGACACCGTGATCGCGGTGAAGCCGATGCCGGCGTTGCCGACGAGGAAACCGCCGTCGAGGGTCTTGTAGAAGCCGGCGAGTTCGGTGACGCCCGCCAGTCCCGCCAATCCACCCGAGATGGCAAAGACCAGAATGATCACGGCCTTGGCGTTGATGCCCGAGGCCCGCGCCGCCTGAGGGTTGGCCCCGGTCACGCGGAAGTCGAAGCCGAGCGAGGATCGCTCGAGGAACCACCACGCGAAGAGCACGACGAGCGCGGCGATGACGAGCCCGTAGTTGACGCGCAGCCCCGAGGCCGTGCCGAAGAGTGGCGCGAGCTGGGCCGAGGGGTCGAGCGTGCGCGCGATGTCGTTCTGCTGGCCCGGGGCTTGCAGTGCCGTCGAGAGCAGGGTGTAGAGCAGGACGGCCGAGACCACGTAGTTGAACATCAGGGTCACGATCACCTCGTGGGCCCCGGTGTAGGCCTTCAAGAGTCCCGGGACCGACCCAGCGAGCACGCCACCGGCGATCCCGGCGAGCAGCGTGAGCGGTAGGTGCAGGACCATGGGCAGGTGGATGAGCGTGCCCACGTAGGCCCCCGCGATCCCGCCCATCATCGCTTGGCCATTCGCGCCGATGTTGAAGATGCCGGTCTGGAAGGCGATGCCCACGCCGATGCTCGCGATGGTGAGCGGCGTCGCGTAGGTGAGGGTCTCGGAGATCGGGGTGAGCGCGTTGGTCCAGCCCTGACCCGTGGTGATCGCGTGCCAGAGGGTCGCCGGGCTGAACACCGAGCCGGTGAACATGATCCGGTACGCCGCGCCGACGTTGTCGACGGTGACCTTGAGGGCGTGTCCGGGACCACTCCAACTACTGAAGAAGCCGCGCCAGGCGTCGAGCACGGGCGCGGTCGTGGTCACGATCACGATCGCCCCGACGATGAGGCCGAGCACGAGCGCGAAGAGCGTCACCACGAAGGGACTCTGGCCCGTCACGCGGGCCCAGAAGGAACGACGGGGGGTTGGCTCAGGCATCGGCGGACTCCACGTGGGCGCCGGTCATCAAGAGTCCGATCGTCTCGCGACTCGTCGAAGGGTCGACGACCCCACTGATCTGTCCGGCGTGCATGACCGCGATGCGGTCACCGAGGGCGAGGACCTCGTCGAGCTCCGAGGAGACGATCAGCACGCCTAGCCCGTCGTCGCGCTGGCTCACGATCTGGCGGTGCACGTACTCGATCGATCCGACGTCCAGTCCCCGTGTCGGCTGGGACGCGACGAAGAGGCTCAAGGGACGTGACAGCTCGCGTGCGACGATGACCTTCTGCTGGTTGCCGCCCGAGAGCGAGCTCACGAGCGCCTGGGTCGAGGTCGTGCGGATGTCGAATCGCGTGACGAGCGCTTCGGCGTTCTCATTCACCGCGGCGAGGTTGCGCGAGCCGTGCCGGGCGAAGGGCGCGCGCCGCGGGGTGTTGAGCACCAGGTTGTCGGCGACCGACATCGACAGGACGAGCCCGTGCAGCTGGCGGTCCTCGGGGACGTGGCCGACCCCCGCGTCGAGCACCTGGCGCGGTGTGTGGTTGGTGATGTCCACGCCTTTGACGGTGATGGTCCCGGACTCGACGTGTCGCATGCCCGCGATCGCTTCGACGAGCTCGGTCTGGCCGTTGCCCTGCACACCGGCGAGCGCCACGATCTCCCCGGCGCGCACCGTCAGGCTCACCCCGTTCACGGCCGCGAGGCCGCGGTCGTCGCGCACGACGAGGTCCGTGATCGCAAGGACCTCGTCGCCGGGGGTGACCGACGCCTTGGTGACCGTGAGGTTGACGTCACGACCGACCATCATCGAGGCGAGCTCGGCCTCGGAGTCGCTCGCCTGGGCGGTGCCCACGACCTCGCCCTGGCGGATCACGGTGATCACGTCGGCGATGGCCTTCACCTCTTTGAGCTTGTGGGTGATGAAGAGGATCGACTTGCCCGAGGCCGCGAGCGAGCGCATGATCGCCATGAGGGCGTCGATCTCCTGGGGGGTGAGTACCGCCGTCGGCTCGTCGAGGATCAGCAGCTCGGCGTCGTGGCTGAGGGCCTTTAGGATCTCGACGCGCTGCTGGAGCCCGACCGGCAGCTCCTCGACAATGGCGTCGGGGTCGACCTCGAGGTTAAAGGCCTGGGAGACACTGCGGATCTCCTCGCGGGCGCGCTGGTGGTCGAGCCGGTCGAAGGACTTGGTCGGTTCGAAGCCGAGCACGACGTTCTCGGCGACGCTGAACACGGGTACGAGCATGAAGTGCTGGTGGACCATGCCGATGCCGCGTCGCACGGCCTCACCGGAGTTCGAAAAGCGGGTCGTAACCCCGTCGATGAGCACCTCGCCCTCGTCGGGCTGGAGCAGTCCGAAGATGACGTTCATCAACGTGGACTTGCCGGCGCCGTTCTCACCGAGCAGGCAGTGGATCTGTCCCGGCTCGACCGTGAGGTCGATCCGATGGTTGGCGGTGAAGGTTCCGAACCGCTTCGTGATGCCCCGGAGCTCCAAACGCATAAGCGCCCATCGTAGCCATGACCGAGGCCCGGGCCGCAAGGGCCCGGGCCTCGGTCATGGGTGAAACTATGCGAGCGAAGGTTTTCTCAGCTGGCCGGGTAGTTGTTCGGGTTGACCGAGATCGTGCCAGCGATGATGCCCTTCGTGATGGTGGCGATGGTCGCCTTCAGCGACGCCGGTACGGTGATCCCGCCGTACTCGAGGGCGGTGCCCTGGTTCTTCAGCGTGCCGAGGTAGGTGCCACCCTTGAACTTGCCGGCTGCGGCCGCGAGCACGGCGTCACGCACCGAGGGCTCGACGCCCTTGGCGACGGTGCCGATGAACCACGAGCAGTCCGCGTGGTCCGAGACACAGCCGTTGCTGTCGACCCACATGATGCTGTGGCCCTTGCCGGCCTGCTGGGCGGCGGCGACGGATCCGAGTCCGACCGATCCCGCGACGGGGAAGACGATGTCGGCGCCGGCCGAGAAGTCACCGGCCGTGAGGGTCTTGCCCGCGGTCTGGTCGGTGAAGTTCCCGACGAAGGTTCCCGTGCCGTCGCACTTGGCGAGCGAGCAGGTGCCCGGGGCGGGCGTCCAGCCGAGGACCTTCACGGCCGTGCCCTTCACCTTGTTGTAGTAGCGCACGCCGGCGACGAAGCCGTTCATGTACATGGTGACCGACGGGAACTGCATGCCGCCGTAGGTGGCGACGGTGCCGGTGTGGGTGCTCGCCGCGGCGAGGTATCCACCGAGGAAGGCCGCCTGGTCGGTCTCGTACTGCAGTGCGAGCACGTTGTGATACTTAAGACCACTCGGGGCGTCGTCCACGATCGCGAACTTCTGGTTGGGGTGCGCGTTGGCCGCGGCCTGGGTGGCGCCGTCCATGAGGAAGCCGACGGTCACGATGATGCCGCAGCCCTTGTGGACGAACGTGTTGATGTTGGGCACGTAGTCCGCCGCGGAGGTCGAGGACAGGTACGAGATCGAGATGTGCTTGTTCTTCGCGTGCGCGTCCTTCATGCCCTGCCAGGCCGAGGCGTTGAACGAGCGGTCGTTGATGCCACCGGTGTCGGTGACGACGCAGGCCTTGAACGACTTGGCCGAGGCCGCCGATGACGTCGCGGCGACGCCGAGCGTGAGCGTGCCCAGTACCAGCGACGCAGCCCCGAGCAGCGTGCCGATACGGCGCGCCTTCTTGTCTCCCATGTGCATGTGTTAACCCCTCCAGAGGTTTTGTCGGTTACGCCGGGCCCTCGTTGGCCCGTTCTGCCGACGGTTCAGTTACGGCGAGACTACTCGGCGGGACTGACGAGCGGCGGGGCGGCGACGCGGGTTTCGGGGCGGCCGTGGGGGACGGCCAGGCTCACGAGCAGTGCGAGCAGGGTGATGCCCGCCGAGAGGTGGAAGGCCCACTGGTACCCGTTCACGAGCGCGACGTGGGAGTTGGGGTTGGCGAAGCTCGCGCTGCGGTCGGCCGCAACCGTGCCGAGGGCGGCGAGCGCGAGCGAGCCGCCAACCTGGCGGCTCGCGTTGAGCACGCCCGAGGCGAGTCCCGCGTCGGCGCGGTCGACCCCGCTGGTGGCGGCGGTCGCGAGGGGGGTGAAGAGCAGCCCGATCGCAAAGGCGCACAGCACCGAGGGCACGAGGATCGCTGACGCGTAGGGCGAGTGCACGCCGATCATGGCGATCCACAGGAAGCCGACCGTGGCGCTCGCGGTACCCGCGGCGAGCAAGTGGCGCACACCGAGCCGACCGATCAGGCGCGAACTGAGCTGAGCGCCGGCGACGATGGCGACCGCCATCGGCAAGAACGCGAAGCCCGTCTTCACCGCGCCGTAGCCGAGGATGTACTGGTAGTAGAAGGTGAGGAAGTACCACATCGCAAAGAAGGATCCGCCGACGAGGAACATGACGAGGTTGGCCGTCGTGACCGCTCGCGAGTGGAAGATCCGTAGCGCCACCAGCGGGTTCGTCGCCACGCGCGACTCCCAGAACACGAAGAGCACGACGCCGGCGACGCCCCCGACGATCCACGCGAGGGTCGCCACGTCACCCCAGCCGGTCGTCGCGGTGCGCACGACGCCGTAGACGGCCGCGGCGAGTGAGACCGTGACGAGTAGCGCCCCCGTGAGGTCGAGCTTGTGGCTCGCCTCGCGATTTCGCAGCTCGCGCAGGAACGTGAGCGCGAGCAGCGCCGCGCCGATGCCGAAGGGCACGTTGATGAAGAAGACCCAGCGCCACGAGAACCACCCCGTGAGCAGGCCTCCGAGCAGGCCTCCGACGGCCCCGCCGGCGCCCGCGACGGCGCTCCAGGCCCCGATGGCCTTGGGCAGGCGGGGTCCGTGGAAGGTGGTGAGGATGATCGTGAGCGTGGCCGGGGACAGTACGGCCCCGCCGAGCCCCTGGAGGGCGCGAACGGCGATCAACTCGGTGCCGGTCTGGGCGAAGCCGGCGCCGATGCTCGCGAGGGTGAACAGTGCGAGCCCGCCCAGGTAGATGTGGCGACGGCCGAAGATATCGGCCGCTCGCCCCCCGAGCAGGAGGAACCCGGCGAAGGTGATCACGTAGGCGTTCACCACCCACTGGGCGTTGGCCATCGAGAAGTGGAGGTCGCGCTGCATCGAGGGCAGGGCGACGTTGACGATGGACACGTCGAGCACCACCATGAACTGGGCCACACAGGCGATGGTGAGCACGATCCAGTCGGGGGCGTGACGGTGCACGCTGGCGCTGGCAGACATGGCGCGAGTGTAACGGGGTATCGCGAACATTCAACCGCTCGCCATCGGCCACACTGGTGGGCATGGTTGCTCAGTTCATCTTCACCATGCGCGATCTGCGCCGCTTCTATCCGCCCGATCGCGAAGTGCTGCGCGGGATCAACTTGTCCTTCTACCCCGGGGCCAAGATCGGGGTCATCGGCTCCAACGGCTCGGGCAAGTCCTCGCTGCTTCGCATCATGGCGGGCCTCGACGACGGGTTCACCGGCGAGGCGCGGCTGACCCCGGGCTTCTCGGTCGGCTACCTCGCCCAAGAGCCCCAGCTCGACCCCACCAAGGACGTCGTGGGCAACGTCGCCGACGGCGTCGCCGAGCAGCGCGACCTGCTGGTGCGCTTCAACGAGGTCTGCGCGGCGATGGGTGACCCCGACGCTGACTTTGATGCGCTGCTCGCCGAACAGTCCGACCTCCAGACCCGCATCGACGCGCTCAACGCGTGGGACTTAGAGCGCACCCTCGAGATCGCCATGGACGCGCTGCGCCTGCCGAGCGCCGACGCGGACGTGACCACCCTGTCGGGTGGCGAGCGCCGCCGGGTCGCGCTCTGTCGACTGCTACTCGCTAAGCCCGACCTGCTCTTGCTCGACGAGCCGACCAACCACCTCGACGCCGAGTCGGTCGCCTGGCTCGAACGGGCCCTCCAGGAGTACCCGGGCACGGTCGTAGCGATCACGCACGACCGCTACTTCCTCGACAACGTCGCCTCGTGGATCTTGGAGCTCGACCGTGGCGCGGGGATTCCCTGGGAGGGGAACTACTCGTCCTGGCTCGAGCAGAAGCAGGCGCGACTCGCCGCCGAGGAGAAGGCCGACCAGTCCCGCCAGGCCGCGCTCGCGCGCGAGCTCGAGTGGATCCGGATGTCCCCGCGGGCCCGTCAGTCCAAGGGCAAGGCCCGCGTGAGCGCCTTCAACCAATTGGTGGCCGAGAGCGAGGCGGCCGACCAGCGCCCCGAGCGCCTCGAGATCGCCATCCCGCCCGGGCCGCGACTTGGTGACGTGGTGGTGAACGCCCGCGGGGTGACCAAGGGCTTCGACGACCGTCTGCTCATCGAGGACCTCTCGTTCCTACTGCCCCCGGGCGGGATCGTCGGTGTCATCGGGCCCAACGGCGCGGGCAAATCGACGCTCTTCAAGATGATGGTCGGCGAACTCGAGCCCGACGCGGGCACCTTCGAGGTTGGCAGCACGGTGCGCTTCGCCTACGTGGACCAGTCCCGCGAGGGACTCGACCCGAACGCGACCGTCTTTGATGAGGTGAGTGGCGGTCAGGAGCGACTGGTCGTGGGCAACCGCGAGATCCACGCGCGCGCCTACGTCGCGAGCTTCGGCTTCAAGGGCAGTGACCAGCAAAAGCGCGTCGGCGAGATCTCCGGCGGCGAGCGCAACCGGGTCCAGCTCGCCAAGGTCCTGCGCAGCGGCGGCAACGTCCTGTTGCTCGACGAGCCGACCAATGACCTCGACGTCGACACGTTGCGCGCCCTCGAGGACGGCCTCTTGTCCTTCCCGGGCTGCGCCGTCGTGATCAGCCACGACCGCTGGTTCCTCGACCGCATCGCGACCCACGTGCTCGCCTTCGAGGGCGACACCGAGGTGCGCTGGTTCGAGGGGAACTTCTCGGACTACGAGGTCGAACGCCACAAGCGCCTCGGCGCCGACGCCGACCAGCCCCACCGCATCCGCTACAAGCCGCTCACCCGGTCCTAGGTCCCCTCGTCGGTAGCCTGGACTCGCGACCTACGAGTGATTGGAGTTGCGACCATGGCGACGCGCGACGACTGCCTGGAACTGGACCGCCTCGACCGACTTGCGCCGCGGCGCGACGACTTCGTCCTCGCGCCAGGCCTTATCTACCTCGACGGCAACTCACTGGGTCCACTCACGCGAAAGACGCGTGAGCACGTGCTTGCGACACTGGACGAGGAGTGGGCGACCGGCCTCATTGGCAGCTGGAACGCAGCGGGCTGGATGGCGGCGCCGACGCGCGTCGGTGACCGGCTCGCCCCCCTGATCGGGGCCCGCGCCGGCGAGGTGGTCGTCGCCGACACCCTCACGCTCCTACTCGCCAAGCTCATCCTCGGCGCGCTCGACTTGCGTAGCGACCGATCGGTCGTGCTCACCGACGCGGCGAACTTCCACTCCGACCTCTACGTCGCCGAGGCGATGGCCCGTCGGGCCGGACGGCCGATCACGCTTCGCGCGATCGACCGCGACACCCTCAACGACGAGCTGAACGAGGACGTCGCACTCGTGATGCTCACCCACGTCGACTTTCGCACCGGTGAGATGCTCGACCTCGCGGGGGTGACCGAGCGGGTGCACGCGGCGGGTGCGTTGATGCTCTGGGACTTCGCCCACTCGACGGGCGCGGTGCCCCTTGACGTGACCGCGGCGAACGTCGACTTCGCGGCGGGCTGCACGTACAAGTACCTGAACGCCGGGCCCGGCGCGCCGGGTTTCCTCTACGTGCGCGACACCTGGCAGGGCGTGATCAAGAACCCGCTACCCGGCTGGCTCGGCCACGCGCGGCCCTTTGACTTCGAGCGCGGCTACGAGGCCGCCCCGGGAGTGCAGGCCTTTGTCACCTCCTCGCCTTCGGTCATCGCACTCAGCGCCCTTGAGGGCGCGCTCGACGCCTTTACGGGCGTGTCGATGGACGATGTTCGCGTAAAGAGCCTCGCGTTGACGGACCTGTTCATCGAACTTGTCGAGTCGCGCCTGCCCGGAGCGTTCACGCTGCTCACCCCGCGCGACCACGCCCGTCGGGGCAGCCAGGTGGCGCTTCGTCACGAGGGCGCCTACGGGATCATCCAGGCGCTCATCGCCCGTGGGGTGATTGGGGACTTTCGCGCGCCCGACGTCTGTCGGTTCGGGTTCACCCCGCTCTACCTGCGCTACGTCGACGTCTATGACGCGGTGACCCACCTCGTCGAGGTGATCGAGGGCGCCGAGTACCTCGACCCCGCCTACGCCACGCGCAACCCAGTCACCTGATCACTGGGAGAAGACGACGGTGCGCTGACCGACCAGCATGACGCGGTCCTCGGCGATGAGCCCGACCGCACGCGCGAGCACCGTGCGCTCGACGTCGCGGCCGAGCGCGATGAACTCGTTGGGCCGGCGCGCGTGGGTCACGCGTGCGACGTCCTGTTCGATGATCGGGCCCTCGTCGAGGTCGGCGGTGACGAAGTGGGCGGTCGCACCGATCAGCTTCACGCCGCGCTCGTAGGCCTGGTGGTAGGCGCGCGCGCCCTTGAAGCCAGGCAGGAACGAGTGGTGGATGTTGACGATCCGCCCGCTCAGCTCCTCACAGAGGGCCGGCGAGATGATCTGCATGTAGCGCGCGAGTACCACCAGGTCGACCTCGTGGCGCGCAACCAGGTCGCGCACCACGTCCTCCGCGGCCGACTTGGTCGAGGGGGTCACCTCCACCTGGAAGAACGGGACGTCGTGGCGCGCGCAGAGCTCGCGACAGACGCCGTGGTTGCTCACCACCGCCACGATGTCCAGGGCCAGGTCGCCCTGCTCGGCGCGGTAGAGCAGGTCGGCGAGGCAGTGGTCGAACTGCGAGACCATGACCAAGGCCCGGCGGCGTTGGGTCTCGGGGCGGATCGTGAGCGTCGGGTCAAAGGCCGCGAGGTCGGCCTCGAGGCGTGTACGCACCGGCTCGACGTCGAAGGCACAGGTGAAGCGTGTGCGCATGCAGAACTGGCCCGTCACCGGGTCGGTGAACTGGTCGTTCTCCAGGATGTTGCCGTCGATCGCGAAGACCGCCGAGCTGAGCGCGCGCACGATGCCCGGCATGTCCAGGCACTGGAGGGTGACGACGTAGGTGACCTCGGGCACGATCGCGGACTACGCGCGGTACGAGTAGAACCCCTGGCCCGTCTTACGTCCGAGCAGACCGGCTTGGACCATGCGCGAGAGCAACGGGGGCGGGGCGAGGTGGGACTCCTTGAACTCCTCGTAGAGCGACTCGGCCACCGCGAGGGTCGTGTCAAGGCCAATGAGGTCGGTCAGGGCGAGTGGCCCGAGCGGGTGCGCACAGCCGAGCACCATGCCGGTGTCGATGTCCTCGGCGCTCGCGAAGCCCGACTCGAGCATGCGGATCGACGAGAGCAGGTAGGGGATGAGCAGGGCGTTCACGACGAAGCCGGCGCGGTCGGGCGAGGTGATGACCTTCTTGCCGAGCACGTCGGTGCCGTAGGCGCGCACGCGCGCCGCGGTCTCGGGACTGGTGAGCAGTGACGAGATGACTTCGACGAGCTTCAAAACCGGCACCGGGTTAAAGAAGTGCATGCCGATGACCTGCTCGGGGCGGCGCGTCGACATCGCGAGCTTGATGATCGGGATCGAGGAGGTGTTGGTCGCGAGGATCGCGTCGTCGGCGCTGACCACGGCGTCGATCTTCTTGAAGACCTGGACCTTGGTCGCCTCGTCCTCGGCGACGGCCTCGATGACGATCTGGCGGTCGTGGAGCTTGGCGAAGTCCTCGGAGAAGCTGAGGTTGCCACGCACCTGGTTGGCGTCGTCCTCGGGCAGTTTGCCCGCGGCGACGGCCCGGCTGAGTGACTTCTCGATGCGCGCGACGCCCGCGGCGAGCGCCTCGGGGCTGCGCTCGATGACGATAACGTCAGCGCCGGCTTTGGCGGCGATCTCCGCGATGCCTGAACCCATCAGGCCGCAGCCCACTACACCAACCCGTTCCATCGAGACCTCCTCGTCCGATGTCGACCGCCTGTCGAGCGTTTTGAGTCTAGATGGCGCGCCGTGATCGCTTCGGTGACCCCGGGGCGATGGTGGCACCGGGCAACGCATTAGTCATTCATGTTGATATCAATATTCATTGATGCTAGAGTGGTGCCATGCCACGCCCCGCTTCCGCCGAGCTCGCCTCGCTCGCTGACGCGCGATCGCTGGTGCCGGTGTTAAAGGCCATCAGCGACGAATACCGCCTCGCCATCCTGCTCACCCTGGCGCGCGTGTCGCGCACCGTCGTGGAGCTGACTGAGGAGTTGTCGATCGCCCAGCCGCTCGTGAGCCACCACCTACGCGCACTGCGCGAGGCCGGCCTGATCTCGGTCACCCCTGAGGGCCGCTCGAACCGCTACGCCGTGTGCTGTGACGCAGTCGCCGAACCGATCCGACTCCTGTCAGGAATCGCGAACGCCAATCCATCGTGTTGAAAGAGGAAGAGGGACTATGAACGAGACGGACGAATCGATACGGGTCGCCGTGCGCGAGCGCTACGCGAGCGCGGCACTCTCGGTGTCCAGCCAGGGCGCGTCGTGCTGCTCGGGCGCGGCCCCCGATCTCGGGGTCGGCGAGGGCTTCGGCTCGACCTTTTACTCGGTGGACGACACCGGTGCGCTGCCCGCGGCCGCGGTGCTCGCCTCGCTCGGCTGTGGCAACCCGACGGCGCTCGCGACCCTCGCTCCCGGCGAGGTCGTCTTGGACCTCGGGTCGGGCGGTGGCATCGACGTGCTGCTGTCGGCGCGACGGGTCGGGCCGACGGGCAAGGTCTACGGACTCGACATGACCGCAGAGATGATCGAGCTCGCGCGGATGAACCAGGCCGAGGCCCAGGTGACCAACGCCGAGTTCCTGCTCGGCACGATCGAGTCCATCCCCCTCGCCGATGAGTCGGTCGACGTGATCATCTCGAACTGCGTGATCAACCTCGCCGCCGACAAAGACGTCGTGCTCGCCGAGGCCTTTCGCGTCTTGAAGCCGGGCGGACGCCTCGCCATCTCCGACGTCGTCTTGCAGCGGGCCCTGCCCGAGGACCTGCGTGGTCTGATGCTGCTGTGGACCGGGTGCATCGCCGGGGCGCTCGTCATCGACGACTACGAGGCCAAGCTCGCCGCCGCGGGCTTCGTGGACGCCTCGGTCACGCCCACGCTCGTGCACGACCGTGACGCCATCGAGCGCCTCGCCACCGGGGTCACCTTCCCCGAGGGGATCGAGCCGGCGCGGGTCTACGCCGAGTACGACGGGGCGGTCGCCAACGCCTTCATCCGCGCGAGCCGACCTCGCTGAGCCCCGCCGGGCCAACGCTCGCTACGATTGGCGACGGGCGACTGCCCAGTAGATGGAGGGTGTCATGGACAGCGTCAACGTGGTGATCGAGATTCCCCGGGGGAGCCAGAACAAGTACGAGTACGACCACGAGAACCACACGATCAAGCTCGACCGGCACCTGATCGTCTCGATGGGCTACCCGGCCGAGTACGGCTTCATCCCCGACACCCTGGGCGGTGACGGTGACCCCTTGGACGCGCTGGTACTGACCGAGTACCCGACCTTCCCGGGCTGTCTCATCGAGTCCAAGATCCTCGGCATGTGCTTGATGACCGACGAGAACGGCGAGGACGCGAAACTCTTGATGGTGCCGACCTACGACCCGCACTGGAAGTCCGCGACCGACATCGGTGACGTGCCCAAGGCGGTGCTCGACCGGATCAGCCACTTCTTCACCGTCTACAAGGACCTCGACGAGGGTAAGTGGATGAAGGTCGAGCGCTGGGTCGGTCGCGCCGAGGCCGAGGTCGAGCTCGCCGCGTCACGGGCCCGCTTCACCGCGTAGGCGACCGGACCAGTGGGTCGTCGCACGGGCACCGATCCGGACGACCGGTCGGTCGTCGGACTGCTCGCGCTCACCCAGGGGCTCTTCTTCGCCTCGCTCGGCCTGTGCATCGCGATCAACCACAGCGTGACCGCGAGCAACGACGGCATCTCGTTCTACGGCGTCGACTCGAGCACCATCGTGATCGTCATCGTCGGCTACGCCGCGGCGAGCATCGGGATCTACAGCGCCTCGAACTGGCTGCGTGACGCCGACGCCCCCGCCACGGCGGTGCGCGGCGCGCGCGCGGTCGCCATTGGCCTACCGCTGCTGCTCGCCACGCCGTACAACCAGGGCCCCGTCTGGAACTGGTCGCACATGACCGTCGGGGTCGTGATGGCCCTCGCCCAAGGTGCGGCGACGATCTCGCTCGTGCGCCGTCGCGGCGGGGCGGGGTCGTGGGTCGTCTTCTCGGTTCAGCTCGCGGGCGGACTGCTCGCCGCGGCGTCGCTGCCCGACTGGTCGTTCCCCTGGTTGCTGCCGGGTGAGACGATCTACGAGCTCGCCTACGGCGCCAGCCTCTTCTTGTGGATCGACGAGCTCGGTGGTCGTCTGTCGCGCCGCGAGCGCGTCAGTCGGGCGAACGCGTGATCATCGCCTCGGCGATCGCGTAGAGCGAGGCGCGCCACTCCTCGGGCGACGCGGCGAGCGAGTGCTCGCCCTCGAGGGCGACCTGGCCGAAGAAGAGCGCGTACCAGATCCGCGCGAAGGAGGCCGCGCTCATGCCGGCTAGCAGCAGCCCACGGTCCACGATCGGCTGGACGCGCCCGACGATGTAGTTGCCGGCCTCGCGCTGGGCGGCGGCGATGCCGCCAGCCGCGGTCTCGTTGTGGCGCGCGAAGGAGAAGCTCTCGATACGCAGCGTGCGCGAGCGGTAGCGCTCGGGGCGCTCGGCGTCCTCGATGAGTTGGCGCATGGCCCCGCGCAGACCCTCGGGGGTCGATACGCCGACGAGGGGCGCGGTGAAGAGGGTGGCGGTGCGCAGCACCTCGTCGCGGTAGCGGCGCACGATCGTGGCCGCGAGCAACCCCTCGCGATCCTCGAAGTAGCTGTAGAGCAGGGAGACCGAGACGTTGGCCGCGGCGGCGACGCGCTTGACGCGGTAGCGGGTGATCCCCTGGACCTCGAGCTCCTCGATCGAGGCCGCGAGGATCCGTCCCTGAGTCACCCTTCGAGGCTATCGCCGTGGTCAGGGGCTAACTAGTGGGCCTTTGGTCACCTCCGTGGCGTTACCCAGCTGTCTCGCGCGATCGCGTCGGGTCACGGTTGAGCACGTCGGCGAAGGCAAAGCCGGTCGTCCAACCGCGCGTCCCGTCGACGGCGATGGTGAGTGCCTCGTAGTCCTCGATGCGCTCGATGCGCGCGAGCACTTCGTCACCGCCGACCGCGAGGGCCGTCGCGAGGGCGTCGGCGAGTGCGAGGTCCGGTCCGGTGACGCTCGCCGAAGCGACCCGGGTCACCGCCTCGTCGGTGAAGGGGTTGAGGAGGTGGGGCCCGCGCAGGTAGTCCCCCGAGGTCGCGATCGACTCGTGCAGGGTCACCACGCACGCGAGCGCGCCGGGCGCGTCGGGTCGCACGATGCCGACGCGAAACGGGTGGCCGCCCACGCCGCCGAAGCTCGCGATGTCACCTGCGGCGTTCACCATCGCACCGGTGACGCCACGAACGGCGAGGACCTCGAGGGCCCGCGCGGCGGCCCAGCCCTTCACGTAACCGGTGGGGTCAACACCGCCGGGCATCGCCCAGGGGTCGAACCAGCCACCCGAGAGCTCCTTGGCGAGCCGGCACCCGTCGAGGACGTCGGTCACCTCACTCGGTGCCTCGCCGAGGGTGATCTCGCCGCGACGGAGCCGGTTGATCGCGCTGTCGTGGCGCCAGGTGCTGAAGGTCCGGTCGTGGCGCTCGAGTATGGCCTGGGCTTCAACGAGTGCGGCGTCCACCTCGGGCGTCTCGAGGGGACCGTCACCGTAGAGGTCGACGGTGACGACCGTGCCCATCACCTCGATGCGGTGGTGGCGCGTGTGCGGGGGTTTACGCGTCATCGCTACTTCAGCTTGAGGGCCGAGAGCGCGCCCTGGAGTGACTGGGCGAAACCAGCGCTCGTGTAGCTGGCGCCGGAGACGCCCTGGATGTTGGCGCTCTGGGCGGACATCGCCTCGCGCTGGAGCATCGGCAGCGCCGCGTGGTCGACGTAGGCCGAGTAGGGGTTGCCGCCGTCACTCAAGGTCGCAATCGTGATGGCGGTGATTTTGGTTCCACTGGCGCTCACCTTCACCGAGAGCTGGCCGTAGTAGTAGTTGACGACCGGGCCGGTCGCGCTGCGACTCGCACTCGAGGCGACCGAGCTCGACGTGGTCGCCGGAACCGTCGGACCACTCGACGCGCCGGTCGCGTTCGTTGTCGTCGGTGTTGACGGCGCAGCGTTCGCCGGCGCTGGCGCGGGTGCGCTCGCCGGCGTCGTCGTGGCGGACGACCCGAGGGCTGACAGCACGACCTTCTGGGGCGTTGAGTGGAAGACCGCGACGCCGGTCAGGCCGGCGACGGTGCTCGCGAGGACGAGGGGGGTTCGTTTCATTGGGGTTCCTCAGAAGGCGAATGCTTCGATGTGGACGTGGTCGGCCCCGGCGCGGGTGGCCGCGTCGTGAGCGAGATCGGTGAAGCCGTCTGGCCCGCAGATGTAGACGTCGCGCTGGGCGATGTCGGGCACGAGGCGACGCAGCTGGCGCGCGTCGAATCGAACCTCGTGACGGGAACCAACGAGCTCGTGGAACTGGCCGCGGCGCGCCTCGACGAGTGCGGCGATCTCGTCGCGGTGCACGAGGTCCTCGGGACGCGAGGCGCGCACGATGACGCTCACCACGACGTCGCTTGGCAGGTCCTCGAGCAGGGCGCGCAACGGGGTCACGCCCACGCCCGCGCCGATCAACACCGCGCGGCGGGTGTTGAGCGCGTGGTGGGTGAAGGTGCCATAGGGTCCCTCGGCGAAGACCCGGGTGCCGGGGCGCACGTGGGCGAGCGCGCGTGACTGGTCGCCGATCGCCTTCACGGTGACGCGCAGGAACGGCGGACGGGGCATCGCCGAGAGCGAGTACGGGTGGCTGTGCCACCACAGACCCGGGGTGAGGAAGCGCCACTGGAAGAACTGGCCACCGGCGACGGCCAGGCGCTCGAGCTCGTGGCCCTTGATCGTGAGGCTGTGCACGCCGGGCGCCTCTTCGATGACCTCGGTGACGCGCAGCTGGTGGCGCCAGTTACGCGCGAGTGGTGCGACGACTCGGTAGGCGACGACGACGAGCGCGGTCATGACCCACAACGCGATCCACGCGTTCCTGGCGGCTACGTGGGTGAGGAACGGGACCCCGACGCGAATCTGGTGGGTGAAGGCGAGGGCTATCGCGAGGTAGGTGTAGAGGTGCACGACCCACCACGTCTCGTAGCGCATCGCGCGGCGCGCCAGGCGGTGCGAGGAGACCGCCGCCATCACGAGCAGCCCGAAGCCGACGGCCGAGGCGAGTAGGTCGGGGTAGTGCAACACGAAGGTGCTCACCTGGGCGAGGAGGCTGTTGTGGCCGAGCTGGGCGTAGCCGACGGTGATCGTCACGACGTGCAGGGCGATGAGCGACACGGGCCAGGGTCCGAGGCGCCGGTGCCAACGCACGAGCCGGTCCTGGCCGACGGCGCGCTCGAGCCCGGGCACCCGCGCGATGAGCACGAGCATCACGATGAGCAGGTAGGTGCCCACGAAGGCGCTGAGTCGTCCGATCGCGAGGAACCACCCGCCCGGCGAGGTGAGCGCCGCGAGGGACTCGTTGGCGAGGTAGAACGCGAGCACGACGCCGAGCCCGAGTCCCGCGAGGGCGGCGAGGGCGTTGGCGATCAGCGGGCGCGGCTCGGTGCTGGAGGGGCGTCGCGTGGGATGGATGGTTGACCACGAGGGCCGTCGGTGGGGAATCGTCTGGTCACTCGTGGTCACGCGGGAACGGTAACGGGGCAACCTAATAGGACAACAAGATTTCGCTGAGAGTTCTCACGTCTCGCCCCGACTACGCGCTCGAGGTGAGTGGGCCGAGACGACCGGGATTACTCGAGACGGGCTCGTCTCACCGAGGGCGGAACCGCTCGAGGTCGCCGGCGATGGCGTCGACGACGTCACCACCCAGTTCGGCCTCGTCGGCGTAGCGCGGCCAGTCCTCGAGCGCGGCGAGGACCTCGCGCACGATGCGTCGGTGGCCGGGCACGTCCAGACGGTCACCGACGAGTCGCAGGTCCGCGAGGGTAATCGCCTCGACCTTGCTGTTCACGCGCAGATTGTGTCGACTCGTCCACGGGCTCGAGGGGTTATAGGTGTGGGTCACGTCGAACGCGGGGGCGAGCGACCACCCGGTGTCTCGCCCCCGCAGGAAGGCGAAGTTCTTTACGTGGTCGTCGCGGTTGACGGCCGCCACGTTAAAGACCATGCGTCGGTAAGCCTCTGCGAGCGCGTCGGGGCCGAGCTCGAGTGCCCGCACGCTCTGGATGTACTGGTCGTAGGAGTGGACACCCACCTGTCGGTGGTCGAGGTGCGCCATTGCCCCAAGTGAGATGAGGTGGCGTCGCGAGCCATCGGGCCCGCGGTCAAAGCGGCGCGTCATGAAGTGCCGGCGAGGACCCTCGGAAAGCAAGAGACTGGGCGTCATCTCGAGCCCGGCGGCTCGAGCCATGAGCGAGTAGGCGTACTCGATGCGCCCGTAGGGCGCGCTGGTGCCGAGTCCGTCGCCGTGGCCGTCCATGCCGGTGTCACTCACCCCGTCGAGCTTGATGATCCAGTGCTCGAAGCCGGGTTCGAGCGGGGCGAAGGCCGAGTGGATCTGGTAGCTCGCGGGGTTGAACGCGACCACCGCTTTGGCTCGGGCGCCACCGGCGCTCGAGCCGACCTGGATGAGCTGTTGGATCGCCGCGTGCGCGCTGGCGGCGTCGGCGAGCTTGCCGTTGACCGTGAGGCGCGCCGCGAACACGAGGTCGGCGAGTGCGACGCTCGCGAGCGGCTCGGCCGTCTCGTCGGTCGCCGGCGGGCGGAACTCGAGCGCTCCGAGCGCGCGGTCCGCGGCGTAGGCGAGGCGGTCCAGTGGCGTGATGCGCTCGACGGGCACGTCGTGCTCGGCCATCCAGGCGTTCACGAGCGCGTTGCCAAAGGCGTCGGGCAACGCGTCGGCGAGCAGTGGTACCAAGCCGTGGAACGACGCGGGCTCGAGGCTCGGCCACATCGCGATGTCGTAGGGGTCGCGACGCATCGGCATCGACAACGGGGAGAGCTCGACACCCGACGCGATCCACTCGGGCGCGTATGCGAAGACGTAGCGTCCGGTGCTCGGGTCCTCGGCGACGGCGCCGACGCGTTGCCCCCAGGCCCATACCTCGATGAGATCGACCGGTCGGTAGGTCACGACTGGGCCGGACGGCGCACCCGGCGCGGGACTCGACGGGTCCCGCGACGCTGGTCGGCGAGGTCCACGGGATTAAAGGTCGGGCGAACGGGTCGCAGACCGCTGAGCCAGTCGTCCTCGCCGAGGGCGTGCACGACTCGCACGAGGGTGGTGGTGCTCGATCCCCGTCCGGCCTCCAGGTTCTTGACGGCGCCGAGGGACACGTTCGCGCGATCGGCCAGCTCGGACTGGGTCAGTCGGCGCTCGAGACGCAGCGCTCGCACCGCGTCGCCGAGGGTTCCCTCCAGCTCGCCGGCTTGCTCGGCCATCCCCACCTCCGTATGGTCAGCATAATGACGATTCTATCGCTTACGTGCCACGAGACGCACGAGGGAAAGTCATAATAGTGTCTGTTATACGCTAAAACACACGTAACAGACGAACGTATGGCTGTTATCCGTGTTCGCCGTGGGACGTGGCGTCACGGTGTCGCCGCGGCCGAGCGCGTTCGACGCACGACCTCGTTGCCCGCAGTCAAACGATCCAGTCGCCGTCGGGGCGTGGCTCGAAGCGCGGGCGCAAGGGCAGGTGGCTCTCGCCCCGGTCGGGTCGGACCATGAGGATCTGGTGCACCTCGAGGTGGTGTCGCTCGAAGGCGACCGCGGAGGCCGCCATGTAGAGCCGCCACACGCGGGCCCGCGACTCGCCGACCTCGGCGACCGCGTCGCCCCAGTGTCGCTCCAGGTTCGCCACCCAGTGACGAAGCGTGATGGCGTAGTGCTCGCGCAGGCTCTCGACGTGGCGCACCTCGAGGCCGTGGTCCTGGAAGCGGCCGATGAGGTCACCGAGCTGGTGCAGTTCGCCGTCGGGGAAGACGTAGCGGTCGATGAAGGCGCTCCCGGTCTTCGCGCCGCGGCGCGAGCCGAACGCGAGGCCGAGGTGGTGGCGCAGGTCATCGACGCGTGTGGGCCGCGGGTCGTCGTCGTGGGTCGCCGGACGGCCGATGGCGTGGTTGAGGAACCGGCCGCCGGGCACGAGCAGGTGGGTCAGGGTGTCGGTGTATGCCGGCAGGCCCCGGCGTCCCACGTGCTCGACCATGCCGATCGAGCTGATGGCGTCGTAGGGGCCGTCGGTGACGTCGCGGTAGTCCTGGACCCGGAACTCGACGAGGTGGCCGAGACCGAGCTTCTCGGCGCGCTCGGTCGCGTAGGTGGCCTGGGGTTTGGAGAGGGTGACGCCGACGACCCGCGCGCCGTAGGTGCGCGCGGCGTTGATGGCCATCGTGCCCCACCCACAGCCGACGTCGAGCAGCCGGTCGCCGGACTTGAGATCGAGCTTTCGCGCTACCAGGTCGACTTTGCGGATCTGAGCGTTCTCGAGGGACTCCTCGGGGGAGGAAAAGACCGCGCACGAGTAGGTCATCGACGGGCCCAGCACGTGCTCGTAGAAGCGGTTCGAGACGTCGTAGTGGTGGGTCACCGAGCGCGCGTCGCGTCGTCTCGAGTGCATGGCCCCGCGGCTGCGCGCCTCGATCGAGGGCGGGGCGAGCGGGGTGAAGATCGAGGTGCCGAAGGTGCGCGCGAGCTCACGGATCGCGGGCACGTGGCGCTTTAAGTCAAAGGACGGGACCTCGAGGGAGACCAGCGCGTCGAGGTCGCCCTCAACGTCGAGGTCGCCGGCGACGTAGGCGCGCGCGAGGCCGAGCTCGCCGGGGTGGGTGAGCACCCGGCGAAGTGCGTCGCGGTTGCGCACGACGATCGTGACGGGGGCGTGCGTCTCGCCGGCGGCACTGCCGTCGAAGGCCTCAATGCGAACGGGTAGCTGCCCGTCGAAGATGGTGGTTACGAAGGTGGCGACGTCCAATGGTCCTCCTGATCTCGTATATTGGCACCGTAGCGGGCACGGGACGATACTGCAACCATGACCTACGACGAGGCTCGCGCCCAACTCATCGCGTGGCGCGATGCCTACCCCGACAATCCCTTCGAGTCCGACACGTTCCTTCGACGGCTGCTCGCGCGCTACCTCGACGGCGCGCGACTCGGTGCGCTCGAACGCCGGGCGTCGGCCTTCGCTGCGGCGATGACCACCGTGGTCGCCCCCGCGGCGGCGCGCTACGAGCAGCGTGCGCACCTCGCGGAGTTCGCGCCCTACGACGGCATCGGGCGCCGCGTCGATCGCGTCGACTTCGACCCCTCCTACCACGTCGCCGGCGAGGCGGTGTGGGCGAGCGGGGTGGTGTCGCTGTCGGGCGAGCCTGGTCGCGCCTTCGAACAGGCGACCCTGCTCTACCTGCTCTCACTCGAGGGCGAGGCCGGCCACGCCTGTCCCGCGACCTGCACGATCGGCCTCGCCCGAGCCCTTCGCCGCCGCGCCGACGAGGGTGTGCGTGACCACTTCCTCCCGGCGCTGCTCGAAGTGGACTACGCGCGCGCTGACCGGGGAGCCCAGTTTCTGACCGAGGTCCAGGGCGGCAGTGACGTCGGGGCCAACGCGTGCGTGGCCGAGCCGAGCGGCGACGGCGAGACCTACCTCATCACCGGGGAGAAGTGGTTCTGCTCGGTCGCCGACGCCGACCAGTTCTTCGTGACCGCGCGGATCCCCGGCGCACCGGCGGGTACCGCCGGGCTCGGGAGCTTCGTCGTGCCGCGCGAGCTCGACGGCCGGCCGAACGGCTTCGCACTGCGGCGTCTGAAGGACAAGCTCGGCACCCGAGGCCTCGCCTCGGGCGAGATCGACTTCCTTAACGCACGAGCCTGGCCGATCGGACCCCTCGAGGAGGGCTTTCGCACCGCGGTGTCGATCGTGCTCAATACGAGTCGGTGGATGACCGCGATCGGCGCCGCGGGGATCATGCGTCGCGCGGTGCTCGAGGCGCGCGCCTTCGCCCACCACCGTGAGGCCTTCGGTCAGCCGATCGAGCGCTTCGCCGCGGTGCGCACGACGCTCGCCGACATGGCGGTCAACGCCGACGGCGCACTCGCACTCGTGATGGCCCTCACCGACGTCGAGGACCGGATCGACGCGGGCCGCGCGAGTGAGGACGACGTCCACTGGCACCGCTTGCTCGTGAACCTGGTCAAGTACCTGACATCACGCCAAGCCACGAGCGTGGCGCGCGACGGCATCGAGGTCCTCGGGGGCAACGGCACGATCGAGGAGTTCAGCGTGCTGCCACGGCTCTATCGCGACGCGATCGTCTATGAGTCCTGGGAGGGCACCCACAACGTGCTCGCCGCCCAGGTGCTCAACGACCTCGCACGACTGCCCCTGCTCGAGGTGGCCGCGTCGCGACTGCGCGCGCTCGTCTCGGGTGACGTGGCCGGTCTCAACGACGGGCTCACCCTCGCCCTCGAGGGGCTCACGCGGTGCCGCGACGACCGCGAGTTCGCCGCCTGGCACCTGCGTGACGCCCTCGACCGACTGGGGTACGTCGCCGAGGCGATCTACCTCGCCGAAGCCGGCAAGCCAGTCGCGGCCCGCCACCTGCTCGCGCGCCAGTCGCCGGGCTACGACGCGGCGACTGACACCGGGCTCGCCGAACGGGTGGACAAGATCCTCAGCGTCTGATCAGGCTGGCTCGCTCAGCGTGGCGAGTCCTGTTAGGTGTGCCCCGGTGTTGATCGCGTTCACGAGCTCATCGAGGTGGCTCGCGATCGTCGGGGCGACGCCGTTCGCGTCGAGGAGACGCTTCGCGTCGCCGTAGCGACGTCGTAGGTCGCTCGGGGGACCGGGCGTCTCGTTGTCCAGTTGGGCGGTCAGGCGCGCGAGGGCGACACGAAACTCGTGGGCGAGGGCGAGCATGACCTCGTCGGGTCCGACGCGCGCCCCTCGTTCGGCCTCGATGCGCAACGCGTGGGTCGCGCGCAGGATCCGTAGCGCCACTGCGAGGAGGCCCCGGCCCTGGGTGGGGTCGATGCGCGTGGCGTTGGGCTCTTCGATGGAGCGCCCGACGGCGGCCTCGGCGCGAGCCCAGGCGACGCGCGCGAGTCGAGAGGACTCCGTCAACGCCGCGGGGTCGACGGGCTTCGAGGCGACGACGGCCATGGTGAGCGCGAGGTAGTCGTCGAGGGCGCCGAAGAGATCCCGCTGGGCCTCGGCGACGCCCGCGCGCGAGGGCGTCGGCCAGGCGAGGTAGGCAATGACCGCGATGAGTCCGCCGAGCGCCACGTCGAGCAGCCGGTCGAGGGCCGTACTTAAGGGATCGCGCAGCGACGTCGAGAGCAGGGTGAGCACGAGCGCGGTGATGAACCCGATCGAGATCGAGAAGTTGGCCGACCACGTCGAGTACGCGGCCCACGCGAAGGCGCTTACGATCACGGCGGTCCAGGCGAGGTCGGGGTGGGTGAGACTCACGACGAGGGTGGCGACGGTCGCACCGATCGCCGTGCCCACCACGCGCCCGACGCCGCGGCGTAGCAGTGTGCTGTAGTCGGGCTTCAGGATCACCGCGACCGAGAAGGGCAGCCAGTAGCCCCGCGGCAGTGAGAGCCAGGACGCCACCAGCACGCTCGCCGGTACGGCGAGCGCGAGGCGAACGGCGTGGCGCAGCGCCGCGGAGTTCGGGCGCATCGCGTCGCGAAGCACCGTCAACCCGCCGCGCCAGTCGACGGCCTCGGCGCGCTGCCAGCTCGGCGTCGCCATGGGCCGCGCGCGCGGCGACTCGTCGGTAATGAGCTCGTTCACGAGCAGGCGCATCGAACGCAACTGGCCGCCAATGGCGGCGAGGTGCGAGACGTACTGGCCGACGATGACGTCGGTGCGGGGCTCGTCGAGCGCGTCGAGTCGGCGCAGACCGTCCTCGAGGGTGGCGGTCGCGGCCGACCACGTCGGGCTGTGCTGGGTGCGAAGCGCCACGGCGATCTCGTCGAGCACGTCGGCGACGGCCTGGCGCGTTACGCGCAGCTCCTCGGTGCTCGCGGGCAGTCGTTCGAGCAGTCGCACCCGCAGCCCCGCGATGGTCGTGAGCTCGAGGCGCACCCGGCGGACCTGGTCGAGCACGGCGCGCAGGTCGCGCACGTCGGTTCGCCCGAAGAGCGACGGCGCGGCGAGGGCCCGCTCGGCGTCGTCGACCACGGCGAGCGCGGCGATCGCCGAACCCGTCGCCGCACCGCGGGCGAGCTCGGCGACGGCGTTACAGGCCGCCGCGAGCTTCGTTCGCTGCACCCGCAGCGACGGTGGAAGTCGAAGCACGATGAGGGCGGTCACCTCCACGACGCACCCGACGACGACGAAGCCGGCGAGGTGCAGGGCGATCGGGATGGACCCCGCGAATCGACCGAAGACCACGTAGGCGATGATCGACTGGTTGCCGATCGCGGCGGGCACCTTGCCGAAGATCGTGACGAGCCCCGCGCCGAAGCACCAGATCGCGAGCAGCCCCACGTGCAGCCACGGCACGGAGACGCTCGACATCCCGAGCAGGACGGCAGATCCCATGGCGGCGGCGTCGACGAGGGCGAGGGGGATGGAGAGCCGGGGCGCGGCGATCAGTGAGACGATGGCGATCAGCTGAGCGCCGATCGCCATGGCGATGGCGCCAGTGACGTTGGCAAAGGCCAGCCCGACCGCAAAGACCGTGATCACGGGCACCGCCGTGACCGCTCCGACGACCGGGGCCAGGAGACCGCGGTCGATGCGCAGGGTGTCGACGAGTACCGCGAGACCACCCGCCACCCGACGACGGGGCGTCGTGGTGGTCGACCCGTCGCGGTTGTCCGTTCGTCTCATAGTTGAGACCCTACCGACCGAGCCCGACGCGACGTATGGAACGAGCGTGCCGTGGCACGTCGTCGCACGGCCTTGTCTGGGTAGGTCTCTTGAGTTCAACGGGTGTCGTGACTGTGGCACTGTACGGAGCCACGATCGTTGGGTCAGGCGATGTTCGCCAAGAGCCCCGTGACGTCGCCAACCATCGGGGAGCGAATGGCGCCTTCCGATCTCGTCAGCGCCGTTGACGTGTTCGGCCGCGACCTACTGCGTGAACGCGTAGGCATTCAAAATGGGACCACGCAGCAACACGTTGCGGTCCACTGCCGTGAGTTCGAACATATCGGCGACCGTCTCCCAATTCTCACGGATGACCGTGACCTGACGGTCGACGATCTCGCGAGCCTCGTCAGCAGTTAATCCGTAGTCAGCGGCGGCCTTCACACAGGTGTGAAATCGGCTCGCACGAGCGCCGGCCCGGCTGATGTCCATCGCCTGGTTTGCTTCGCCCCCGGAGCGAAGCTGCGGGCAGAGGTCGTAGGCCGGCGTGAGCTCGAGATGTTGACCGTCCCAAAACGCCGCGTGGTTGCGAACGTGATCATCAGTGATTCCAATGGCGACATTAAAGACGATTCGCTCGAACAACCTTCGTCCCAAGTCCTTGCCAGAACGCGCCCATCGACGCAGGACGTCGAGAATCTCCGGATACGAGGAGTATCGGGCGCCGAGGAAATCACCGAATCCAAGCAGGGTGAGTCCCGAGACCATCATTGTCCGTCGACCGGGACTGGGGCGGTCGAACCGTTCGATGAGCAGCACATCGCGACCGAGTGACGTGACGATCCTCGAACGGGGCGCGTCGATCCCTACCCGGCGAGCGAGCTCCATGCCTACGGCCTCGGCCTTGACAATCGGATATGGATCGCTCGAGAGCGAGAACTTGGCGATGTACTCGACATCGTGGTCGGTGATCAACACCTTCGGACGCGCACCACCGACCGCGGTCCCGTCAACCAAGGCTCGAAAGAGGTCGCCGTGAAGTTCACCGGTCTGGAGCGCGTTCGCCGCTGCATGCAGCTCATCAAGGGTCGCTGTCTGTGCCCGTGGTTCGTAGTGGGTGGCGCTGGACTGAAAGTCGAGGCCGCCAATTCGGTTTGAGCCAGACTCGAGGAGAAACGTTGTCTTGTCAATCTCGACGGTGTCGGCCGCCGCGCCAAAGAGTCCGGTCAGTCGAGCGATGATCACCCGTTGCCCCCAGGAGTCTGGACTAGCGTCCCAAAGGCAGCCAGCCATGTCCATGCCATCGGGTGGGTCGATCCAGCCTCGCGCAAGCGGTAACTCGGGCGTGAACAGGCTGATGGCCCCCGGCCGGGCCAAATAGCTCTCGCCATAAGCGAACCGGTTTCCGTGAGCGCTTGGTTGGATTCGGCCCGCAACAACGGGACTGGTGGCATCGGGCAGCCAGGCCCAGACGAAGACGTCAGAAGGCGAAGTCATCTGCGCTCTCCGCGCGTGCGGGTTTGCGAACTCTCTCGGGCAGCAGCGCCAACGTCTCATCGCCGACCCGACGGGCACGGGCTAGTTCTGGACCGCTCAGGCCGAAGAGTTCGACCCCCACAAGCAGGGCCGCATTGAACACGGTACCGATCGACACCGACGGTGATCCTGTCTCGAGCGACGACACGGTGCGCGGGTTCACGCCGAGCCGCGCGGCCAATTCGGTTATGGTCCAGCCTCGCGCGTGTCGACCAAGCCTGACCTGATTGCCCAACACCGTTAACGCGTCCTGGGCGGTGCGTGAAACTGCGACCGACTTTTTCGACACATGAACTCCTATAAAATACGTCGAATCACCATTTGTCTGCAGTATAACGTAAGTACAGTGCGCGAGGGGAGGTGCGACCTTCAGGCACGCGGCGAGCGAATGGTGGCGCGTTAACGCCAACACCGTGTCACGAGACCATTCGGCGTTCTTCGTGCCCGATTAGTCGAGCGCGACGACGGCCTCGACGACGGGTGTTGCGACGGCTTTGGGTCGAACGATCAACGCCGCCAGCACGAAGGCCAACAGGGCACCGAGTGAGCCCACCCGCACCGCCGACTGGTAGCCGTGCACGGCCGCGCGCTGGGCGGCCTCGATCGCCGCCGGTGAGGTCGCGGCGCCGCGAAGCGCGGACGCACTCGACTGGAGCGAGTGTTTGACCGCCGTGGCCGCGATGGTCACGAGCACCGCGAGCCCGAGCGAGCCACCGACCTGTTGGGCCGTGTTGAGCAGCGAGGACGCGAGTCCCTGCTCGCGGTTCTTCACGCCACTCACCGCGTTGACGGTGACCGGCACCATCGTGAGTCCCATGCCGAGTCCCGTCACGACGAGGGGGCCGAAGACGTGCCAGTAGGAGGACGTGGCCGTGATGTACGAGGCCCAGAAGATCCCGAGTGCGGCGACGAGCGGGCCGGCGACGATGAAGGGTCGAGTGCCGACGTGCTTGATGATCCGCGAGACGAGGAGGCTGCTTGAGGCGACCATGAAGGGGATCGGCAGGTAGGCGACCCCGGTAATGAGGGAGCTGTAATGGAGCTGCTCCTGGAGGAACTGGGTGAGGAAGTAGAGCAGGGACAACATCGCCCCACCGAGCAGCAAGATGACGGCGAAGCCTCCGGCCCGGTTGCGGTCGCGCAGGAACCGCGGGGGGATGAGCGCCTCGCGACTACGCGTCTCGATCACGGCGAAGGTGATCAACAAGACGACCCCGATCGCGAAGGCGAGGAGCGTGTAGCGATCGGTCCACCCCGAACCGGGCGCGCGGATCAAGCCGTAGACGAGCGCCGCCATGCCCCCCGAGACCGCGAGCGCGCCGGGCACGTCGAGCCGGCCGCCGTGGCCGTCGACCTTGGGTAGCACGATCGGGGCGAGGATCAAGAGCGCGGCGCCGATGGGCACGTTCACGAAGAAGACCCAGCGCCACGAGGCGGTCTCGACGAGTAGGCCCCCGAGCACGAGACCGAGCGCACCGCCGGCACCGGTCATCGCGGCGTAGACCGCCATGGCGCGGTGGCGTTCGGCGCCCTCGTCGAAGGTGGTCGCGACAAGCGCGAGCGCCGTCGGTGACGCAATGGCCGCGCCGATCCCCTGGAGGGCGCGCGCCGCGATCAGCCAGCCCTGGGAGGTGGCGACGCCCCCGAGCAGTGAGGCGCCCGCGAAGAGGGCGATGCCGATCGTGAACATGCGCCGGCGTCCAAAGATGTCCCCCGTTCGCCCACCGAGGAGCAGCAGGCCGCCAAAGACGAGCACGTAGGCGTCGATCACCCACGTCAGGTTGGTCGTCGAGAAGTGCAGGTCGCGCTGGATCGTGGGCAGCGCCACGTTCACGATGGTCATGTCGAGCATGACCATGAGCTGGGCCGCGGCGATGACGACGAGGGCCAGGCGGTGGCGCTCGTGGGTGCTGACGGCGGTCATCGGGCGACCGTCGGTGTCGTGGTCGCCCACAGCAGCACGTCGACGACGGGCTGGCTGCCCCCATCCTCGAGCCGGCGCTCGAGCCGTTCGAGTCGCTCGATGGCGAGGTCACCGAAGGCGTCGCGCAGGATCTCCTCGGTGTAGAGCCGCGCGGGGTCGGGTGGTCCCGAGAGGCCGAGCGCGTCGAGGTGGTGGCCGATCACGTAGAGGTGGCCGCCGCGGCGTAGCGCGCGCTTCGTGCGGGTAAAGAGGGCGTCGCGCTCGTTCGGATCGAGGTGGATGTTCGCGAGCACCACGAGGTCGAAGGCCTGCGCCGGGGCCTCGAAGGTGGTGAGGTCCGCTTCGATGGTCGTCGGGGCCGCGAGCCCGAGTTCGTCGGCGCGTTCGCGCAGGTGGTCGAGTCCCACGAGCGAGGCGTCGACGCCGGTGACCCGCCAGCCCCTTGCGGCGAGCCAGATGCTATTGCGACCGGTCCCACAGCCGAGGTCGAGTGCCGTGCCGGGCTCGAGGGGACCGACCAACTCGACGAGCTCCTCGTCGGGGTCAGTGGCCCAGCCCGTCGTGCGGTAGCGCTCGTCCCAGGTGGCGCCCACCTGAGCATGACCGTGATGGTGGTGATCGTGACGGGCAGGATCAGCGGGTGACGTAGTCATAGGATCTCTTTTCTTGATCGTGGTTGGTCGATGTCAAGTTCGTGCTCGAAGCTGCTGAGCACCCGCTCGAAGGCGTCGCGTTCGTCATTCGAGAGCAGACGCGCGAGTCGCCGTTCGCGGAGCCGCATCCGCCGGTTGAGCTCGGCGACGAGGGCGAGGCCGTCATCGGTCACCGTGAGGGTGCGCGGTCGTCGGTCGTTGCCGCGGTGACCACTCACGATGAGCCCGCGTCGCTCGAGTCCGTCGACGCAGCGCTTGGCGCTCATCGGGTCACTCGCGAGAATTCGGGCGAGTTCGCGCAGCGCACTGCCGGGGTGCTCGGCGAGGCCACGCAGCACGGCGGCCTCGGGCGGACTGAGCTCGAGATCGGTCAGCTCCTCGGCCCACTGGCTGCGCAGCGTTCGACTGATCCGACTAAGTCGAAAGCCCACCCCGCGCGCCAACGGCTCGCTGGAGGGGTTCGGGGCGGTCGGTGACGACATAGTTCGATTGTAACGACTGTTACAGCAACCATGACCCGGGAGGACGCTTCCTACACTGGTGACGGGAGGACGTCGTGGATAAGGACTTTCCCGGGCTGGCGCTCGAACCGTCGCCGGCGCTGCGCCGTGACATCATGAACGCACTCGGCCTGCTGCCCGCGGGTGCGAACGTCGTGATGCAGCTCGCCCGCCTGCCGATCGGCCACGCCGTGGCGACGAGCACGGTCACCAGTGGCGCGTTGACCGCCCACCCCTTCAAGCGCACGCGCACGACCCTCGGCTACGTCGTCGTGAGCCTGCTCGGCACCGACGAGGAACGGGTGGCGCTGCGTCGCGAGGTCGCGCGCCAGCACCGGACCGTGCGCTCGGCGCCTGACGCGCCGGTCGCCTACAACGCCGCCGACCCCGAACTGCAGTTGTGGGTGGCCGCGTGCATGTACCGCGGCGCGCTCGACGCGATCCGCCTCGTCGACCCCGACGCGTCACCGGCGTTGCTCGACGAGCTCTACGCGCGCTGCGCGCGCTTCGCGACGACCCTCCAGGTCGCGCCGTCGAGCTGGCCCGCGGACCGGTCGGTCTTCGAGGACTACTGGGCGACGGCCACGACACTCGTGGAAATGGACGACCTCACCCGGGACTACCTCTGGGGCATCGCCTCGCTGTCGTTCCTACCGCGCCCACTCGCCGCCGCGCTCGGGCCACTGCACCGGGTGATCACAGCGGGGTTCCTACCCGAGCCGTTTCGAACCGAGCTCGGCCTCGCGTGGAACCCGTCGCGCGAACGGCTCTTTCATGCGACATTGCGCGTCGCGGTCGCGCTCAACCGTGTACTGCCGCGCTTCGCGCGCGAGTTCCCGCTCAACCTGGTGCTGGCCGATGCGAGACGGCGACTCGCGCGGGGGCGTGCTTTTACCTAGCGGCTCGGTGGAACGCCTGCCTCAGTGACCGGCTGCGTTCCACCCCATTAGGGCTCGTGGTACTCACTGGTCGTGCTCGGCACGATGACGACCGGGATCGCGCTGCGTTCGGCGAGTTGCAGGCTGGTCGAGCCGATCAGCATTCCCGCGTGCTCGTCGCGACCCCGCGAGCCCACGACCACCAGGTCCGCGAAGACCGGCGCTTCGGCGCAGCGCAACAGTACTGAGCAGGCGTCGCCGTCGGCCACGTGCCAGCTGAGGCGCGCCTCGTTGAAGGCGTGACGGGTCGCGAGCTCACTCACGACGTCACCGAAGAGGGCGCGGGGGTCACGACGATCGAATCGGTCGAGCAGGCCGCGCGCGTGCACGAGCACGAGGTGGGCCTCGAGTCGCCGACCCGTGGCCATCGCCCACGCGCAGGCCGAGACCGCGTCGGGCGAGCCGTCGAAACCGACGGCGATGGTGCGCGGGTAGATGCTCACGATGCCTCCTCGGCGTCGCGCTGGGCGGTGACCAAGGTCAGCGTCGACGCGCGCTCGCGCAGGGTTCGTCCGATCTGGTCAGAACCCGGTCCCCCGTTGGTCGGGGCCTCGTTCGCGCTCGGGTCGCCGAGCACCGCACTCAGGGTGGCGCGCACCGAGTGACGTAGCGCCGCGAGGTCGTAGCCACCCTCGAGGAAGACGGCGAGGCGCCCAGGCGCTGGCGCGAGGCCCGCGGCCCAGGTGGCGAGATGGGCGAAGTCGCCGCTCGAGAGCGCGAAGTCGGCCATCGGGTCGTCGCGATGGCCGTCGAAGCCCGCCGAGACGAGGACCCAGGTGGGAGCGAACTCGTCGATCACCGGACCCGCGACCTCCTCGAAGGCCCGCGCGACGACGTCTCCGGTTGCCCCGGCGGGTAGGGGCAGGTTGACGATGCGGTCGAGTGCGGCGAGCCCGCCGATCTCACTGGGTACACCGCTGCCCGGGAAGAGCGGCCACTGGTGGCAGGAGACGTAGAGCACGTCGGGGTCGTTCCAGAAGATCGACTGGGTTCCGTTGCCGTGGTGCACGTCCCAGTCGAGCACGAGCACTCGTTCGCCCGCCGAACGCAACGCGGCCGCGGTGACCGCGACGTTGTTGAGCAGGCAGAACCCCATTGCGCGGTCGGGTAGCGCGTGATGTCCCGGGGGGCGCACGGCGACGAAGCCGACGCCGTCGCCGCGTCTCGCGAGCTCGTCCACGACGGCGAGTCCAGCTCCGGCGGCGAGCTGGGCGAGGGGCCAGGAGTCGTAGGTCGCGTAGGTGTCCTCGTCGATGTCCCCGCCGCCTTCGTAACAGAAGGCACCGAGCTCATCGAGGTAGGCACCCTGATGCACGCGTAGCAACTCGAGTCGCGTCGCGGAGCGAAGACCGACGGTCACCAGCTCATCGCCGAGCGCGAGGTCCTCGAGTCCCTCGCGCACCGCGATCAGACGGTCGGGGCGCTCAGGGTGACCGGGGTCCTCGTGGCCGGCGCCGTCGGGAACCTCGTTCGTGATGAGCATGTCAGCGCAGTGCGGCTTCGCGAGAGGCCGCCCACCGTCGTGCCCGATCAGCGCGGCGCGCACGACTCTCGTCGGTGGGCTCGATGGGGAAGCGCACGAGGATGATCTCGTCTTCGAGGCGCGCGCTCACCGCGAAGCCGGACTCCTTGAAGACGTGCATCATGCTGCGATTGTCGGCCTGGGTCTCAGCGACGAAGGTGGTGATCCCTCGGTCCCACGCCGCCTCGGCCAGGTGGTCGAGGAGCAGGATTCCGAGGCCCTGGTGCTGGTAGGCGTCGTCAACGAGGAAGGCGACCTCGGCGCGCGTGGTGTCGGGGATCCGGTCATAGCGCCCGACGGCCACGAGTGCGCTGCGCACGATGATGATGAAGGCGAGTCGGTCGACGTAGTCCACCGTCGTGAGGTGTACGAGCTCCTCGGCCGAGAGTTCGGGGTGCAGTGAGAAGTACCGGCGGAACACCGAGTCCGGGGTGAGCTGGGCGTGGAAGCGCTGCAGGATGTCCGCGTCGTCGGGGCGGATCGGGCGCATCTGGAGCGTGAGGCCGTTCTCGGTCGTGACCCGGGTCGTCAGGTCCGACGGATAAACCCACGGCTCGAAGTGACGCACGGCCGACGCGGCCGAAGCCGGGCGATCAGAGAGGTCAATCATGGCAGGCACCTTCTGTTACCCCCAACCCACGTCATAGCACGTCACGGGGCCCGGAGTGGTCCGACGGGGGTGACCTTGGTCACGAGTTAGCACTCATGGCGACGGGGCCATACACACATTCTTAAATCTTTCTCAGTATTATGGAGATGACCAGTCGTACTACGGGATCGTCCCGTTCTACCAGGCCGATTGGACGGGTGATGGAGTGACCAGCGCAGTAGTTTTCCCACTTGACGAGGTCGAGCGCTACGACGCGATCGTTGACGCGCTGCGCGCCAGCGAGAAGGCCGAACTGCGCCTACCGACCGGCGAACAGTTCGAGGTGTCCGGTGAGTTGCTCACGGTGATCCTCGAGGCCGCCCAGTATCTCGCGCGCGACAAGGCCGTCTCGGTGACGCCACATTCGCGGCACCGCTTCATCTGAACTCGTCACTTCTCATAAATTCCTGACGAAATCGGTAAATCGTTCTAGAGTTACGACTACGGGGCCACTGTTCCCGCGGTTGCGGTGACGTGGTTTCTTGATACGGTGTCGGCTTCGTAGAAGTTTTTTTACCAGCAACTGGGGTGACGTTGGCGTTCAAGAAGAAGGACAAGCACCACAACAAGCACGAGGGCACGGAGCGAGCGGTCGATGTCCTAGAGCGGGAGTTCGACTCGTCGGATTCCCCGGCGGGCACCGCTCCCGTGAAGGGGCGCCTCGGCGACTTGCTCGTCTCGTCGGGGCGCGTCACGGCCGACCAGTTGGAACGGGCTCTCAAGGCCCAGCGCACGACGAATGAGAAGCTAGGTCAGATCTTGATCGCGAGCGGGGTCATCGACGAGCGTTCGCTGACCGAGGTGCTCTCAGAGATGTTCGGACTGCCGGTGACGAACCTACACCGTGAGGACGTGACCCCCGAAGCGCTGCCGCTCATCCCCGAGGAGTTCGCACGCGCAAACATCGTCGTGCCGGTGAAGCTCGTGGGCGACGAACTCTTGGTCGCCGCGGCCGAGCCGACGCCGGGACTGCGTGACCGTCTCGCCAGTCTGACGGGTCACCCGATCAAGATGGAGATCGCCGCACTGAGCGACGTGCGTTGGGCGATAGACAGCAACTACCGCGCGATCAGTGGCGTCGGCGAACTCGTCGAAGTCTTCAAGGTCGTTGACGAAGCCCGACGACGCGGCAGCGAGGTGGCCCAGCCGGTCGAGGTGGTTGCCGACGACGCACCGATCGTCCAAGTCGTGGACCGGATACTCACCCAAGCGATGCGCGACCGCGCCTCAGACGTCCATATCGAACCATCCGACCAGGTGGTGCGAGTTCGGTTCCGCATCGACGGGGCGCTGAACCAGATCCTCGAACTACCCGCCACCATGGGGGCGGGCCTGATCAGTCGCATCAAGATCATGGCCGAGATGAACATCGTGGAACGTCGCCGTCCCCAGGACGGTCAGCTCACCGTGACGATCGACGGTAAAGAGGTCGACGTGCGCGTCTCGACGGTGGCGACCATCATGGGCGAGAAGTGCGTGCTGCGGATCCTTGACAAGACCCGCTCGGTGCTGCGCCTCGCGGACCTCGGCATGCCCGACGACACCCACGCCGCCTACGCCAAGCTCGTGCGCGCACCCTTTGGCATGGTGCTCTGCGCCGGGCCGACGGGCAGTGGCAAGACGACGACGCTGTACGCGACGGTGAGTGAGATCGGCGACTCGCGGATGAACGTCATGACCATCGAGGACCCAGTCGAATACGTGTTCCCTTCGATCAACCAGATCCAGACGAACGAGACGGCCGGTCTCACCTTCGCGACCGGGTTGAAGTCGATCCTGCGCCAGGACCCCGACGTCATCCTCGTCGGCGAGGTCCGTGACGTCGAGACGACCCGCGTGGCCGTGCAGTCGGCCCTCACCGGTCACTTCGTCATCTCCTCGATGCACGCGACCGACTCGGTCTCGGCGCTGCACCGACTGCTCGACATGGGCATCGAGTCCTTCCTCGTCGCGTCCTCGGTCCTCGCGGTCGTCGGCCAACGACTGCTGCGTCGAATCTGCTCGTCGTGTGTCACGACCTACACGCCAACCGACGAGGAGCTCATCTTCTATGAGGAGAGCGGCGGCGTGCCGAAGGAGGTCTACTACCACGGAGCGGGCTGTAATTTCTGCAGCCATACGGGGTACCAGGACCGGATCGGCATCTACGAGTTGCTCATTATGACCCCTGAGATTCGACGGCTGGTCGTTGGGTGGGCGACCCAGGAGGAACTACGCGCGCTCGCCGTGAAGCAGGGGATGCGCACACTGCGCCAAGAGGCGCTCAACCTGGTCGCCCAGGACATCACCACGATCGCCGAAGTCATCCGGAGCGTATACACCCTATGAGCGACGACGTAGATACTCGAGGTAAGACCAAGCCGACCAAGGTACAGCGCGCCCGCGAGAAAGCGGACGCCAAGCTCGAGAAGGCGGCCGCGAAGCGCGCCAAAGCTGACGCAAAGCGCATCAAGGCCAACAAACTACCGATCAAAGGTTTCAAGTTCACCGCGATCGATGGTGACGGCAAGACGGTTAAGGGCGTTGAGAAGGCGACGACGAGCGGCGCCGCCCATATGGCGTTGATGCAACGTGGCCTGCAGCCGACGGAGGTGGAAGAGAAGCGGAGCATTCTCAAATTTGAGATTACGAAGAAGATCGTTCCGCGTAAAGAGGTCATGAACTTCTCGCGCCAGTTAGCCGTTTTCATGAAGGCCGGTATCCCCATCATGGAGTCGCTCGAAGTCATCCTGGAAGAAACCACCGGCAAGATGCTTCGAGTCGTCCTGATCGACATGGTCGACTCACTACGAAATGGCGACACCTTTGCCGCCGCCGCCGCCGCACACCCCGAGGCGTTTCCGACGTACTACGTCGGGATCCTGGAGTCGGCGGAGCTGACGGGGAATCTCGACGAGGTGCTCGAACAGCTCGCCGACTACATGGACCGCGATATCAAGGCCCGCGGCAAGATCACCTCGGCGCTCATCTATCCGGCGGTCGTCGCGGTCATGTCGGTGGTCACCGTCATCATCCTGACCGTCGTGGTATTGCCTCGCTTTGTCGTCTTCTTCAAATCACTGAACGCGAAGTTGCCACTCGTTACGAGAATGATGCTAAATCTCTCGGGGTACGTGCAACGTTGGTGGTATCTAATCGCCGCGGTGATCGTCGTTGCCGTCGCTGCTTCGATCACGATGCGGCGCAATCCTCGTGGCCGGGCGCTCTTGGACTCTTGGATACTGCGAATACCAGTGATTGGTGACATCACGAGGACGTCGATCCTCGAACGGACGATGCGGATCCTCTCGTCGCTGCTCCGCGCCGGTGTTGATCTGCCCCGATCCATGGCGGTGACGGCGGAGGCGGCGAACAACGCCGTCTATCGACAGGCGCTCGAGACGATTCGAGACGAAATGATGGAAGGACAGGGACTCGCGACTCCACTGGCGCGCACGGGACTCTTCCCTGGTGCGGCGCGGCAGATGCTCCGAGTGGGGGAGGAGACTGGAACGCTCGACACGCAACTCGAGGTGGCTGCCGCGTATTACAACCGCGAGTTGGAGGCCAAAGTCGATCACGCGACTTCACTGTTCGAACCCGCGATTATCGTCGTGATGGGTCTTGTCGTCGGATTTGTCGCGGTGGCCCTGATTTCAGCGATGTATGGAATATATAACCAAGTACAGGTTCACTGAACCACTGCTGACCGAGGGGGAGGATTGCAAGTGAACAAACCATCCACGTTCAAGTTTGCCAGTTCGAAATCTCAGACTCCCGTTGTATCACAAACGAAGTTGCGTTCAACCACTCGTACTCGTTCGTTCCATCCTGTGAAGACTCCCGATGGATTTACCTTAATCGAACTATTGATAGTGATGGTAATTCTACCCTTGGTCCTCGGCGCGATTGGTGTCTCCCTTCTTTCACTGTTCAAAAACCAAGTTGCAATTTCCAACCGATTAACATCGTCAGGCGATGCACAGGTGATTTCGGCTAGTTACTATCATGACTTACAAAGTGCTTCATTCATTACTACGCTGACCGTACCCATGTCGGTTCCAGCACCGTTCGCCATGTGTGGGCCAACAGAAATTGTAGGCTTGAAGTGGTTTTCACAGTCTGGCGAAACTGAAACACTCGTTTCTTATATGGTGGTTCCCAACGGTGGGACGACGTATAGCCTCGAGAGGTCTTTGTGCAATAACGTACCCGTGACGACGGTGGGGAATGTAACGCCAACCAGCACTACGACCCTTGCGACAAATCTCCCCACGTCTAGTCTCCAACCAGTGATAACTGGATTCTCTTGTTCAACCCTTACGGGTACGTGTTTCAATGCGTTAACTGCCGCTGCGGCTGGTTGGGCGTCAACATTGGGAGTAGAAAGTGTGTCGCTTGATATTAACGATGCTGGTTCAGCCGGTGTGAATGGTGGTGGTTGGTCGTACTCACTCGGGGCTGTACCGCGAAATTGGTTGCCCATAAATTGCCCTGCGCCTGGACCGAGTTGTGTCCCCCACGTACCCCCATTCAAATTATCGGGGCCAGCATTCGTGATGGCACCAAGTGGTGGAAGACCTCAAACGAGAATTGATGGTAGTAAATGTTCGATAAATGCTCCCTCTATTGGACTTAATGATACAGCACTAAGAATAGCCGGTAATGGAAACCCATTTCAGATGCCAGTCGACTTATACTCGAAATCGGGAAACCAAATAACCATTGGTAAAGGTGCGAATGCGATAAAGTTGACGGTTACGAGTTTCGTGAGTGGGGATCCCCTGGCCACCGTTCAATTGCCGCTGACAAGCACTAGTATTTCAGGTTTCCCAAATATTGTTACCATCAGTAATGGGTGGCCAACGATCGGATTGCCAACTGGTGGGACAATTTACTACGTGACAGATAGTTCGTTGAGTAACTTGCCTACATTTTCAACTGTAAGTTCGGGAGTAGCAAGTGTCATAATTTGGGACACCGCCGCTACCCAGCTCACAATGAGGGGTGATTTGAATCTGGGGCCGCAAGGTGTGTTGTACGCGCCTAATGCTCAGTTGACGTTGGATGGTAATTCATCAATTCAGGCTGGCAATGTGATCGTTAATAATTTCATCTGCGAAGGTGGTGGCTCGACACTCAACCTGGGACTGACGAGACCGTGAGGTCAATTCGGGTCTGTTGCGGGTGTTCCTGGAGAGAGGATGCTCCAAGGAGCGAGTTCGATATATCGTCTCGCGGGGAACTCGGGGACACGCTGATAGAGGTTCTTGTTGCACTGCTAATCATCGGAATCGCGTCAGTGGCGATTTTCGGCGCTTACACATCGTCGATTCTTGGTTCGGTGCAACATCGGACAATGGCACAACTTGATCTAGCACTACATAACGTCGTCGAACAAGCGACATCAGAGATTCAGCTCGGTCAAACGCCACTGTTCCAACCGTGTGCAACTGTTAGTGGGACAATTACCACCCCTTCGTCACCTTCAGGATTGGAATCGGGAAACTTATTCTATGGAACTAATAACTTGAGTATCCCCTTAAAATTGTTGCCGCCATCAATTTCTATCACGTTAAATCCGGTATCTGCTTACGCCCCAAGTACACAGTTCTGGGATTCATCGCTGGCGACGTGGGTATTACCTCAGGGCCCGAATACGTGCCCGAGTGGGTTGGTTGATCCTCCTCAAATGTTTACTGGCGCTTCGGAAATGCGCGGGGTCTGGCGGTGAGTACGAGCTGGTGACAAGGGGCTGAAGCAAGACGGGGGCTCTGCAAATCTGGTGGTTACGACACCGACAGATTGGAAGAACCCCCGTGGAAACA
>JAJYSP010000015.1 GCA_021793515.1 Actinomycetes bacterium | reverse complement strand
CTAGCGCGAGTTTCGGGGCTGTCTCCTGAGCGCGCTCCATTCGTTCGGAGAGATTCCCTTCAAAGATTCGCGTGACCAGCGCGATTAGTGGTCGAGGGTGCTTGCATTGATTGTCACGAGGGTGTATTACCTAAAGTATGAGTTCGATCATCTCCAAGAAGGTGGCCGGGCACACCTACTACTACCTGGTCGAGTCGGCCCGGGTGGGTGGCCAACCGCGCATCGTGTCCCAGCGCTACCTAGGCAAAGCAAGCGACATCGAGGCGGCGATGGCCGGGGCCCAGGTGCTCCCCGAGCGCACGAGACACTTGGGGTTCGGTGACCTGGCCTCCGCCCTCTCGGTGCTGGGCCGGCTCCACCTGCGAGAGATCGTCGACGCCGTGGTGGGACCGCGACGCGACGACACCACCGCGAGCGTCGGCACCTACCTCGAGCTCATGGTGGCCAATCGGGTGGTCGCGCCGTGTTCGAAGCTGGCCTTTTCGGACTGGTGGCAAAAGACCGCGGGCGACCGGCTCGTGAAGCTCCCGTTAGCCGCGCTCGATCACCGCAAGTTCTGGGACGCCATGGACCGGCTCTCGCCCGCTGATCTCCAAGAGATCCACCGCCGGATCGTCGCCGCCATGCTCGAGCACTACGACATCGACGTCTCGGGTCTGGTGCTCGACATGACCAACGTGGTCACCTACGTGGACTCGGCCAACGAGCGCAACACCATCGCTAAGCGAGGTCACTCCAAGCAGAAGCGCCACGACCTGCGCATCGTGGGGCTCTCGCTCATCGTGACCCGCGACGGGGCGATCCCTGTGGCCAGTCACGCCTACTCGGGCAACCGACCCGACGTCACCCAGTTCGCCACCGCGCTCAGTGCCCTGCGTCGTCAGTTTCCCGGCACCGACGATCAGCTCACGGTCGTCTTTGACGCCGGCATGGACTCTGCGGACAACCTGGCCCTGGTTAAGGACCTCGACCTGTGCTTCGTGGGTTCGGTGCCGCCGTCCCTGCACCCCGACCTCTTAGCCGTGGCCCGCAAGGACTACGGAACCGTCGACGAGCAGGCACTGCCCGGCGTGGTGGCCTTTGAGACCGAGCAGGTGATCCTCGGGCGCGTCCTACGTGTCGTGGTGACCCACTCGCAGGAGTTTCATCGCCAGCAGTCCCGGGGCTTTGACCAGACCCTCGCCAAGGCCGCAGGGTTGCTGAGCGACCTCGCCCGACGCCTCGCCGGGGGCCAGAGCCGTCGGGGTCGAAAGGCTGTTGAGGCCGAGATCGACCAGATCTGCGCGCCGCGCTGGGTGAAGCGGGTGCTGTCCGTCGAGCTCGCTGGCTCGACCCCAAAGGACATGGCCCTGGACTTTACGATCGACGCGAACGAGCGGGCCATCCTCGAAGAGGAGATCTTCGGCAAGCGCGTGCTCATCACCGACCGCTTTGACTGGACGACGGCCGAGGTCATCACCGCCTACCGTTCCCAGTGGGAGGTCGAGGCCGGGTTTCGCCAGCTCAAGGACCACGACTACATCGCGGTGGCTCCGATGTTCCACTGGACCGACCAGAAGATCGCGGTGCACCTGTTCAGCTGCGTGCTCGCGCTGAGCGTGCTGCGTCTCATGACCCGTGACGTGCGCCGTGCCGGTCTTTCGATGTCGACCGGCGAAATCATGCGAGAGCTCGCCGGCCTCCAAGAGACGGTGCTCGTCTACCCCTCGACGGGGGGACGACCACGGGTCCGGCGCGTGCTGACTGAAATGACCCCCACCCAGGAACGGCTCTTCGAGATCTTCAATCTGCAGGCTCTCGCACCGCGTTCTTAGGTAATACAGCCGTCGCTACCCCTCAGCCCTTCTGATCAGCGACAACGAAGTCCGCTTCTCAAATAACCCCGAAACTCGCGCTAGTCGTCGCAACGCCATCCGGTCGAACTGTGGATTTCGTGTGTCCTCAGTGACGAATGGTCCATCGTCGTTGCGGGCCCACTCGGCGTCGTGGTGGATGGAGAGTTTGCGAGATCATTCAGTGTCGAAAGAGCGCGTGGAACGATTTCCCGAAGCGCCGGAAGCCATTCGCAGTTTGGGTCACGGAGAGAGAGCGGTCACGCGATTCACGATTAGCCGAACAAGGGCTCGACGTCGCGTTCGAGGGGTTAATCGAGTCGGGCAGTTGCCGAACCGTAAAAGACGGTTACGCCATCTTGGTTGCAGGTCTCGACTTCGAAATCGGCGACGACGACTCCGTCGCGTGTCTCAATCGCCGTGGCCGTCGCCGTTGCCGTCAGGGTGTCGCCGGGCCAGACCTGGGCGGTGAAGCGCCCGCCAAAATGAGTCAGTCGTCCGTCGCCGACGTAGTCGGTAAGCATTCGGCCCGTCATGCCCATCGTCAGCATGCCGTGGGCGAAGACGCTCGGATAGCCCGCGACTTGTGTGGCGTATACCTCGTCGGTGTGGAGGGGGTTGAAGTCCCCGGAGGCGCCGGCGTACTGGACGATCTGACTACGTGTGAGGTTGTTAACGACCTCCGCGCTGTGACGGGCACCGACGCGGAGGCTGCTCGCGTTGAGGGGCATCGTCAGTCCCTCACCGTCTGTTCAGTGCGAACGCCGACGGCTCGTGCGATCACGACCAACTCACCGTCCGCGCCTCGGTATTCGATGACGGTCTCCTCGAAGCGGAGCACGCCGCCGCGGCGGCCTTGCTTTTCCCACGTCTTTCCGGCGTGCGCGGCGAGGGTGAGCACTTCGCCGGGCCGAATCGGGCGACGATATTCATAGTGTTGTTCGGCGTGAAGACTGGTGCCCCCATTCGCCTCACCGCCCACCGCGAGACGCGTCGCCCCAGTCTGCGTCTCCGGTGGTCGGCCCGTTGGCGTCGCCCCGGAGCCGAACCACGGAACGCCCGGTTGCGGTCGCAACGGGTAGTCGGGGTCATAGTGGGCGCTGGCCTGAACGAAGGTCGGTGGCGCGATTATTCCCGCAACCTCCGAGTTGCGCGCCTGGTCCTCGTCTCGATACACGGGGTTGTAGTCACCGATTGCTCGAGCGAAAGTCATGATGAACCCCGCCTCAATAGGGAATTTCGATGCGGTCACTATTGCTCACTCCTCCCGTGGCTCCACTGACGCCCACCGGTCATCATTCTCATTGTTATTCCTCGCTACGGCTTACTCGGACATGATGAGTTCAGTTGAGACGTCACAGACTGCGTTCCCAAACGACGTTTACCGATATCTGGCGACGTGTCGGCCGGCGAATCGACGGTCGGGTTGCGCCGCCGACGTGCGCGCGACCCGGTCGCACCTTTCTGCTGCGCGTGGTGACGACGAGTGTTCCCACCGGGCCTCGGCGACTAAGACCTCGGCCGAGTTCGGGCCGCGGTCGAACGGGGGCATCGAACGAGATCCCTCGGTCCTCGAGGCACAGCCTGGTATTGGCTGTCGCGCCATGAATACCGGCGGTCAGCCGTTCGGCAATCGCCTCACTTGGCAATGAGGACGTGGGTTGCTCGCGTCACGAGGATGTCAGCCATCACGGTCAACGATTCAGTTCGGGTTTTCGTGTTGCTGCGTGACAGTCCGATGAGTATTGGAAGTGTGGGACCTTCGCCTCTGGTACCGCTTATCGACGAGAGCACAAGTTAGGACATGGACGACGGCCACACGACGCGGGCGAGCGATCACGGGCGACAGTGGTGAGTCCCGCCTCCGACGAGAACGATCAGAGGCCGAGGGTGCTCGTCACGGGCGTCACCGGTTACATCGGTGGTCGGTTGATGGAACGTTTTCATCGTCAGGGGGTGCGGGTGCGTTGCGTGACCCGTGATCTCGGACGGTTCGACCGTAGTCGCTGGCCTGACGTGGAAGTGATCCAAGGTGACCTGGCCGATGCGGACACCGCACAGAGGGCGTTGGAAGGTATTGACGTCGCCTACTATCTCGTGCACTCCATGGCGAGTGGGGAAGTATTCGTCGAGCGTGATCGTCAGATAGCACTGATCTTCGCGACCGCCGCGCGTCGAGCGGATGTCTCTCGCATCATCTACCTTGGGGGACTCGGCGATTCCACCGAAGTTCTGAGCGAGCACCTAAATTCACGCCATGAGGTCGGCCGATTACTGGCCACCACCGGTGTCCCCGTGGTCGAGTTTCGCGCCGCGATGATTGTCGGCTCCGGATCCGTGAGCTTCGAGATGCTCCGATGCCTGACCGAGCGCGTACCAGTCATGATTGCGCCGCGGTGGGTGACCCATCGCTGTCAACCAATCGGGGTGCGCAATGTTCTCGAGTATCTGCTCGCAGCGCTCGAACAGCCCCGCGCCGAAGGCATCTACGAGATCGGTGGTTCGGACGTACTCAGTTACCGGCAGATGATGCTCGACTACGCCAAGCTTCGCGGGCTCCGACGTTGGATTTTCACCCCCCGGGTGCCGCACCCCGAATGGAGCGCCCGGTTCATCGATCTCGTCACTCCGATCCCGTACGCCATCGCTCAGCCTCTGGTAGCTGGCCTGCATACCGACATGGTGGTACAAGACGACCGTGCGCTACGCGAATTCTCAGTGCGGCCGATGGGCTATCGCACCGCCGTCGAATTGGCGCTTACGCGAATGGCGGGTGATGAAATTGAGACGACGTGGGCCTCCAGTATGGCCAGCTCGGGCGGGAAGCAGTTTCCAGGTCGTCAACTTTCGATTCACGAGGGGATGCTTACCGACAGTTACCACTTCAGTTGCTCGGCACCACCTGACGCGGTGTTTGATGCAGCGTGCGCGCTCGGCGGTGACGCCGGCTGGCCGTCTGGAAACGTGCTGTGGCAGATTCGCGGGCTGATGGACCGAGTCGTCGGCGGGGTGGGCATGCGGCGGGGCCGTCGACATCCTCGACAGCTACGCGTCGGTGAGCCGCTCGACTTCTGGCGGGTCGAAGCGCTCGAGCCATCCCATCTTCTGCGTCTGCGTGCAGAGATGAAGTTGCCGGGGACGGCGTGGCTGCAGTTCGAAATCTCTCCCGAGGGGGAAGGCTCCAGGGTCGATCAAACCGCGTTCTTCGATCCTCGTGGCCTCTTCGGTTACCTGTATTGGTACGTCTTCCTACCCTTTCACCGTTTCCTCTTTCCGGGACTGATACGAGCGGTGTGCCGCAGCGCTGAGTTGGCGATGGCCAAAGCAGCGGCCACGTAATTCGCGTACCTCGAGAGGCGCTTCGGTCTTCGCCACTTCGAGCCAAACCGGCGTTCGGTGTACCGGTTTGCTTGGGTCGCGAGCGGCGTCACTACTGGCTGAGCGCGATGGGTCGATCGACCCTCGTGCGCTCGGCGGGGTTACCCCACGAGGCGACGGTCACGGCGTTCGCTGCGGTCGTTTGTCACCGAGCGGGCGTCGTGATCCAGGGGGTACTTCTCGTCGTGGGTGGTAGATTCATGGAGTGACAGCACAAATTCGTGGTGATGGTGATTCGGCGCAGGCTCGTCGTTCCCCGGCGTCGAGTTATTCCGTTCTGTCCACTGGACTCGACCAGAACCTCGACCACGTGCGACGTCCAATCGTCGCCCAGTACCTGCTGAAGTAGGTGGTGGTGTCAACGTTGGCCGGACCGGCTGAAGCCATACGTCGAGGTCTCGCTCGACTGGACGAGGCGGCAGTCCTCGAGGTCGTCTCGTCACTTGACCTTCGTCCCAGTACCAAGATCTCACCGGCCGTTGGCATGCCGTTACGAGGACTTCAGCAACGCGGTGACGTCGCGTCGTTCACCGCGAGTGCGCCGCTGATTGCGGTCCGGGCCCTACTTGAACTACTCGTGGCGGCAAGCCTCGACCGGATTATCGAACTCCTGGGTGAGCATTCGGAGCGCCCCACATACGACCAGATGGCGGCCGCAGTGGACGCGATGCGCGCCGAGGGCACCGAGGACGCTCAACTGGCGGCGCTCCTCGCGTTCGCCATCGGCGAGCAGTTCCCGGCCGCCGAACATTGCCGACGCTTGATCGAGGAACGACCGGAGTTTGCGTTGCCCGACGTCGAAGTCGTCGAATCCTCCGGTTCGTTGTTATCGCTAAAGGAAGTGGATCCGGCGATTCGCGAGGCGAGGCGTCTGCGGCGTGAGGCCGCGAAAAGCAAGAAGAAGGTCAACGCACCACCGTCTCGACCGGTGAAGGCCAAGTCCAGCGCGAATGTGAGCACACCGGCTGCGCCCACCGATTCGGTTGCGGCGACGTTGGTTGTGGCGCGTCGCCGCGCCACCTTGACACCCGCCGAGGCGAGATTGGTCGACGCCGACCACGTCAGGGCGGGATCTGTCGTGAGTGTCGAAATCCCCTTTGATTCGATTGACCCCGCGACGCCAGACGTCCACTCGAAACAGCGCCCGGCCGTCGTAGTCGCGGCGTCCGATTCGGTCTTGTTGGTGCGTGGCATCTATTCGAATCAGTTCGCCAACCGACAGCTGTTCGGGCCGTGGCGTCGGCTCGGACTCGACCACGTCTCCTACATCAGTGATGAGCGACAGATGATTGACGTGACCGCGATGCCCGTGGTCGAGCTCGCGAGGCTGACCGACGAGGAGTGGAACTCGCTCTGGTGACCGATCCGGCACGTCCGTGAACCGGCGTACCATCGATCGCATGGAGCACACTTTTTCAACGATTATCGAGCCCTTCCGTATTCACTCGGTGGAGCCACTACGGATGACTACGGCGTCTCAGCGCGCCGATGCCATCCGAGACGCCGGGTACAACCTCTTCAATCTGCGCGCCGAAGACGTACTGATCGACCTGTTGACCGACTCGGGGACGGGCGCGATGTCACGCGACCAGTGGGCCGCGATCCAACACGGCGACGAGAGCTACGCCGGGTCGCCCTCGTGGTTCCGATTCGAAGCTGCGGTCAAAGAACTCTTTCCTTTCAACCACGTGATCCCGACCCACCAGGGTCGAGCGGCAGAGAAGATCCTCTTCACCGCCCTCGGCGGCGCGGGCAAGGTGGTGCCCAACAACACCCACTTCGACACGACCCGGGCCAACGTTGAAGCTTCGGGAGCCGAGGCACTCGACCTCGTGATCCCCGAAGGTCTCGACGCGTCGTTGATTCACCCGTTCAAGGGCAACATGGACGTGGCGGCCCTCGAGGCGGTGCTCGTCGAACGAGGCGCCGACGTACCCGTGGTGATGGTGACAGTCACCAATAACTCGGGTGGGGGACAGCCGGTGTCATTGGCCAACCTGCGCGCAGTGAGCGAGGTCTGCCACCGTTACGGTGTGCCGTTCTTCCTCGACGCCTGCCGTTTCGCCGAGAACGCGTGGTTCATCCATGAGCGCGAGGCAGGTCAGGGCGATCGTGAAGTGGCCGATATCGTGCGCGAGATGGCCTCCCTCGCGGACGGCATGGCCATGTCGGCGAAGAAGGACCCCTTCGGGAACATCGGTGGCTGGCTCGCGCTCAACGATGACTCGCTCGCTGAACGGTGCCGCAACCTCCTCATCCTTACTGAGGGATTCCCGACCTACGGCGGACTGGCCGGCCGTGACCTCGAGGCACTGGCTCAGGGGTTGAAGGAGGCGGTCCACCCGGACTACCTGCGCTATCGGATCCGCTCGACGGCCTACCTGGGCGACGCGCTCGACCGGGCCGGCGTGCCGGTGGTCAAGCCCATCGGCGGTCACGCCGTCTACATCGACGCCAAAACGCTCCTGGCGCACATCGACCCGTTGCAGTACCCCGGTCAGGCGCTGTCGGTGGCGATGTACGAGATGGGTGGCATTCGGTCAGTCGAGATCGGTACGGCGATGTTCGGTCGCCAACCTGACGGCAGCGAGCGTCCAGCCGCCATGGAGTTGGTGCGCCTCGCCATCCCGCGTCGCACCTACACCCAGAGCCACATCGACTACGTGATCGAGGTGGTCACCGCCGTGGCCGGCGAAGCGGCATCGCTGCCGGGCTATCGCATGGTCTACGAGCCCGCTGCGCTACGTCACTTCACGGCGCGTTTCGAACCGATCGGCTGACCGGGGACTCGTCGCGTTCGCCCACGCGCAGTTGTCGCACGAGGACTACGACACCCGCGATGGCGAGCACGACGCCAGCGAGTTGCACACCGATCGAGCCGCTGTGGGACTGCTGACCGAGCAGGAGCCGCTCGTCGAGGGCGCGTACGGCGCCCCAGACGATCATGGCGAGCGCCGAGACCGCACCGGCGACGCGGCCGATCGATCGTCGCTGCGCCCACAGCAACACGAGCCAGAGCAGTCCGTCCTCGACCGCCTGGATGATCGGCACTGGCACGCGCTTTCCGACTTGACCGACGTAGTGCATGCCGAACCACTGGTGCGTGAGGTGGCCACCCCCCTGGACCATGAATTGAGGGCCGAGCAGGCGACCGAGGGCCCAACCAGCGATCAGGGCTGGCACGACGGCGTCGGCGAAGCGGGCGAGGGAGGTATTCGGCCACCACCGTCGTCGAAGCACCAGGGCGACCGGTAGGGCTGCGGCGATGCCACCGAAGCTCGCCAAACCCCCGTGCCAGACGGCGATCCATCGCCCAGGGTGACCGGCGTAGTAGCCCCAGTTGGTGACGATGTGCGCGACCCGAGCCCCGACGAGGGCCGCAACGATCAGCGCGCCGGCGAAGGAGCCGTAGCGGTGCACGTCAAAGCCGGCGCGCTCGAGTCGCCGCCGGCTGTAGAGGAATGCGACGTAGGCCGCGACAGCGAGGCCGAACCCGTAGATGTGGAAGGTGAGCGGCCCGAGGTGGAAGGACGTCGGGAAGGCGGACACGCCCTAGGCGCGCGGCCGGCCGAGACCGGCGAACCCGTACCCGAGTCGCACCGGGGTGATGTGCACCGTGTACCCGGCCGACGGGGCCTCGATCATCTCACCGTGGCCGATGTACATCGCGACGTGCTGGTCGCCGTTGTACCCGTAGAACAGGAGGTCGCCGGGTTGGATGTCGATGAGCGGGACGCGCATCGTGTCCGCGAACTGCGAGCCCGAGTAGTGGGGCAGGAAGATGCCGGCGGCCGCGTAGGCGAGCATGACCAGTCCCGAGCAGTCGACACCGGCGCGCGACGCGCCACCCCAGACGTAGGGGACACCGAGGAACGACAGCGCGGCGCGCACGGCGATGTTGGCGCGCGAGTCCGGCGGTGGCGCCGGGAAGTTGGACTGGGGCTGGGCGTTGCGCAGCGTGCTCGCCGATTGAGCGGCGGCCGCGGCCACCTGCTGGTTGATGAAGTAGGCGATCTGACCCTTCACCTTGCTAAGGGTGTTCTGGAGCGTGGCCTGGAGCAGCTTCGCCTCGTGGAAGGCGCGCGCGGCCGTTCGCGCGGCGTTCGCGGCCTTGCGGTCTTCGGCGGCGAGGATGGAGCGCTCCTGGGTCAACTTGATCCGGTAGCTCTTCAGATTCGCGATCGTCGTTGAGACGTTGCCCGCGGCGAGCTGGTTGTAGACGTTGGTGGCGCCAATGTTGGAGGCGTTCTTCGAGAAGAGTGGGTTGTTGCTCGCCGCGGACCCGTTGGTCACGTAGGCGAAGATCGCGTCGGCCTGAAGCTGGCTGTTGCCCTTAGCTAGGTCGCGTTGGATCTGGGCGACGATCGACTTGGTGTTGGTGATGACATCGGTGATGTGGTGCAGCGTGATCAAGGTCATGTCGTACTTCTGACCGAGGTAGCCGACGCGGTTGTCGATCGTCTGGATCTGGCGATACAGCGTGGCCGCTTCGCTTCGCGCGTTGGTCAAGTTGGAGGCGCCGGCGGGTATCGGCAGCGTCGTCGTCAACATTGCTGCGGCGACGATTAGTCCCCGCAGTGGTAGTCGCCTTAGCCCTCGCGCCGGCCGTGGCGTCGAATGGCGCGCGGGGCGCTCGACGTCAGTCACGCGCACCACGCTACCGGTTCGGCACCATCGGCGCCCCGGCGTTTGTCGGGCTGCGAAGCAAAGTACCTGGTCAACAGCTATCAGAATTTATCGGCGCATACGCCGACCCGTCCCCCCTCGCCGCAGAAATAGGCTCTCTTCCATGTCTGAACGCTCACGTAACCTCCCACGTCGCTCCTGTCTGTCAACCCCGGGGTCGTCTGACCGATTCCTCGCCAAGGCACCGAGCGCGACGGCGGACATGACCTTCCTCGACCTCGAGGACTCGGTTGCGCCTAATGAGAAGGTCGCCGCGCGCGCCAAGGTCGTCGCGGCAATCCGCGATCAGGACTGGGGCGAGCGGGTGCTCTGCGTGCGAGTGAACGCGTGGGACACGCCGTGGACTTACGGTGACGTGATCGAGGTGGTCGGTAACGCCGGCCCGCGCCTCGACGAGGTCATGCTGCCTAAGGTGCAGTCGGCCGCTGAGGTTGTGGCCATGGACCTGCTCTTGACCCAGGTCGAGCGCAACGCCGGCCTGCCCGTCGGGCACATCGGTATCGAGGCGCAGATCGAGACCGCGCGCGGGCTCATCAACGTCGACGAGATCTGCGCGGCGTCCCCGCGCCTCGAGACGATCATCTTCGGACCCGCCGACTTCGCGGCGTCGATCGAGATGCCCGTCCTGACCGGTGGTGTCGCCATACCTGAGTACCCCGGCGACCACTTCAACTACGTGTTCTCGAGAATCCTGATGGCTGGACGGGCGAACGGACTGCAGGTGATCGACGGGCCGTTCCTCAAGGTCCGCGAGCTCGACTCGCTACGCGAGTTCGCCCAGCGCACTCGGGTGCTCGGCTACGACGGCAAGTGGGCGCTCACCCCGGATCAGGCGCTCGTGCTCAACGAGGTCTACTCGCCGACCCAGGAGCAGTTCGACAAGGCGTGGGACATCCTCGAGGCCTACCGGGTGGCGACCGACGAGAATAACACCGGTGCGGTGATGTTCGGCGATGAGATGATCGACGAGGCGAGTCGCAAGATGGCGATGAAATTCCTGACCAGAGGGGAACGAGCGGGGCTGAAGCGCTCTCTCAGGTAGCGAGTCTTATTAGGAAGCCCTCCTACTAAGGTGACGGCGTGACGACCGCGCCGGCTACCGACCGATCTCCCATGGCACGGGTCCGTGGGTCGTTCTCGACCCACGAGCGCCGCAGCCTGCTGTCAATGTTCGGATTCGTCGCGCTGTTGCACGTCGTCGGTTTCACACTGCTGATGGTGGCTGCGACGCGACACTTCGGGATCGACTCGGGCAAGACCCTCGGAATCGGCACGGGCGTACTCGCCTACACCCTGGGGATGCGTCACGCCTTCGACGCCGACCACATCGCGGCGATTGACAACACGACTCGCAAGTTCATGTCTGAGGGCAAGCGTCCGATGTCGGTCGGTTTCTTCTTCTCCCTCGGTCACTCCTCGGTGGTCTTCGCGCTCACGGTCCTGCTCGGACTGGGCGCGCGCGCCCTAGGTTCGCAGGTTCGCAACACCCACTCGTCCCTGCACCACTACGGCGGGTTGATCGGGACTGTCGTCTCGGGCAGTTTCTTGTATCTGATCGCGATCTTGAACCTCATCATCCTCGTGGGCATCATCCGGCTCTTCGTCGCGATGCGCCAGGGTCGTTTCGACGACTCCGAGCTCGAGAAGCACTTGAACGCGAGAGGCTTCATGATGCGCTTCTTCGGTCCGCTCGCGCGGTCGATCGACGCGCCGTGGAAGATGTATCCGCTCGGGGTGCTGTTCGGCCTCGGCTTTGACACCGCCACGGAGGTCGCGTTCCTCGTCCTAGCGGGTACCTCGGTCGCCGCTGGATTGCCGTTGTGGGCGATCTTGTCGCTACCCATCCTCTTCGCCGCGGGAATGAGCCTGCTCGACACGATCGACGGCTCCTTCATGAACTTCGCGTACGGCTGGGCGTTCTCAAAGCCCGTTCGCAAGGTGTACTACAACATCACCATTACCGGGCTGAGCGTTTTCGTTGCGTTCTACATCGGCACGCTCGAGCTGGCCCAAGTTTTCGCCAATGAATTAAAGCTCTCGGGCGGTTTCTGGTCGTTCGCCGCGTCCTTCGATATCAACCGCGCGGGCTTCACTATCGTCGGACTGTTCGTGGTCATCTGGCTGGGTGCCCTCGGGTTCTGGCGCTACGGCCGCGTCGAGGAGCGCTGGGAGCGCGCCGCCATGCACGCCCAGCGCGCGCGCGGCGAGAAGGTCAACCTCCACTCGGCGGGCATCACGCTCGGCGCGGTGCACGAGCCCTTCACGATTGACGAGTAGGTCAGTCCCGGTCGAGTAGGCGCCGAGCGACCACTTTCAGACAGAGCGTCTCGTCGGCACCCTCGAAGATCGAGAGCACGCGGGCGTCGACGAAGTAGCGACTGACCGGGTACTCCTCGGCGTAGCCCATGCCCCCATGAATCTGCAAGGCCTCGCGGGTCACCCACTCGGCGGCTCGACAGACGTACGCCTTGGCCATCGACGCCTCCATCGACCCGCCCCCGTCGCCCATCTGACGTGCGACCGCGAGGGCGAACTGGCGTGAACTCTGGATGATGGCGGCCATCGTGCCTAGCTTCGCGCGCGTGAGCTCGTACTCGATGATGGGCGCGCCGAAGACCCGCCGCTCGCGCGCGTAGGCCAGTGCCGCTTCGTAGGCCGCCTGCATGACACCCACGGCGCGCGCCGCGGTCTGGATCCGCCCGTTCTCGAATCCCGCCATCTGGTAGTAGAAGCCGCGGCCGAGTCCGGCCTCGCCACCAACGAGGTTGTCATCGGGCACGAACCATTGCGAGAAGCTGACCTCGTAGGAGTGCATGCCGCGATAGCCGATCGTGTCAATCGGACGGCCCTCCAATCGCCCGCCACTGTCCTGGTTGAGCACGAAGCCGTGACTGTCGCCACGCTGCTTGTCAACGAGGAAGAGTGACAGACCCCGGTGGGCCTTGGACCGGTCGGGGTCGGTGCGCGCGAGCAGCACCAACACCTCGGCGCGCGCGGCGAACGTGCACCAAGTCTTGGTCCCGTTGATCAGCCACCCGCCGTCGGTTTTGGTGGCGGAGGTGGTGATATTGGCGACGTCGCTGCCGAAGTCGGGCTCGGTCACCGCGATCGCGGCGAGCGCCGAGGCGGTGGCCACGCGCGGCAGCCACTCTTCCTTCTGGGCCTGTGTACCACCGGCGAGTAACGCACGCGTGAGGATTTCCGGTCGGGTGATCAGCGAGCCGCCGATGCCAAGGCTTGCCCGTGAGAGCTCCTCGGTGGCGATCACCATGGCCAGGTATTCCGAAGCCCCGCCGGTGGCGTCCCCGCCGTAGGCCGTTGGGATGGAGAGGCCGAATCCCCCGAGGTCGCGCAGTCCCTCGATCACCGACTCGGGGATGTCCCCATTGGTGCGGTGGACGTGTTCGGCGTGCGGGCGAATCTGCTCGTCCGCGAAGCGCCCGAAGTAGTCCCGGACCATCTCGAAGTCTTCGCCGAGGTGGCGGTCCCCCGGCGATTCGGCGAGTGAGGCGAGGCGACTCGGGTCGCGCTGCTCGGTGACGAATACTCGAAACGGCGCGAACCAGTCGCCGCTAACACCCCAGCGGTCTTCGCGCCCGAGTACGCGTTGGGCGAGGTCACTGAGGGCGAGTCCGAGGAAGGCGCTCGTGAGGTTCGCCTCGGTTTCGCCGTGGGTGGCGTAGGCGAGGTTGGCTCGGGCGGTGGCAATGGCGCTCGCCGCGTGCGCGAGGTCGTAGGCGAGCGACTGCTCCCGATCGGGCCCGCCGCGCTCTCGCAACTGCTCGGTCGCAGAATCGATGACCTCTTGGGCGCGGGCGACGAGCTCGGTGAGGGTGGCCAAGTTGGGCGGCGTTGACATACATGCAAACTACCGGCTGGACGTGGATGGGTCGAGTGGCGACGTAGGCTGGGCCGGTGAACGTGACCATGCTTTTGGCGGACTCGGCCCAGGTGGCCGACGGCAAGTTGTACATCCTCGGCGGCGGCTGGTCTGTCACCGGACCGGACCCGGTGCCCTCGGCCGTCGCGGTCAAGGTGAGCGTGGACGCGCACGAGTTCGACGTCAGTCACCACTGGGAGCTGTTCCTCGAAGACGCCGATGGTCGCCTCGTCCAGTTCGAGACGCCCGAGGGGATGCAGGGCATCGAAGTGCGTGGCGACTTCTCGGCGAGCGAGCCCGTCGGTGTGCCCCTCGGCACGCCGGTCGACGTCCCGATCGCGGTCAACTTCGGACCGATCCCCCTCGCGCCCGGCCAGCGGTTCACCTGGCGCATGGTGATCGACGGTGAGAGTCTGCCCGGCGCGACTGCGTCCTTCACGACCCGTCCGCTACCGAGTGAATAGCCGTTCTCGCGTGCCAAGGAGGCTGGCCCCATGACCACGATCGATCGACCCTTCGGACGCTACCTCGAGGACTTCGTGCCGGGCGATGTGTTGCGACACTGGCCGGGCAAGACCATCACCGAGGCCGATGACCACCTCTTCTGCATGATCACGATGAACCATCATCCCCTTCACACCAACGCGTGGTTCGCCGAACATGAGAGCGTCCAGGGCCGCAACGTCGTCGTGGGAAACCTCGTCTACTCGCTGGTGCTCGGCATGAGTGTGCCCGACGTCTCGGGTTCGGCGATCGCCAACCTCGAGGTGGAAAGCCTCATCCATCGGTTCCCCACGTTCCACGGTGACACCATCTACGCCGAGACCCGGGTGCTCGACGTGACCCCGTCGTCGTCCAAGCCCGATCGGGGGATCGTGCGCGTCGAGACCAAGGGCTTCAATCAGGATGGTCAAGAGGTCTGCTACTTCCGGCGAAAGGTGATGGTCTGGAAGCGCGACTCCGCCCCGGTGCGCCAGCGCCCCTACGGCGAGGACGTCTGGGACTGACACCGCGCTCGTTCGCGCGCTCGCTGGAAGCCTGCGCGCCGTCGATCGCCCGTGACCTGCCCTGGCTCGGGGTCGGTGACCCGTGGGCGGTGCTCGTCAGTGAGGTCATGCTCCAACAGACCCAGGCCACCCGCGTCATCGAGCCGTGGCGCCGCTTCATGGCGTCGCTACCGACACCGAGCGCGTGTGCCGCGTCGCCTCGGTCCGCGGTGATCGCTCTGTGGGGCGGGCTCGGCTACAACCGCCGCGCGGGCTACCTCCACGACGCCGCGCGTGTGATTCTCGACGAGTTCGACGGGTTCGTCCCGAGCGACCCCGACGCGCTGCGTCGGCTCCCTGGGGTCGGCGCGTACACAGCGAACGCCGTCGCGTCCTTCGCGTTCGGTGTGGGCGTAGGCGTGCTTGACACGAACGTCGGACGGATCCTCGCGCGGGCCCTCGTTAATCGGCCCTTAGCTCGAAGCGAGGCGCAACGACTCGCCGATGAGCTCGTGCGCGGACGAGATAGCGCCGTGCACAACCAGGCCATGCTCGACCTCGGCGCCCAGTTCTGCACGGCGAAACCGCGCTGCCCTACCTGCCCGATGGCGTCACGCTGCGCCTGGCGCGCCGTCGGTGGGCCCGACCCCGCCCAGTACAGCGCCGCCGTCTCGGTGCGACAGAGCGCCTTTGTCGGATCGGATCGGCAATGTCGCGGGCGCATCATCGCGGTGTTGCGCGACGGTCCTAGCAACCTTGACGCCCTACTGGTGCGAATCGCGGAACCCCGTGATCGCGTTGAACGTCTGCTCGCGGCCCTCGTCGAAGATGGTCTCGTCGAGCACGGTGCGCACGCCGTGCACTTGGTCGGTGACACGAGGGAACCGGTCGGGTGAGCCTGCCCGGTAGTGTCCCGATGTGATCCCTCCCTCGATGAGCGACTTCAAAGACGCGGTGAGTCGTTTCGCGACGGGTGTCGTGGTCGTCACCAGTCAGACACCCGAGGGTCCGGCCGGTTTCACGTGTCAGACCTTCGGATCCCTCTCGCTTGAACCCCAACTCGTGACCTTCGCCGCGGCCGTCGACGGCCGATCGTGGGCGCAAGTGCGCGCTACGGGTGTGGTCGGTATCAACATCCTTAGCGTCGACCAGGTCGACGAGGCGCGTCGATTCGCCACGACGGGCGCGGACCGCTTTGCCACGGGGGAGTGGACGCAAGGTCCGGCCGGTTCCCCGCTGCTCGTGGGCGCGATCGCGCACGTCGAAGGACCCATCGTCTCGGTGCGGACCCACGGCGACCATGACGTAGCGATCGTCCGGGCCGATTTTGTGGCTGCCTACGACGGCCAGCCTTTGGTCTTCTTCCGGGCGGGCTTCACCGCACTCGGCTAGCGGCGCCGAGTCACTACGCTTTTCGTGGTGGGCCATCGTGGCCAACCGCGACGCTGGCGAGCGGAGTCCGATGACCGTGGCGATTGAAGTGGTAGTGGCGATTGTCGTCGCCGGGCTGCTCGCGGCGGGTCTACTGCGTTGGCGCAAGATCCGTCGTGACGAGCGCCGCCTGAGTGACACGGGCACCTTGATCAGTCCGCCGCCCTCGCCCTATCAGTCGGCCAAAGGTTTCCGGCTCTTAGACGGTGAGACGCCGCCACCGCACCACGAGCCCGCCCCGTTGCGTCTCGAGTCCTCGCGTGAGTACGTGTTCGGCGAGACGACACCGGTCGAGGAGGAAGAGGTGTCGATCGGCCCGCACCGCCACGACGTGCAATGGGCGCTCGACCGATCGGCGCATCGCAGCCCTCTGGTGTACCGACGACGAGTGGTCGTCGCTCTCCTCGTCGCAGTCGTGGTGATCGTCGGCGCGTTCCTGCTCGCGCACCACCCGTGGTCGAGCGCGCCCGCGAAGTCGGGCGAACCCGCGGTTCGTGCGGTGGTACCTGTCGCGGCACCGCACGCGACCGAGAGCCCGAGATCGTTCGCCGTGACCTACGTCGTGACCGGGCATCGGTCGCCGTTGGTCGCGACGGTCACACGATCTCGCTAATGATGAAGGCGAGGATCAGCGCCTCGTCGTGCCACGCGTCGTAACGGCCAGATGGACCACCGTGGCCGGCGCCGAGCTCGGTCTTCAGATACGCGACGTTGTCGGCGTTCGCGTCGCGGAGTTTCAACACCCACTTGGCCGGCTCCCAAAAGCCGACGCGCGAGTCGTTAAGTCCGCCGGCGGCGAAGAGGTGTGGGTAGACCCGGACACTTCCGTCGTCGTTCGTCGCGCGCACGTTGTCGTAGGGCGAGTACGACTTCATCGTCCGGTAGGTGGTCGCACTGGCGTCGGGGTCACCCCACTCCTCCCACTCGCCAACGGTGAGAGGGAGCGAGGCGTCCAGCATCGTCGTGAGAGCGTCGACGAAGGGCACCTCGGCCACGACGCACCGGAACAGTTCGGGGGCGAGGTTCATCACCGCGCCCATCAAGAGCCCCCCGGCCGAACCGCCGCGGATGGCGAGCCGACGTGGTTCAGTCCAACCCGTCGTGATCAGGTCTCTCGCGACGGCAACGAAGTCGCTGAAGGTTGTCGGTTTCTGGGCGAGCTTGCCCATCTCGTACCAGGAGCGTCCCATCTCACCGCCGCCACGTACGTGGGCGATCGCGAAGATCACGCCGCGTTCGAGCAGCGAAAGGCGGATCGACGAGAATCCCGGGTCGATGGAGATCTCGTAACTCCCGTACCCGTAGAGCAACAGGGGGGCTGGTCCGTTCGGGCTGATTGATCCGTCGCCGTTCAGGTGTACGACGTCGCGTCGTGCGACGATGGACACGGGGATGCGCTGTCCGTCGCTGGCCTCGACCCAGTGACGGCCGGTGACGTACGCGTCACGGTCATAGCCACCTCGCACGATCTGGCGCTTGCGAACGAGCAACTCGTGCGAGGCGAGGTCGACGTCGGCGATGAAGTTCGGCGTGACCATCGAGGTGATCGCTACACGGAGCGTGTCCGTCTCGAAGGTGGGGTTCACCCCGAGCGAGACGGTGCTCGGTCGATCGACTCCGTCGACGAGCCAGGAGCGCCCGAGGAGGTCGGCGTCGAAGGGGGCCGTGGGATCGAGAGGGACGATTCGCACCGTGGCGCACCCGTCCTCGCGCTCGCTGATGGCCAGGCACGTGGAGAACGCATCGACGCCGTCGATTCGGGTACCCGGACGGTGCGCGATCAATTCACGCCATGAGTCGTCCGTGACGGGACGGCCGAGCAGACGGAAGTCGGTCGCATCCTCGTTGGTGATCTTTAACCACCAGCGTGTGCCGTCGGCGGCGATGAGGTGCTCGACGCCGTACTCGATGCCCGGGCGCCGCACTTCGAGGACCACGGGCTGATCGGTGGGTCGATCCGCGGCTAGGTAGCGGACTTCGGTCGTGGTCGACGACGCAATCGACATCACGATCACCTCGTCGTCGCGTGATCGTCCCACCGAGACGGTGAACTGTGCGTCGTCCTCCTGGTAAACGAGTACGTCCTCATTCGCCCCCGATCCGAGGCGGTGGCGCCAGACCTGCCACGGTCGCATGGCGTCGTCGACGCGCGTATAGAAGAAGTAGTCGCTGTCGCGGGACCACGCGAAGCCGTAGTAGACGTCATCGAGGGTGTCCGCGAGGGGCTCGGTGTCGGTGAGCGGTCGCACGGTCACCCGGTGGCGCTCGTCGCCATCGAAGTCCACGCCGACCGCGACCCATCGATCATCGGGACTCACGTCGAGTACGCCGATCGAGAGGAAATCGTGACCCTGCGCCTCGAGGTTCTCGTCGAGTATCACCTGTTCACCGGCGAAGGCCACGAGCGGGTCGACGATCGGCGGGGTCGAGTCGCCGTCGGTGACAGGAACGCGACAACTGATCGGGTAGTTCAGCCCCTCGCGAGTGCGTTCGAAGTACCACCACGCGCCGCGGCGAACCGGCACCGAGATGTCGGTCTCCTCGATTCGTCGCTTGATCTCGTCGAAGAGCTGGGCCTCGAGCGGAGCCAGGTGCTTGAGTGAGGCAGCGAGGAAATCATTCTCGGCACGCAGAAGTTCGAGGACTTCTGGGTTGTCTCGGTCCATGAGCCAGTAGTAGGGGTCTTCACGGGTGTCCCCGTGACGAGTGATCGGGTGGGGACGTTGCGGTACGGAAGGGGTGAGAGGCACGGCTCCACTTTGCCAGTAATTTCTGACAGGGCAGGGACGGTAGTTAGTACTATGGGCGTAGGGATAATACCCAGAGGAGCGACATGACGATCGACAACTTGGACTTCAGTCGGTACCAGCTGGGCTGGTCTGACGAGCAGATTCCCGTCTTCAAGCCCAAGAAGGGTATCAACGAAGCGATCGTGCGCGAAATGTCGGGGATCAAGAATGAGGAGCCGTGGATGCGCGACTTCCGTCTTGCCGCGCTCAAGCGCTTTGAGAAGAAGCCCATGTTGCCGTGGTTCGCAGACCGCATGCCAGACCTCGACTTCAACGACATCTACTACTACATCAAGCCGACCGAGAACCGGGTCGACCGGTGGGAGGACCTGCCCGACGCCATCAAGACGACCTACGAGCGACTCGGCATCCCCGAGGCCGAACGGAAGTACCTCGCCGGCGTCACGGCCCAGTACGAATCCGAGGTCGTCTTTCACCGCAATCGTGAGGACCTCGAGCGTCTCGGGGTGCTGTTCTGTGACATGGACACGGCGGTACGCGAGTACCCCGACCTGGTGCGTAAGTACTTCGGCACCGTCATCCCGCCCAACGACAACAAGTTCGCGGCGCTTAACTCGGCGGTCTGGAGTGGTGGGTCGTTCATCTACGTACCGCCGGGGGTGAAGGTTGACCAGCCGCTGCAGGCGTACTTCCGAATCAACACCGAAAACATGGGACAGTTCGAGCGCACGCTGATCATCGCCGACGAGGGGTCCCAGGTCCACTACGTCGAGGGTTGCTCGGCGCCCGTGTACTCGTCAGACTCGCTGCACTCGGCGGTCGTCGAGCTGGTAGCCCTGCCGGGATCGCGGATCACCTACACGACGATCCAGAACTGGTCGAACAACGTCTACAACCTGGTGACCAAGCGGGCTCGTGCTGAGGCTGAGGCGCACGTCGAATGGATTGACGGCAACATCGGCTCGCGATTGACGATGAAGTACCCGTCGGTCTACCTCATGGGTCCAAAGGCATCGGGCGAGGTCTTGTCGGTGGCGTACGCGGGTCCCGGACAGGTCCAAGACGCTGGGGCGAAGATGGTCCACGTGGCCCCCGAGACGACCTCGACGATCATCTCCAAGTCGATCTCCAAGGACGGGGGGCTAACGGCCTACCGCGGACTGGTGAAGGTGGAAGAGGGTGCGACCGGGGCCAAGAGTTTCGTGCGCTGTGACGCGTTGATCCTCGATGAGTTCTCGACCTCGGAGACCAGGCCCTACATGGAGGTCGGCGAACAGGACGCCTCGATCGGGCATGAGGCGACCGTCTCCAAGATCGGCGACGACCAGTTGTTCTACCTCATGAGCCGCGGCCTGACCGAGAGCCAAGCGATGGGCATGATCGTTAACGGGTTCATCGAGCCGGTCACGCGGACGCTGCCTATGGAGTACGCCGTCGAATGGTCGCGCCTCATCGAGTTGCAGATGGAAGGCTCCGTCGGCTGACGGTTTAGCCTCGAGACTCGTGGAAGGATGAACCCGTGGCGATGCGCGAGGAGTGTAAGCACTTTCAGAGTCGAACGTATAACTCCGGCGAGGTCGCGAGGTTCTGTGTCTTGGGCAACGCGCCAGACCAGCCATGGTCGTGTCCGGAGGGGTGTGTCACCTTCGAGCGCCGCCTCGCCGACGTCGGATGGGCACACGGCTCCCTGGTCGATCGACCGGTCGAGGCACTGCCCACCACCGACGTGCCAATCGACGATCGACGAGCCCTGCTCGAGCGAGCCAGTGAGATCGTGAACGCCGTCGCGCCCGAGCTCGTCAACGAGCGACGGCGCGAGATCGACGAACAGGAACGCCGCAGGCGTCGCAACTGGCGGTTCTGGCGTCGCTAACGACCGATGAACGTGGGTTCGCGACGTTCGAGGAAGGCGTTCATCGCCTCGGCGAGGTCGTCACTGCGCAGATAGAGCGTGTTCCAGTTCGCGACGAATTCCAACCCCTCAGCGACGGTGCGTCCGTCGTTCGCGGCGAGGACTGCCTTGGTGCCCTTTACCGCGAGTGGCGAGTTGGCCGCGATGCGCTCGGCGAGCGCCGCGGCGTCAGCGATCACGTCGTCACTTACGTGGTTGACGAGCCCGATGGCCGCCGCGCGCTCAGCGTCGACGTCCATGCCCGTGTACGCCAATTCGGCGACGTGACCAGCTCCGATGATGCGTGGCAGGCGCTGGAGCGTGCCCAAGTCGGCGACGATCGCGACCTTGGTTTCGCGCACCGAGAAGGTCGCCGAGCTCGCGGCCAGTCGGATGTCACACGCGCAGATCAAGTCGACGCCGCCCCCGATGCAGTAGCCGTGCACCGCGGCGATGACCGGGAAAGGTAGTTCGGCGATCGAGCTGATGGCACGCTGCATCGTGCGCACGGCCTCGTAGCGCGTGGCGTTGCGTTCGGCCGGTGACGTCGAGTCGCCACCCGAAAGCAGGCCGCCCGCCATCTCCTTCAGGTCGAGTCCGACGGTGAAGTGCGGGCCCCGCGCGGCGATGACGAGTGCGCGCACGCCCGGCTCGGCGCGAAGTGCTGCGGCCGCGCGCGGGAGGTCCTCCCAGAACGCACGACCCATGGCGTTGCGTTGCTCGGCTCGGTCGAGCCAGAGTGTGGCCACCTCGCCACGCAGCTCGAGTGTGAGGACCGTTGAGGTGAACTCCATATCGTCTCCTTGCTCGGTCGAAGGTTAACGGGGGATCGACCGCGTCATCGGTCCCATTACACTGCTAACGCTCTCGACTATGACAACCTTCACCGAATCCGCCACCTCATTCATCAGTAGCCGACCGGATTCGGGCCCTCGTGGTCGGGCGTGGTCCGGTTTTGAGTCCCTCGGGCTGCCCACCACCGCCGACGAGGTGTGGCGCTACGCGCCCTTGTCCGAACTCGATCTCGACCGCTACCTCGTGCCCGCGACGCCGACGCTCGCTCCCTCGTCGGATTTCGCCGAGTCCCTGTCGTCCTTGGCTGCGAGCGTCGTGCGAGTGGTGGACGGCTTTCTCGTGGACATCGGCGACCCGGTCGCCGGTGTGACGGTCGATGTGGACACCACGCAGTCGACGCTCGGTGGCGATGACCCCCTCGAGCGGTACGCGAACGACGCCTTCGCCCTGGCTAACGCCGCGCTGTGCCCCGCGACGGTCGTGGTGACGGTCTCGGCGGGCACGGTTGTCGACGGTCCGATCGTGATCGTCCACTCGGCGAACGCATCGGCGTCGTTGCCGCGCACACACCTGGTCCTCGAACGCGGTGCGAACGCCACCGTGGTCGAGTACTACGAAGGGGGCGACGGAGCCATCGTCGTGCCGGTGAGTGAGTACCGTGTCGCCGAGCATGCGTCACTACGGCTCGTCACCTACCAGCGACTGGCACCGACTACGTGGCACGTGGCGCGAACGACCGGCCTGCTCGAGCGCGACGCGCGACTCAGCCAGGCGGTGCTCGGCATGGGTGCCCACTACGACCGCTCGCGCAACGACGCAGAACTACTGGCGACGGGTGCGGAGAACGAGCTTCGCACCACGTTCTTCGGTTCTGGTGCCCAGGTGCACGACTTCCGCACCCACCAGTTTCACCAGGCTCCTCGAACCCGCTCGACGCTGCTCTCAAAGGGGGCTGTCGCGGACACCTCGCGATCGGTGTACACCGGGTTGATCGAGATCGAGAAGGGTGCCAAGCGTACGGACGCGCGCCAGACCAATCACAACCTGCTGCTCTCGGCGAACGCGCACGCCGACAGCGTGCCGAATCTCGACATCCGAGAGAACGACGTCGTGTGCGCGCACGCGTCGAGCGTGGGTCCACTCGACGCACTGCAGCGTTGGTACCTCGAATCGCGCGGCGTGACGCGCGCCGACGCCGAGCGACTGATGATTCAGGGCTTCTTCCTCGAGATGCTCGACGCCCTCCCGAAGTCGCTCGCCCGCTTGGTCGAGGGTGACGTATCCCTCGCACTGGCATCAGTGCCGGTGAGCGCGTGAGTGCCCAGGATGTCGGTGCCGTCGACGAGTACGTCAGTGGCGAGGCTCGCCAGGTCCGCATCGGACCAAGGACGCTGGTCATCGTTCGTATCGAGGATGACTTCTACGTGCTCGACGACCGATGCAGCCATGAGGATTACAGCCTCGCCCAGGGAGAGGTCGACGCGACTGACGCCACTATCGAGTGCGCACGACACGGCGCCATCTTCGACCTCAAGGACGGTACCCCCCAGTCGTTCCCCGCGACCCGACCGGTCGCTCGATATGACGTCGTGGTGCGCGATGGACGGGTGGAGGTGACTTTCCCATGACGACCTTGACGATTGCGGGCCTGCGTGTGGCGGTGGGCGGTACGGAAGTCCTGCGGGGCTTCGACCTGACCATGCACTCGGGCGAGGTTCACGTGATCATGGGCCCCAACGGCTCGGGTAAGTCCACCCTCGCCCACGCGCTTTCGGGCCACCCCGCCTACGAAGTCCTCGCCGGCTCGGTGATGATCGACGACGTGGAGCTGCTCTCGCTCTCGGCCACCGACCGCGTACGCGCCGGGCTCTTCCTCGCGATGCAGCAGCCCATGGAGGTACCGGGCGTGCGGCTCATCGACGTACTCGCGGCCGCGGGCGCCGAACCCGCTGGCTTGCTCGGTCGGATGGCTGACGAGGCCCGGCGAGTCGACCTGCGCCCGGACCTACTGGAACGCTTCGTGAACGTGGACCTGTCGGGTGGCGAACGCAAGCGTGCCGAGATGGTCCAGTTCGGGGTCCTACGTCCGCGCTTCGCGGTGCTCGACGAGATCGACTCGGGTCTCGACGTCGACGCGCTCGGCGCGGTCGCACGACGCCTGGCGGCGTCCACCACCGAGTGGGGTTGCGGCGTACTCGCGATTACCCACTTCCGACGACTCCTCCAGGAGCTAACGCCGACGATGATCCACGTCGTGAGCGGGGGACGAGTCGTGGCCACCGGTGGTCCTGAACTCTCCGAGGTCCTCGAGCGTGACGGCTATGAGCCGTTCCGCGAACTCAATCCGCTGTAACGAGGCCGCGGAGTACAGTTGACCGATGGCTGACGGACGTCATAGCGCCTCGCGGGGCCGCGGGAACCGACGATCCGAGGCGAAGGGCTCACTCGCGAACGAAGAGCGGCTCCGCGCCCTCGGACAAGCGGTCGAACAACGGGCGGACCCGTCTCGTCCGGTGCGCGCACCCAAGGTTCGTCGGCGCCACCGGGGACGCCGGATCGCGATCATCTCGGGTGTCGTGGTCCTCGGCCTGCTCATCGCGTTGGTCGGTGGTGGCTACCTCTACGCCCAGTGGCGTTTCGGCCAGATCCCGAAGGTCAACGTGGTCGGTGAACTGCCCCAGCTCTCGGGGAGGCCCTTTAACATCCTCGAGATCGGTTCGGACTCTCGAGCGGGGTTGACCGGCGCTGTCGCTCGTCAGACGGGTGCATCGACCAATTCCGTCGCCGGCCAGCGCAGCGACGTCGTCAAGATCATGCACGTCGACCCGGCGGCCGACACGATCACAATCCTCTCGATACCGCGCGACACGATGGTCACCCTGCTCGCCAACCAGGCCCTCTTCGGCAAGTTCAACCGCATCAACGTCAACTACGGCAACGGCCCGTCCCTGCTCGCCCAGACGATCACGGCGAACTTCGGCATACCGATCAACCACGTCATCCAGGTGAGCTTCGCCGGTCTCATCAACGCCGCCGACGCGATCGGCGGGGTCTATCTCGACTTCCCCTATCCCGCGAAGGACGCGTACTCGGGGCTGAACATTCCCCACGCGGGCTGTCAGCTCGTCACCGGCTTCCAGGCGCTCGCGGTCGCGCGAAGCCGTCACTACCAGTGGTTCCAGAACGGGGTGTGGAATTACGACGGCACGAGTGACTTCGGCCGGATCGATCGTCAGAACGTCTTCTTACGCGCGATGATCAGTCGAGCGAAGAGCCTCTACAACCCGTTGACGATCAACACGTTCCTCTCCAAGATCCCCCAAGGCATCACCCTCGACAGCGGCTTCACGCTCAATGAGCTAATTGCCTTCGCCGTCAAGTTCCACAACTTCAATCCGTCGAGCATGCTGACCTACACCCTGCCGACCGTCCCCGCGACCGTGGCGCCCGTCGGTGACGTGCTCTTCACCGAAGAGCCCCAGGCCCAGCAGCTGCTCGTCAACATCTTCGGTTCATCGTTGCTCACGCCGACTAATCCGCCGCCCAACGCCCAGCTGCAGACGCCAATGCCCCCGGTGGTCGCAACGACCACCACTACGACCACGATCGCTTCGGCGTCAACCACCCGAGCGACTAGTTCGACCACTAAGACCACAACTTCGACCGCGACAAAGAGTCCGGTCAACCCGACGGCGGTGGTTCCCTACTTCGACCCGGTGCCCTGTACGCCGTAGTCGTCGAGCCCCTGGCTGAGCGTGTTCCAAGCCAGCGTGGCGCACTTGATGCGAACCGGGAATTTCACGACCCCCTGGAGTGCGGCGAGTTCGCCCATCGTGCGTAAGTCGGCGACGGGCGCCTCGCCATTGCCGTCGAGGGTCGTCTCGTGCACGGTCATCAACTGCTTGAACCGTTCGATGGCGGCGCGCACCTCGTCGATGGTCTTGCCCTTGACCGCGGCACTCATCATCGACGACGACGCCTGGGAGATCGAGCAGCCGTGCCCCGAGAGCTTGATGTCCACGAGCACGTCGTCTTGGATGTCGAGGTAGATGACGAGCTCGTCGCCACAGAGCGGGTTGAAGCCCTCGGTTCGGATCGCGGGTGGGGAACTGAGCTCGCCGCGATTGCGCGGGGTGCGGTAGTGGTCGAGGATGATCTCGCGGTACAGGTCGTCGAGGTTGGCCATGGTCTAGGCAAACATCGTGACGGCACTGCCCAGCGCTTCGAGCAGGACGTCGGTGTCCGAAGTCAGTGAATATGGCCCGAAGGACGCCCGCGCTGTCGCCGCGAGGTTGAACCGGCGCATGAGGGGCTTGGCGCAATGGTGTCCGGGTCGCACGCACACGCCGAACTGGTCCAGCACCTGAGCGACGTCGTGGGGGTGGACCCCATCGACGTCCAGGCTCAGGACACCGCCGCGATCGACGGTGTCCGCCGGTCCGATGACCCGGACGCGGCCGTCGAACTCGTTGGCGAGTCGCTTGAGTGCGTCGCCGGTGAGCTCGTCCTCGTGGCGGGCGATGTTGGCGAGTCCGAGGCCCTCGAGATACCGGATGGCGGCCGTGAGGCCGGCCGTCTCGGCAATCGGTGGGGTGCCGGCCTCGAAGCGGGTCGGGCCGTCTGCTGGTACGTACCCATCGCGTCGCACGTCGGCGATCATGCCGCCGCCGCCGAGGAAGGGGGGCATGGACTCGAGGATCGCGGCGCGCGTCCAGAACACGCCCAGTCCCGTCGGCCCCAGCATCTTGTGGGCGGAGAAGCAGAAGAAGTCGACGTCGAGGTCCACGACATCGGTCGGTTGATGGCCGACGGACTGGGCGGCGTCGAGAGCGACGAGGGCGCCGTGGTCGTGGGCGATCCGGGTCAACTCTTTGACCGGATTACGCGTGCCCAGGACGTTGGAAGCGGCGGTGAAGGAGAACAGCTTGACACCGTCGAGCAGACGGTCGAGGTCGCTCACGTCAAGGCGGAAGTCGTCGCTCACCGGTACGAAACGAACCTCGATGCCGGTCTGGTCGCGTAGCTGGAACCACGGAACGATGTTGGCGTGGTGCTCCATCTCGGTTACGAGGACCACGTCGCCCGCCTTGAGATTCGCCGCGCCCCACGACTTGGCGAGAAGATTGAACGACTCGGTCGTGTTCTTGGTGAAGACGACCTCGTCCATGCCCTGCGGTGCGTTGATGAACCGTGCGGTGGCCGCTCGCGCGCCCTCGTAGACGTCAGTCGCCTCGACGGCGGTCTGGTAGACGCCGCGGTGCACGTTGGCGTGTCTCAACTCGTAGTAGCGCGCCATCGCCTCGATAACGGGTCGCGGGGGCAAGGTGGAGGAGGCAGAGTCGAGGTAGGTAATCGGACGACCGTTGATCACGCGCTCGAGGAGTGGGGTGTCCACGCGCACCCGGCGCGGATTGTAGGAGCTCATCGCAGAACCGTTCGCCACGCGTCGTAGCCGTCGTGTTCGATGGCGGCGGCGAGCTCGACACCGCCACTGTGCACGATCTGTCCATCGACGAGGATGTGGACCTGGTCGGGCTCGATCTCTTCGAGCAGTTTGACGTAGTGGGTCACCACCACGACACCCATCGCCGGGTGTTCGCTCCGTACGGTGCGCACACCGCGCGCCACGATACGTAATGCGTCAATGTCGAGCCCCGAGTCGGTCTCATCGAGCAGCGCGACGACAGGTTCGAGCAGGGCCATCTGCAGCACTTCGTTGCGCTTGCGCTCGCCCCCCGAGAAGCCGTCGTTCAGGTGTCGCTCTGCGAACGCCGGGTCCATGCCCAGTCGGTCCATCCATTCAGCAAGCTCGAGTCGTACCTCGAGCACCGACAGCTCACTGAGACCCTTGCGGGCCACCATGGCCTGGCGCAGGAACTGGATCACCGAGACGCCACTGATGGCCTCGGGGTACTGGAAGGCGAGAAAGATGCCGGCCCGGGCCCGCTGATCGGGGGACCACGTCGCGATGTCGACGCCGTTGAGCAGGATCTGCCCGTCGGTGACGCGATAGCCGGGGTGACCCATGACGACGCTCGCCAGGGTCGATTTACCTGCTCCGTTGGGCCCCATCAGCGCGTGGACCTCGCCGGGGTTGATGGTGAGATCGACGCCGCGCAAGATGACGGTATCCTCGGCGACGGCGTGGACGTTTCGAAGTTCTAGCAAGGGCACAGACACATGGCGAGCCTATCGTTCGCGCCCGGATTTTCAGCCGGTCACCAGCCCCGTGCGATCCAGTCGTCGAGGTGCGAACGTTCGGCGCCGATGGTCGTGGGGGCACCGTGACCGGGCAGGACGAGCACGTCGTCGCTGAAGCGATGGAACAGTTGTTGGTCGATCGAGACGATGATCGTGGGGAAGTCGCCGCCCTCGTAGGCGGTGGCACCAGGTCCACCGGGAAACAGAGTGTCGCCGCTGAAGAGCACGGGGCTCCCCTCGACGAAGAAACAGGTGGAGCCCGGTGTGTGCCCCGGGGTGTGGATGACCCGCACGCGCAACTCGCCCACCTCGATCACCTGGTCGTGCGCGAGGTGCCGGTCAAGGGCGGGGAATAGCGCGACGTCCTCGGGGTGACCCCAGACGAGGCGACCTGACGCGCGCAACGCGGGGATCGCGCCCACGTGGTCGTGGTGTCCGTGGGTCTCGAGCACGGTGACCACGCCGAGCGCGTCCGCCAGGCGCACGAGCCGCTCGGACTCGTCGGCGGCGTCTATTAACACCGCTAGCGCCGAGCGGCGACACCGCAGGACGTAGACGTTGTTGGCGAGTGGTCCGACCACGACCCGGTGGACCTCCAGGTCGGCGCCACTCCAGATGACCGTCGATTCGTCCATACCTTCAGGATGCCACGCGACGTGGGCGGATGGATTTCGCTATCCTCGCAAGTGCGACGGCTCACGAGCCGACGGGAATCGAGGGTGACGATGAACTTCGGCTTTTCAGAGGAGCAGGAGGAGCTTCGCAAGATGGTGCGACGGTTCTTGGACGAGAAGTCGCCCGAGACCGAGGTTCGTCGGCTCATGGCTACCGACGAGGGATTCGACCCGGCCGTGTGGCGCCAGATGGCCGACGAGCTCGCCCTGCAGGGGCTGGGCATCCCCGAAGAGTTCGGTGGCCAAGGCTTCGGCCCCGTGGAGCTGTACGTGGTGTTCGAGGAGATGGGGGCGGCACTCCTGTGTTCGCCGTACTTCTCAACGGTGGCGTTGGCGGCCAACGCCGTGTTACTCGTCGGCACTGACGAGGACCGGGCCACCTACCTACCCGGTATCGCGTCGGGGGACACGATCGCCACCGTGGCACTCACGGACGACGACGGACAGTGGGATCTCGCCACGACGTCGGTTACCGCGCGCGAGGCGAGTGGGGCCTGGGTCGTCAACGGGGTAAGCAACTACGTGACCGACGGCCAGACTGCTTCGGTGATCTTCGTGCCGGCGATGACCGACGCCGGACTTTCGTTGTTCGCCGTGGAGGCGAACGCTTCGGGGGTCGAGCGCACGTCACTACCGACCATGGACCAGACCCGCAAGCAGAGTCGCATCGTCTACGTCGACACCCCGGCGCGACTGGTGGGCTCGAACGGCGGCGCGCTGGCCGGGCTCGAGACGACGGTCCAGATCGCCGTGGCCGCCCTGGCCGCCGAGCAGGTTGGCGGCGCGCAACGCGTGCTCAACAACGCGGTCGAATACGCGAAGAACCGCGTCCAGTTCGGTCGGCCCATCGGGTCGTTCCAAGCGATCAAGCACAAGTGCGCCGACATGCTGCTCGATGTGGAGTCGGCAAAGTCGGCCGCCTACTACGCCGCGTGGGCCGCTCAAGAGCGCAATGACGAACTACCAATTGCGGCGAGCCTCGCCAAGTCGTTCTGCTCCGAGGCGTACTTCCACTGCGCCGCCGAGAACATCCAGATCCACGGTGGTATCGGGTTCACCTGGGAACACCACGCGCACCTGTACTTCAAGCGGGCCAAGAGTTCCGAGTTGTTCCTTGGCGATCCGGCGTACCACCGCGAGTTACTCGCCAACCGACTGGGCATCTAAGGCCGCGTGCTCGTTCACGAACAGCTCGCTAGTGGTACGTCGGTCCTCGATCTGCGTATCGCGTCCTCGGGCGCCCGTCCCGCAACCGGTCACGTGCTCGTGCTCGTACACGGGCTTCCGCGCGCGACGGGCATGGGGCGCCAGGCGGCCGGTCTGCTCCCTGAGCTCGCCGAACATCTGGCGAGCGAGTCGGGTTGGACGGTGGCGACCGGGACGTTGTCGGGTGTCGGTGGGAGTACGGGCACGTTCTCGGCCAGCCAGTGGCGCCGTGACCTCGGCGCCATCATTGCGCGGATCGACCAAGAGGGCGGTCGGATCTCCCTCGCGGGATTCGGGTTCGGGGGTGCGCTCGCGCTCGCGGTGACGGCCGACGACGAACGGGTTCGCGGGGTCGCCACCTTCGCCGCACCGGCGCACCTGGATACCTGGTGCGGTCCGGCGGTCCCCTTTCGCCAGTGGATTATCGGGGCGGGCGTGGTGGGTGACGAGAAGGACCTACTCGCACCCGACGAGTTACGCGCCGACGTGCTGGCGGTCGACCCACTCGGGGCGGTGGCCACGATTCCGCCGCGGCGTCTCTTGATCGGTCACGGCACGGACGACCTCGAGGTGCCCTCGAGCGACGCGCGAGACCTACTCAGCGCGGCCGAGGGCCGAGCCGAACTGCGCCTGATCCAAGGGGCCGGTCACCAACTTCGCGCGGACCCTCGAATGGTGGCCACGCTTCTCGGCTGGCTCGACCGGCACCGCTAGGCGACGCTGGCGAGCGCCTCGTCCAGGGCGCGGCGGATCGAGACCGCGGCGGCGTAGGGGTCCGGGGCCGTGGTCAGCGCGCGCACCACCACGAAGTGGCGTAGTCCGGCTTCCACGAGGGACCCGACGTTGTCGGCGGTCACTGCGCCGGTTACGAACACCGGTTGGTCACTTCGTTTTGTGCAGTCGACGGCGTAGTCGACGCCCGTGCCCGATCGGCCGGGCTTGGTCGGCGTCGCCACGATCGGCCCAGCGCTGCGGTAGGTCGTGGGCTGTTCGAGTGCACGTGCGAACTCCTCGGGATCGTGCGTGGAGAGACCGACGATGGCGTCGGGACCCATCACGTCGCGACAGACGGCCACACTGACGTCGTCTTGACCCACGTGGACGCCGTCGGCCGCTACCTCGGCGGCGAGGTACGGCGAGTCGTTCATGATGAACGGGACGCCGAAGTCTCGACAAATGGCGGCCATCAACACACCCGAGACTCGCCGCTGCTCATCGCCGAGGTCCTTCTCACGCAGTTGCACGACGTCCACACCCCCGCGCAGGACCGCCGGCAGGAAGTCCGTGAGATCGTCGCGGTGGCCGACGCACAGGTACAGGCGGCGCTGGTCGAGTTGGTACATCGGCACACTTTAAGTCAGTCGTCGAAGCGTCCATCGCGTGACGAAGTGGCGCCGGACATCCATCACGCGGTCGGGACCGCCGACTCGGGCAGAATGGACCTATGCAGATCCCCGCGAAGGCCGAGTACGCCATTCGGGCGCTACTCACCCTGGCGGCCAGCAACACGTCGGTGAGTGCCGAACACTTGGCCGCCGAACAGCAACTACCGGCGAAGTTCCTCGGTGCGATCCTCTCTGATCTGCGCCGCGGCGGTCTCGTCACGAGCCAGCGTGGCCCCGAAGGCGGGTTCAAGCTCGCCCACGACCCCGACACGATCATGATCGCTGACATCCTGCGTGTCGTCAGCGGGCCGATGGCGGGCGTGCGTGGGATGCGTCCCGAAACCCTCAACTACGGTGGCGACGCGACGCATCTGCGCGACGTCTGGGTCGCGGTGCGAGCGGCGCTGCGCGAGGTGCTCGAGCACGTCACGTTGGGCCAGGTGCTGCGTGGCGACCTGCCGGTCTCGGTGACGCGCTTCACCTCGGACCCGGACGCGTGGATCACGCGCCAACTGTGACGCGGATCCATACTGACGGCGCCTGTCGCGGGAACCCCGGACCGGGGGGCTGGGCCTGGGCGCGTGGTGTTGACGGGTACGCGAGCGGCGCCGAGGCGCGTACGACGAACCAGCGGATGGAGTTGCGCGCCGTCCTCGAGGCGCTACGGGCCAACCCCGACGGCGACGTCGAGATCGTGAGCGACTCCACCTACGTGGTCAAGTGCTTCAACGACCACTGGTACGTCGGGTGGTTGCGGCGGGGGTGGAAGAACTCCCAGGGCCAACCCGTCGCCAATCGGGACATCTGGGAGCCCTTGTTCGACCTCGTATTGCGCGGTGGGCGCACGGTCACTTTCACCTGGGTGAAGGGCCACGCCGGTGATCCGATGAACGAGTTCGTGGACGAACTCGCCACGGCGGCGGCCGACCGTCAGCAGGGTCAACAGCGCTAACACCCAGGGGTGTCGGCCACGGCGCCAAAAACATTAGGATTTCGTAGGTCTCAGTGACGAAATTGACGAAGGGAATCCGCCGTGGCAAACGAGGTCCAGCAGTTTGACGTTGTGATCATCGGGGGTGGCCCCGGCGGCTACGCCGCCGCGCTGTACGGAGCTGCGGCGGGGCTCAACGTCGCACTGATCGAACGCGACAAAGTGGGCGGCACCTGCCTGCACCGCGGCTGCGTGCCGGCCAAGGAGTTCCTCGAGACGGCCCACGTCCGTCGCACCATCGAGCACGCGAGTGCCTTCGGCATTGGTACCGGCGAGGTGTCGGTGGACTTCTCAGTCAGCCAGGCGCGCAAGAACGACGTCGTCGACAAGTTGCACAAGGGGCTCTCGGGCCTGCTCAAGGGCCGCAAGGTCACCATCTTCGAGGGAACGGCGCGCCTCGACGCCGATCAGGTCGTACGTATCGTGGACGGGGCCGACGCGGGCGTAGAGGCGAAGGGGACCAACGTGATCCTCGCCGCCGGTTCGGTGCCGCGAACCCTGCCCGGTTTCGACGTCGACGGCACGATCGTGTTGACCTCTGATGAATTCCTCGATCTCGACACGCTGCCGTCGAGCGCCGCCGTGATCGGCGGTGGGGCGATCGGCTGTGAGTTCGCGTCGATGCTGTCCGACATGGGTGCGTCGGTCACGATCCTCGAGGGACTGCCCACGATCCTCGCGGGCTGCGACAGCGAAGTCGTGAGCGTGGTGCAGCGTTCTTTCAAGAAGCGCGGGATCGACGTGCGCGCCGGAGTGAACGTGACTGGCCACACGCCAAAGAAGGGTTCGACCGCCGTCCACGTCGAGGGTGGCGAGGACGTCGTCGTGGACGTCGTGGTGCTCGCCGTCGGGCGACGCCCGCGCAGTGAGGGCCTGCTCGGCGACGGAACCGGCGTCGAGGTGAACGAGCGCGGTTTCATCGTCGCGAACTCCTCGATGCGCACCGCGAACCCCAACGTCTACGCCATCGGCGACATCGTCGCCAACACCCCGCAACTCGCGCACGTCGGTTTTGCCGAAGCGATCGTGGCGATCAAGACCATTCTGGGTGAGCCTGTGGTGCCGGTCGACTACGACCGCGTGCCGTGGGCGATCTACTCCAATCCCGAAGTCGCCTTCGTCGGGCTCACCGAGGCCGCCGCGAAGGAGCGGGGCTATGACGTAGTGGTGAAGAAGGACCCGTTCGGTGGCAACAGTCGCGCCCAGATCATCGGCGAGACCGAAGGGGTCGTCAAGATCATCGCGGAGAAGCGCGCTGACGGAACGGCGGGCCAGATTCTCGGTGTGCACATGGCGGGACCCTGGGTGACCGAGCAGTTGGGCGCCGGCTACTACGCCGTGAACTGGGAGGCCACGGCCGAGGAGGCCGCCGCGCTCATCCAGCCGCACCCGTCACTGTCGGAGACGTTCGGCGAAACGCTGTTGGCGCTATCGGGGAGGGGGCTCCACGTTGGCTGATGTCACGCTGCCGTCACTGGGCGAGTCGGTGACCGAAGGAATTATCACTCGGTGGTTCAAGAAGGTCGGCGACTCGGTCGCGCGCGATGAGCCACTCTTCGAGGTTTCGACCGACAAGGTCGACTCGGAGATGCCGTCGCCGGCGGCGGGGGTCTTGACTGAGATCCTGGCCGCTGAGGGCGACACCGTCGAGACCGGATCGCGAGTCGCCGTGATCGATGAGAACGCCGCCCCCGGTTCGGTGGCGCCATCGCCGGCACCCGAGCCGAGTGCCACCGTGGCGACCCCGAGTGCGCCGGCGGCAACGCCCGCGCCCGCGAAGGCCGTCGTCGAGAACGCCGCCACTACCGGTGCGCCGAGCGTGGCGGGTGTCGTGATGTCACCAGTCGTGCGCCGGATTCTAGCCGACGGCGGCGTTGAGCCGGCGACGGTGCGTGGATCGGGTCCCGGAGGAGCGATCACGCGTCGCGACGCGGAACGTGCGGTCGCGAACGGTCCAACCGACGAGGTCGTCGTACCGCTGTCCAATGGTCTTCGCCGGATGGGCCAGCACATGACCTTGTCCACGCAGAGCACCCCGCACGGCTTCGTCGCGATCGAGGCTGACGCGTCGATCTTCGACCAGCTGGACGCGATCGGGCGGCGCACGCGAGACGGCGTCGAGATAACCGACCAGATGGTCATGGGACTGGCGGCCGTTCGGGCGCTGGGCGAGTTCGAGTTCTTGAACGCGACGTTCGCCGGTGACGAGTTGGTCGTGCACCGGACGGTGAACCTGGGGTTCATGCGCGAGGTCCTGCGCGACGGCATGCTCGTGCCGGTCGTGCACGCTGCGGCTGGACTCACGCTGCGGGCACTCGCGCGACGAGTGCACGAGCTCTTCGAGCGCGTCACGACGCGCCAGCTCACGACCGATGACCTCATGGGTGGGACCTTCACGCTCGTCGGTCCGACGGGCCCGAATTCGCTCTGGACCAATCCGATCATCATCCAACCCGAGGTAGCGGTGCTCTCCATGGGCGCGGTGCGTCGGGTGCCGGTCGTTCTCGAGGACGGCACATCTGTGGGTGTCGGTCGTCGCGTGGTGATCGGTCTGTCTTTCGACCACCGGGTCTGTGAGCCGTTCACGGCGACCGCGTACCTCGAACGGGTGGCCGAGCTGCTCGCTGGATTCGACCTAGACAGCGAGCACTAGATGCTGCGCCGCCGCCACGTCGGACGGGTGACCTTCCGTGAGGCGAACGACCTGCAGCGGGCGTTGATGGAGGCGCCAGATGACTACGTCCTTGTGATGGAACACCCTCCGACGTACACGTTGGGGATCCGCGCCGTTCCCGAGCACTTCCTCGTCCCGCCGTCGAGCCTCGACGCGGATGTCGTCGAAGCTGATCGAGGTGGCGACGTGACGTACCACGGACCCGGCCAAGTGGTGGCGTGGGCCATTGTCACCGTGGACGACGCCCCGGGGGCGGGCCGCGAGCATGTCGGCCGCTTGGAGGACGCCGTGATCGCCACCGTCGTGCACTTCGACCCCGAGGGCAAACTCGGCCGGGTCGGACGACTCGAGGGCTATCCAGGGGTCTGGGCCAGATTGGACGAGCGACCGATCAAGATCGCGGCCGTAGGCGTGCGTACGGAACGGAATCGCACGGGTCACCGTCGGACCCTTCACGGTGTCGCTCTCAACGTCGACGTCGACCTGAAGGCGTTCGACGCGATCGTGCCGTGCGGCATCCCCGACAAGCCCGTCGGCTCGATGCGCTCGCTCGGGCTCGACGCGTCATTCGCTGACGTCGAGGAGTTCCTGGGCGCGACGCTCGATTCGGCGCTCGGAGGTCCGGGCTCGGTCGCCGCGGTCGACCGCAGCGGCGCGACCTCGACGTCCGAACGACCCTTGCTTCGTCGGCTCCGCAAGGCCGGTGTGGACCCCGACGCCGGTGTCGAACTGCGCTCGCGCAAACCCTCGTGGCTGCGTATTGAGGCACATATGGGCACCGAGTACCAGTCGCTTCGCAAGTTGACCGATGACCTACGCCTCGTGACCGTCTGTGAAGAGGCGGGTTGTCCGAACATCTACGAGTGTTGGGCGTCGGGTACCGCAACGTTCATGGTGAACGGGGAGCGATGTACCAGGGCGTGCGGCTTCTGCCTCATTGACACCCGTAAGCCGCTACCGCTGGACCCGACCGAGCCCGATCGGGTCGCCGAGGCCGTGGTGCGACTCGGGCTGCACCACGCGGTGATCACGTGCGTCGCCCGAGACGACCTGGCCGACGGTGGCGCGGGCGCTATCGCCGCTACCGTCACCGCGATCCGTGAACGTTCGCCCGAGACGGCGGTCGAGGTGTTGATCAGCGACCTGAAGGGTGACATAGCGAGCCTGGAACTGATCCTCGACGTGCGCCCCGACGTGGTCAACCACAACATCGAGACGGTGGCACGACTCCAACGGGCCGTGCGCCCGAGTGCGGGGTACTTGCGATCGCTAACGGTGCTCGCCCGCGCCGGCGCCCAGGGTCTGACCACCAAGTCGGGCATGATGGTCGGCCTCGGCGAGACCGTCGACGAAGTCGAAGAGACGCTCGCGGACCTGGCGGCGGTCGGGGTCTCGATCGCGACGATCGGTCAGTACGTCCGTCCCACGGCGGACCACGTGCCGGTGGCGCGGTGGTGGGAACCGGCCGAGTTCGATGACTTGGCCCAACGTGGTCGTCGTTTGGGTCTTAACCACGTGCAGTCCTCACCGCTCACCCGATCGAGCTACCACGCCGGTGAGGCGTTGCGCGAGGCGACGCCCCTGCCGCTACCCGCACGCCGGTAGCACTCAATCGCGGTTAATACTGATTCGTGTTGGCGACCGACGGCGTCGTCGTGCCCGCGGGGGCGGCGCCGAATCGGGCGAGGAGGTTGATCGTCGCGCGACGGATCACGTTGGTGACCCCGGGTATAGCCGCCGGCACCCAGAAATTGCCCAGTCGCGGCGCGTCGGACAGGTCGAACACCCAGTGCCCGGTTCCGCTCGCGAAGACGCCGCCCTGTCCGGGTTCGGCGACGTAGGTGACGTCACTGATGCCACCACCGACGTTGGAGTGTCCAAGGATCTGCACGTTGGCTGGATTCGTCACGGCAGGGTTGTAGTGGTTGAACTCGCCCCCGAGCGCGCCGGCGAGCACCGAGCCGTTGCGCACACCCGTGCCGCGCCAGAACCAGGTACTGGCGTCCACGACCGATAGTGACCCGGTACCGTCGACACCACCGTAGATCGAGCCGGTGAACGTGCTCTCGGGGGTGTCTGAGGGATACTGGCTCCAGTTCACGGTCGCCAGTGACGGGTTGGTGGCGGTGATCGGGTCGGCGGTGGAACGGTAGTTGATCATCAACCGGTCGGCGCCGTTCACACTCGGCTCGAAGCGGATCTTGCGGTAGCAGAAGTTCGCGCCAAAGAACGCTACGTTGACACCGTGGTCGACCCCGTTAACGACGGCCGCGCGCATGGCGGGCGAGTAGTACTCGTCGTGGCCGAGCGAGAGCAACGCCCGGTGCCGCGTGAGGCTGGCCCCGCGCTCGTGCAGGTCGATGTCGGTCCAGTAGGTGAGGTCGAGTCCCAGCTGCTCGGCGAGGAACAGGAGGGGAAACTCGTTCCCGACGAAATCGGCCGCGCCGTTGGCGAAGGCCCGGTCGTAGGGTCGGTTGAAGGAGACCCGCACGGCGCGGTTGGCGTCACTGACCGTCACACTGCCCACCGGCGTGGCTTGGCGGTAGAGGCTGAAACCACCCCAGGTGTTGTAGGCCTGCCACGTGGTGACCGAACTCATGTACACGAAGGCGGCCCGCGACGAATCGTCTCGCACGAGGAACGGCACGAAGCGGAACTGGTGCTCGGTGTTCTCCAATCGCACGAGGTACTGACCCGGCGCGTAGCGCTCGTCGGCGACGACGCGGAACGAGGCCGGCCACCGGCAGTCGACGGTGCCGTACTGGTCCGGTGTCGGCATGGGCCTCGCGTGGCCGGTGAGGTCGAGCCGGGTCTCGATGAGCCGGGCTCCGAGCCCTTGGTAGTAGCCCATCCGGTAGACCTTGATCGAGTAGGTGGGTGACGTGGTGCTCACGAAGAAGGTGATCGGTTGGCCCAGGTTGATGCTGGTCGCGCTGGCGTAGCCCTCGAGGTCGCCCGCGGTGGCCGCGACGCCACGTAACCACGAGCCGTCACCGGGCCGCACGTTCTCGCGCCGGACCCACTGCGCGGTCAAGTCACCAGGGAGTATCGAGGCTCCGCTCGCCGTGAGATCAAGGGTTGATACGGTCGCGAATGCGCCAACGAACGCGCCAACGCCCCGAAGGACGTCTCGCCGGGAGGGAACGGACGCCACGATGGAAGTTTAGGTGACGCACGCGGCGCCAAAATGGCGGCCTTTACGCGATGAAGTATTTCGCCGACGGGTGGTGGCAGATGATGGCGTCGGTGGTCTGCTCGGGGTGGAGTTGGTAGCCCTCGGAGACCTCGACGCCGATGCGCTCGGCGCCGAGCAGCTGGGCGACCTTCGCGTTCTCGGTGAGGTCCGGGCACGCCGGATAGCCCCACGAGTATCGCCCACCGCGGTACTGCTGGCGGAACAGACCAGCCAGACTTGGGCCGTCCTCGTCGGCGAAGCCCAACTCCTCGCGGATGCGACGGTGCCAGAGCTCGGCTAGGGCCTCGGCCATCTCGACGCCGAGCCCGTGCAACAGCAGGTACTCGGTGTAGCGATTCTCGCTGAACAATGACTGTGTGCGTTCGGAGACCCGCGGCCCCATCGTGACCAGCATGAAGCTCGCGTAGTCGTGTTCGGGGCTGTCCACGGGTCGGAAGAAGTCGGCGATGCAGAGGTAGGGGTCGTGGTCCTGGCGCGGGAAGTTGAAGCGCGTCGCCTCGGTCGTCCGGGTGTCATCGGTGAAGATGACCAGGTCGTTGCCGTCGGCCGCGGCCGGGAAGTGGCCCCAGACGACCTGGGGGACGAGCAGGTCGTCGCGTTTGACGATGGCCAGTTGCTCGCGCAACGTCGCGCGGATGCGTTCCTTGAAGGCCGCGTCCCCCTCGTCGTTCTCGGGGCGAAAGCCCCATTGGTTACGGAACAGGGCGGTGAGGTTGAGGTACTCGCTGATCTCGTCGATCGACATCCCCTTGGCCACGCGATTCCCGAGGAACGGTGGTGGGAACAGCGGGTTGTCGAGGGGGACCGACAGGCTGCGTGCGGGTAGATCCGTGCGTGTCGTGGGGCCATCGGTCGGGATGCGGCGGTGGACCTTGCGCGTGGAGAGCTCTCGGCCGAAGGCGTCGTCCTCCTCGTTGTTTTTGCGCATCTCGCCGAGTCGGTCGAGTACGCGTAGTCCCTCGAAGGCGTCTTTGCCGTAGAAGACCCGACCCTGGTAGACGCCACGCAGGTCTCGTTCCACGTACGTGCGCGTCAACGCCGCACCGCCGAGCAGGACCGGCACGTTCGCCATTCCGCGTTCGTTCATCAGTTCGAGGTTCTCGCGCATGATGAGCGTCGACTTCACGAGGAGCCCACTCATCCCGAGCGCGTCGGCGTGGTGTTCGTCGATCGCCTGAAGCATCTCGTTGATCCCGACCTTGATACCGAGGTTGATGACCTCGTACCCGTTGTTCGTGAGGATGATGTCGACGAGGTTCTTACCGATGTCGTGAACGTCACCTTTGACCGTGGCGAGCACGACCCGTCCGCGACCGCCCTGGTCGCTCTTCTCCATGTGGGGTTCGAGGTGCGACACCGCGGCCTTCATCGTCTCGGCGCTCTGCAAGACGAAGGGGAGCTGCATCTCACCGGTCGCGAAGAGTTCGCCGACCTCTCGCATCCCATCAAGGAGGATGTCGTTGACGATGGCGAGGGGCGACTGACCCTCGGTGAGCGCTTGGTCGAGGTCGGCTTCCAAGCCCGCGCGCGCACCGTCGACGATGCGCCGACGAAGGCGATCGTTGAGTGCCATCTCGTCGAGGGGACTCTGCGTCGAGCCCGTCGACTTGGAGCCGTCGAAGATCTCGAGCAGGGCGGTGAGCGGGTCGTAGTCCTCGCGACGTCGGTCGTAGATGAGATCCAGGCAGATCTGGCGAGCGTCGTCGTCGATGCGCGCCAGGGGCAGGATCTTGGACGCGTGCACGATTGCGGCGTCAAGACCGACCTGGGCGCACTCGTGGAGGAACACGCTGTTGAGCACCTGGCGGGCGGCCGGGTTGAGCCCGAACGAGACATTCGAGAGACCGAGGATCGTGCGAACACCCGGCAGCTCGGCCTTGATCCGCCGGATCGCCTCAATGGTCTCGATGCCGTCGCGGCGGGATTCGGCCATGCCGGTCGACAGGGGTAGCGCGAGGGGATCGATGAAGATGTCACGCGCGTCGAGACCGTAGCGAGACACCGCGAGGTCGGTGATGGCCGAAGCGGCGCGCACCTTCCAGTCGGCCGTGCGGGCCTGACCCTCTTGGTCGATGCAGGTTGCCACGACCGCTGCGCCGAACTCCGCGGCGAGGCTGAGGAAACCGTCCAGTCTGGTGCCGGGACCGTCGCCCTCTTCGAGATTGACCGAGTTGAGAATCGCCTTACCGCCGAGCCAGGTCAGCGCCTCGCGCGCGACCGGGGTCTCGGTGGTGTCCACCATGATGGGGACCGACGACTGGGTGGCGAGGCGGCTCATGACCTCGGCCATGTCGCGAACGCCGTCGGCGCCGGTGTAATCGACGCAGACGTCAAGAATGTGTGCGCCCTCGCGGATCTGGTCCCGTCCGATGGTCACACAGGTCTCCCAGTCGCCCGCCAGCATGGCCTCGCGGAACTTCTTGGATCCGTTGGCGTTGGTCCGTTCACCGACGAGCAGAACCGATCGATCCTGTTGGTAGGGCGTGGTCGAGTAGATGGATGCCACGCCCGGCTCCATCACCGGTTCACGCCGGTGACGTTCCAGCGGGCGGATGGCCTCGACGACGTGTGCGAGGTGCTCGGGTGTCGTGCCGCAGCAACCGCCTACGACGTTGATCCCGTACTCGGTGACAAAGCGTGCGTGGTGCTCGGCGAGAGCCTCGGGTGTGAGGTCGTAGTGCATCGCACCGTCGACCACGCTCGGCAGGCCAGCGTTTGGCAGGCACGAGACGGGTAGCGGCGCCGACTCGGCGAGTTGGCGAAGCGGCTCGTACATCTCGACCGGCCCCGTCGCGCAGTTGATGCCGATCACGTCGATGCCGAGCGGCGTGAGGGCCGTGATCGCCGCGCCGATCTCGGTACCCGGGAGCATGCGGCCGGTCAGTTCGATGGTCACCTGGGCTTGGATCGGGACGATTCTGCCGTGTCGGGCCATGGCGCGGTGGCACGCGGCAATGGCGGCCTTGCCGGCGAGCAGGTCGAACATCGTCTCGACGAGCAGTAGGTCGACGCCGCCCTCGAGCAGGCCGTAGGCGAGCTCCTCGTAACTGGCGACCAGGTCGTCGTAGCGGATCTGGCCGAGGGTCGGGAACTTCGTCCCCGGACCGATCGAACCGGCGACGAACCGCGGCGAGCCGGGGCTGGCGTAGCTGTCAGCCGTGCGACGCGCGATCGTTGCCGAGGCGATGGCGAGCTCGTGGGCGCGGTCGGCGATGCCGTATTCAGTGAGAACGGTGGAGAAGGAACCGAACGAGTCGGTCTCGATCACGTCCACGCCAACGTCGAGGAACGAGCGGTGGAGCCGCTCGATGGCCTGGGGCTTCGTGATTGTGAGGAGCTCGTTGCAGCCCTCGAAGGCCTCACCGCCGAAATCGTCCGCGGACAGGTTCTGCAGCTGGAGGTTCGTTCCCGTCGCCCCGTCGAAGATCAGGACCCGTTCGGCCAGGGCAGTCAGGTACGGGTCATCGGCGGCGGGCTTGGCGTAGGGGATGATTGAGTCCATGCAGTCGCAAGGCTACCGGTGACCCATTCGTTCACTACGCTGAAATCGTGAAGATTTACACCCGAGGTGGCGATGACGGGACCACCGGACTGTATTTCGGCGGTCGCGTGGCCAAGAGTTCTCACCAGATTGAACTCAACGGTGCGGTCGACGAAGCGCAGGCCGCACTCGGCTGGGCGAGGTCCTTGAGCGAGCCGGGTGGTCGACTCAATGAGCTGCTGGTTTCCCTCGAACGGGACCTGTGGGTCCTCATGGCCGAGGTGGCAACGTTGCCCGAGAACCGACACAAGCTCGTAGCGGACAAGTCCATGGTGAGCGCCACCATGGTGACGCGACTCGAGACCACGATCGACGAGCTCTCGGCCGAGACCACGATGCCGAGCGAGTTCGTGGTCCCGGGTGAGAACCAAGTGTCGGCCGCCCTCGACGTCGCCCGGACCGTCGTGCGCCGGGCCGAGCGCACCGCTGTCGATTACGCCCTCGCTGAGAGTCACATCGTCGCCTACCTGAACCGCTTGAGCGACCTCGTGTGGACCATGGCCCGATGGGCCGAGGGACCGAGTCACCGCACGGCGCGGTCGCACTGAGGAGGAGCCATGCCCCGTATCGTCCACGTTGTTGCCACCGCTGACGCCCTGAACAGACCGACGGTCATCGTGCCCGTTATCGTCCGCGATGGTGCCGCGACACTCGACGCCGCGATCCCGACCACGATCGGTGGCGTCGAACTCGTCGAACAGCTCGACGAGGCGTGGTGCCGTCGTCATGGTCTGACCAGCACGGCGGGGACGAACGCCGTGGTGCGGACGTTCGAGGGTCCAACCCTCGTTGTGGTGTCCGTAGGCGTCGGTGACGCCGAGGGCTACCGGTCGTGCGCGGCCGCGGGGGTGCGTCTCGCGGGCCAGGACGCGATCGGTTTCCTGCTGGCGGTCGATGGATCACCCGACGCCGGCGTCGTCGCCCAGGCCGTCGCCGAAGGGGCGGTCCTCGCGTCCTTTGACTACAAGGACGAAGCTGATCGACCCTTCGATCTGGCGGTGCTGGCGACGCCGCTGCCCTCGGTCGCTACGCACGACGCCGTCGCCGAGGGTGCGCGTCGCGGGTCGCTCATCGCCGGCGCGGTCAATTGGGCGAGGCGGCTCATCAACACCCCGGCGGGTGACCTGCCACCGCGTGAGCTCGCTGGTCGCGTCATCGAACGGCTTGAACACCGTCCTCGAGTCGCCGTGGAGGCGTGGACCGAATCACGGATCCGCGCCGAGGGGCTCGGCGGACTGCTCGGGGTCGGTCAGGGCTCGGCCCAGCCAACGAGGCTCGTCTACGCGTCCTATGACCCCGAGCCCGGTGCCCCGCTCACCCACGTCGCCCTCGTGGGCAAGGGCGTCACGTTCGACTCCGGTGGCCTCTCGCTCAAGCCCGCGGAGTCCATGATGGGACAAAAGACCGACATGTCCGGCGCCGCCATCGTCCTCGCGGCACTCGACGTGCTCAGTGAACTGGGGGTCCGGGTACGTATCACCGCCATCGCCCCGATGACCGAGAACCTCACGGGGGACAAGGCGATCAAGCCCGGCGACGTCCTGGCCATTCGAAACGGCCTCACCGTTGAGGTGCTCAACACCGACGCCGAGGGTCGACTGATCCTCGCCGACGCGCTCAGTCTCGCGGCCGAGGCCCAACCAGATGTGATTGTCGACATCGCAACACTCACCGGTGCCCAACGGGTCGCCCTCGGCGACGAGGTCGCTGCGGTCTACGCAACGAGTGATGACCTCGCGGCCGCGGTGATGGCGGCGGGCGCGCGCAGCGGCGAACAGGTGTGGCGCATGCCGCTCACCCAGTCCTACGCCGGGCAGTTGGAGTCAGACGTGGCCGATCTGAAGAACATAGGCAAAACCGGCGTCGCCGGCTCGGTGGTTGCGGCCCTGTTCCTGCAGCGCTTCACGGCCGGGCGGCCGTGGGTCCACTTCGACATCGCCGGACCTGGCCGTTCCGACGCCGTTCGCGGCTACGTCAACAAGGGCGGCACGGCCTTTGGCCTGCGCACGATCGTCGACTTAGTCACGGGGCTCGCTCGGGACTGACCTCGACGCGCCGCACGCGGGCGCTTCGCGCGGGGACAATCCGGTCGAGGGAGCGCGAGCGGTGGTCGTGGCCGTCGGGCCGTCCGATCAACACCGAGGCGAACAGCGACTCCTCGGGTGCCCCGACCCAGTCGAGGACCTCGGCGTCTCGTCGGAAATTGCCCCAGAGGGTCGCTGACCACCCGCCCTCTTCCAGTAGCAGTAGTAGCGCCATCGTGGCCATCGCGGCGTCGGTGTGCCAGTACGGGATCGGCCACGCCGCCATCGTCGACAGACCCGAGGACCGCTTGTCGGCCTCGCTGTATCGCTCGAGGTAGTCCTCTGGTCGCGAGGTGACTAGCACCACGGCACCGGCGCGCAAGAGGCCGGGCGCGCGCGGCGAGTCGCGACGCCACTGCGGGTCGGTCGCCCGTTCGAAGTACGCGCCCACCAGATTCGCGCTGATGGTGTGCATGCGTACGCCAGCACTGTTTCCCGCGGTCGGCGCCCACAACGCGGTCGCGCAAGTATCGTCGAGCCACTGCGGGTCGACGGGCGTCGCGTCAAAGGAGCGGACCATCCGCCGTCGAGCGAGGAGTGTCGCGAGGTCCATGGTCGGAGGTCTAGCACGCGCGGTGCCGGGAATCTCGACTGGACCGGTAGGATTTCGCCAAACAAAGGAGCGACCCTTGCCAACACCACGCGAGTTACTCAACGCGGCCAAGCAGGCGATTCGTGAGGTTGAACCGAGCGACGTCGCTGCTCGACTGGACTACTACCGAATTCTCGACGTTCGCGAGCCCGACGAACACGAGCAGGGGGCCGTGCCCGGTGCGGTGCACATCCCCCGTGGGAACCTCGAGTTCTCCGTCGAATCACGACTGACCGACAAACACGCGCCGATCGCCGTGTACTGTGCCGGCGGCGTCCGTTCGGCGTTCGCCGCCAAGACCCTCCAGGACCTTGGCTACACCGACGTCGTGTCGGTGATCGGCGGGTTCAACAAGTGGAAGGACGAGGGTCTCACGTGGACGACCCCGCGTACGCTCAATCCGGACCAGCGCAACCGCTACCAGCGCCATCTCCTGCTGCCCGAAGTCGGTGACGAGGGTCAGCTGCGACTCCTTGACTCCAAGGTGCTCTTGCTCGGCGCCGGCGGTCTGGGATCACCGGCGGCGCTTTACCTCGCGGCCGCGGGCGTGGGCACCATCGGCATCATCGACATGGACGTCGTGGACGCGTCCAACCTGCAGCGACAGGTGCTGCACAACATGGACCGCATTGGCATGCGCAAGGTCGACAGCGCCAAGCAGACGCTCACCGCGATCAATCCTGATTTGAACGTGAGGACCTACGACGTGCGCCTGGGCGCCGACAACGTGCTCGACATCATCGACGGGTACGACGTCATCGTGGACGGGACCGACAACTTCCCCACGCGCTACCTCGTCAATGACGCGGCGCTCGTGAAGAGAATCCCGGTGGTGCACGGCTCGATCTTCCGCTTCGAGGGTCAGGTCACGATCTTCCACCCCTACGTCGGCCCCTGCTATCGGTGCATGATCCCCGAGCCGCCGCCGGCCGAGCTCGCTCCGAGCTGCGCAGAGGCGGGCGTGCTTGGTGTGTTGCCCGGCATCATCGGTTCGATTCAGGCGATCGAGACGATCAAGTTGTTGCTCGAACTCGGAGAGCCCTTAGTCGGTCGGCTACTCACCTATGACTCGATGGACGAGAGTTTCCGCACGTTCAAGGTTCGTCGTGACCCCTCGTGCCCGGCGTGCGGCGAAGACGCGGGTCCGATCATCATCGCTGAGTACGACGACCTCTGCATGCCCCACGTCGCGGTCGGTGCCGCTTAGACGTGGCCGTCGACGACGTCCGTACGCGGCCGCCGTCGGTCAGATGTGCTGTCTGACGACGAGGGTTCCAGCGACGCGGTCGTGCAACGTCTGCTTGAGGGGGTTCGCGAGTGGGAAGAGCACGTCGACGACGGCGATCATCATCACGATGGAGGACGCAATCGGGTTGTTGAGCAGCGTGATCACGCTGTAGGCGGCGACGAATCCCCACCGCCAGAGGGCTTGACGACGGGTGATGATCCCCCCGGTGGCGAGGTCACAAACCCTCGTCGCGACGATTCGATTGCCGAACGTCTGGCCCCGGGGCGAGACGAGCATGGTGACGAGGTAGGCGCCCTGGACGGCGAAGCCGGCGAGCACGCCGATGAGCGAGCCCGCCACCATGCTCACCAACCAGAGCACCACGGTTGTGGGGACCAACAAGATGAGATTGTCGGTGACGGTCGCCCCGACACGTCGCCACCAGCCGCTGAGCTCACCGTGCGAACGCGCGACGCGGACGGGATCATCGATCGCCGACCCGCAGACGGGACAGAATGGTCCGTTCGATTCGCTTCCACAACTGGGGCAGTACACCAGTCCATTCTGGTCGATGGCCGATGGTCGCGTCACCGATTCAGACTCGTGAAACCCACCGTCTATTCTACGAATCGTGAGCGATGACCCTCGAGTGACCGATTCTGGGATTGAAGTACGCCCCGTGTACGGGGTAACCGACGTGGCGGGCTTCGACCCGGTGAAGGAGCTCGGGGAACCGGGTGATTTCCCCTACACCCGTGGGGTCCACCCGACCATGTACCGCGGCCGCCTATGGACGATGCGTCAGTACGCGGGATTCGGCACGGCCGAGGCCACTAACGAGCGCTTCAAGTTCCTCCTCGGCGCGGGACAGACCGGCCTGTCGTGCGCCTTCGACCTGCCCACGCAGATGGGCTTCGACGCCGATCACGTGCGCGCCGAAGGCGAGGTGGGCAAGGTGGGCGTGGCGATCTCCTCGCTGGAGGACATGCGCCTGCTCCTGGCGGACCTGCCCCTTGACAAGGTCACCACGTCGATGACGATCAACTCGACGGCCTCGACGCTCCTGCTGCTCTACCAGCTGGTCGGCGAGGAGCAAGGAGTGCGCGGCGATCAGTTACGCGGCACGATCCAGAACGACATCTTGAAGGAGTACGTTGCGCGTGGGACGTACATCTACCCCCCTCGTCAATCGATGCGCCTGATCGTCGACACGTTCGCCTACTGTGCGCGTGAGATGCCCAACTGGAACACCATCTCGATCTCGGGCTACCACATCCGCGAGGCCGGCTCCACCGCCGTCCAGGAGGTGGCGTTCACCCTCGCCAACGGGATTGCCTACGTCGAGGCCGCCCTAGCGGCGGGCCTCGCGCTCGACGACTTCGCGCCGAGGTTGAGTTTCTTCTTCAACGCCCACAACAACCTCTTCGAGGAGGTGGCCAAGTACCGCGCGGCCCGTCGCATCTGGTCCTCGGTCATGCGCGACCGCTTTGGCGCCCGTGACCCGAAGTCGCTGATGCTCCGCTTCCACACCCAGACGGGAGGCTCGACGCTGACCGCGCAACAGCCCGAGAACAACATCGTGCGCGTGACCCTCCAGGCACTGGCCGCGGCCCTCGGTGGGACCCAGAGTCTGCACACCAACGGGTTCGACGAGGCACTCGGGCTCCCGACGGAGCGCGCGGCGAAGCTCGCCCTGCGCACCCAGCAGATCGTCGGCTACGAGTCGGGCATCGCCGATACAGTTGACCCGCTCGCCGGGTCCTACTTCGTCGAGTCGATGACCAACGAGGTGGAGCGACTCGCGCGCCAGTACATCGCGACCATCGATGAGATGGGTGGCGCGGTGGCCGCCATCGAAGCGCGCTACATGCAAGAGGAGATCGAGTCCGCCGCCTACGACTTCGCCCGACGGGTCGATCGCGGCGAAAAGGTCGTGGTCGGGGTCAACCGCTTCGCCGACCACGATGAGGCGGCCAACGACGTGTTCCCCGTTGACGAGGCCCAGCAGCGTAGCCAGGTGGAGCGGGTACGGCGCGTGAAGCGCGACCGCGACGCCGACGCCGTTCGCGTCGCCCTCGAGGACCTCGAGCGAGCCGCACGCGGTTCGAGCAACGTGCTGTACCCGATGAAGACCGCGTTGGCGGCGATGGCCACCCTCGGTGAGGTCGCCGACACCTTGCGCGGCGTCTTTGGTGTCTATCAGCCGAACTAGCGGCTGATCGGCTCGAGGAAGTGTGTGACCTCGGGCGCGGTCACGTAGAAGGGGTGCGTCGCGGCGCGCCACTGTTCGAAGGCACTCGACTCGCGAAAGCGAAAGTGGGCGTCGACTGAGGCCCAGCGCACGGTGAGCAGATAGGTCGACGGGTCCTCGTGCTGGCGTCGTAGTTCGGCGCCGTGACAGTCGGTTGCCGACTCGATGATCGCGAAAGCCTGGCGCATCGCGGCCTCGAATGCCTCGGCGTTGTCGGGGTCGACGTGGACGATGGCGTGTTCGTTGATCATGTGCGCTCCATAAGTCGATGGCGAAGTGGCGCGTCCGCAGCCACCTGGATCGCTGTGCGTGCGAGAGCGAGGGCGCCGTCGAGAACGGCAGCGTCAGCGCTCTCGCCGACGCAGGCGGCGGCGAACTCGGGTTGGTGGTTCACCGCACCATTCGTCTCAATAGCCAGCAGCGGGTGGATGGACGGAACGACCAGTGAGACATTCGCCATGTCCGTCGAGAGCGTGGGCGCGGGTTCGCCCCGATCGTCGAGTTCGAACCTTCGACCCAGTGACTCCGCCGCACTGCGGTAGTGGCGAAGGACGTCGGGGTCCGACTCCATGTGCGAGAAGGCGCTGCCGAGCGTGGTGATGGTCAGTGATGCCCCGCTAGCCAGTGCGCCGGCGCTGAAGCACTGGTCGACGCGTTCGCGTAGTTCGGCTAGCCGGTCGATCGTGGTGGCGCGGCACATGTAGCGCCCGACGACCCGGGACGGAATGATGTTGGCGGCCGATCCGCCTTCGACGACGATGCCGTGAATCTGGTCACCGGGGCGCAGTTGCTGGCGCAGCAGGCTTAGCGACACCTGGGCGATCGTCAGTGCGTCCAGAGCGTTGATGCCCTCCCAGGGTGCGGCTGAGGCGTGGGCCTCTCGGCCGTCGTAGCGCACGTCGAAGTGGTCCACGGCCAGGCACGCGGCATCCAGTCGGTCGCTCGGCCAGGGGTGGACCATCATCGCGACGTGGACGTCGTCGAAGTAGCCCGCGTTCAGGAGGTCGATCTTGCCGCCGCCACCCTCCTCGGAGGGGGTCCCGAGCAGCACGACGGTGAGGTCGAGTTCGTCGGCGACCGCGGCAAGACCGATGGCCGCCCCAAGGGAGGTGGCGGCGATGATGTTGTGCCCGCAGGCGTGACCGACGTCGGGCAGCGCGTCGTATTCCGCGCACAGCGCGACGTGCAGGGACCCGTGTCCGGCGGAGGCTCGAAAGGCTGTCGTGAGACCGGCGATCCCGCGCTCAACCGTAAAGCCGTGGGACTCGGCCGCCCGGGCGACCGCATCGGCGCTCTGGAACTCCTCGTAGCCGAGTTCGGGGTTCGCGTGGATGAAGTGGCTCAGGTCGAGCAGGTCCTCGCGGGCCGCCGTGACGGCCGCAGTGGCGCGATCTCGCGGCGTCATTCGACCACGGCGACTACGTCGCCGGCGCTGACCGCGTCGCCGGGCTTCACCTTGATCGCCGTGACCACGCCCGACTTCTCGGCGCCGACGGCGTTCTCCATCTTCATGGCCTCGAGGATGACCAGCGTGTCGCCCGCGTTCACCGACTGGCCCACCTCGACGGACACCTTCACGATGGTGCCTTGCATCGGCACCGAAACGGTACCCGAACCACTCCCGACGACGCCGGCGTGGTGCTGGCGACGGGGCTTGGCGGCCGTGCTCGTCGGTTTACCCAGCCCGTCGTCGCCGGCGTCGTCCAGCCACAGTGCGACGGTGACCCGACGCCCGTCGACCTCGGCGAGGACGTCGCGGCGTACGAGCCCGTCGCTCATGCTGGTGCCACCGACCGCGGGGCTCGTGAGGCCCGAGAAGTCGAGGGTCTCTTCAACCCACTTGGTGGAGTGGGTCCCGTTCACGAAGTCTTCGCTCGACAGGATGACGGTGTCGGCGGGCAGCGTGGTCGCCACGCCCTCGATCGTCGTCTCTTCGATGGCGCGCAGCATCCGTCGTCGAGCGCGTTCACGATCGGGTGCCCAGACGATGAGCTTGCCGATGAGGTTGTCGTAGTACTGGGAGATCGTGTCGCCGGTCTCGTAGCCGGCGTCGAGGCGCACACCGGGACCCGCCGGCTGGCGGAACGCGGTGATCGTCCCCGGCGACGGCACGAAGCGACCACCAGCGGGGTCCTCCGCGTTGATGCGGATCTCGATGGCGTGCCCGTCACGACGCACGTCATCCTGGCCGAAGGGGAGCGCTTCACCCGAGGCGATCCGCAACTGCCACTCGACGAGGTCGAGTCCCGTGACCAACTCGGTCACCGGGTGCTCGACCTGGAGCCGGGTGTTCATCTCGAGGAAGTAGAACTCGTCATCTTGATACAGGAACTCGACCGTGCCGGCGTTCACGTAGCCGCACGCGCGCGAGACCTTGACCGCGGCCTCGCCCATCGCGACGCGGATAGCGTCGGGGAAGTTGGCGGCCGGCGACTCTTCGACGAGCTTCTGGTGACGTCGCTGGGCCGAGCAGTCGCGCTCGCCGAGCCAGAGCGTGTTGCCGTGGGTGTCGGCGAGGACCTGCATCTCGATGTGACGGGGCCACGTCAGGTACCGCTCGACGTAGCACTCGGCACGCCCGAAGTAGCTGAGGGCCTCGCGCTGGGCGCTCTCGAAGGCTGCGGCCGCCTCGTCGGGTCCCGATACGACCTTCATCCCGCGTCCACCACCGCCGTACGCGGCCTTGATGGCGACTGGCCACCCGAACTCGCGGCCGAAGTCCACGACTTCATCGGCGTGCTGGAGGGTCTCGTTGCGACCGGGCACACCGGCCACGCCCGCACGCTCGGCCGCGAGCCGCGAGGAGATCTTGTCGCCCATGACCTCAATCGCCTCGGGCGGGGGTCCGATGAACGTGACCCCGCGTGAGGTGATGGCGCGCGCGAAATCGGTGTTTTCTGAGAAGAAGCCGTAGCCGGGGTGCACGGCGTCGGCGCCGGAGCGTTCGATGATCGCGAGGATTGCCTCGGTATTGAGGTAGCTCTCGGCGGCGGTCGAGCCGCCGAGCGCGTAGGCCTCGTCAGCCAGGCGTACGTGCAGTGCGTGGCGGTCGAGTTCGGAGTAGACGGCCACGGTCGCGATGCCGAGCTCACGACACGTGCGCATGACCCGCACGGCGATTTCGCCACGGTTGGCGATTAGGACCTTCTGTAACACGTGTTCCTCCGTCTCAGCACTGTCCTTTTCTACCACTCGGTCTCTCGACCCTAGAGTCTGTGCGTGGATTCGATGATCTGGCAGGTCGAGGACGTGACGTCCATCGATTCGACCAATTCCTGGCTCGTGGAGCAGGCCCGCGCGGGTGCGCCCGAAGGGCGCGCCATCCTCGCGGGGTTCCAGCGAGCCGGTCGGGGACGACTGGACCGCAGTTGGGAGGCGCCCGCCGACAGCGCGCTGCTGCTCTCGCTACTGCTGAGACCCCCCACACTTCGCGGTGCGTCATGGGCGGTGTCAGCGGTGGCGCTTTCGGTGCGCGCGGCACTCGTGCGCCTCAGTGGCGTGCGGCCGCTGCTCAAGTGGCCGAACGACCTCGTGGTGGAGGATGAGAAGCTCGGTGGACTGCTCGCCGAATTGGTGACCGACGTTCCGCCGGCCGTCGTCGTCGGCGTCGGCGTCAACCTCACCGAGTACCCGCCGGGCCTGGCGGCGACCAGCGTGCGACATCGCTCGGGCGTGACCCTGTGGCCGCGCGCGCTCGCGGACATCGTCTTCGAGGAGGTCGAGGGTCGTCGTCGCCTGCTCGACGATGAGCAGGGGCTATCAACGCTTCGTGACGAGTACCGCGGCGCGTCGGCGACCATCGGTCGGTCCGTGCGCGTCACGCTCCTCGAGGACACCGTGGTCGGTGACGCCGTCGATGTCGACGAGAACGGTGCGCTCGTGGTCGACGTGAGGGGTGAGCAGCGCGTGTTCTCCGCAGCCGACGTCGTGCACTTGCGCGCCCAGGACCAGGCCGGCGACTCGTGAGCGCGGTGCGGGTGCTGGTGACCGGCGCGGCCGGCCAGGTCGGGGTGGACCTGGTCTCGACGTTGCGCGGCGAGTTCCCCCCCGGCGCCGAGCCGAGCTGGCAGCCCGACGGCCTGGCCATCGCGAACGATGAGTTTGAGGTGCTCGGACTGGCACGGCGTGAGTTCGACATCACCAACCGCGAGGCCGTCACCAACGCGCTCTCGCTCGCGCGACCCGACGTGGTCGTGAACCTCGCGGCCTATACAGCCGTCGATCAGGCCGAACAAGACATCGAGGCGTGTTATGCCGTGAACGCGGACGCAACGGGGCTGTTATCGGAGTCTTGTGCGGCGCTCGACATCCACTTCGTCACGGTTTCGACGGACTACGTCTTTGACGGGCAGAAGGGGACCGGGTACGTCGAGGACGACCGACCGAATCCCCAGAGCGTCTACGGAGCGTCCAAGTGGGCCGGTGAACAACGGTGTCGCGCCCAGGACACCATCGTGCGCACGTCGTGGGTGATGGGCGTGCGCGGCCACAGCGTCGTGCACGTCATCGCTGAGCGGGCCGCCAACGGGTCGAACGTTCGATTCGTGGACGACCAGACCGGAACCGTGACGCTCGCCGCCGACCTCGCCCGGGCGCTCGTCACGATCGTGCGCGAACGCCCCGGGGGTGTGTGGCACGTCGCGAACGAGGGGACCACCACCTGGTTCGACGTGGCCCGCTTCGTTGGCCACGAACTCGGCCGCGACGACACGTTCGCCACACCCATCGCGACCGCGGCGCTCTCACCCCAACCGCTCGCGACGCGACCGACGCGTAGCGACCTCGACACCACGAAATGGCGTTCGCACTGGTTGGCGTTGCCCGATTGGCGCGACGGCGTCGCGCGTCTGCTGCGGGACCGGGCGTCGTGAGCCTGCCCGTCACCGCTGTGGTGGTGGACTACCACGCCGACGAAGCGCTGGTGGGCTGCGTACGCTCGCTGCGCGCCAACGACGTCGCTCGGATCGTGGTGGTCGAGAACGGTCTGCCCGGCTCGACGAGCGCGTACGTCGACCTCGATGCGGTGACCCTCGTGGAACCCGGCCTCAACCTCGGCTACGGCCGGGGCGTCAACCGTGGCGTCGCCGCCGAGCGGTCGAACCCCTACCTGCTGATCGCGAACCCCGACCTGATCGTGCACGACGGTGCGGTGGCCACGATGGTGACGTACCTCGACGAGCACCCCGGCGTCGGCGTGGTCGGCCCGACCATCGAACGGCCCGACGGGTCGCGGTACCCCTCACTACGGGTCTTTCCCAACGTGTGGCTCGCCGGGGCCCACGCCCTGCTCGCACCCTGGTGGCCAGGCAACCCCGCGACGGCGCGCTACCGGTCACCGCGCGCTGACGGTACCGTCGACTGGGTCTCGGGCGCCTGCTTCGTGATCCGGCGGTCGGTCTTTGAGGCGGTGGGTGGCTTCGACGAGCGTTACTTCATGTTCGCCGAGGACATGGCGCTGTGTTGGCGGGTCCGCGGCGCCGGGTGGGACGTTGCGGCGGTACCCGACGCGGTCGTGACCCACGTCGAGGGACTCTCGAGGCAGCGCGCGACCAGGGCCATGATCGTCGCGCACCACCAGAGCGCTTTGCGTTTCGAGTGGCAGACCGCTCGCGGTTGGCGGCGGCTCCTAGCCCCGGTGGCGAGTGTGGTGCTCGGCGCACGTCTCGCGGCCATGCTGGCGGCCGACTCGTGGTCCCGGCGTACGCGGCCGTAGACTGGGGCGGGGCTGCGGGTGGTTCTGTGGTTGAAAGTCGAGGCCAGCCGCGGGCGAAACGACCCACGTAAGGCGTCTTGTCGACGCTGAGCATGGCGCGGTTTAGATGTAAGTCCTGCCCGCTCTCGGTCACCGTGGCCGCGAGGGGAGCCGGTGAAGTGCACGGGAACGACGTCGGAGAGCCTCGGCTGCCGGCGGCGCGTGTGGACACCGCTGCAGGCAGGTGTGGGGTCAAAGACCAGGTCAGACACCCGTAGCCCCGTAATGACAGTCCGTCTACCGGTAGGGTGAAACACGACATGAGTGTGTTCAGCAAGATTTTGAGGGCCGGTGAGGGCAAGCGCGTGCGTCAGCTCGCCGAGCTGGTCGGACCCATCAACGAGTTGGCCGATGAGATTGGGGTATTGAGCGACGCCGAACTGCGGGCCAAGACCGACGAGTTCCGTCGTCGCCTCGCCGACGGCGAGACCCTCGATGACCTGCTCATCGAGGCGTTCGCCGTGGTTCGTGAGGCCGCCACTCGCGTGCTCGGCCAACGCCACTACGACGTCCAGTTGATGGGTGGCATGGCGTTGCACTTCGGGTGGATCGCCGAGATGAAGACCGGTGAGGGTAAGACACTTGTCTCGACCCTGCCGGTGTACCTCAACGCCTTGACGGGCAAGGGCGTCCACGTCGTCACCGTCAACGACTACCTCGCCACCCGCGACGCCAACTGGATGGGTGAACTGCACCGGTTCCTCGGGTTGAGCGTGGGTCGCGTTGGCCCGGATCTACCTGACTTCGACCAGAAGCGCGAAGCCTACGCGTCTGACGTGACCTACGGGACGAACACCGAGTTTGGCTTCGACTACCTGCGCGACAATATGGCCCGACGTCGTGAGCACATGGTCCAACGCGGTCACCACTACGCGATCGTCGACGAGGTGGACTCGATCCTGATCGACGAGGCCCGCACCCCGCTGATCATCTCGGGTCCCGCGTCCGACGTGACCAAGCTGTACTACCAGTTCGCATCAATCGTGCGGACCCTGGTGCGTGACGAGGACTACGAGGTCGACGAGGAGAAGAAGACCGTCGTGCCCACCGAGGCGGGTATCGAGAAGGTCGAGCGTCAACTCGGGGTGACCAACCTCTACGACGCCGTCGCGACGAACTACGTCCACCAACTGGGTCAGGCCCTGCGCGCGAAGGAACTCTTCCACCGCGACAAGGATTACTTGGTCGACGCCGGTGAGGTGAAGATCGTCGACGAGTTCACCGGCCGGACCCTCGAGGGCCGACGCTGGTCGGACGGGCTCCACCAGGCGGTCGAGGCCAAGGAGCGGGTGCGGATCCAAGAGGAGAACCACACCTGGGCGACCGTGACCTTGCAGAACTACTTCCGGCTCTACGAGAAGCTCGCGGGCATGACCGGTACCGCCGAGACCGAGGCCAGTGAGTTCGGTAGCACCTACAACCTCGCGGTCGTGCCGATTCCGACGCACCGGCCGTCGCGCCGCGTGGACGAGCCGGACCTCATCTTTAAGACCGAAGAGGACAAGTTCAACGCGATCGTCGAGGATGTGCGGGCGCGAACGGATCTCGGCCAGCCGATCCTGCTCGGTACCGCGTCGGTCGAGAAGTCCGAACTGCTCTCTCGAGCCTTGTCTAAGGCGGGTATCGCCCACGAGGTGCTCAACGCGAAGCAGCACTTCCGCGAGGCCGAGATCGTGGCCCAAGCGGGCCGCAAGCACGCTGTGACGGTGGCGACGAACATGGCTGGACGAGGCGTGGACGTGATCCTGGGTGGCAACGCCGAAGGACTGGCGCGCCGCGAAGTCGCGGCTCAGGGACTCGTGGCGGACACCGCGGAGTACGACGCCGCCTACGCGGTTGCCCTGGCGCAGTTCAAAGAGGTCTGTGACCGTGAAGGCGATGAGGTCCGTGCCGTGGGCGGGCTCTATGTGCTCGGCACGGAACGCCACGACTCGCGACGTATCGACAACCAGCTGCGTGGTCGCTCCGGTCGCCAAGGCGATCCCGGCGAGAGCCGTTTCTATCTGTCCCTCGAGGACGACTTGCTGCGACTCTTCGCCACCGGTGCGGTGTCCTGGGTCATGGAGCGAGCCATGCCCGAGGGCGAGGCCATCGAGGCCAAGATGGTCTCCAAGGCCATCGAACGGGCCCAGAACACGGTGGAGGCGCGCAACGCCGAGATCCGCAAGGACGTCCTCAAGTACGACGAGGTCATGAACGAGCAGCGCAAGGTGATCTACGCGCGGCGTCAGCAGGTGATCGACGGTGAGGACATCCACGAGGCGACACTCGAGATGATTGAGCGACAGATCGCCGCCGTCGTGGAGACGTACCTCGAGAGCGAGTTCCCCGAAGCGTGGGACCTCAATGCCCTGCTCGTGGATCTGCCGACTTACTACCCGACGACCGTGACGATGTCGACCCTGGAGTCGTTCGCCGATCGTGACGAGGCCATCGAGGCGATCGTGAACGACGCGCTGACCGAGTACCAGGCCAAATGCGAGGAGTACCCCGGCGGCCTCGACACGGCCAAGGAGATCGAACGCGACGTCATGCTGCAGATCCTCGACCAACGCTGGCGTGATCACTTGTCGGACATGGACTACCTGCGTGACGGCATCCACCTGCGCCAAGTCGCCCAGCAGGACCCGCTCACGGCGTGGCAGAAGGAGGGTTACGTCATGTTCGAGCACCTCCTCGACGCTGTCGAGACCGACTTCGTCCGTTACGTCACCCACGTGGAGGCCACCGAGCCCGAGGAAGAGGCGAACCTCGAGGACGACGGTCTCGATCGGGCCGTGACCAACGTCGCCGAAGTTGCACCGGGCGCGGTCGAACTGCCCTCGCACGCGACTGGCGCATCGGCCACCGCGACCAAGCCCAACGAGAAACTCGGACGCAATCAGCCGTGCTGGTGCGGTTCGGGCAAGAAGTTCAAGCAGTGCCATGGCCGACCCTAAAGCGGAGAACGCGCTGCGAGAAGCGCAGGCGTCGCTCGGCGTGCTCGAAGAGCGGTGGGGTTCGGCCCGCGAGTACCTGAGCATCGACGAACATCGGGCGCGCCACGCGATACTCAACGACGAGGCTTCATCGCCCGACCTGTGGAACGACCAGGACCACGCGCGCGCGGTGACGACGGAGTTGGGTCGCCTGACCAGCGAACTCGAGGCTTTCGATCAGCTCCGACGCTCACTGGACGACTGCGCGGTCCTGATCGATTTCTCCGCTGAGTCATTGGGTTCGGGCGACGTGGACTGGACATTGCTCGATGAGCTGCGAGCCAACGTGGCCGCGGTGGACGCCGCGCTGACGGCACTGGAAACCCAGAGCCTGCTCTCGGGCCCCTACGACGAGAACGACGCCATCGCCGAGCTTCACGCGGGGGCCGGCGGCACCGACGCCCAGGACTGGACCGAGATGTTGTTGCGTATGTACTCGCGCTGGGCCGAGCGTCGCGGGTTCGGCGTCGAGGTGGACGAGGTCACCGAGGGACAAGAGGCGGGCCTGCTGTCGGCCACCTTCATCGTGAAGGGCCCCTTCGCCTACGGGTGGCTCTCCGCGGAGCGCGGCGTGCACCGGCTCGTGCGGATCAGCCCCTTCGACTCCCAGGCGCGACGCCAGACCAGCTTCGCCAGCCTCGAGGTCACGCCGCTGCTCGACGATGACGCTCACGAGGTTGACATCGACGAGAAGGACCTTCGCATCGATACTTATCGATCATCGGGGGCCGGTGGTCAGCACGTCAACAAGACTGACTCGGCCATTCGGATCACGCACCTGCCCTCGGGGATCGTCGTGAGTTGCCAGAACGAGCGCAGCCAACACCAGAACCGAGCGCGCGCCCTGCAGATCCTGACCGCCAAACTCGCCGAACGGGCTCGCGTCCAGCGACGCGCCGAGATGGACGCGCTGACGGGGGACCGGTCGGATAACGCCTGGGGATCCCAAATCCGTAGTTACGTCCAAGCGCCGTACCAGTTGGTGAAGGACCACCGCACCGACGTCGAGACCGGGAACGTGGACGCGGTTCTCGACGGGGACATCGACGCCTTCATGGAGGCCGAGCTGCGCCGGCAACGTACAGGGAACTGATTGTGCCGGCCCGTGCCGGCCGATGACGTCCCAGCGCCGGTCTCAAACTAGAATGCGCAAGGAGATTCTGGGTGTTCTACCACCGACCAAGTGAACCCGAAGGGGCATTGCCGTGATTCGTTTCGAGAACGTGTCGAAGACGTACAAGAACGGGACGCCCGCGCTGAAGGACATCTCGCTCGACATCGCGAAAGGCGAATTCGTCTTTCTCGTCGGCGCGTCGGGTTCCGGCAAGACGACGTTCCTTCGCCTGCTGCTGCGCGAGGAGTTGCCCGATCGAGGGCGCATCCTCGAGGCGGGTCGCGACATCAGTGAACTGTCCAAGTGGCGGGTGCCGTACCTGCGGCGCAACATCGGCTGCGTCTTCCAGGACTTCCGGCTGCTGCCCAACAAGTCGGTCTTCGAGAATGTCGCCTTCGCCCTCGAGGTGATAGGGCGGCCGCGCTCGACCATCGAGTCCCAGGTGCCCCAGATCCTCGAGCTCGTGGGTCTCTCGGACAAGGCGAAGAACCTGCCGAACGAACTCTCGGGCGGTGAGCAGCAGCGCGTGGCGGTGGCGCGGGCCTTCTTCAACCGGCCTTTGATCCTGCTCGCCGACGAGCCGACGGGCAACCTCGACCCCACGAACTCCGAATCCATCATGGCGTTGCTCGAACGCATCAACCGGACTGGGACGACGGTGGTGATGGCGACCCACGACAAGGCGCTGGTCGACCGCATGCGCCGACGCGTCATCGAGCTCGACCACGGCGAGATGGTCCGAGACCAGGTCCGTGGCGTCTACGGCATCGACGAGCCGATGGAGATCCGCTGATGCGCGTCTACCTTCGTTACGCGGTGAAAGAGACACTGGCCAACTTGTGGCGCAATCGAATGATGACCATCGCTGCGGTTTTGACCGTCGCGGTGTCACTTTCCTTGGTGGGAGCGGCATTATTGCTCAAGCAGAGCGCCGCGCAGGCCTCCGCGCAGTGGCAGCAGGGCACGCGAGTCACCGTCTGGATGCAGCCGAACGCCTCAACGAGTGAGCTCGCCAACGTGAGGAGTCAGCTCGCGACGCTGCCCATTGTGAAGGACTGCGTCTTTAACTCCCAGGCGCAGGACTACCAAGAGGCCAAGCGGATCCTGCCCCAGTCCGAGTGGTCGGTGCTGTCGGTCTCAGACGTGCCCTCGTCGTTCCGATGCGTGCCGACGGTGCCGTCGGACGCCTTCGTGGTGATGTCGACCTTCAAGAACGAGCCGGGCGTCTACAACGTCACGGCACCCGAGCAGCAGATCCGCCAAATGAACAGTGCTATCCGTATTTTGCAGATCGTGTTCCTGGCACTCGCCGGGGTCCTCCTGCTCTCGGCGACGGTACTGATCCTCAACACGATCCGTATGGCGATCTTCGCCCGACGCCGCGAAGTGTCGGTGATGAAGCTCGTCGGCGCTACCAACTGGTTCATCCGCATTCCCTATATCACCGAGGGCTTTATCCAGGGGTTGCTCGGCTCACTGGTCGCCGTGCTCGCCGTGACGGCACTGCACACCTGGTACCCGTTGCACAACGAGTTCCAACTGGACACGACTGCGCTCTTGGGCACGAACCTCGTGGTGCTCGTCGTGGGCGTGGTGATCGGCTCGGTCGGCTCGGCGCTCGCGATCCGTCGGTTCTTGGACGTCTAGGGCGTCACTCGGCGGCGTCGAAATCGATGGCGAGTGAGTTGACACAGTAGCGAAGACCGGTCGCGGTTGGTCCATCGTTAAAGACGTGGCCGAGGTGTCCGCCGCACGCGGCGCAGATGATCTCGGTGCGCACGCGCCCCAGTGAGTGGTCGGGCCGTTCCACGATGGTTCCCGGCTCGCACGCGTCGAAACTCGGCCAGCCACAGTGCGAGTCGAACTTCTGGTCCGAGGTGAAGAGCTTCTGGCCACAGCCCCCGCAGGTGAAGACGCCGGCGTCATCGACGTCGAGCAGCGACCCGGTGAAGGGGGGCTCGGTCGCGGCTTCACGCAACACCGCGAAACGCTCGGGGTCAAGTAGGGCTCGCCATTCGGCGTCGGTACGGTTCACGAGATACGACATGAGTCTCAGAGTACCGGGGCGCCGGTGCGGCGGTTACAGGTAAGTCGAGTGTGGCGCTTCGGGCAGGTGCCGGGGGAACTCGGGTTGGTCATCGAGCATCCTCGTAAAGGCACCCGCAAGCCCGGCCGGGTCGAGCCCGAGTTCTTCGAGGAGTAGGTCGGGGCGGTGGTGTTCGAGGAACGCGCGCGGGACGCCGAGGATCCTCGTGGTGGGAAAGGGCATGGCAAGCTCTTGGGCCCGGTCACGGATTGCCGAGACCATCAGGGTGCCAGCGCCACCGTGGCGGGTCCCATCTTCGACGGTGATGATGCGCTGATGGGTGAGCGCGTCGTCGATCATCGAGCGGTCCGGTGGTAGGACGCGCACGTCGTAGAGGGTCACGCGGCCCTTGTTCGCGCCCATGGCCCTGATCGCCGCCCACGCGTTGGGGGCCATCTTGCCTACGGCGAGCACGCACAGCGAACCGTCACCTCGCAGGACCTCGCGTGCGTTAAGTCCCTCGCCAATCGCACCGTCGAATGGTCGCGGCAGGGTCTTGGGGAATCGCACGGCGGTGGGCGTCTTCATCGAGAGGGCGGTCGCGAGCATGCCGGGAACTTCCTCGGCGCTCGAGGGCGCGAAGATCGTCACGTTGGGAATGGCTAGGCACAGGGCGATGTCGAGCAGCCCGTGGTGACTCGGACCGTCGTCGCCCGTTATCCCGGCGCGGTCGAAGACGAACACGACGGGCAGGTTCAGCAAGCCGACGTCAAGGTGGGCCTGGTCGAATGCTCGACTGAAGAACGTCGAGTACACCGCGACCACGGGCTTGAGCCCGCCCATGGCCATGCCGGCCGCTGCGGTGACCGCGTGCTGCTCGGCGATCCCGACGTCGAAAAACCGGTGCGGGAAGCGTTCCTGGAATTGCATGAGGCCGGTCGGACCGGCCATAGCGGCCGTGATGGCGACGATGCGGTCGTCGACGCCCGCGAGGGTCACCAATGCGTTGCTGAAGGCCTCGGTGAAGGACTGCGGCGGCACTTCCTCGTCGTTCAACCGGGGCGGCAATTTGAAGTCGTGCATCCGCAGGTCGTCGGTGACCGCCGGCTCGTAACCGCGGCCCTTTTGGGTCATCACGTGCACGAGGATCGGACCGTCCCAGGTGGCGGCGCTACGAATCGTCGCCTCTAGGGCTTCGAGGTTGTGTCCGTCGACGGGACCGACGTACCGGACCCCGAGGTTCTCGAAGAACGTGTGGGGGGTGACGATCTCGCGCACGACCGACGTGAAGCCGTCGATTCCTCGGTAGGCGGCCTTACCGAACCACGGCAGGTGGGGCACGAGCCGGCGCAAGCGGTCGCGCATCGTTAGGTACGTCCGGTTGAGGCGCAGACTGGTGAGGGATTCGGAGAGCTTCGAGATCGTCGGGGCGTAGCTGCGACCGTTGTCGTTGAAGATGATGACGACGCGCTGATTCGAATGACCCAGGTTGTTGAGTGCCTCGTACGCCATCCCACCGGTCAGCGAACCGTCGCCGACGACCGCTACGACGTTGCGAGTACCACCGTGGCCCGCGAGCTCCTTACGCTGTTCCATGGCTACCGAGAGCCCATGGGCGTACGACAGGGCCGTGGATGCGTGGGACGACTCGATCCAGTCGTGCGGGCTCTCGGACCGGTTCGGGTAGCCCGAGAGTCCGCCGCGTTGACGCAGATGTTTGAAGCCGTAACGGCGGCCCGTCAACAACTTGTGCACGTAGGCCTGGTGGCCGGTGTCCCAGAGCAGGATGTCATTGGGCGAGTCGAAGACGCGGTGAAGCGCGATGGTCAACTCCACCACACCGAGGTTCGAACCCAAGTGTCCGCCCGTGGTGGTCACGGTTTCGATAATGAAGTTTCGGATCTCGCCGCTCAGCTCGTACAACTCGTCATAGGAGAGACCCTTCAGATCGGCGGGGCTCTCGATTGACGGAAGAATCACCCAGTCAGCCTACCGGCCGGTACGTCTCGAAAACCGATCGACCGGCCCGATACGCTGGCGCGGTGAGTGAGGACCTGGCTGCCGTCGACGTCATCGAGCGGGTACTGCACGCAGCGCAGCGTCGAGGTGGCGACTTCGCCGAGCTCTTCGTCGAGGACCGTACGTCACGCGCCGCCGTTTTGGACCAACGTCGCGTCGAGACCCTGGCCTCGGGCCACGAGCATGGCGCAGGCATCCGCGTCATTGCCGGAACCACGACGGGCTTCGCCCACACGGCCGACCTCAGCGAGGCCGGATTGCTGGCGGCCGCCGAAGCCGCCGCCACGGCCGCGCATGATGGCCGCGGCGTCAGTCGCGTCGCGCTCGGTACGCCCGAGCGACACCGCACCGACTACGACCTGTCGCCAGTGGGCGTCGACAAGGCCCGCACCGTCGACCAACTGCGCCGGGCCGACGACGTGGCCCGCAGCGAGGGTGGCTCGCTGACCCAGGTGCAGGTCAGCGCGGGTGGCTCGACGCGCCGACTCCTGATCGCCAATTCCGAGGGTCTCGTCGCCACCGACGAGCAGGTTCGCACGAGGTTCACCGTCGCCTGCGTCGCCGAGGGTGACGGCGGCATGCAGACGGGGTATCGACCATTCGGCACGACGGCCGGCTACGAACAGATCACCAACGACCTGGTCGAGGACACGGCCCGAGCCGCCGCTCGCCAGGCGATCACCAAGTTGGCGGCTCGCCCCGCACCTTCGGGTGATCTGCCTGTCGTGCTCGCCGGCGGTTCGGGCGGCATCCTCTTTCACGAGGCGTGTGGTCACGGTCTCGAGGCCGACGCGGTCAGCGGGTCGCGAGCCCGCTGGTGACCTTGGTGGATGACGGGACGGAGGCGGGTGAGTGGGGGTACGTCGCGGTCGACGACGAAGGACACCGTGGCACCCGCGCGACGCTCATCGAGAACGGCGTCCTCACTGACTACATGTGGGACTACCTGCGGGCCCGCTCAGCTGGTCACGGGCGATCCGGCAACGGGCGCCGACAGGGCTATCAGTATCTACCGATGGTCCGGATGACGAACACGTTCTTGCTCGCCGGGGATTCCGACGCCGACGAGATCGTGGCCCAGACACCCTACGGGATCTACGTGGCCCAGCTGGGCGGTGGACAGGTCAACACCGCCACTGGCGACTTCGTTTTCGGCATGACGTCGGCCTTCTTGATCGAGGGTGGTCGGATCACGACGCCGCTGCGTGACTGCAATCTGATCGGGAACGGACCAGCGATCCTGCAGCGAGTGGACGCCGTCGCCGGGGACTTCGCCATGGGCGGTCCGGGCACCTGTGGCAAAGACGGTCAGCAGGTGCCCGTTGGCACCGGACAGCCCACGCTGCGTCTGAGCGCGGTGACCGTTGGGGGTACGGCATCGTGAACGACCTGAATGAACTCGTCGAGGGGGTACTCGGTCGCGCCGATGACGGTGAGGCCATGGAGGTCTTCGCCTCGGCGGGGACCGAGGTCGAGATCAAGGTCTACGACGGGCGCGTCGAGAACCTGGCGCGAGCCGCGTCCGGCGGCGTCGGGATCCGAATCCTTCGTGAAGGCGCAGCTGGCGCGAGGATCGGGGTCGCGTGGACCGGTTCGCTCGACGAGAACGCCATTGATCGAGCCGTCAGTGAGGCGCGCGATAACGTACGTGTTGCGTCAGAGGACGAGTTCCTCGCGTTCGCTCGCCCCGATGGTGTCGCCGCGGCGTCCCTCGAACTGACCGACCTGTCGGTTCGATCGATGTCCCTCGACGACAAGGTGGCGCTCGTGGTCGAGACCGAACGCTTACAGCGTGTGTCCTAATTGGACCCACCGGTTCGCCTTGACCAGCTGAACCAAAAGGCCCAGCGGTGCTTGCTCACCGTCCGAGTTCCCAGACGATGTTTCGTCTGATCGCTCGGTTCCGACCCAGAACCCTCATCACGTTGCCGTGATGGTTGTGCGGGTGACGATCGGCTCTTCCCGCGTGCTTCGCGGTGCAGATCTGTGAAGGATCAGGCAGTAGAGAGAAGCAGAGCGTGCGTTGGTTCCAACAGTGTCACCGCGGATGGTCCCGTGGGCTGCCAGCGGGCCAAATTGATCGCCGCGTTGAGGTCGCGGTCGATGACGAGGCCACAGGCCCCACACGAAAAGGTCCGCGTCGACAGGTCGAGCTCGTTTCTGACCACGCCACAGAACGAGCACGTTTTGGACGAGGGGAACCATCGGTCGGCCACTCGGACCTCGACCCCGTGCCAGCGGGCCTTGTAGAGGAGCTGGCGGGAGAGCTCGCCCATGGCGGCGTCCG